>NZ_FPCG01000004.1 GCF_900116905.1 Micrococcus terreus | reverse complement strand
CAGAACACTGGGTTGATAGGCCGGACGTGGAAGCAAGGACTAAAGACTTGTGAAGCCGACCGGTACTAATAGGCCGATAACTTACACACACACCCACCCCCCCAGGGGGTGGGGACCAATTGATGTGCGCGTCCACTATGCGGTTGACACCCAACAACCCACCCCCTAACAACAGCAGCTCTACGGGCTGCGCACTGGGGGAGCAAATGAATAATGGTGTAACAAGCCACCCTCGAAGCAACCCGTGAACACTGACCGGGACCACAGCAGGGTGAAAGAGTTACGGCGGTCATAGCGTGGGGGAAACGCCCGGTCCCATTCCGAACCCGGAAGCTAAGACCCACAGCGCCGATGGTACTGCACACGGGAGTGTGTGGGAGAGTAGGACGCCGCCGGACACTACTTTCAAAGACTCGGGCCCCACCACACGGTGGGGCCCGAGCACGTTAACAGCCACGTACACCCGGATCAGCCCGGAGGACTGTCCGCGGGCCGGTCCGGTAGTCTTGGGACGCTCTGCGGCGCACCGGACACCCCGGGGCAGCAGCACAGACGACGCCCAGCGACAGAGGAACAGAGTGCCATGACTGATCGATTCGATCGCTCCGCTTCCAGCCAGGATCGCCCCGCGCGACGCAGCGGGCAGGACCGAGGTCGAGATTCCCAGGTAGGCGCGTCGGGTTCAGCGAAGGGGCGCCGGCAGGGAGCCCCGGCACGGGGGACCGACGGCGGACGAGGCGACCGGGAGTGGACGCGAGGCGAGGGCCGCTCTGCTGGGCGCAGCGGTGCGGGGGAGCGCACTGGCAGGAGCGCAGGTCGCAACGAGGGCCGTGGTCAGCGCGGGTCCCGTGGTTCGTTCGGTGAGCGTCCCCGTGGCGGCGACGGGGAAGAGCGTGCGCCGCGTGAGCGCACGCACAACCCCAGTGATCTTCGCAGCGCCAATCGCCCAGACCGGGCCAAGTCCCCGGAGATCCATGAGGATGTCACCGGCAAGGAGCTGCACCGGGGGACCACGCGAGAGCTGGAGTCACTGGATGAGCGCAATCGCCCTTGGGTCGCTCGTCACCTGGTGATGGCGGGGCGGCTGTTGGACATCGACCCTGAGCTGGCGTTCGAGCACGCCCTGGCCGCGAGCCGCCGTGGCGGCCGGCTGGGATGTGTGCGCGAAGCCGTGGGGATCACCGCCTACGCCGCCGGGGAGTATGCCGAGGCGCTGCGAGAGTTCCGCACCTATCGTCGGATCACCGGGGACAACACCCATCTGCCGCTCATGGTGGACAGCGAGCGTGCCCTCGGCCGCCATCAGAAGGCCTTGGAGCTGGCCGCCGAGGTGGACCCCAGCTCGCTGGAGAAGCCGATTCGGGTGGAGTTGGCCATGGTGATCTCCGGCATCCACCAGGACCTGGGGCATCCGGAGAAGGCAGTAGCGGCTCTGGAGATCCCGGAGTTGAATCCCCGCCGCGGATTCTCGTACAGCCCGCGGCTCTTCCACGCCTATGCCGATGCGCTGGAGGCTGCCGGGCGAGACGATGAGGCGAAGCTGTGGAACCGGAGGGCCGCGGTGGCCGAGGAGGCCCTGGGAGTCGGCGCATTCGAAGAGCCCGAGATCATCGACTTCGGCCTGGACGATGAGGCAGAGACCCGCCGGCCTCGTGCCAAGGATGTGGTGCCCCCAGGTCGGGGCGCTCGAGATCACGGCAGGGGTGCAGACCGGGACCGCCGTCCGGAGAGCCGCCGGACCACGAGGGACTGAGCAGTGGAGGCGAGCTTCTTCTCCGGTCACGATGCTCTCCTGTGCGATCTGGACGGCGTCGTCTATGCCGGTGCCGGTGCGATCGCCGGCGCGGTCGAGACACTCCATGAGCTGACGGAACGCGGTGTGCCGGTGGCCTTCGTGACGAACAATGCGTCACGGTCCCCGCAGAGCGTCGCCGAGCATCTGGCCGAGCTGGGCATCACGGCCACAGCCGAGCAGATCTTCGGTGCTGCGGCAGCTGGTGTTCGCCTGCTGCAGGGCATGGAGCTCCCACCGGGCAGCGCTGTCCTGGTGATCGGTTCGGACTACCTGCGGGGTCTGGTCAGCGAAGCCGGGTTCCGGGTGGTCAGCAGGGCCGACGAGCAGCCTGCAGCGGTCATCCAGGGGTTCGATCCGTCCGTGGGCTGGGCCGATCTGGCTCAGGCTGCCTATGCGATCCAGGCAGGTGCAGTCTGGGTGGCGACGAACACCGACCTGACCATTCCTCGCGCCGAGGGGATAGCGCCCGGCAACGGCTCCCTGGTCCAGGCCGTCTCGCAGGCCACCGGCGTGATTCCCCCCGCCGCAGGAAAGCCGCAGCCCCTGCTGTTCCAGTGGGCTGCCGAACAGCTCGGGGCACAGCGGCCCCTGGTGGTGGGAGACCGGTTGGACACGGACATCCTGGGCGGGAACAGGGCTGGATTCACCACTGCCCTGGTGCTGACCGGCGTCGACTCCAGAGAGAGCGCTGCAGCGGTACCTCAGGACCAGCGCCCCCAGGTGATCGTCCAGTCGCTGGATGAGCTGCTCGGGGAACGGTCATGAGCGACCACCCTCGTCACCCCGGTGCGTCTGATGAGACCGAGAGATTGGATCTGGGTCACGAGGATCCACAGCGGCCGCCCTTGGACACCGGCGACCCCGACGCCGACGCGGTGCTGCACCGGCTCTGGTCCCAGGATCGATCCGCACCCGAGGACGAGCTCAGTGCATTCCGCGACGCCCTGGACGAGCTGACCGGCTTGACCAGAGACCAGCCGCGTCTGCCAGGACAGCCGTGACAGCGTCTGGTTCCCGATTGGACGTCGAGCTGACACGCCGAGGGCTGGCTCGCTCCCGGACGGATGCCGCCACCCTGATCGCCGGAGGATCGGTGCTGGTCAACGGACGAACCGCTCAGAAGGCGGCGCAGAAGGTCCTCGGATCCGACCGTCTGGAGCTGGCTGAGACCGGCCCTCGTTATGCGTCCCGCGCCGGACACAAGCTGGCCGGTGCGCTGGAGGTCTTCTCCGTCGTCGGGACGGAGGGGAAGAGATGCCTGGACGCAGGGGCCTCCACCGGAGGCTTCACCGATGTGCTGCTGCGCTCCGGTGCTGCGTCCGTGGTGGCGGTGGACGTGGGGCACGACCAGCTGGTGCCGCGGCTGCGAGACGACCCTCGTGTGCAGGTCCATGAGGGACTGAACATCCGCGACATCACCCCTGACCTGGTGGGCGGACCGGTGGATGTGGTGGTCTCGGACCTGTCCTTCATCTCTCTGCGACTGGTCATGGAGCCGTTGGCGGGCATGTGCCGGCCCGGTGCCGACCTGGTGCTGATGGTCAAACCGCAGTTCGAGGTCGGCCGGACCGCCCTGCCCAAGGGCGGCGTGGTGCGCGAGGCCGCACAGCGTCGCACCGCGGTGGTCGGCGTGGTGGACTCCGCGGTGCAGGCCGGTCTGGAACCTCACGGACTGGCCCGGTCCCCGTTGCCCGGACAGGACGGCAACGTGGAGTTCTTCCTGTGGCTGCGCAGTCCGATGCGGCCGACCCCCGCCGCAGATGCGGAGGACTGGGTGGACAGACAGACTGTGAACTGGGCCTGAGCGTGTCCGTGGCCGTGGCTATCCTGGACAGGATGACTTCCCCCAACGGACGGACCACCGCCACCATGCCACGTCGGATCCTTGTGCTCGCCCACACCGGCCGGGCCGACGCCATTCGGGCAGCGCTCACCACGAGCGTGATGCTGCAGCAGGCAGGGCTGACCCCGGTCATGCTGGCCAGTGATGTCGAGTCCCTCGAGGCTGTGGTGGCCGCCGGTGATGTGGCCCATGAGGGGATGATCGCCCAGACACTGGGGACCGACTGCGAGCTCGAGGACGTCGACCTGGGCGTGGTGCTGGGCGGAGACGGCTCGGTGCTGCGGGCGGCCGAACTGGTCCGGGAGACCACCGTCCCGCTGCTGGCTGTGAACCTGGGCCACGTCGGTTTCCTGGCCGAGTCCGAACGCACGGACCTGCACCGCACCGTGCAGGCGATCGCCGATCAGGACTACTCCGTGGAAGAGCGCCTGGCGATCGACGTCAAGGTCTTCGCCGAGGATGCCCTGGTGGCCCAGACCTGGGCGCTGAACGAGGCCTCTGTGGAGAAATCCAACCGGGAGCGCATGCTGGAGGTCGTCACCTCGGTGGACGGTCGACCGATCTCCTCCTTCGGCTGTGACGGCGTGGTCATGGCCACGCCCACCGGCTCCACCGCCTACGCGTTCTCTGCCGGCGGCCCCGTGGTCTGGCCGGACGTGCAGGCCCTGCTCATGGTCCCCATCAGTGCGCACGCCCTGTTCTCCCGGCCGCTGGTGGTGTCCCCGCGCAGCGTGCTCTCGGTGGAGGTGCTACCGCGCACCAACGAGCCCGGCGTGCTCTGGTGTGACGGCCGACGCACCGTGGACCTCCCGCCAGGGGCCCGGGTGCAGGTGACGCAGTCGCCCACGCCCGTCCGGCTGGCCCGGCTCTCCCTGACCCCGTTCACCGAGCGGCTGGTGCGCAAGTTCGACCTGCCCACCGAGGGCTGGCGTGGACCGGTCTCGGCCACGGACCGTGCCGAAGCCGACGCCCGGGAAGCCGCCCGGCAGCAGGCCCGTCTGCAGGAGGCCCTCCAGGCCCAGGAGGCCGGGGCATCCGCCGGTGTGGCCGTCGTCGAACCTCACCATCTGGCCCCGCGCCCTGGCGTGGTGCCGCCGGCCACCCGTGCACTGCCCGTCGTCACCCGGGAGGACACCGGGTCCGCCGGAACCAGGCAGGACCGGTCATGATCGAGTACCTCTCCATCACCGGGCTCGGGGTGATCGCCGAGGCGTCCGTGGACCTGGACCCCGGCTTCACGGTGGTCACCGGTGAGACCGGAGCGGGCAAGACCATGGTGGTCACGGCCATGAACCTGCTGTTGGGCGCCCGTGCCGACGCCGGGGCCGTGCGGCACGGAGACCCGCATGCCGTGGTGGAGGCCGGCTTTGCCGTGTCCCCGGACAACGGTGCAATTCCCCTGGCCGAGGAGGCCGGCGCCGTCCTGGACACCGAGCCCGACGACGGCCCCGCCACCGACGAGCAGAAGGTCGCCTTGGTGGTCTCACGCACGGTGGGTGCGGCAGGCTCGTCCTCGCGCTCACGTGCTTCGGCTGGTGGGCGCGGGGTTCCCGTGGCGCTGCTGTCCGATCTGGGCGAGCACCTGGTGGCCGTGCACGGGCAGACCGACCAGCTGCGCCTGAAGTCGCCCGCAGCCCAGCGGCATGCGGTGGACGCCTTCGCCGGGGCGCCGCTGGCCGCCGTGATGGACCGGTACCGGCAGGACTTCCAGTCATGGCAGGACGCGAGGTCGGAGCTGGAGGAGATCACGGCCCACGAGCAGGACCGAGCCCGGGAGGCCGAGAACCTGCAGCGGGCGCTCGAGGAGATCGACGTCGCTGAGGTCCAGGCTGGGGAGGACGAGCAGGTGCGCGCTCTGATCCAGCGCCTGGAGAACGTGGAGGAGCTGCGTGCGGCCAGCGGCGGCGCCCATGCACACCTCTCCGGAGCTGATGCGGCAGACACCTTCGACACCCCGGCCGCAGAGGTCCTGGTGGAGCAGGCCCGTCAGCTGCTGCTGCAGGCTCCCGGGGACGATCCCGAGCTGATGGCCCTGGCCGGGCGGCTGGCCGAGGCCGGGATCATCCTGGCCGACATCTCCGCCGAACTCGCCGGGTTCGCCGCGCGTCTGGACGATGACGCCGCGTCTGCCCTGGACACCGCACAGTCTCGCCTGGCGGAGCTGAACCGGCTCATGCGCCTGTACGGCCCGGAGCTGCAGGACGTGTTGGACTGGGCGGAGCAGCACCGTCCGCGCCTGGAGGAGCTGCAGGGGGACACCAGCCGGATCGAAGAGTTGACCGTGCAGGTCGAACGGCTCCAGGAACAGGTCCGGGCCGGTGCCGACGAACTCTCGGCCCTGCGCGCCGCCGCGGCTGAACGGCTCTCCGGCGCCGTCACCGAGGAGCTGCACGCCCTCTCCATGCCGGACGCCACCTTCCACGCCCGTGTCCAGCCGGTTTCCGAGTGCGGACCGCACGGTGCCGATGAGATCGCCCTGCTGCTGCAGCCTCACGCCGGATCGGATCCGCGCCCGTTGGGCAAGGGGGCCTCTGGCGGTGAGCTCTCCCGAGTGATGCTGGCCCTGGAGGTCGTATTGGCTGAGACCGACCCCGTTCCCACCTTCGTGTTCGACGAGGTGGATGCCGGCGTCGGCGGTGAGGCCGCCGTGCAGATCGGACGACGCCTGGCTCGGCTGGCCCAGCATGTGCAGGTGATCGTGGTGACTCACCTGCCCCAGGTCGCCGCGTTCGCAGATCGGCACCTGCGGGTCACCAAGGCCTCGGACGCGGACGCCGGGGTGACCACCTCCGGGGTGCTGCACCTGACCGGCGAGGACCGGGTGGAGGAGCTGGCCCGGATGCTGGCCGGACACGCCGGGTCGGAGACGGCCCGCGACCACGCCCGGGAGCTGCTGGAGCACAGTGTGGTCTGATCCACGGTGATATGATCGAATTCCGTGGTGCAACCTACATCGAGATTCCAGAAGACCCCCCACGCGACCCGGCACATCTTCGTGACCGGCGGCGTCGCCTCCTCTCTCGGCAAGGGGCTCACGGCCTCCTCCCTGGGACATCTGCTGAGGGCCAGAGGTCTCTCTGTCACCATGCAGAAGCTCGATCCCTACCTGAACGTGGATCCGGGCACCATGAACCCCTTCCAGCACGGCGAGGTGTTCGTGACCGAGGACGGTGCCGAGACGGACCTGGACATCGGGCACTACGAGCGCTTCCTGGACGAAGACCTGGATGGGATGAACAACGTCACCACCGGACAGGTGTACTCCTCCGTGATCGAACGGGAGCGTCGCGGCGACTACCTGGGGGACACCGTCCAGGTCATCCCGCACATCACCGATGAGATCAAGCGGCGAATGCGCCTGCCAGCCGGTGCCGAGCAGGCCCCTGACGTGATCATCACCGAGATCGGCGGAACCGTCGGCGACATCGAGTCCCAGCCCTTCCTGGAGGCCGCCCGCCAGGTCCGGCAGGACATCGGACGGGACAACGTGTTCTTCCTGCACGTCTCCCTGGTCCCGTACATCGGGCCCTCCCACGAGCTCAAGACCAAGCCGACCCAGCACTCGGTGGCCATGCTGCGCTCGATCGGCATCCAGCCCGATGCGATCGTGATCCGGTCGGACCGTCAGGTCCCGCAGGACGTGCGGGACAAGATTGCCCGGATGTGCGATGTGGACACGGACGCGGTCATCAACTGTGCTGACGCTCCGTCCATCTACGACATCCCCCAGACCATCCACGCCCAGGGACTGGACGCCTACGTGGTGCAGTCCCTGGACCTGAAGTTCAAGGACGTGGACTGGAGTGTGTGGGAGGCACTGCTGGAGGCCGTCCACCAGCCCGAACACCAGCTGGAGATCGCCCTGGTGGGCAAGTACATCGACCTTCCGGACGCCTACCTCTCCGTCACGGAGGCCCTGCGCGCCGGCGGGTTCGCCCACCGCGCCCGCGTGGCCATCCGTTGGGTCCCCTCCGATGACTGTTCAACCCCGGAGGGCGCCGCTCAGGCCCTGACCGGTGTGGACGCCATCTGCGTGCCCGGCGGGTTCGGCGTGCGCGGGCTGGAGGGCAAGCTCGGGGCCCTGCGCCATGCCCGTGAGAACGGCATCCCCACCCTGGGCCTGTGCCTGGGACTGCAGTGCATGGTGATGGAGTACGCCCGCAACGTGGCCGGGCTGGCCGAGGCCGGCTCCACCGAGTTCGACCCGGACACCGCCCACCCGGTGATCGCCACGATGGCCGAGCAGAAGGAGATCGTGGCCGGCGCCGGCGATCTGGGCGGCACCATGCGCCTGGGCTCGTACCCTGCGGCGCTGACCGCCGGAAGCGTCGTGGCCGAGGCCTATGGGAGCACCGAGGTCACCGAGCGGCACCGGCACCGCTACGAGGTCAACAACCAGTACCGCCCCCAGCTGGAGGCGGCCGGACTGGTCTTCTCCGGCACCTCACCGGACGGGACCCTGGTGGAGTTCGTCGAACTGCCGCGGGAGCAGCACCCGTACTACGTCTCCACGCAGGCCCACCCGGAGTTCAAGTCCCGACCCACGCGCCCCCATCCGCTGTTCGCCGGCCTGGTGGCCGCCGGGCTGGAGCATCAGCGCACGCGGGTCTCCGGCTGAGCGGCAGCATCATGACCAGCTACCAGGTTCACGACGACGGACCCCTGGCCGATGTGCCCACCTCACGGGAGGTGGAGGGGCGCGAGACCGTCTTCGACGGCATGGTCTGGGACGTCACCCGGGATGCGTTTCGGATGGCCCCGGACACCCCGGTGCTGCGGCGGGAGTACATCCGCCACCCTGGAGCGGTGGCCGTGGTGGCCCTGGATCAGGCCCAACGGGTCTGCGTGATTCGGCAGTACCGTCACCCCGTGGGGCAGGAGCTGTGGGAGATCCCAGCCGGGTTGCTGGACGTGGACGGTGAGCCGATGCTGGAGGCCGCGCAGCGCGAGCTCGCAGAGGAGGCGGACCTGGTCGCGGCGCAGTGGGAGGTCCTGGTGGACTTCTTCACCACGCCGGGCTCCTCCTCAGAGGGCATTCGGATCTACCTGGCCCGGGACCTGACCCCGGTGCCGGAGCAGGAACGTCACGCACGTGAGGGCGAAGAGGCCGGGATGCCCCTGGCCTGGGTCCCGCTGGATGAGGTGGTCAGCGCCGTGCTGGACGGGCGTGTCCACAACCCCTCCATCTGCATGGGCGTGCTGGCCGCGCAGGTCCAGGCCGCCACCGGCTTCAGCTCCCTGCGGCCGGCCGATGCGCCGTGGACGGATCACCCGCGTGAGCGAGCCTGATCCGCAGCTGACGCGCCGCGCCACGGCGTACCTGGACCACCTGGCCGTGGAACGGGGCATGTCCGCCAACACGCTGTCGGCCTACCGCAGGGACATCAGCCGCTACCTGGGCTGGCTGGCCCAGCAGGGAGTCCAGGCGCCGGACCAGGCGACTCGGCAGCATGTCACGGGTTTCCTGCAGGCGCTGGGCACCGGGGAGGACGGAGGGCATCCGCTGGCCCCGCGCTCCGCGGCCAGGGTGCTGGCGGCCGTGCGCGGCATGCACCGGTTCTGGGCATTGGAAGGGCTCACCGAGGCCGACCCGGCACAGGACGTCACCCCACCTCGCACCGCAACGCGGCTGCCCAAGGCACTGCCGGTGGGACAGATCACCGCCCTGCTGGAGTCCGTTCCCACCGACACGCCTGCGGGTCTTCGTGACCGGGCGCTGCTGGAGTTCCTCTATGCCACCGGTGCACGCATCTCCGAGGCGGTGGGACTGGACGTGGACGACGTCCTGGGTGCGGTGCGCACCGGCGAGGCCGAGCAGGAGGCGACGGTGACGGGGGAGGAGGGGCCCGCCGTCGTGCGTCTGTTCGGCAAGGGATCCAAGGAGCGGATGGTGCCGTTGGGCTCCTACGGGGCCGCCGCGGTGGAGGCCTGGCTGGTGCGCGGCAGGCCCGCTCTGGCCGGGCAGGGGACGGGTTCGCCGGCCCTGTTCCTGAACCAGCGTGGGGGCCGACTCTCCCGACAGTCGGCGTGGACGATCCTGAAGAAGGCCGCCGAACGGGCGGGGATCCAGGCCGATGTCTCTCCGCACACCCTGCGCCACTCCTTCGCCACCCACCTGCTGGAGGGCGGAGCAGATGTGCGGGTGGTGCAGGAGCTGCTGGGTCATGCCTCCGTCACCACCACCCAGGTGTACACCCTGGTCACCGCTGACACCCTGCGCGAGGTGTATGCGGCGGCGCATCCGCGGGCGCTGAGCTGAAACTGTAGTGTTCACGTAACGTTTCAGGTCACGGGATCGTTAGATTGTGAAACCTTTTCAGGGGTGGACGGCCGTGGTGGGATCGCCCCCATGGATACCTCAACATCAGCAACTCCCACTGCCCGCGTCCGCCCCACGGCCCCGGGGAGTCGACGAGCCATCCGGGCACGTCAGACGGTGCTGGGCCTCAGCGCCGCAGCCGTGCTGGTGCTGACTGCATGTACCGGCGGCGGTGATCCTGACCCTAGTGACACTCCGACGGCGAGTGTGAGTTCCAGCGCCAGTGATAGTGCCAGCCCGACGCCGTCGGTCAGTGAGAGCGCATCGGCATCGGCGACGCCGAGCGCGAGCGAGAGTCCCAGTGAGAGCGTCGAACCGAGCCAGAGCACTGAGCCGAGCGAGTCTGCCACGGCTGAGCCGTCGGAGTCCGCCAGTGAACCCGGTGCCGGGGGAGAGACCTACGTCTCCGAGGGCGGGGTCTTCTCTTGGACGTTGCCGACTGGGTGGTCGGCGGTCTCCTCGGACTACTCCGAAGAGAGCATGGACTACGCCGGGTACCCCTACGAGACCCTGAAGTTCTCCTCCGAGACCAACCCGATCGAGGCCGGCGCCACCCTCGGCGTGGGACCGACCGACGGGGATGGGCCCAAGCCGGGTATCGTCGAGCTGCTGGACTCCGAGGAACTGCCCGAGCTCCACCGCGGAATGAACACCGATTCGGTCTGGTACCGGGCCTACATGGTGGAGCCTAGCTCGGACATGCCGGGACTGACCCCGGATGATGAGATCGCGATCATGATCCAGCTGGTGAGCGTCCCGGAGGGGGTGGACCCGTTGGCCGAGGATGAGGACGTCTGGTCGGCATGGAACTACTCGGTGCAGGACCCCGAGATGGAAGGCGTTGTGGCGGCCAACTTCATCAGTTCCAGCGTGTCCCTGTCTCAGGCCGAGGAGCTGACCGGGCAGAGTGGGGAAGCCGCACTGCGGGCGATGATCGAGACTGATGAGTACCAGCAGGTGCGTGATCTGCTGAACTCCATGGAGGTCGACCGAGACTGAGCACCACGGGAAGACTGATCGCGCATACTGAGTGCCCCGGCGCTCTGTGCGTAGCGGCTCGGTAGAGATCTGCGGATCTCTGCGGTGCCGAATTTTCGAGCGTGTCTGTCCCGTCAAGGTCCGGCCATGGGGAGAACTATCCATCCATGAATTCGCCTTGCGATTGTTCAGGTCCTTAGGGTGGTAGAGGCGAAAAACGCCCGTTATTGATGCTGTGAGATCCACAGACACTGTTTTCGACACCATTCAGGGGAGATATGGGGTACGAGTTAGACCTGGACTCAGCCAACTCAACGGTTGAATCAGCTTCGGGTGTAACCGACGATCTGCGCTCGGCATTTCAAGGGGGCCACGAGGCCGCCGTCGACATCGATGCTGTGCTCTCGCATAGCGACGCGGTGTCTGGCGCACTACTGTCGCTACGCGGTGAAGTGCTCTACCGATTCGACGAGGTGGTGAGCTCCACGACAGGACACAACATCTCCGCAACCGGTGAAGCCCTGACCGTCTATCGCGACGGAGATGAAGAGATGCTCTCCCGTGCCGAACGTGAAGATCCCCGGACCCAGGAGGGGCTGTGAGCGATCCCCGATTCACTGTCGTCGACCTCGACGATCCAGAGAGCATCCGCACCGCGGCAACGACCATGGCGACGAAGTACTCAGCCGTGGAGACGACCATGGAGACCATGTCCAACACATGGTCAAATCTGCAGACCAGCTATCACGGAGCCGATGAGCAGACTGTGCATCAGGCGATGCAGTCTCCTCAGGAGCTGGCCGCAGACCTCGTCACCGCAGCCGACGCGGCGAAGAAGGCACTCACCAGCTATGCCGATGATCTGGAAACTCTCGCCTCGACCCGATCGACGCTGGTCTCAGACATTGACACCTTTCTGAGCACTGCGGAAACCACGTATGCGGATGACCCCAGCGGCAAAGAAGAGGCCATCAGCGAACTTCAGTCTCGCTGCCGGGCGCTGGCCGAAGCCAAGGACACTGCGCAGAACACCTGCACCGCGTCGCTCGGTGCCATCTCAGCCCCGGACGATCCAGTCCGTGGACTGACGTACCCACTGCACCTGAATGGTGCCCGCGAGGTACGTGAGGTCGCCGGATGGAGTTCAACGCCGGCAACATTCCTCGATGCATTCGGTGTGACACCTTCCGACGATGTGCATCCGGCCTTGGCCTGGAGCCTATGGGGCGTGAACCATGCAGTGACCGGAGTATCGACCTATGCCACCATCGCCCAGCACCGGGCCGGTCGCTTCGCCCCGCGCCAGAATTGGATGCCCCGTATGGGACAGTGGTCGAGCAAGACAGGGCCGGGAGCCGGCATCGTCAAACGGGTGTTCGGTTGGGACGCACGAGCGGTGACCCATGGCGGACGGTATGTGAAGGCCTCACTGCCCGGATCGACCGTCCTGGGACGCATGGCGGCACGGTCGCACCCGGGCAACTACCAAGCGAAGCCTCACCAGGCAGGGCGGTATGCCCGCTGGGGGCGTGTTGGCCGTGTGGCTGGCCCGGTGGGCGCGATCATTTCCGGAATCGGATCTGGTGCCGATCAGTGGAGCCAGGACCAGCAGAACCATCCCGAGATGCGTACCGCAGAACGTGTGGGCCGTACCGGTGCCGTGGGTGTTACGGTCGGTGGCGGCGCCTTGGCTGGCGCAGCGCTCGGTGCGTCCATTGGCTCGGTGGTGCCCGGCGTAGGAACCGTCATCGGCGGAATCGCCGGCGGCATCATCGGAGGTGTCGCCGGATCCGAGGCCGGAAAGTGGCTGGGTGACAAGATCAAGGAGCCCATCGGCAAAGCCACCCAGGCGGTGACCGATGCCGTCGCCGACGGCGGCAAGAAGGTCTGGAAAAAGCTCTTCGGATAGGGTCGTGCGAGGACCGTGCCACGGATGAACACTACGGAAGGAGAGCACCACACATGGGTGCAGTTCCCGGCTTGCTGATTGCTATCGCGGCCATCGGTGCACTCTGGTGGTCCTGGTTCTATCAGGCCCGCATTGTGGGTCCCTCCTGGTACGGGAGCTTCGGATCCCGCATCTTCCTGTATCTCATCCCGTCCTTCTCGCTCCTGCTGCTGTGGGTGGGCATCAGCGAGGCAGCCACGGGATTCGGAGCCCCGCTGCCAGGAGCTCTCTTCGACACCGTCACGGTGGGGCTGTTCGTCCTACTCCTGTTGGGCATCGTCGGCACCCTTGGAGTACCTCTACCCGCCCCCTGGGCGCCTCGGTGGATGCGTGAACATCGACAGAAGAACCGTCAAAAACGACGGGAGGGCAAGACCTCATGAACGAGCTACATGCGGACGTTGGCACCGTGACGGTGCCCTCGTGGGGGCTGAACTTCTCGGTCCCCGCTGGATGGAACGTCGACGATTCTGGTATTGACGCTGGGGTACTGATTGTCAGCACCCCAGACCCGTGGACCGCTGGATTCCAACCGAACCTAGTACTGACGATGGCTGCCATCACCGCAGACCAGGACGCAGCCGACACAGTCCTCAGGGAACAGCAGTCTCTCGATGCCGTCCTGGACGAATCCCTCGCGGATTACCGACTCGTCCACTTGGGGCCGGAACCATGGGGAACACCAGAACGTGACGGTGTCCACCGGATGGCGGTCTACACCGGCGAGAACGGCCTGCCCGTGATGATGTCCCAGTGGGTCGCCCGCAGTGACAACCGAGAAATCAGCATGACCTTCACCTATCCGGTTGCCGACTTCTCCTGGGGGATCGACGGCGGTCGCGCCATGGCTGAATCCTTCGTCTGGTCGGAGGCAGAATGACCACCTCACAGCAGCACACCCTGGAACTCAGCGTCGAAGCATTTGAGATGCTCGGCGCGTCCCTGGGCCCACTCGACGGCGACCCTTCGCAACCCGTCAGGGACATCATTGCGTTAGACGGCCGCACTGTCATCGACCAGGGGCGCCCCCGCGCAGGCTACGAGGACCTGTGCAACAGCCTCGTTGACGCGCAGGGGATGGCGGTCATCACTCTCTCCGAGGTGGCCGACAGTCCTCGCTCCGGCAAGCTCTTGGACGGACCGGGCCCCGACCCGGTACGTGCCAGCTTTGTGTGGTGGAGCCACTACGGCATGACGACGGCAGAGCCGATTCTTCAGGGCTATCGCCTGCACTTAGAAGGGGCCGGCGGTCTGTATCGCTTCCTGCTCGACGCCACCGGTCTAGGGCCGCGGCCTGAACCGAGTGCGCCCGTCCGGCTCAAGCCATCTCGAGAGGTCATGCAGGGGTTTGCCCTGGAGGACTCACAGGCACCTGACGGGGAGGCGGCTCGTCGCGCTCTCGCGCACGACCTGGAAGCGTCCTGGCCGGAGCTGGCTGATGACATCCGCACGGGCACCTATCGGCAAGTGACGGTGGCCGCCCAATTCAACGGGGTCGACGGTCTGAAGGAGACGGGCACCTGGTATCTGGACTCGCCACAGGGCCTGCTGGTCCATGTGGAAGAGCCTCGGTCCTTTCGTGCGAACCGGCACACCCTGGTGTCCAGCCCGTCGTGGCAGCTGTGGGCGGAGCTTCTCGAGACCCTTCCCACGCCGCAGGACGTCGAGGTTTGGCTCGAGGAAGCGGCCACCACACATTTCACGTCGTAACCTCACACCACGTCGGCCCCGTCACCTTTTGTGCAGAAGGTGACGGGGCCGACGTCGGGAATGTGGTGGTGGTGCCGGGGGACCCGGTACCGCGGGGGAAGGCTCAGGCACCGGGGACGTGACGCTCCTCCGGGCCGTTGTACTCCGAGAGCGGGCGGATCAAGGAGTTAGCCGCACGCTGCTCCACCACGTGGGCGGTCCAGCCGGTGACCCGGGCGGCGATGAACAGCGGGGTGAACAGCTCGGTGTCGAAGCCCATCAGGTGGTAGGTGGGCCCGGCCGGATAGTCCAGATTCGGCTTGATCTGCTTGGCCTCGTCCATGGCCTGCTCCAGGCCGTTGTACAGACCCAGGATCTCGTGCCGGCCGAAGTGCTCGATCATCGCGTCCAGCGCCTTCTTCATGGTCGGCACCCGGGAGTCGCCGTGCTTGTAGACCCGATGGCCGAAGCCCATGACCTTCTTCTTCTGCGCCAGGGCATCCTCCATCCAGGCCTGGGCCCGGTCCTTGGCGTCCTGCTCCGACTCATCCGGGCGGATCCCGATCTCGTCGAAGGTGTGCATCACCGCCTCGTTGGCGCCACCGTGCAGCGGCCCCTTCAGCGCGCCGATCGCACCGGTGACCGCCGAGTGCAGATCCGAGAGCGTGGAGGTGATCACACGGGCGGTGAAGGTGGAGGCGTTGAAGGAGTGCTCGGCATAGAGGACCATCGAGACGCGGAAGGCGTCCACGACCTCCGGAGCGGCCTCCTCCCCGAAGGTCATCCACAGGAAGTTCTGGGAGTAGTCCAGATCCTCGCGCGGTTCGATCGGCTCGGTCGGACCGCCAGCGGTGCGGCGGCGCTGCTCGTAGGCCACCACGGCCGGCAGCTGGGCGAACAGGGTGCGGGCCTTCTCCAGCTCGGCCTCCGGTGAGGAGTCCTCAGCCTGCGGGTGGGCCGCGCCCAGGATGGACACGGCCGTGCGGACCGAGTCCATGGGATGGCAGTCCACGGGCAGCGCGTCCAGGGTGTCCTTCACCTTCGGATCCAGGGCGCGGTGGGAGCGTTCGTGGGCGGTGTACTCGGCCAGCTGTCCCTGGGTGGGCAGCTCCCCGTTCCAGAGCAGGTAGGCCACGGCCTCGAACGGCTGGGTGGCCGCCAGCTCCTGCACCGGATAGCCGCGGTAGAGCAGGGAGTTGGTCTCCGGGTTGACCTTGGAGACGGCGGTGTAGTCGACGACGACCCCGGCCAGCCCCTTCTTGATCTCAGTCTCAGTCACTGGGTCCTCCTTCAGAGGTTCGCGCGGTTGGAGTCGATGTCCAGCGTGGGCACCTGGAAGTTGTAGATGCCGGTGTCGAAGCGGTTGTAGGCCTCATAGTCCACCAGCTCGTACAGCCGAGCGCGAGTCTGCATGTGCTCCACCTGCGACTGCTGGGTCCCCTCGGCCTGGATGGTGTCCAGCACCCGCTCAGCAGCGCCCATGGCCGCGCGCAGCAGGGTGACCGGGTAGATCACCACGGCCACACCCGCCTCGGCCAGCTGCTCCCGGGTGAACAGCTCAGACTTGCCGAACTCGGTCATATTGGCCAGCACCGGCACCCCGAGCGGCTCCATGGCCTGGCACACGGCCTCGAACTCGGACAGGTCCTTCAGCGCCTCCGGGAACACGGCGTCCGCGCCCGCCTCCACCAGGGTCCGCATGCGGTCGATCGCCGCATCCAGCCCCTCCACGGCCCGCAGGTCCGTGCGGGCCATGATCAGGAAGTTCGGGTCCCGGCGACCGTCCACCGCGGCGCGGATGCGCTTGACCGCCGTGTCGATGTCCACCATGTTCTTCCCGTCCAGGTGTCCGCACCGCTTGGGGTTGAACTGGTCCTCGATGTGGCAGCCGGCCAGGCCGGCGTCCTCGAGCTCCTGGATGGTGCGGGCCACGTTCATCGGCTCGCCGAAGCCGGTGTCGGCATCGATCAGGCAGGGCAGATCCGTCATGCGCGCGATCTGACCACCGCGGGCGGCGACCTCACTCAGGGAGGTCAGGCCGACGTCGGGAAGGCCCAGCTCATTGGCCAGCACGGCACCGGAGATGTACACCCCGGGGAAGCCCTTGTCCTGGATCAGCTTGGCCGTCAGCGGGGTGAACGCCCCGGGGAAGGGCTGGGCCGCCCCCGGGGTGAGCAGCTCGCGCAGGCGCACGCGCTTCTGCGCGGCGGTGTGGGTGGCGTACAGCATCAGAACAGTCCCTCCGGAGCAGCGCTCAGATCGATCACGCCGTCGGTGGCGGTGATGTTCAGCTGGTCCAGCTCGCCGGCGCCCAGGGATGAGGTGCGCTGGGCGGCGTCCAGGAAGCGCTCGATCTCCTGCTCGGCGACCAGGCCCTCGGCCAGGGTGCGGAACTTGTGGATGTACTGCTCACGGGCGAACGGGCGGGCGCCCAGCGGGTGGGCGTCGGCCACGGCGATCTCATCGGTGACGGTGGTCCCGTCCTCCAGGGTGATGACCACGCGTCCGCCGAACGCCTTCTCGGAGATGTCCAGGGAGTGGTACCGGCGGGTCCACTCGGCATCCTCCTCGGTGGTCACCTTGTGCCACAGCTCCACCGTGTCCGGGCGGGCGGCCCGCTCCGGCGCGTAGGAGTCCACGTGGTGCCAGGAGCCGTCCTGCAGGGCCACCGTGAAGATGTAGGGGATCGAGTGGTCCAGGGTCTCGCGGGAGGCCTGCGGATCGTACTTCTGCGGGTCGTTGGCCCCGGAGCCGATCACGTAGTGCGTGTGGTGCGAGGTGTGGATGACGATCGAGCGCACGTTCTTCGGATCGGTGACCTCCGGGCGCTCGCGGTTCAGCTTGCGGGCCAGGTCGATCCAGGCCTGGGCCTGGTACTCGGCGGAGTGCTCCTTGGTGTAGGTGTCCAGGATGGCCAGCTTCTGCTCGCCGGCCTCCGGCAGAGGCACCACGTAGTGGGCGTCCGGTCCGTCCAGCAGCCAGGCGATGAACCCGTCCTCGCCCTCATAAATCGGCACCGGGGAGGTCTGGCCGCGCATGGCTCGGTCGGCGGCCTCCACGGCCATCTTCCCAGCGAAGGCCGGTGCATGGGCCTTCCAGGTGGAGATCTCGCCCTTGCGGGACTGACGGGTGGCGGTGGTGGTGTGCAGGGCCTGGCCGATGGCCTGGAACACGGTCTCGGTGTCCAGCCCCAGCAGAGTGCCGATGCCGGCGGCGGCCGAGGGGCCCAAATGCGCCACATGGTCGATCTTGTGCGCGTGCAGGCAGATGCCCTTCACCAGGTCCACCTGCAGTTCGTAACCAGTGGCGATGCCGCGCACCAGGTCCCGACCGGTGGAGCCGCGGTGCTGGGCGACGGCCAGGATCGGCGGGATGTTGTCTCCGGGGTGGGAGTAGTCCGCGGCCAGGAAGGTGTCGTGGTAGTCCAGCTCGCGCACGGCCACCCCGTTGGCCCACGCGGCCCACTCGGGGGAGACGCGCTCGCCGATGCCGAACACGGTGCCCCCGGTCCCACCGGTGGACGGGGCATGGGTCAGGGCCTGAGCGCGAGCGGAGACGATCGGGGCGCGGTTCAGGGAGGCCACGGCCACGGAAGCGTTGTCGATGATGCGGTTGATCACCATCTCCTCGACCTCGGCGCTCACCTCCACGGGGTCGGTGGCCACCTCGGCCATCTTCCAGGCGAGCTGGTCCGGGCGCTGCAGGTTCTCCTCGGAGCGGTAGACGCGGACGTCGTGGTTGATCATGAGACTCTCTCCTGTGGTGTGTCGGTGAGGCTGGCGGTCGGGGGACTGTCCTGGCCGGGTCCGCGGTGGCGTCCGGTCAGATGGTCATGGGCATGGTGCAGGTGCAGTGTGGTGGCGGCGGCCGCGACCTCCGGATTGCCGGAGGCCAGAGCCCGGGCGATCCCGGCGTGCTCCTGGGCCGAGGCGGCCAGCCGCGCCGGGTCGTTCTGGGAGAGCCGGCGCAGGCGGGCCAGGTGGACGCGCAGTCCCCGCAGTGCCTGGGTCAGGTACGCGTTGGAGCAGGCCGCATCCACGGCATCGTCCAGCTCGGCGGTCAGGCGGTAGTAGGAGTCAGGGTCTGCTCCGGCGGCGAGCTGCTGGTGCGCGCCCTCGAACCGGTCGGCCAGCCGCCGGAAGGTCGCCGGGTCGGCGTTCTCCGCCGCACGCCGGGCCGCCAGTCCCTCCAGGACGGTGCGCAGGTCGAACAGCTGGTCCGCCTCGGCCAAGGAGACCTCGGTGACCACCATCCCGCGGCCGCCGGCAGGCTCGGCTAGGCCGTCGGACACCAGACGGCTCAGGGCCTCCCGCAGCGGCGTGCGGGAGATGCCGAGCCTCTCCGCCTGCTCGACCTCACCCAGGACGGTGCCCGGAGACAGGCGTCCTTCGATGATGTCCTGACGCAGGGCCCGGTAGGCACGATCACTGGCACGCACCCCTTCAGTGTATACACAGAGGGGTCAATGTCGAGACCTGAGTCACGGCTGGTCGAGATCGGCGACTCCGTATCATTCACCCTGAATCGAGCGGTGAGCCGCCCCCTGCGCGGTCGCTGGTGGCAGCAGACTCGAGGGCACGTTGCGCGGGGCCGGGGATGAGAATGTATACACAGACCCTTGTCCGGCGCTCTCCGCGGTCCTATGATCAGCGCATGGCCTCTTCCCGTGATGCAGCTCACAGCGACCCGTCCGCCTACCGTTCGGCGTACGACCGGGCCGAGCAGGACCCCGAGGGGTTCTGGCTCGAGGCCGCCGAGGCGCTGGAGTGGACCCGGCCGCCCACCCGTGCGGTGGACGACTCCCGGGCCCCGCTCCACCGCTGGTTCCCGGACGGCCGGATCAACACCTCCGTGAACTGCCTGGACCGGCACGTGGCGGCCGGACGGGGGGACCAGGACGCCCTGATCCATGACTCGTCCATGACCGGGACGGTCACCCGCTACACCTACGCGGAGCTGCTGGCCGAGGTGGCCCGGTTCGCCGGGGTCCTGCGAGGCCAGGGCGTGGAGCGCGGCCACCGGGTGATCATCTACCTGCCGATGATCCCCGCCGCCCCGATCGCCATGCTGGCCTGCGCCCGGATCGGTGCCGTGCACTCCGTGGTCTTCGGCGGTTTCGCCCCGAACGAGCTGGCCACGCGGATCGACCACGCCCAGCCCACGGTGATCGTCACCGCCACCGGCGGCATCGAGCCCAAGCGACGGCTGGAGTACCTGCCCGCCGTGGCCGAGGCCCTGGAGGCCGCCTCGCATCAGGTGAGCGCCGTCGTCGTGAAGCACCGTGACGGGTTCGAGACGGCGCTGGCGGACGTGGAGGGCCGGGGCGGAGCCCGCTGGGCCGACTGGGACGAGCTGGCCGAGCAGGCCCAGGACGCGGACCCGGTCCCGGTGGCGGCCACGGACCCGCTGTACATCCTCTACACCTCCGGCACCACCGGTGCCCCCAAGGGGGTGGTCCGGGATCACGGCGGGCATGCGGTGGCGCTGCGGTGGACCATGGAGAACATCTACGACGTCGGCCCCGGCGAGGTCATGTTCACGGCCTCGGACGTGGGCTGGGTGGTGGGCCACTCGTACATCGTCTACGGGCCGCTGCTGGCCGGGGCCACGAGCGTGCTGTACGAGGGCAAGCCGGTGGGGACGCCGGACGCCGGCGCCTTCTGGCGGGTGATCGCCGAGCACCGGGCCACCGCGCTGTTCACCGCCCCCACGGCGCTGCGGGCGATCCGCAAGGCCGATCCGGAGGGCGAGCTGGTGCAGGAGCACGACATCTCCTCCCTGCGGGTGCTGTTCGCCGCCGGTGAGCGGCTGGACCCGGAGACCCAGGCCTGGGCGGGACGGACGGTGGGTGTGCCCGTGGTGGACAACTGGTGGCAGACCGAGACCGGCTGGCCGATCGGGGCGAACCCGGTGGGGCTGGAGGTGCTCCCGGTCAAGGTGGGCTCCTGCACGGTGCCCTCACCCGGCTTCCACGTGGCGGTGCTGGACGGGCTGGGCGAACCGGTCCCGGCCGGCACCGAGGGCAACATCTGCCTGCGCCTGCCGCTGCCGCCGGGCACCCTCACCACCCTGTGGGGCGATGACCAGCGCTACATCGACTCGTACCTCTCCGCGTTCCCGGGGCACTACGCCACGGGCGACTCCGGTCTGGTGGACGAGGACGGCTACCTGTTCGTGATGGGCCGCACGGACGACGTCATCAACGTCTCCGGGCACCGGCTCTCCACCGGGGCGCTGGAGCAGGCCCTGGCCACCCATCCTGCCGTGGCCGAGTGCGCGGTGATCGGCTTGGCCGACCCGCTCAAGGGCCAGCGTCCCTCCGGGTACGTGGTGCTCAAGTCCGGAGTGGACACCCCGGACCCGGGCAGTCCGGACGAGCAGGACCTGCTGGAGGAGCTGCGCCAGACCGTGCGGCGGCAGATCGGCGCTGTGGCCGACTTCCGGGACGTGGCGGTGGTGGAGGCGCTGCCCAAGACACGGTCCGGCAAGATCCTGCGCAAGACCATGCGCCAGATCGCCGACGGGGAGGACTACACGGTCCCGTCCACGATCGAGGACCGCTCCGTCCTGGACGAGCTCCAGACGGTGCTGCGTCCCCGGCGCTGACCCCTCGACGCGACGGCACCCAAGGGTCCACCACGTCTCCATGAGCACGCAGATCCTCCTGGTCCCCGGCTTCTGGCTCGGCTCGGGCGCGTGGGACCAGGTGGCCCCCGCTCTGCAGCACCGCGGCTACGAGGTCTCCGCCCTCACCCTGCCCGGCCGGCACCCCGGGGATGCGGACACGGACCGGGCCGCCCGCACCGCACCGCAGGACCAGGCCGAGGCGATCCTCACGGCCCTGGACCGGGACGCGGAGCGCCGCGTGCTGGTGGTGCACAGCGGCGCCGCGATCCCCGGAACCCTGGTGATCGACCAGCACCCCGAGCTGGTGGACCATGTGGTCTGGGTGGACACGGCACCGTGCTCCAACGGGGCCGCCATGGACGCGGACTTCGGCGGCGACTGGCTCACCCTGGAGTCGGCGTGGGAGCAGGAGCAGGAGCAGGGGTCGTTCCGCGACCTGACCGTGGAGCAGCTGGCCGCGTTCCGCGCGCAGGCCGTGCCCGAGCCCGGCGCCGTGGTCCGCACCCCGGTCCGCCTGGGCGACGAACGGCGCCTGCAGGTCCCCGGGACCGTGGTGTGCACCTCCTTCACCGCCGAGCAGTACCGCGAATACGCGCAGCAGGGAGTGCCGTTCCTGGCCGCCCTCACCGACCACCGGGGTCTGCGGTTCGTGGATCTGCCCACCGGCCACTGGCCCATGTGGTCCCGTCCGGACGAGCTGGCGCAGGTCATCGCGGACGCGGCCGGCTGATCAGTCCGCGGCCCCGGCCCAGCGGTACTCGTTCTCCGGCCGTCCCGGGGTGCCGTACCGGGGCTGACGCTCCACCACGCCCTGCTGGGACAGGTGCTCCAGGTACCGCCGGGCGGTGACGCGGGAGGTCCCGACGGCGGCCCCCACCTCCCCGGCGCTGAGGCCGGCTGAGGCGGTGCGCAGCAGATCGACCACCGCACTCAGGGTGCCCTCCGTCAGCCCCTTGGGCAGCTCCGGCGGGCTCACCGGCCGGTGCCGGCGGAACGCCCGATCCACGGCGTCCTGGTCCGCCGCGCTGCCGGTGCCGGCGAACTCGGCGGAGACCTCGCGGAAGGCACGCAGCCGCTCGGCGAACTGCTGGTAGCCGAACGGCTTCACCAGGTACTGCACCACGCCCAGGGCGATCGCCTGGCGGATGGTCTTGAGCTCGGTGGCCCCGGTCAGGGCGAGCACACCGCCGGTGAACCCCGCCGCGCGCATCTGCCGCAGCACCTCCAGCCCGTGGCCGTCCGGCAGGTTCATGTCCAGCAGGACCACGTCCACCCCGAACGACTGGCGGGCGGACCAGCGGGACTTCAGGAACCGCAGGGCGTCGGCCATGGTGGGGGAGCGGTGCACCACCTCGTAGCCTCCGGCCCGCGCCAGGTACTCCGCGTAGGTGTCCGCGGTCAGCTGCTCGTCCTCGATGATCAGGACGCGGTAGTCACGCATGGCCGTCCCCTCTGGTCTCTGCCGCCTCGTCCGCTGCGGACCTCCCCAGCAGGGCGCCGTGCCGCACGGGGATCTCCACGGTGAACACGGTCCCGGAGTCCACCGCCAGCTCCACGTGACCGCCCAGCCGGTGCGCCGTCTGGCGGACCAGGGCCAGGCCCACACCCCGGCCGTCCGGGCCGGCGGGCTTGGTGGACCAGCCCAGTTCGAACACCCGGTCCCGATCCTCCGGGGAGGGGCCGGGTCCGCCGTCGGCCACCTCCAGCACCAGCCAGCCCTCCTCCAGCCGCGCCTCGACCTCCACCCACCGGTCCTCCGGGTCCACGCCCGGCTCGGAGACGGCGTCCAGGGCGTTGTCCACCAGGTTGCCCAGCACCGTGACCAGGTCTGCTGCCGGGATCCCCGTGGGTACGTCCACCGTCATCCGGTGGTCCAGGGACACCCCGCGCTCGCGGGCCTGGGCGGACTTGGCCATCAGCAGGGCCACCAGGGCCGGCTCCGCACCGGACTCCAGCGCCCGGTCATCGGCGTGACCGCCCTGTCCGACGCTCTCCATCAGCAGGCGCTGGGCCTCCTCCACCCGGCCCAGCTCGAGCATGGACAGGACCGTGTGCAGCCGGTTGGCGTGCTCATGGGTCTGGGAGCGTAGGGCGTCGGTGAGCGATCGGGTGCTGGCCAGCTCCCGGTTCATCTCCTGCACGTCCGTGTGGTCGTAGAGGGTGACCACGGTGCCCTGGTCGGTCCCGGCCTGGCCGCTGCGCAGCCACTGCAGGGGACTGCGGGAGCGGTCCACGCGCGTGGGGTGCTGGTTGACCACCAGGATCCGGTCGCCGGCGGTGAACAGCTCGTCCTGGGCCGCCCGGCCGGACTGCAGCAGGGTCCCCAGCGGCGTGGGCAGGGACAGGTTCCGCAGGTGGAGGGTCCCCGGTTCACCGTCCGCTCCGGTCCCGAACGGCGGCAGGCCCAGCAGCTCGGCGGCGCGGTCGTTGTAGAGCCGCAGGTGCCCCCGGGGTGAGATGAGCAGCATGCCTTCGGCCACATTGTGCAGGGCGGTGTCCAGGAAGGTGAAGCGCTCGGCCATCTGCTCCGGGCCCAGGCCCAGGGTGGTGCGGGTCAGATAGCGGTGGAGCAGCCAGTTGAACAGCAGCCCCGCGGCCGCGACCACCCCGGCCACGGCCAGCAGCGCCGGGATGTGGGACCGCGCCAGGATGTCCAGCTGCGTGACCCGCTGGCCCACGGCCACCACGCCCACGATCGGGCCGTCGTCCAGGTCCTGGATCCGATGCGCCGGGAACTCGGCCCCGGGCTGGGAGCCGGCGGGGCCGTCGTCGGGAAGGGCCCTGACCGGGACCAGCGCCCGGACGGAGGGGCCGGCCTCTCCCGTGGTGGAGGTCTCGGCGAAGGCGGTCCCCTCCGTGGCGGGGGAGAGGGTGCCGGTGTAGCGGGTGCCGACCCAGTCGGGCATCCAGTGGGACAGTCGCGTGCCGTCCGGCGTGAGGAAGGTGACCCAGGAGACCTCGGCGCGTTCGGCGGCGTCCAGTGCGAGCGGCTGCAGCTCCGCGGAGGGGTCCTCATGGCCGTAGGCGACCACCACCTCGTACTCCTGGGCGAGCAGCTGCGCCGCGGACATCACCCGTTCCCCCTCCAGCCGGTGCACGGTGTCCCGGGTCTGCACGAAGCTGGCCCACCCGGCGAAGACCGTGAGCACCAGCAGGCCCAGCAGCTGCGCGGCTGCCAGGCGGCGGGCGATGCTCCAGGGGTGCTGCACGGGTCTCCTCTGCCGGTGATGGTCCTGCCATGAACTTTATGACCGCAACGGTGACCAGCGGCACAGCCGGACGTGATGATCGTCTCAGCAATCCTGACACCACCGGCGTCCGCGCCCCCACTGAAGAAGGTCACCATGGCTGAACAGCTCAGCTCGCAGCAGGCGACGGAGGCATCCGTCCAGAAGAAGACGAAGGACCGGACCCACTGGCTCTACATCTCCGTGATCGCCTCGGTGATCCTGGGTGCCGCCGTGGGCCTGATGTTCCCCGAGTTCGGCAAGTCCCTCAAGCCGCTGGGCGACGGCTTCGTCTCCCTGATCAAGATGATGATCGGCCCGGTCATCTTCTGCACGATCGTGCTGGGCATCGGCTCGATCGCCAAGGCCGCCACCGTCGGCAAGGTCGGCGGCATGGCCCTGGGCTACTTCATGATCATGTCCACCTTCGCACTGGGCATCGGCCTGGTGGTGGGCAACCTGGTCCACCCGGGCGAGGGCCTGAAGCTGGTCCCCTACGACCCGGCCAAGAAGGCCGAGCTGGACCCGACCGTCCAGTTCCTGCTGGACATCATCCCGGACTCGGTCCCGGTGCTGCCGGTGCTGTTCGTGGCCCTGCTGGTCGGCTTCGCGCTGCAGCAGATGGGTGAGTCCGGCAAGCCGCTGCTCAAGGGCCTGACCCTGGTCCAGGGCGTGGTCTTCCGCATCCTGATGATGATCATGTGGGTGGCCCCGATCGGCGCCTTCGGTGCCATCGCCGCCGTGGTCGGCTCCACCGGCTGGTCCGCCATCGGCGCCATGGCCCTGCTGATGGGCGCGTTCTACGCCACCTGCATCGTGTTCATCGTGGTCATCCTGGGCGGACTGCTCAAGATCGTCACCGGCCTGAGCATCTTCAAGCTGATGAAGTACCTGGGCCGGGAGTACCTGCTGATCTTCGCCACCTCGTCCTCCGAGTCCGCGCTGCCCCGCCTGATCGCCAAGCTGGAGCACGCCGGCGTCTCCAAGCCCGTGGTCGGCGTGACCGTGCCCACCGGCTACTCCTTCAACCTGGACGGCACCGCCATCTACCTGACCATGGCCGCGCTGTTCGTCTCCAACGCCATGGGCCTGGAGATGTCCCTGGGCGAGCAGATCGGTCTGCTGGTCTTCATGATCGTGGCCTCCAAGGGCGCGGCCGGTGTCACCGGTGCCGGTCTGGCCACCCTGGCCGCCGGCCTGCAGGCCCACAGCCCCGCACTGCTGGGCGGCATGGGCGTGATCGTGGGCATCGACAAGTTCATGTCCGAGGCCCGCGCCCTGACCAACTTCACCGGCAACGCCGTGGCCACCATGCTGATCGGCAAGTGGGTCGGCGAGTTCGACGGTGCCCAGGCCCGCGACGTGCTGGAGGGCCGCATCAAGTTCGACGAGGCCATGGTCACCGGTGACCACGGACTCTCCTTCGGTGGGAAGTCCGAGGGGGAGCTGGAGGCCCGGCAGGGTGAGGTCTTCGATCCCTACGCCTCGCCCACCGCTGCCGAGCAGGCCTTCGAGGGGCACCCCGAGTCGAGCCTGAACGTCACCGGGCGCTCTGAGCGCCGCTGACCTGCTCACCGGCTCAGCTGAGCACGGCAGGGGGGTGTCCCTGCCGACAGCGCCCCGCATCGTCTCCGGACGGTGCGGGGCGCTCTGCTGTGTGCTGGGATCAGCCGCAGTGTTTGCCGCACCGTTCGTGTGACAGCGTCCCCTGTCCGTCACCGCTGGTGTGACCGCACCACGCGTGCTGAGCGGCGTTCCGGTCACACGAACGGTGATGGAGCAGCCCACAGCGGAATCGGACCTGGGAACCGCCGCCGGGGCACCCGTGGTGAGGGGCCGTCGTCGGGACGCTGGACGTATACACTCTCAACCTGCACTTGAAGGTGAGGGCTCGCCGGTGGGGCTCCGGAAAGTTTCTCCGCATGCGGCCTGGCGCATTAGTGTTGCCTCTGTGCCGCGGACCCTGTCCGGCGCGCACTGTCCCGTCCGTCCCCGATCACCCGCAGGAGCAGGCCCCATCGTGAACAGCCAGCAGCCCACCCCCGTCCTGATGATCTCAGGGGAGCCGGTGATCGGACCCACGGGGCGGCCGAAGCACGATTTCCCGGAGCCGCCGCCGCTGGAGTCGCACGGCCCGGCGCGGATCATCTCGATGGTGAACCAGAAGGGCGGGGTCGGCAAGACCACCTCGACCATCAACCTGGGCGCCGCCCTGGCCGAGTACGGGCGCAAGGTGCTCATGGTGGACTTCGACCCGCAGGGCGCCCTCTCCGCCGGTCTGGGCACCAGCCCGCACGAGCTGGACACCACCGTCTACAACGTGATGATGGAGCGCTCGGTGACCGCCCGGGACGCGATCGTGGAGACGGACTTCGAGAACATCGACCTGCTGCCGGCGAACATCGACCTCTCCGCCGCCGAGGTGCAGCTGGTCAACGAGGTGGCCCGTGAGCAGGTGCTCGAGCGCGCACTGCGCCAGGTGCGGGACGACTATGACGTCATCCTGATCGACTGCCAGCCCTCGCTCGGACTGCTCACCGTCAACGCCCTGACCGCCTCGCACGGGGTGATCATCCCGCTGACCGCCGAGTTCTTCGCCCTGCGTGCGGTGGCCCTGCTGGTGGAGACCATCGAGAAGGTCCAGGACCGGCTGAACCCGGACCTGGAGATCGACGGCGTGCTGGCCACCATGTTCGACCAGCGCACCCTGCACTCCAAGGAGGTCGTGGGACGACTGGTGGAGGCGTTCGGGGACAAGGTGTTCGAGACCGTCATCAAGCGCACCATCAAGTTCGCCGACGCCACCGTGGCCGCCGAGCCGATCACCGCCTTCGCCCAGAACCACCCCGGCTCCAAGGCCTACCGCCAGCTGGCCCGCGAGCTGATCTGCAGGGGCGGAGCGCCGTGACCCCCCGGGCCGGCACCGCGCCGGCCCTGCCAGACCCTGCGGAGCTGCTCAGCGCTGACGCGCTGGGAGATCCCGACGACGGCCCCTCCGGCTTCTCCGTCAGCCTCACCAACTTCGCCGGTCCCTTCGATGTCCTGCTCTCGCTGATCGCACGGCGCCAGATGGACATCACGGAGGTGTCCCTGGCGGCGGTGACTGATGAGTTCATCGCCTACATCGCCCAGCTGCGCGAGACCGCCCGGGCCGCGGTGGCAGAGGGGACGGACGCCGGGAATGATGCCCCCGCGGCAGCCACAGCCCGAAGGGTGGCCGACGCCGCGCTGGACGAGTCCAGCCAGTTCCTGGTGGTGGCCTCCACCCTGTTGGACCTCAAGGCCGCCCGGCTGCTGCCAGCCGGCACCACGGACACGGAGGCGGACGAGGCTCTCCTGGAGGCCCGGGACCTGCTGTTCGCCCGGCTGCTGCAGTACAAGGCGTTCAAGGACGTCTCCGCCATGATGTCCACACGCATGGCCGAGGAGGCCCGGCGCTTCCCCCGGCAGACCTCCCTGGACCCGCGCTTCGCCGCCGTGCTGCCCGAACTGGTGTGGACCCTGAGCCCGGAGCAGTTCGCCGCCCTGGCCCAGGACGTGCTCACCCGCACCCCGGAGGAGAAGCCCGACGGCGTGGGGTTGGGACATCTGCACGCCCCAGCGGTCTCCGTGCGGGAGCAGGCCGGGCTGATCGCGGCACGGTTGCAGGCGGCCGGACGGCTCAGCTTCGCCGAGCTGGTGGCAGACGCCGACTCCACCCTGGTGGTGGTGGCACGGTTCCTGGCGCTGCTAGAGATGTACCGGGACCGAGCCGTCACCTTCGAACAGGACACTCCGTTGGGAGACCTGCAGGTGCAGTGGGACCCGACCGCAGCCGACGAGCTGCCGGTGATGAGTGGAGAGAGCGACTTCGACCAGGAGCCCGGTGAACCGGGGGAGTCCGAACCTGTGGAGGAGGAGTCATGAGCGATCAGGAGATCCCGGCCACCCCGCTGCGGGAGCTGGTGGAGGCCGTGCTGATGGTCGTGGACGAGCCCGTCACCGACGAGCAGCTCGCCGAGGCCACGGGAGCCGACGGCGCCGAGGTGCACCAGGTGCTGACCTCCTTGGTGGGCGACTACAACGGCGAGAACGGCTCGGCCCGCCGAGGCTTCGAGTTGCGCGAGGTGGCCGGCGGCTGGCGGATCTACTCGCGTCCGGCCCACGCCGAGGTGGTGGAGCGGTTCATCGTGGAGGGGCAGACCGCACGGCTGACCCAGGCCGCCCTGGAGACCCTGGCGGTGGTGGCCTACCTGCAGCCGGTCACTCGCTCGCGGGTGGCGGCCATCCGCGGGGTCAACACGGACACCGTCATGCGCACCCTGGTCAGCCGCGGCCTGGTCTCCGAGACCGGATCCGACCCGCTCACCGGCGCGGTCCTCTACGGCACCACGGGGACCTTCCTGGAGACCTTGGGCGTGGACTCCCTGGAGGAGCTTCCCAAGCTCTCCGCCCATCTGCCGGGAATCGGCGATCTTCCTGCCTTGGCTGAGGCGGACGAGGGGTTCCGGGGCTGACCCACGCTGGAATGATCCCCGGCTAGGGGCTGGGCTGACAGGACTGACGGACTCGATGCTCGGTCTCCTCGCTCAGTCCGGCGCCCACAGGTCCGCCGCGTGACTCCTCGAACGCCAGCGCGTCGGCCAGGGTGTCCTCCAGTGGCCTGAACGTGAGTCCGGCAGTGCTGGCACCACCGCCGCGCCACCAGGACCGGTGCCATGACCCGTCGCACGGCCGGCCACTCGCCGAGCCGCGCCGATCGCGTCGGTGAGCGACGTCGTCGGGCCGGTGGCATGGAAGGTCCCGGTGAGGCGTTGCTCCAGGCACCGCACCAGCCAGGCGGCGAGGTCCTTCACATCGATCATGGCGACGACGGCGCCCGCGGCATCTGGCACCACCACGCTCGGTCCTGTGAGGTGGGCGAAGCGCCACGGGTAGTAGCCAGTGCGGCCGGTGTCATCCCCAGCACCGCCGATCAGCCCGGGGCGCACCACCGTCCAGGCGCTCGCGGACTGCTGGACGATCTGTTCGCAGGCCACCTTGGCCGGGCCGTAGTCCTGCGGGCCGGACAGGCCGTCAGCGTTGAGTGGAGGCACCAGTTCGGCGTCCTCGGTGCGGCAGGGCTGGTCATGGAGCGCGTAGACGCTGATCGAGGAGACGTAGAGCCAGTGGTCGGCGGTGATGGAGGAGGTCGCCTCGCGGACGCGGCCAGGGGCGGAGGCCAGTTCGACGACGGCGTCCAACCGGGTGCCCTCCACCTCACGGTAGGGGTGAGGCAGGTCGCGATCTGCTCGGACCAGCTGGGCGCCGCCCGGAGCCGGGTTCGTGCCCCGGGCCAGGCAGGTGACGCTGTGCCCCGAGTCAAGGGCGGCCGCGACGATGTGGCGGCCGAGTTGGCCGGTGCCGCCGAGGATGAGCAGGTCCATGGACACAGCCTGCGCCATCGGCCCGGGGCGGGGCAGGGCTTCAGCGGTGGGCGTAGGCGCCACCGTGGTGATCGGCTCACAGGAACTATCGACTTTCGATAGAAAACTGTCTAGTGTCGGTGGCATGAGCAATCGCATCGTCGTCGACACCCTTCGAGTCATGCTGGTGGTGGCCCTGGTGGCCATCACCGCCCTCCAGGTCATCGGACTGCCGTGGCTGTCCGGCGTGATGGCTGAGGGCCTCCCAGGAGAGGCGCATATGCGCTGGCCGATCCTGATCCTGTCCATGCTGGGGCTGGCCTGTGTGCAGGTCGGCATCGTGTGCACCCTGCGGCTGCTGGGGTTCACGCGCAGCGATGAGGTGTTCTCCCCGCGTGCCTTCCGCTGGGTCAACGGCATCATCGGTGCGTTCCTGGGATGCAGCCTGGTCTGTGCGGCGACCATCGTGTACCAGTCGGCCACGGTGGCCGGACCTCCCCTGTGGATGATGGCTCTGCTGGGTGGAGTCTTCGCCGGGTTGGGCCTGGCGCTGCTGATGACGGTCATGCGCACCCTGTTGGTCCGTGCCACCACGCTGCAGAGCGAGATGGATGTGGTGATCTGATGGCGATCATCGTCCGCATTGATGTCCAGCTGGCCCGGCGGAAGATGTCCGTAGGGGAGTTCGCCGATCGAGTGGGGATCACTCCGGCGAACGTCGCCGTGCTCAAGAACGGCCGGGCCAAGGCCATCCGGTTCAGCACCCTGGAGTCGATCTGCGAAGTGTTGGAGTGCCAGCCCGGAGACCTCCTGGAGTGGGAGCCGGACGACGTGGAGGCATGACCGTCAGTTCTCTCTGGACGGGCAGACCTGTCCCTCCCGGTACCGCCCCAGGCGGCGTCAGAGCGTAGGTTGGGTGCATGTCTCACACCCCCACAGACGGCACTGCTCCGTCACTGCGCCGCGCAGTCACCACCACCGGACTGTTCCTCTTCATCCTCGGTGATGTCCTGGGGGCGGGGGTCTACGTTCTGGCGGGGACGATTGCCGGCATCTCCGGCGGAGCCGTCTGGGTTCCCCTCGTGACCGCTCTCGTGCTGGCACTGCTCACCGCCGGCTCCTATGCGGAGCTGGCCACCAAATACCCGCGAGCCGGCGGATCCGCGCACTACACCACGCGAGCCTTCGGACCGTTCATCGGGTTCCTCGTGGGGTTCTGCATGCTGGCAGCTGGCATCGTCTCCGTGGGCGCCCTGGCCCTCGGGTTCGCCGGGGACTACCTGACGGAATTCGTCTCACTCCCCGTCGCGGCCGTCGTCGTGGTCTTCCTGGGCCTGCTGGCCGCACTCAACGCCCGCGGGATCTCTGAATCCATGGGGGCCAACCGGGTGGCCACCATCATCGAGGTGGCCGGTCTGGTGGTGATCATCGTGCTCGGGATCATCGTGGTCTCACGTGGAGAGGGCGACCTCGGGCGTCTGACTCAGCTCGGCACGCCGGAGAACGGACCGCTGGCGGCTGTGCTGGCCGGCACCGTGCTGGCGTTCTACTCCTACGTGGGGTTCGAGACCAGTGTGAACATCGCCGAGGAGACCAAGGACCCGGCACGGTCCTACCCCCGGGCCCTGTTCGGAGCGCTGATCGTGGCCGGACTGGTCTACGCGCTGGTGGGAGCGGCTGCGTCCGTGGTGGTGCCCACAGCCGCTCTGGCCGAGTCCACCGCACCGCTGCTGCAGGTGGTGCAGGCCGCGGGGATCATCCCGCCCGTGGTCTTCAGTGCGGTCGCTCTGGTGGCGGTTGCCAACGGTGCGCTGCTGACCGGGATCATGTCTTCGCGCCTGGCCTACGGCATGGCCCGGGACGGGCTGCTGCCCGGGTTCCTCACCAAGGTCCTTCCCGAGCGCCGCACCCCGTGGGTGGCCATCCTGGTCACCACGGCCATCTCGGTGTTGCTGGCCTTGACCGGAACGCTCGAGGTGCTGGCCAGCACCATGGTGCTGCTGCTGCTTGTCGTGTTCACCGCCGTCAACGCCGCAGTCCTGGTGCTGCGCCGGGACACGGTGGAAGGCCGCCACTTCCGCGTACCGATCGCTCTGCCGATCGCGGGGATCGTGGCCTGCCTGGGGCTGGCCACCCAGGTCGAGGCAGAGGTATGGGCCGTAGGCCTGCCGTTCCTGGGTGTAGCCGCTGTGCTGGCCGGCATCGCCGCCTGGCGCCGAAGGACCGCTCGCTCCACCTGATCAGATGGATGCCCGCTCACCGAACAGCTCGGGTTCGTGCTGGGGTGAGGAGGGACTGAGTTCGGGGTGGTGCAGGTCCAGGGCAGGACGTTCGGAGCGGATGCGGGGCAAGGAGGAGTGGAAGTTGTGCCGCGGCGGCGAGCAGGAGGTGGCCCACTCCAGGGAGCCGCCGAAGCCCCAGGGGTCGTCCACCGTGACCTTCTTGCCGTGGCGGGCGGTATGGACGAGATTCAGGAAGAACGGGATCATCGAGGCCCCCAACAGCAGCGAGAACACCGTGGAGAACTGGTTCATCGCCGTGAATCCGTCCTCCACCAGATAGTCCGCGTAGCGACGGGGCATGCCGATCACACCCAGCCAGTGCTGGATCAGGAACGTGCCGTGGAAGCCGGCGAACAGCATCCAGAACTGGATCTTGCCCAGACGCTCATTGAGCTTCCGCCCGGTGAACTGGGGCCACCAGAAGAAGAACCCGGCGAACATGGCGAACACCACCGTCCCGAAGACCACGTAGTGGAAGTGAGCCACTACGAAGTACGTGTCGGTGACGTGGAAGTCGAGCTTGGGCGCCGCCAGGATCACGCCGGTCAACCCTCCGAAGAGGAAGGTCACCAGGAACCCCAAGGACCAGAGCATGGGCGTCTCGAAGGTGATGGATCCGCGCCACATGGTGCCGATCCAGTTCAGGAACTTCACCCCGGTGGGCACGGCGATCAGCATGGTCATCAGTGAGAAGAAGGGGAGCAGCACGGAGCCGGTGGCGTACATGTGGTGCGCCCAGACCGTGACAGAGAGCGCGGCGATGGCCACGGTGGCGAACACCAGGGACTTGTAGCCGAAGATCGGCTTGCGGCTGAAGACCGGGATGATCTCCGAGACGATGCCGAAGAACGGCAGCGCGATGATGTACACCTCGGGGTGGCCGAAGAACCAGAACAGGTGCTGCCACAGGATGGCACCGCCGTTCTCCGGATCGAACACCCGCCCGCCGAACCGGCGGTCGATCCCCAAGGCGAACAGAGCGGCGGCCAACGGCGGGAACGCCATCAACAGTCGGTCGTCGGCTGACACCAGAGCGTGGACTATGATGGAGTGTTCGGTGTAGCGCACTCCTGCGCCCCGATCCGGCCGTCACTGGCCACCTCGACCCCTGCACATGCCGTGAGGCACTGAAAGGACCCCATGACTCCGCGTACCCCAGGCAACCGCTCCGGCGGATCTCAGAACTCCGGCGGCGCTCGCCGCGGCCAGGGCGGATCCCGTCCCGGCTCGAACAAGGGCTTCAGCAAGTCCGGCGCCGGCAAGTCCACGTCTCCACGCTCCGGCGGACCGACCTCCGGCCGCGGCCGCACCCCGCAGCCCGGTCAGAAGGGTGGTCCGTTCCAGCGGGACAACTATGACCGCAACCTCGGCGCAGCTCCCCGCGCGGCTGGCCAGTTCGCCAAGGAGGCCGGCCGTCCCTCAGGCAAGATCGATCCGGCCGTCAAGCGCATCCATGACCAGGACGGTGAGCGTCTGCAGAAGGTCATGGCCCAGGCCGGAGTGGCCTCCCGCCGCGTCTGCGAGGACCTGATCGCCGAGGGCCGCGTGGAGGTGGACGGCGTGGTCGTCACTGAGCCGGGCATCCGTGTGAACCCGGAGCGTGCCGTCATCCATGTGGACGGCATCCGTCTGCAGCTGGACACCCGTCTGCAGTACTTCGTCTTCAACAAGCCCCGCGGCGTGATCTCCACCATGGTGGACCCCGAGGGACGGCCCAGCATCTCCAACTACCTCAAGGCCGGCCAGGAGCGACTGTTCCATGTGGGCCGCCTGGACAACGAGACTGAGGGGCTGCTGCTGCTGACCAATGACGGCGAGCTCTCCAACCGGCTGACCCACCCACGCTACGAGATCCCCAAGACCTACCTGGTCCAGGTGCCCGGTCCCATGGCCAAGGGCGTGGGCACCCAGCTCAAGGAAGGCATCGAGCTGGAGGACGGGATCGCCAAGGTCGACTCCTTCAAGCTGATCGACTCCACCCCGGGCCACGTGCTGGTGGAGGTCGTGCTGCACTCGGGCAAGAACCGGATCGTGCGCCGCATGTTCAAGGAGGTCGGCTACCCGGTCGAGCGTCTGGTGCGCGTGCAGATGGGCCCCATCCACCTGGGCGACCAGCGCCAGGGCACCGTGCGCCCGCTGAACTCCCAGGAGGTCGGGCACCTCATGGCGGCGGTGGGACTGTGACCGCACCGGTCTCCACGGTGCTGATCCGCGGGACCGGCCTGCTGGGCACGTCGATCGGTCTGGGCCTGCGCGCCCGCGGCACCACGGTGCTGCTGCATGACCCCTCGCCGTCCGCTCAGGCGGTGGCCCAGGACATCGGTGCCGGGCGGGCCTACCCGGTGGACGCCGCAGGCGTCCTGATTCACGACGACGGCCCCTCACCTGAGGTGGTCATCGTCGCCGCGCCGCCGGACGTCACCGGGCAGGTCGTGGTGGACTCGCTGCGCAGGTTCCCGGCCGCCGTCGTGATGGACATCGCCTCGGTGAAGGTGCAGATCGCCGCTGACGTGGCCGAGGCCGTGTCTGAAGGGACCATCACCGCGCAGGACGCCGCCCGCTATGTGGGCACCCACCCCATGGCCGGGCGGGAGCGCTCCGGGCCGGTGGCCGCACGGGGTGCGCTGTTCACCGCAGCACCGTGGGTGGTCTGCCCCAACGAGCACACCGCCCCGGAGGCCGTGGAGTCCGCCGAGCAGCTGGCCCGGGCCCTGGGCGCCACCGTCTACCGGATGGGCGCTGAGGAGCATGACGCCTCGGTGGCCCTGATCTCGCACCTGCCGCAGATCGCCGCCTCGCTGGTGGCCTCTCGGCTGCAGGAGACACCGGCCGGATCCCTGGCGTTGGCCGGCAACGGGCTGCGGGACACCACGCGGATCGCCGCCTCAGACCCGCAGCTGTGGGTGCAGATCCTCTCGGCCAACGCCCCGCAGATCGTGGAGATCCTCTACGGAGTGCGGGAGGATCTGAACCGGCTGATCGGGACCATGGAGCAGCCCACTGCGCCGGGCTCGCGCCTGGACATCGCCCAGCTGATCGCCGAGGGCAACGCCGGACAGGCCCGCATCCCCGGCAAGCACGGCGCACCGCCGCAGGCGTTCGCCGTGGTCACCGTGCTGGTGGACGACACTCCGGGCCAGATCGCCGCCGTGCTGGCGGACGTGGGTGAGGCTGGAGTGAACGTGGAGGATCTGCGCATGGACCACTCCGCTGGGTACGAGGTGGGCATGCTGGAGATCTCCGTGGTGCCCGGCCACAAGCAGGAACTGACGGACGCGCTGACCGCGCGGGGATGGAAGGTGGTCTGAATGACCGAGGTGAACGCACAGGAGAGCCCCCGCCTGGTGGTGGCCGTGGACGGTCCCTCCGGCTCCGGCAAGTCCTCGGTCTCCAAGGAGGTCGCCCGTCGGCTCGGAGCCGCCTACCTGGACACCGGTGCCATGTACCGGGCCGTGGCCTGGCACTGCGCGAACTCCCAGGTGGACCTGACCGATCCGGAGGCGGTGCTGGCCGCCGCCCAGGGGATCGAGCTGGTGATCTCGGTGGATCCGGACGCGGAGCGCGTGGTGGTGGGCACCGAGGACATCACCCAGGCCATCCGTGAGCCCGAGGTCACCGCCGTGGTCTCCACCGTGGCCACCAACATGCCCGTGCGACAGTTGTTGGTGGAGCGCCAGCGCCAGATGATGGACACCCACCGGCGGATCGTGGCCGAGGGCCGGGACATCACCACCGTGGTGGCCCCGGACGCCGACGCCCGCGTGCTGCTGACAGCCTCCGCCGAGGCCCGGATGGCCCGCCGCGGGATCCAGCTGGGCGGCACCGTGGGTGAGAAGGACCTGAAGGAGCAGATCTCCGGCCGAGACGCCAAGGACTCCACCGTGGTGGACTTCATGACCCCCGCGGACGGGGTCGGCCTGGTGGACTCTACCGAACTGGACCTGGAACAGACCGTGACCGCGATGCTCGGTGAGATCGAGCGTCAGGCCGGGGCCGCCGTCGGGAATCCCCTGGAGGGGAATGCCGCGGCGACCGGCCAGAATGACCTGACTGACAGCGAAGGACGTGCCGAATGAGCACCGAGAACACCAACGCCCCTCTGGGCGGATCAGACGGCTCCGAGGACGAGTACGTCCCCACTCATGAGGACCAGATCGCCCAGCGCCTGGCCGAGCTCTCCGAGGAGGACGCCCGCCAGCGCGCGGAGGCCCTGCGCGCCGGGCTGCTCGACTATGACCTGGACGAAGAGGACGCCGCGCTCCTGGACCTGTGGGAGGAGGGCGAGCCTGAGCCTGAGGACGAGCCGATCCCGCCGGTCCTGGCGATCGTCGGACGTCCGAACGTGGGCAAGTCCACCCTGGTCAACCGCATCATCGGCCGGCGTGAGGCCGTGGTGGAGGACGTGCCGGGTGTGACCCGTGACCGCGTCAGCTATGAGGCTGAATGGAACGGCAGGGTCTTCACCGTGGTGGACACCGGGGGTTGGGAGCACGATGCCAAGGGCATCCACCAGCGGGTGGCCGAGCAGGCCGAGCTGGCCGTGGACGTGGCCGACGCCGTGGTGTTCGTGGTGGACTCCACCGTGGGCCCCACCTCCACGGACGAGGCCGTGGTGAAGATGCTGCGCCGCAAGGGCAAGCCGGTCATCCTGGCCGCCAACAAGGTGGATGACATCACCCAGGAGGCCGACGCCGCCTCGCTGTGGGGCCTGGGCTTCGGCTACCCGTACCCGGTCTCGGCCATCCACGGCCGCGGCACCGGCGACCTGCTGGACGCCGCCCTGGACGAGCTGCCGGAGGAGTCGGCCTACGGCGGGCTGATCCCGCGCGGCGGTCCCCGGCGGGTGGCGCTGCTGGGGCGTCCGAACGTGGGCAAGTCCTCACTGCTGAACAAGCTGGCCGGATCCGACCGCGTGGTGGTGGACGACCTCGCCGGCACCACCCGTGACCCGGTGGATGAGCTGGTGGAGCTGGGCGGACGGCTGTGGAGGTTCGTGGACACCGCGGGCATCCGCCGGCGCCAGCACATGGCCCACGGCGCCGACTACTACGCCTCCCTGCGTACCCAGTCCGCCCTGGACAAGGCCGAGGTGGCCGTGGTGCTGCTGGAAGCCTCCGAGGTGCTCTCCGAGCAGGACGTGCGCATCCTGCAGCTGGTCCTGGAGTCCGGCCGCGCCCTGGTGCTGGCCTTCAACAAGTGGGACCTGCTCTCCCAGGACGAGGATCGCCGCTGGTACCTGGAGCGGGAGATCGAGAAGGACCTGGCCCACGTGGCCTGGGCCCCACGGGTGAACCTCTCGGCCAAGACGGGCTGGCACAAGGACAAGTTGGTGCCCGCCCTGGACACCGCCCTGGAGTCCTGGGACAAGCGCATCCCCACCGGCAAGCTCAACGCCTTCCTGGGTGAACTGGTGGCCGAGCACCCGCACCCCGTCCGCGGTGGCAAGCAGCCTCGCATCCTCTTCGCCACGCAGCCCAGTTCGCGTCCGCCCAAGTTCATCCTGTTCACCACCGGGTTCCTGGACCCGGGCTACCGCCGCTTCATCATCCGGCGCCTGCGGGAGACCTTCGGGTTCGAGGGCACCCCGATCGAGGTGGCCATGCGCGTGAGGGAGAAGCGCGGACGGCGCCGCTGACCGGGCCGCGCCTCGCCCAGTGCGGGGCGCGCTCGGAGAGCAGCCCGACGCCCACCAGGTACCCCGGGATCGGCGCCAGCGCCGGGACCCGGCGCAACAGCGCCACCAGGGGCTGGGGCGCTTCGGCGAGCCTCCCGCTGAGCACCTGGATGATCGGTCGGGCGTGCAGGATGCGTTGGAGTCCCTGGGCGGCCACCGTCGGCATCAGACGACGACGTCGGACCCTTGCCAGGTCCTGCACGCTCACCTCGCCCTGGCGCAGGGAAGGTGCCAGCAGCCGCGCCGTGGCCACCGCATCTTGAACCGTCAGGTTGATGCCCACCCCGCCGACCGGGGACATGGCGTGGGCGGCATCGCCAATGCACAGCAGCCCGGCGCAGTGCCACCAGGTGAGCCGGTCCAGGCGAACATCGAGGTGCTTGACCTCATCCATCGAGGCGAGCTGCTCCACCTGGGAGCCTTCGGGCAGCAGGTCCCGGACGCTCTGGCGGAACGCTTCGATTCCGGCGGCGCGCAGCTGGGCGTCGCGACCCTTGTGACCCAGTAGGGCAACCTGCAGGTACCCGGTGCGGGGGATGGCAACCGGGAGAAGTCCACTGCCCGCACCACGGTCCCGTCCGGCTGGGTGAGGTCCATTCCCTCCAGTCGGCTCTGAGGGAGCGCATCAAACTCGTTGAACAATGCCAGATCGTCAAGCGGGGTTATCGTGCTGGGGTGGACGGTGTCGCCACGGAAGTCACGCAGAAAGTCCGTGTGCTTCTCCAGCACCGTCACGGTGATGCCGGCGCGGGCCAAGAGCAGCCCCAGGACCATTCCGGCCGGACCGCCGCCGACCACCACCACGGAGCTCGTCATGAACCCATGGTGTTCCTTCGGGGTGTCTCCGGGCAATATCCCAGGTCAGGCTGGCACACTGCGACCATGAAACGTTGCATCCAGCCCGCCGGGGCGGCCGTTCTTCTCGCCGTGACCCTGGTGGGGTGTGCCGAGGCACAGCAGGTCCGCGACCAGGCCGATCAGGTGATCTCCCAGGCCCAGGAGCTGGGCGACCTCACGCGCGAGTCCGTGGAGAACTTCGATTGGAACTCCCTGAGTGAGTACCAAGACATCTACCTGGGCGACAACTCGAAGGTCGTGGAGTTCTTCCGCTCCATGCCTTCCGGCCCGGACATGGAGACGTTCCAGATCCAGGGGGACGAGGGCAAGCTCATCGTGAACTACGGCGACGAGGCCACCACCATCGACCCCGCGGTGCTGCAGACCACCATGGAAGAGGTCGCCGCCCAGGCCAAGGAACGCGTGCAGAACCTCGAGACGGTCGAGTTCCACGTGGGGGACAAGACCTACACCTTCTGACGCGTTGCAGCAGGCGCGTCGGCGCCGTCAGTCCTCGGGGATCAGCTCCACATTGCCAACCCACGGTTCAGCGATCTCGTCGTACGTTCCGTCCTTCAGCGCAATCGTCAGCCACTGGTCGACGTACTCCTTGAAGACCACATCGCCCTGCGGGAGCATGTAACCCATCACCGAGAAGTCGTAGGTCTCATCCGGGTTCACCGCGCACAGTTCGTCGTACTCGTGGGCGATGTAGAGCACCTCTGCACGATCAGTCGTCATGACATCGGCACCGCCGGCCACCAGCTCGTCGAAGATCGTCAGATTGTCGTGGGTCTTCAAATCCCCGTTGGGGAAGTGCTCCCGGGCGAAGGCCTCATTGGTCCCACCCTCCGGGAAGATCGAGGTGACGTTGGGCTGGTTGATGTCCTCGATGGTCTGGTAGTTCTGCACCTCATCGCAGCGCGCGATCGACGTCTTGCCGTCCTCCAGGATCGGATCGCTGAAGAAGACCTGCTCCGCGCGGGGCGGGTTCATAGAAATTCCCCCGACGGCGATGTCGCAGTCGCTGAGGAACGTGTCCATCAGATCGCCCCAGCTCGTCTGATGCCACTCGATGTCCACCTCAAGTGTCTCGGCGAGGTCCGCAGCCATGTCGACGTCAATGCCGGTCAGTTCGCCGTCTCCGGTGTCCTCAGTAAACGGTGGGTAGTCGCCCGTGGTGCAGGCGTTCAGAACGCCGGAGGTCTTGATCGTTTCAAGGCGTGACTCGTTGGTGCTGGACTGAGCGCCGTGTGCCGATGGCCCCTCTGAGTCCGCGCTGTCGATTGCACGGAACTGATCGGCACAGCCAGTCATGAGAATGAGCGCCGTGACTGCTCCCAATGCGGTCATGGTGTGGCGAATGCAGTGGGCGGTCGTCATGATGTTCTCCAGACTCTTTAGCGCAAGCACGTTATTCGAGTCACGCTACTCCGGCTGTTCGTCGGAGGGGATGGGCGACATGGCCGATCAGGCCCATTGAGTGGTCCGAAGTGAGGCTCTGAATGGGGTACAGTTGTCTGGTGGCCGCGCCAAGTTGGGCGGCCAGCGGGCTGTGGCGCAGTTTGGTAGCGCACTTGACTGGGGGTCAAGGGGTCGCAGGTTCAAATCCTGTCAGCCCGACAGAAAAGCCCCGATGAGAAGCCATTTTCATCGGGGCTTCGTCGTGTCTGGCGACGGGATTTTGTTGGTCCCCTCTGGTCCCCTCGCCAAGGCATCGATGCGGGTTCACGGACGTCGGAGGGCGTATCTGGCTCTCTGGAGGTCGTTGCCTGTGGATAAGGGGACCAGAGCCTCCGTCGTGGCTCCCGGCTCCCCGTCACAGTGACCTCGAGGCCTCGCGCCGGCTCGGTCTGCTGGCCTTAGCGGATCTGGGAAGGAAGGCTTTGGCCTGCTCCGCAGCAGAGGCGAGGTGTCGGTCGTTGGGGTGCAGGTATCCGCGTGTGGTCTCGACGGAGGCGTGGCCGAGGATGTCCGGAAGGACGTGGAGCGGGATGCCTGCGTCGGCCATCCAGGTCGCGCCGGTGCGCCGGAGGCCGGGCCGGGTGAGGTCGGGCAGGCCGAGATCGCTGACGATCTAGTCCCCGTTCGTCGCTGCCCGCACGGTCGCGGTCTTGAGAGCGCCGCACTTCGGGCCGACCAGCAGCCGGTCCTCGGGTTCTTTCCCCTCTGTGAGCCGCTCCAGGACCGGTAATGTACGTTCCTAGTCTGCAAGACGCCGTGAATCGGTACGCCACGAGTCTCGTGGTGCCCTCGATGCTTGCGAAACTGCATCCTGGCGCCCGAGGGAACCCCGGCAACGCTGGGGCGCTCGCGCCTGCGATCGTTCTCACCGCGGTGTCTGCCTCTGAAGGTTTCGTTGAGGAGTTCGTGGCGCTCGTCGCCGCTCACCGAATCCAGAGCTTTCGACAGATCGCCAAATTGGTGTCTATGAACAACCCCACTGTGAGGGTGTTCGATGAGAAGCTCCGACAGGTGCTTGCCTGGGGAGACGGCACGATTTTGAAGACGCCTTTCGCTGTGAACGTCTGGAAGCCTACAGCGATCGGCGACTCGTCGTGGGTTCGTAAGCAGGCGCTCTCGTGGACGGATGCGGAGACGCACGCCGAGGGCTGGATGCAAGTCCGTCATTGCCTCACACATGGGTTAGCGCGCGGATTCCGTTCCGAGGTGTGGCCTGGACCGCTCAGAGGAACAGTGTCGGCCTCGAGTGTGTTGCGGCCGAGGAGCAACGGCAAGTACTCATTGTCGGTTCATGGCGCCGAATCTTATGCACATATCTATTGTGTATGTGCACAACGCCTCGCTGATGAAGCAGCTTTTTTTGTAGGCAATCCCACGCTGGACTGGTCAAGGGTGCCCGACTTCAAGCTCTAGGCGTATCGGTGCGCGTACCTGCAATACGTGACGGTCTCGATGCGCGTGATGTCGGCGAGTGACGGGTATAAGTACCTGTTTCGCACCGTCGCGGCCGGAGACGGTGACCGCTCGCTCTCGACTCCGTTGACGCGATAGTACAACGCCGAGGGCACCTCGCCGGGTCGCTGGCTCGGCGCCGGAGTCGCCATGCTCGGCAGCGGACGGATCAGCGTGGGCGGTCAGGTCTCCGAAGCCCAGCTCCAGCTCCTGGTCGGCATGGGCCGCGACCCGATCACCGGGGAACCGCTCGGTCGCGCCTACCCGGAATACCGGAGCGTGGCCGAGCGGATAGAGGCCCGCACCGGTGCACTCGACCCGGCCCTCGACCCTGCCTCACGAGCCGAAGCAGTTGCGGCAATCGAGGCCGAGGAGTCCGAGCGCGGGACGCGCCGGGCGGTTGCGGGGTTCGACTTCACGTTCAGCACCCCGAAGTCCGCGAGCGCACTCTGGGCGGTCGCTGATGCCGGGACGCAGACGCTGATTGCGGACGGTCATCATGCGGCGGTCGCGGAGGTGATTGCGTTCATGGAGCGGGAGGTTGCAGCCACGCGCACGGGCGCAACCGGCCGCGACGGCGCGGTTGCACAGGTCGACGTCCGGGGCCTGATCGCGACGGCGTTCCATCACTACGACAGCAGGGCGGGTGATCCGCACCTGCACACGCACGTCGTCATCAGCAACAAGGTGCAGACCGTCCTCGAGGGCAAATGGCGGAGCCTTGATGGGCGGCCGATGCAGGCCGCCGTGGTCGCTCTCTCCGAGTTGCACGGGGCGGTCTTCGCTGACCATCTCACGCGGATGCTCGGGGTCGGCTGGGAGGCGCGCGACATGGGTCGCGACCGTAACCCCGCCTGGGCGGTCACCGCGGTGCCGGAGGCGCTGGTCAAGGAGTTCTCCACCCGTGCTCGGCACATCGACGCCGAGACCGACCGCCTCATCGAGCGCTACATCTCCGAGCATGGGCGGCGGCCGTCGCCGGCGACGATCATGAAGCTCCGTGCCCAGGCCACCCTCTCCACACGGCCGGAGAAGGAGATGCGGTCGCTGGCCGACCTCACCGCCTCCTGGCGGGAACGGGCCGGGCGGGTGCTCGGGGCGGATGCGACCTCGTGGGCGCGCGGCGTGACGGCGAACGAGGAGCCGTTGCTGCTGCGTGCCGACGACGTGCCGCTGGACTTGATCGCCTCGTTTGGGCAGGACGTCGTGGACGCGGTCGGTGAGAAGCGCTCCACCTGGCATCGATGGAACCTCACGGCCGAGGCCGCGAGGCAGACGATGGCCTTCCGGTTCGAGTCGACCGAAGATCGAGAAGCCGTTGTCAGCCTGGTCATGGATGCCGCCGAGGCCGCGTCGTTGCGCCTGACCGCGCCGGAGCTCGCATCCAGCCCGGCCGTGTTCCGTCGGACGGACGGCACGAGTGTGTTCCGGCCGAAGCACTCCGCGCTGTTCTCCTCCGAGGTGCTGCTGACGGCCGAAGACCGCCTTCTCGAGCGCGCCCGCACCACCACGGCCCCGACCGTGCCGCTGACCACCGTCGAACGAATCACGAAGCGCGCTGACAGCAAGGGCCGGATGCTCGGCGAAGACCAGGCGGCCGCACTGACGAAGATCGCGGTCTCCGGGCGGATGGTCGGTTTGCTGGTCGGCCCGGCGGGGGCTGGGAAGACGACGGCGATGTCGGCGTTGCGGCGGGCGTGGGAGCACGAGCACGGGCGCGGCAGCGTGGTCGGGCTCGCGCCGTCAGCGGTCGCCGCGCAGGTCTTGGCCGATGACCTTGGCATCCAGACCGAGAACACGGCGAAGTGGCTCGACAGTCACGACCGCACCGGCGAGACGTCCGCCAAGGGTCAGCTCGTCATCGTCGATGAGGCGTCCCTGGCTGGCACGCTCTCCCTCGACCGCATCACCGCCCTCGCTGCGGAGGCCGGGGCGAAGGTGCTGCTCGTCGGGGATCACGCCCAGCTCCAGTCGGTCACGGCCGGCGGAGCGTTCTCCCTCCTCGTTCACGACCGCGATGACGCCCCCGAGCTGGTCGACGTGCACCGGTTCGTCAACCCGTGGGAGAAGACCGCGTCCCTCGCGCTGCGCCACGGCCGCACCGATGTCATCGACACCTACGCCGAGCACTGCCGCGTGATCGGCGGGGAGACCGAGGCGATGATCGACGCTGCCTACACCGCCTGACGCTCCGACACTCTCGTCGGGCGGGCGAGGGTCCTCGTGACCGACTCCAACGAGTCCGTCCAGGCGCTCAACAACAGGGCACGGGCCGATCTCACCCTCGACGGCACCGTGAACGCCCGCCGCGAGGTCGAACTACACAACGGCACCCGTACCGCGGCCGGGGATACCGTCATCACCCGCCGCAACGACCGACGCCTTCGCGCCGGCCGCTCCTGGGTCCGCAACGGCGACAGATGGACGGTCACCGAAGTCCGCGACGACGGCGCCCTCACCCTCCGCCGCGCAGGGCGCAAGTGGGGTGCCCACGTCGTGATCCCGGCCGAGTACGCGGCCGAACATCTCGACCTCGGCTACGCCGTCACGTCCTACCGGGCGCAGGGCATCACCGTGGACACATCGCACGTCCTGGCGGATGCCTCGATGACCAGAGAGACGTTCTACGTCGCCATGACAAGGGGACGCGAGCAGAACATCGCCTACGTCGCCGTTGACAAGCCCGACTCCGCCCACGACGGCCCGCACCCCGGCGACAACGAGGAAGCGACCGCCCGGTCGGTGCTTTTCGGGGTGCTACAGCACGTCGGCGCCGAGCCGTCCGCGCACGAGACGATCACCACCGAGCAGGACGCCTGGGGCTCGATCGCCCAGCTCGCCGCCGAGTACGAGACCCTGGTCGCGGCCGCACAGCACGACCGCTGGGCCGCACTAATCCGCTACTCCGGTCTCAGTGACGACGACGCAGACGACGCGATCACCTCTCCCGCCTTCGGAGCGCTGACCGCCGAGCTCCGGCGAGCCGAGGCGAACCAACACGATGTCGAGACCCTGCTCCCACGCCTCGTGCGAGCACGCGGGTTCGGGGACGCCGACGACATCGCCGCTGCCCTGCACTACCGGGTCGCGAGGGCGACCGCCCGCCTCGCCAGGTCCGGGGGTGCCCGGAAGAGACCGCGGCTGAACGCCGGCCTGATCCCCGAGGCCACCGGCACCATGTCCCCGGACATGCGGCAGGCGCTGACCGAGCGACGCGACCTCATCGAGACCCGAGCCGGTACTCTCCTCGACACGGCGCTCGCCGAGAATCACGAGTGGATCACGAAGCTCGGCGTCCAGCCGAAGCAGGCACGAGCGGCCCAACCATGGCGGAACGCCGCTCGCACCATCGCTGCCTACCGCGACCGCTACGGCGTCAATGGGCCTGCACCCCTCGCGGCACCCGCCGAGGCCGAGTCGCGAAAGCTCGACACTGCCCGCGCCCGCGCTGCGCTTGACCGAACTCGCTCGCTCGAAGGAGAGCCGAAAGGCGCGCGCCAATCGCCTGCTGCTAGGCCGGTCGGACCCTCCTTGTAGCGCCTGAACGCCAACGTACGGACGCCGCGACCTGGTAGCGTGAAGATGCGTCCCGCACAAGGAGGCTACGAAAAGGTGCCGGAAGATAACGAGGTTCTGACCGCTGATGAGGCGGCAGCGCTCTTGCGTGTCTCCACCAAGACGGTGCTCTCACTCGCCCGCGCGGGGTCGCTGCCTGGGGAGAAGGTGGGACGTGCTTGGCGCTTCGTGAGGAGCGATGTCCTTGCGTACGTCCGCGGCGCACTGCCGCAGGCAGGAGCGGAGCACAATGAGTGAGGCCGTGACGGCGCTGTCCGAGATGAACGGCGCAAAAGGCGGCGACGAATGCTAGATACATCGAACTGGCCCGAAGTTGAGCTTGATGTCTTGAAGGAAGTCCAACTCGACCCGAAGAACGTCCGCCTTGAAGTGGCCGACGCGAAGGTCGAGGCCGACATCATTGAAGACCTGTTCGTCAACGAAGATGCATTGGGGCTTGTCGAGGGCATCTGCAAGGTCGGCTATCTGACGCACGAGACGCCGGTCGTCCTGAAGCGACGCGGTAAGTACGTGATGGTTGAGGGGAACCGCAGGCTCGCTGCACTCAAAGCCATCCAGAACCCGATGCTGGTCCCCGACTATCAGGCGCGGGTCGCGTCGCTGGCGGCCCTTCTGCCAGACCGCTCTGTGCTCTCGAAGGTCCGGGTCATGGTTGCACCGAACCAGACCGAAGCGGATCAGTTGATCGCGGCTATCCACACCGGGAATTTGCGGCGGGCTTGGAGTCCCAGCAGGCAGGCGGCGTTCTTCCAGGCGCAGATCGACGCGGGGAGGAAGCTCCGTGAACTTCTGACTAGGTATCCTACGATCGACGTTCGCAAGTTCGTTTTCCGAGCGCACATCATCAATCTCTTCAAGTCCGTGCAGTACGACGAGGCCGAGCTTCAAGACTTCCTCGCAACGAAGAAGTGGGCCAGGGGCCTATCGACGCTGGCGCGCATCTACGAGTCGAAAGAGTTCCTTGACCTGACGGGGCTTGCGATGGATTCAGACGGCAACGTCACGAAGACGCTCTCGGATGCAGTCTTCAAGGATGTTGCTACCGCGATCGTTCGCGGGATGTACGACGAGAACATCAATACGCGCAGCCTGAACTCGGTCTCAAGTCCTCGCTACACGCAACTGATGAAGGAACTGCGTCAGATCGTTGCCGACGCGGGAGACACAGCTCCTACTGACCCCACGACCCCGATTACAGGAACGACTCCCGGCGGAGGGGACAACCCGCCGTCCGGTGGCCCCGGCGCTAAGCCGACTCCGCCCACGGGAGCACCCGGTCCTGGAGAACCTCCGAGCGGTGCGCCTGGCCCCACGGGGCCGAAGCCTCCGAGGAAGCGTCCGGCCAAGAAGAAGCTCAGGAACCTTGACCTCGGGCAGATCAAGGCTCCCGCGAGTTACCCCGAAGGGTTGAAACTGCTGCTCGGCGAACTCTCTGAGGTCGACGTGCAAAAGTTCCCTAACGCCACCTTCCTCATGCTCCGGGCCGTACTGGAGAAGTCGATCAAGGCATATGCGGAGGCAAGGTCGATCGACATCAAGGGCTCCGGGAACAACCAGAACGGCCGTGTCCAACTCGGCCACGCCCTAGATTGGCTCTTGGAACACGTAAAGGCGAGCGGCCCGAAGTACCTGGTCCAGGTCATCGAGGGTGTCAGGACAGGGAAGCTCGTTACTTACACGAACTCAGGCGACTCGCTCAATGCGATCAACCACAACCACCACTTCCTAGTCGATCCCGACCAGGCGTTCTCAATGTGGGCCTCCATCGACTCGATCATGAGATACGTGATGAAGCCATGAGCACGAGCGCCATCGGGGTGTCCACACGACGCCCGCGAATATCCCCGCTCCGGTACCCAGGCGGCAAGTCTGCCTTGTACTCGCGCCTCCGCAAGATGATCCGAGACATGGATCTCGCAGGCTGCACCTACGTCGAGCCGTATGCGGGCGGAGTCGGCGCCGGTCTCAGTCTTCTAGTAACGGGGCAGGTCGAGCGCGTCGTCATCAACGACCTAGACCCGGCTATTCACGCATTCTGGACTACCGTTCAGTCCGAGCCCGGATGGCTGATCGAGCGAATCCATAAGGCCAAGCTTGACGTCACCGAGTGGCGGCGGCAGCGCGAAATCTATGTTGCCGCCGACACCAGCGATCTGTCACAGCTCGGATTTGCGACCTTCTATCTCAATCGCACAAACAGGTCCGGCGTGCTCAACGGCGGTCCGATCGGCGGGCTAGACCAAACGGGTAACTACAAGATCGACGCCCGCTTCAACCGGGACGGCCTTGTTGAACGTATCCGCATACTGTCGCTCTATGCCGACAACATCGTCCCGACGTCGCGCGATGGCATCGAAGTCATCTCTGAGTACGCTCCCAAGGACGATGTCTTCATATACGCCGACCCGCCCTACTTCGAGAAGGCCGGGTCGTTGTACCTCAACGCCTTCTCTGCGACCGACCACGAAGACCTTGCGCGAGTCCTCAACTCCGTCGCAGACAGGCCGTGGGTTCTCACCTATGACAACGCTCCACAGGTGGCGGAGCTCTACGCGGCGCGTCGGCGTCGAGAGTTTGAGCTCCACTACTCAGCGCATCGCGTTGGCAAAGCCACTGAGATCGCCGTGCTCTCTGAATCCGTTCCAGAGATCGGACAGGGCTGGCCGCTCACACCGACAACGTTGACGTAGCCCGCTCCTACGGGACGAAGCCCGCCCACCGCAGAAGTGGCGGAAGAACTATGCCTCCTCGCGCTCGGGCGGACGGATCAGCCGTACGTTTGATACACCGCCTTGGTTGACGCAATCCTGAGCGAGGTCGTGAACGTGCCAGTAGAAGTCCAGGTCGGCCTCCACCGCGTTCACGGTGGTCTCGACAGGTATGTAGCGATGCAATGGCGTGGAGACACCGTCGTAAGAGTGACCGAGGTTGTTCACAGTCAGGATCGCCAGTGGCTCTGAACCGGACCACTCGATCCCGACGCGCACGTCGTACTCATCGTTGCCCGTCGCGTCGGCGGTCGCCCTGATGAGAGCCATCAGGTCTGCAACGCCGCACTCGACCGCGTCCGACTGGACCTGCGATCCCTCGAAGTACCCGTCGCTACTCATGCGATGGCCGCCGATTGCGGCTGCGAGCGTGACTGATCCGTCGTGGTGGAGACTCGCCCATGCTTCCTTCCACATTGATCGATCGCCTGTTGCGGTGTTGACGGCGACCCAACGGCGCAACCCCGGTCGTGGATTGTGCCGGTCGACGTTCTCCAGCGGGTGCACACCGCCACGTCCGGCGTGGAACAGGGCGAGGCCTTCGGCCCGGGTCAGCACGTCGCGCGCTCCGTCGTGCGTCAGGCGGTTGTGGCGGCGAGGGAGGTGCGGGTGGGCGACAGCGATCAGCCAGGCGCGTTCGCTCGTGGTCCGCCCACCCGCGGTCTCGGCATACAGGTTGTCGAGTGCTTCGCTGGCGTGGCGGCGTTCATCGAAGCGAGCTCGGTACATCGCCTCGATCTGTCGTTCCTTCATCCATACGGTGTCGGAGTCGTTGCGCACCGGCGCGCCGAAGTAGTCGTTGCGGTAGATCAGGTGCGGTCCGTCGACGCTTGCCGGCACTTCCACGACGACAGCACGTGCACCCTCAACTCCGAGACGGTGCACGTTGAGGCCGAAGACAGGCGGGGAGATAGCGGTGATCGCTGCGGAGCGCAGGGATCGCTCGTACGCTTCATCGAACTCTCCGACGTCGACCCGCTCTGTCGCGGCCTTCTGCGACTCGCGTACTCCGAACACGATGATGCCGCCGCCACTGTTCGCCATCGCTGCGACATCCTTGGGGAAGTCCGTTTGCGGTAGTCCCTTCGCCGGCGGCAACTCTGACTTCCAGTCCAGATCGTTCGTCTCCACGACGCCGTCGCTCACCGCCGCATCCAGCAGTTCGTCCGTCAGCGGTCCAGGAGCGGACCCGAGGGCGCGATGCAGAGCGGTGAAGGTCATTATTCCAGCATACGGATCTTCCACGAGGATGTGAGCGCGGTCTACAGCTGACCATCTCCAGAGTGTGCCGCACCGATCTGGAGTCCACGGCTGTGAGCACGTCTGTCAAGGGGTTCGTTCTCAACGGAGTGGTTTGCCTCGGCCAGATCGATGAGGCGATGCTCAAGGGGCGGTAGGCATCTGCTCAAGAATTTGCAGTCCTGACGCCGGAGTTCGGCATGGAGAAAGCCCGACCTGAAGCGTCGACCAATCGCATGGATGCGCCGAGCAGCCGGTCGTCGTACGGCAGAGGCTCAGGTGTCTGGAGATGGTACTCGCTGTCACCGGGGCCGAGTTCGTCCCAGGCTGTCTTACTCGAGATATGATCTACACTCGACGTGATGTCGTCAAGGAGTTCAGGAAGGCTGTGGAGCTTTGCGACAACTTTCGTGCCGTGCCGTGTCCCGGCGCCGGTGCGGCCGAGGAGGTCGGCTGCGTCCTTGTCGGTGACGACGACATGACAGTAGGGGATGGCAAGGCTGAGCGCGTCGATATCTCGAAGCATGTTCCAAGACCAGCTACGCCCCTTGTTCCGGAAAAGCAGCGCTTTCATGTCCGCGGAGATCCGGGCTGTGGGAACACGTTCCATGAACGCGACGGCCTTCGCGCGGCTTGCCATGCCGGTGCTACCCCCGGTGATCATCGACAGCGTAAGCCGATAGTCGGCGAAGAGGTCGTTGAGCAGGTCGGTGTACTCGTGATGGATCTCGCGCGCCATCACTAAGGCTCGTAGCTCGTCCGTGTCGGGGCTGCGGTCGGCGAGCTGCTCTGAGAGCCATTGCTCGTATTCGACGCGACTACCGGGACGGCTCTCGAGAACGCGCGGCGCGACGTATCCGAGATCAACCAGGCCCGGTAGCTCGTCCGGCAAAGGGCCAGCGAACACTGCAGCCTCGGCGTACTGATTGAGATGTCGTAGACGCGTCGTGTCGACGTCGATCACCTGCCCTTCGTCGTTCACGACTTTGAATAAGGCCTGCACACCGCTGAACGCCCAATGGACGCCAACGCCGAGGACCTCGGGTCGCGGCGGGCGGAATGCGGGGCGTCCAAGCGTCTCGTGAAGCGCAACCAGGAACTGATGTCGCATGAGCACAGGCTGCGCTCGGATCGTTTGCATGAGCGAGATAGGCGCGACCACATCGGTGAGGTTCTTCCGCTGTCGCCAGTCCAAGATGCGCCCGGTTTCCGCATAGTGGATCGCTGACAGCGGAAAGCGGACTCCCCTCGCGGCAGCGGCTCGTACCGCATCCAGCACTCGCTGGTCCTCGTTATGCTGGGGGCGTCCGACGTTCGCGCGAGCGAGTCGAATCCATACCCACTGATCCAGGTATACGGCTGGATGCGAGAGTTTCAACCCAACCTCGTGCACTACTCGTCACCATGTTTCGTCGTCGAGGCGTCTCCGTCGAGCTGCAGACGAGTCAGGAACGACAAAGCCACAGCTCGTCGATTCTCAGGGTTGTCTTCGAGTCTCCTGCGGTCCGCTTCTTCAAGCAGCGGGCTCGGGATCCGGCCTCGTAAGGCATGTAGTACCCCCACGCGATGGGGAGACACGCCCTAGCCCTGAGCCTCGCCGAGGCACGCTTCGGGCGTGAGCTCGGCGCGGAGACCGCCGCCGGTCGCAGCCTGGGCAAGAGCGCGCCCCAGCGCAGGTGCCTGCTTGAACAGATTGTGACCGGCCACAAAAAAGACAGACCCTGCCTCCCACACGGCCACGCCGTCCTCACTCCACGGGAGGTCGGTCACCCAGCAGTGAAGGAAGTCGCGCGGCTCTGGGTGGAGACCGGGCAGCGCCCGTGTCACGTATTCGCGTGCGCGTTCGTCCAGCGACCGAATGGCCGCCGGGTCAATGAAAGTACCGTCGTCGCGGACGCCGACGGTGTCGCTGAGTCCGACCGAATAGCTGCTGTTGCCCGGTAGCGGCGTCGCGTAGACGCCGACTTCGCCATAGACGCCGCTGCTGTCCTGCAGGCAAGCGACTCGTGCCGGGGCGGCGGCTTTCACGTCGAAGGTCAGCCGGACGTGTGCGGCAAGGCGAACCGGCAGCGACAGGCCGACGCTGCGTGCCAGGCGGGCGGTTTCCCGGCCGGCGCACACGACCACCTTGGAGTAGACAGCCCGGTCGGTGACGCTGCGGACCTCGACCGTCCCGTCGGCGCGGGGATCGATGGAGATGACCTCACCGGTGGTGACCGCATCTGCCAGGGCACCCGTGAGTGCCGTGATCGCGGCGCGGGTGCGGATCGCGCCGCCCGACTCGTCGAGCACCGCCGGCCCCGAGTAGCCAGCGAGCAGCGGCATCCTCTGGGCGACCTCGGCCGCGTCGATCTCGTGCGCTTCCACGCCGCCGACCTGGTCGAGCACCCGCAGCCGCTCCAGGGCGCTGTCTCCGATCGCCAGGACACCGTCTGATGAGACCAGCTCGACGTCGAAGTGTTCGGCCCACTCATCCCATACGCCGCGGCTTTCGCGCGCGAAAGCAACGAGTCGCGGGTCGTCGTGGGCATGTCGGAAGATCCGCGACTCGCCTGCGGACTGACCCGTCCCGGGCAGACCAGCCTCGTACAAACGCACCGGCACGCCCTGCTCCCGAAGAGCGTACGCCGTCGACAGACCAACGATCCCGCCCCCGATCACTGCTACCTCGGGTGAACGCGTCGTGGCAACGCCGTCGTCAGTTCCTGTCATCGCGGTTCCTCGATCTGTTGGTGATGAGCGAAAGGCCGCAGGAGAAGGGGCCGCTGCCACGACGTCAGCGGGCTGTGTAAGCCCGAAGTCACCGCGCGCGGCGACCCCTCCTCTCTGGGCCAGTGCTCCCGTCCTGTGGTGTCAGGCGGGGAGTTTGGAGCCCAGTACGTCGAGCTTCTCGATCGTCGGTTCGGAGAACAACGTGCCCGTCTGCTCGCCGAGAGCCACCGCAACAGGGCCGGTCAGGTGGGCGTCACGTCCGGCGTCATCGGGGAACACGTCGAAGATCCCGAACGAGGTCGGCCCGAGGCGGATCGCGAACCACGCGGTGGTCGCCTGCTCGTCCTCAACAAGCGCACGTCCGCTGTCAAGGAACTCCTTCACGTCGTCCTCCTTCCCGGGCAACGCGTCAAACCTGACCAGCAATCCCTTGGTCACACTCATGACTTCTCCTCTTCCTTTGTCGGGGTGCCCGCGAGTTGGGACACTATCGCCTCGGAGAACGCCGGCAGGTCCTCCGGCGAGCGGCTGGTGATCAGGTTCCCGTCGACCACCACCTCCTGGTCGACGACCTCCGCACCGGCGTTGCGCAGGTCGGTGCGAATGCTCGGGAACGACGTCAGGGTGCGACCGGCGGCCACGCCAGCCTCGATCAACGTCCACGGCCCGTGACAGATCGCCGCCACTGGCTTGCCGCTCTCGACGAAGTCGCGGACGAAGGAAACGGCGTCCTTGTCGACCCGGAGCTGGTCGGGGTTCACCGTGCCGCCGGGAAGCAGCAGGGCGTCGTAGTCGCCCACCGAGGCGTCGGCGACCAGCCCGTCGACGGTGAACGTGCCCGCTTCATCCAGGTCGTTCTTACGGGCCTTGATCTCGCCGTCGTGGATCGAGAGGACCTCGGTCTGAGCGCCCGCGCGGTCCAGTACTTCGCGGGGTTGCTCGAGCTCAACGCGTTCGACTCCATCGGCGGCGAGGATTGCGACCTTCTTGCCCTGAAGATCTGCTGCCATATCAGCTTGCCGCTTTTCCGTTGGACATGCCGGGCTTGATGACGACCTTGGTCCAACCCTCGGACCTGGAGTCGAAGTTCCTGTAGGCGTCGGCAGCCTGATCCAGCGAGATCTCGTGGGAGACGATCCAGGACGGCTTCGCCTTGTCAGCCGCAATGAGGTCTCGCAGCCGACGGTTGTACCGCTTGACCGGGGCCTGACCGTTACCCATGGTCTGTCCCTTGAACCAGTGGGTGCCGAAGTCGATGGCCACCTTGCCCTGCTTGGCCAATTCGTCCTTGGCCCCCGGGTCCTGGGGCACGAACACGCCGACGGTGCCGATCCCGCCGGTGAACCGCACCGAGTTGATGAGCATGTTCAAGGTGGCAGCCGGATCTTCGTTGCCCTCAGGATCGTGGGCCTGGTATCCGACGCACTCGCAGCCGCGGTCGGCTCCGAGCCCCATGGTCTCGTCCAGCACAGCCTGCACGGGGTCGACCTTGGAGTCGTCGATGGCGATCGCTCCGATCTGCTCGGCCAGCGCGAGCCGGTCGGGATGACGATCGACCACCATCACCTTCGAGGCACCCTTGATCGTCGCGGACAGGGCGGCCATCAGTCCCACGGGGCCGGCCCCGGCGATCACGACGCTGTCGCCCGGGATCACGCCGGCCATCTCGGTGGCGTGGTAGCCGGTGGGGAAGATGTCGGAGAGCATGACGTAGTCGTTCTCCTTGTCCTGCGCGTCTTCACCCAGGCGCAGCGCGTTGTGGTCTCCGAAGGGCACCCGGAGCAGTTCTGCCTGCCCGCCGCCGTACTGGCCCATTTCGGCGAAGCCGTAGGCCGCACCGGCGGCCGACGGGTCAGGTTGCGTCGTCAGGCAGTAGTTCGTGAGCCCGCGCTCGCAGTTCTTGCAGAACCCGCACGAGATGTTGAAGGGCAGCACGACCCGGTCGCCCACCTTGACCTTCTCAACTCCCTTGCCGATCTCCACCACCTCTCCCATGTTCTCGTGACCGAACGTCCGGCCCTTCTCGAAGGAGGTTCGCCCCTCGTACATGTGCAGGTCCGAGCCGCAGATGTTGGTCGTTGTCACCCTGACCAGCACATCGGTGGGCCGCTCGATCTTCGCGTCCGGAACATCCGTGACTGCGACATCGTGCGGTCCCTGATAGACCACAGCCTTCATGGTGAAACTCCAATCGTTGGTTGATGGTCTGACTTTCGAGACGGTACACCCTCCACCCACAACGAACGAGGGGGTCGTAGGTACATCAGGCCGAACCCGGGGGCTAACCCGGACCGTTCACGACGCCGCGGAGTGATCGGCGCGTAGAAGCACGGCACGACGAAAGTGATCAAGAAGCAGGGGCTAGGGGCAGCCTGACGGCCGGAATCACGCAGAATCCGGTCTCGCGGGAGCAGTCTGGACGCCTGGGGGTCAAGGGGTCGCAGGTTCAATACCTGTCAGCCCGACCGCATGATGTCTCGTGGCATCGAAAAAGTCGGACCTGCATTCCTGTAGGTTTAGCTGTTTTCATGGTGGCTCCATCTGGGCGCCCCGGTCAGTGGGCAGTCGCGTGTCGGGTGCGTCTGCGAGAGATCTGCGGCGCAGGACTTGACCCTCACACTGTGGCAGCTGGAACAAAGGACGCATGATGAAGATCGGAGACTTCGCCCGACTCGGTCAGGTGTCGGTTCGGATGCTGCGCCACTACGACGCGATCGGGCTGCTGCGGCCTGCGCACGTGGATGTGGGCACCGGCTACCGCTCCTACGATCCCGAGCAGCTCCACGCCCTCAACCGTCTCGTAGCTCTCAAGGACCTCGGCTTCACTCTCGAGCAGGTGCGTGAGCTGCTTGTCGACGACGTGGGTCCGCGCGAGTTGCGGGGCATGCTTCGCCTCAGACAGGTGGAGTTGGAGGCCGAGGAGCGCGCCGTCAGGACCAGGCTGGCGGCGGTTGAGTCGAGGCTCCGGATGATCGAGAAGGAGAACCACATGCCCACCGACTACGTCATCAAGTCCCAGCCCGCACTGCGGCTGATCGCCCGGACTGCGACGCTCGACCCAGACCGGATGGGCGAGCACATCGGCCCGATGTTCGACGCCGTCGCTGATGCGATCGCCCATGCTCCGGGCGCATTGGAGACGCCCGTGGCGACTTACGCGCCCAGCGACGACGGCATGGACGTCGTGGTCGGCTATGCAACCAGCCTCAGCCAGGCACCTCAGGGCACCGAACTCGTCGACCTGCCAGCAGTGCAGGCCGTGTGCGGTGTGCACCTGGGACCGATGACGACCATCCATGAGAGCTGGCAGGAGATGCATCGCTGGATCGTGGACAACGGGTACGAACCCGCCGGGTCATGCCGTGAGCTGTACGTCCGGGCCGAGGCCGAGGACCAAGCCGACTGGGTGACTGAGCTGCAGCAGCCGGTGTCTCGAAGCTGATTCCGCCGTGCCGCGTCCGCACAGCTGAGCATCGCGGGTGTGCTCAGCTGTGCGGACCGGCTAGCTACTCCAGCAGGAGCGCGGCACGAGGTCCCGGGTTCCCGGTGGGGACGAGTCAGCTCCGGGCGGGCTGCCGCTGTTCGGCGCGGACACCGTCAATGCCAGGACTCCGCGCTCAGCCGTCAGCGCCCGATGACCCGCGCACATGACGCCGCAGGTCTCCGAACGCTGTCCGGCGCTTCGTCCGGATCCTAAACTGGCCACGTCCCCCACCCCAGAGACACCAGAGGTCTGCCTTGTCCTCCCTCCCCACCGGCACCCCCACGTCCCGCAGCCTCGGGGACCGCCTGCTCGGCGGCGTCGAGAAGTGGGGCAACCGCCTGCCGGATCCCCTGATCCTCTTCACCGGACTCTTCCTGATCGTCGCGGTGCTCTCCACCGTCTTCGGTGCCCTGGGCACCACGGTCACCGTGCCAGGTTCGGAGGAGGGCCCGGTCACGGTCAAACCGTTCTTCAGTGGTGAGGGCCTGTCCTGGTTCACCACCACGCTGGGGGAGAACTACATCGGCTTCCCGCCGCTGGTCAACGTGTTGCCCATCATCCTGGCGGTTGGCGTGGCCGAGGGATCCGGTCTGCTCGGCACCTCCATCCGGATGATGTTCGGCTCGGCTCCGCGCTGGCTGCTGCCCTACGCGGTGGCCTTCGTGGGCGTGATGGGCAACTTGATGAGCGACACCGCATTCGTCGTCATTCCTCCTCTGGCTGCGCTGGTCTTCGCCGCTGCGGGACGTCACCCCATGGCCGGCCTGCTGGGTGGATTCGCAGCCGCTGGCGCCGCCTTCTCCACCAACCTGCTGCCGTCCCCGATCGACGGCAACTTCGCCGGCATCACCACCAGTGTCATCGGAGCGCTGCCCTCGGACCTGGCCATCGACCCGGTCACCATCGTCTCCAACTACTGGATCAACATCGCCTCGTCGCTGGTCATCATCCTGGCCACCGGCCTGCTGATCGACCGCGTCCTGGAGCCCCGCCTGGAGCGCATGGGTGTCTCCCGCACGCGGGTGGACACCACAGACCTTCCCGACGACGGCTTCGTCACCTCGGGTGACCAGCCCGCCCCGAGCGGTGCCTCGCCGGGTGGAAAGACCACCGACGAGCAGCAGGACGTGGATGTGGAGGTCACGCCTCAGCAACGCCGTGCGGTCCGGTGGGCGATGATCGCCGGAGCGGTGTTCCTGGCTCTGGTCCTGGTCGCCGTGCTGCCTGCTGGCTCGGCCTGGCGGAACGAGGAGGGGGCGTTCCTGCCCCGCTCGCCCTTCATGAGCTCCATCGTGTTCCTGATCGTGGCGTTCTTCCTGCTCACCGGCATCGTCTACGGCAAGGTCGCCGGGACCATCCAGTCCGGGGGTGACGTCGGACGTCTGATGGGCGAGGGACTGAAAACGATGCTCACCTTCCTGGTGCTGGCCTTTGTGCTGGCACAGTTCCTGGCGCTGTTCACCTGGTCCAACCTGGGCACTGTGGCAGCGGTGAAGGGTGCCGAGGGGCTGGAGAGCATCGGGCTGACCGGTCCTGTGGTGATCCTGCTGTTCATCCTGCTCTGCGCGGGCGTGAACCTGATCATCACGTCCGGCACCTCCATGTGGGGACTGATGGCAGCCGTGTTCGTGCCGATGTTCGCTCTGATCGGCTTTGAGCCGGCCTTCGTCCAGGCGGCGTTCCGGATCGGTGACTCCTCGACCCAGATCATCACGCCGTTGAACCCGTATCTGATCGTCTTGCTGGGCATGGTGCGTCGCTACGAGCCGGCGGCGGGTCTGGGCACCCTGATCTCACGACTGCTTCCCTTCACCATCGTGTTCTTCATCGTCTGGACGGTGACGCTGGGAGTCTTCTACGCCTTCGACCTGCCGATCGGGCCGGGCAACGGCATCCACCTGGACTGACCAGGTGGATGCCGCCACGGATCACCAGCCCCGGAAACGGTAGCCCTGCTTGTTCCAGAACGAGTCGCCCCACGTGCGGGTGAGCTGAGTGGCACCGATGCCGCCGGTCTGCTCGATGGTGCGGAACCGCGTCTTGGTGCTGTCCGTCCAGCCGTTGAAGATGACTACGTGGCCGGCGGCACCGGCGCTGGCCGGATCGCCGAGGTTGCCGATGATGTCCCCTCGCTGCAGGCTGCTCTTGGCGATCGGGTAGAACTTGCTCGTCAGATTCCCGGTGTAGTAGCTCTGATCGCGCAGGTTGTAGGCCATGGCGATCATGCCGGAGCAGTCGGTGCGCCAGCGGTAGCCATCAGCATCCGGTCCGGCGGTGTAGTTGTACATCGAGTAGGGGATGCGCCGGTTCACCCAGTTCATGCCGCGGTCCAGGACGCGCTGCCGGGCGGCGCTGATGTCCGGCGCAGGAGCGCTGGTGGTGCATTCCTTCAGCCCCGTGGCGTCGGGGATCCGCACATAGGCGCGGGAGACGTAGCCGGTCCTGCCACCGTACGTGACCTTGCCCCAGTAGTGGGTGGAGTAGGTGCCGTTGACGGTCTGACCCGGAGTCTGGCATTGGACGGTGATCGCGGCGCCGGAGGGAATGGTGGCCAGCGCGGTGGTGCCGGTGTTGGTGCCGGACCGCACTGTCAGTGACGCGGTGGCGTATCCGGTGACCCCGGTGGTCGGGACGGGAGTGCTGGTGCTGCACGCACCCAGTCCGGTGGCGTCCGGTACCCGGATATAGGCGCGGGAGACGTAACCGGTCTTGCCGCCGTAGGTGACCTTGCCCCAATAGTGGGTCGAATAGGTGCCGTTGATGGTCTGACCGGCCGTCTGACACTGCACCGAGACGGCCACACCTGCCGGAATGGTGGTCAATGCGGTGGTGCTGGTGTTGGTCCCGGATCTGACCGTGACGGATGCCGTGGTGTAGCCGGTGGCTGCGGCGTGGGCGGCCGGAATGCCGAGTAGGCCGGCCCCGGTGATGGTGAGCAACGTGGTGGCTGAGGCCGCCGCGATGCGTCTGCGCAGGGTGGATCGAATGGTCATGAGAATTCCCGTTTCAGTTCAGAGCGACTGAACTGCCGCTGATGATGATCGCCACCCATCCCCGAGTGGTGATGTGCGTCACAGCAGACCCCTTGACCTGGAAGAGCCATAGCAGGGGCTCGATGACCTAGTGTTCTGCGCAGAAGGGGTTGGAATCGCGTGAGTTCACGGTTCGCTCCTGCTGACCACCGACGAGGAGAACCCAGATGAGCCACCAGGCGCCCGGTCCGAACGAGACCGCGAACAATCCCTACGGACAGACGCACGGACAGGACCCTCGAGGACAGGCCCCGCAGGGGTATCACCAGCAGGGGTATGCTCCGGGCGGCTACCCCCAGGGCGGATACGGCCAGCCCCCGCAACGGCCGGGGAACGGCTTCGGGGTGGCGGCACTGGTGGTGGGCATCATCGCCCTGCTGCTCGCCTGGATCCCTGTCATCAACATCGGGGCCATCGTGCTGGGCGTCATCGCCGTCATCCTGGGCATCCTGGGGCTGCGCAAGAAGTTCGCCGGCAAGGGCATGTCGATCGCCGGCATCGTCCTGGGTGCTCTGGCCATCATCGGATCGGTGATCGTGCTGATCGCCACGGCTGCCTTCGTGGGGCTGGTGGAGGAGGAGATCCAGCGGACTGAAGGCCAGGAGTTCTCGGTGGAGTACATCGCCACCGTCGACCAGGGCGAGGCGCAGGTGAGCTACGGAAGCGCTGGCGGCTCCTCCACGGAGTCCATCACGGGGGAGTGGAACGAGGAGACCACCGTGACCGGGTTCAACCTGCTCTCGGTCACCGTCACCGGTGATGCCACGGCCGGGGAACAGCAGCTGGGCTGCGAGATCCGCGTCAACGGAGAGACCGTTGCGGAGGAGACCGGCACCAGCCTGGCAGCCTGCTCAGCGCCGACCCGCTGATCCAGCAGAGCCACCATGCCAGGCGTGCCCGTCCCCACCACCGGGGGCGGGCACGCTCGTATGATCTGGGCGGATGCAGATCACCGAATAAACACGGTGAACAGGGGTGTACATCCGGGACGGCCAGGGACATGATCGGGGTGTCCCCGCAATGAGCGACCCACCCAGGAGCACCCATGTCGTTGAAACTCTCCCCTGACCATGAGGCGATCGTCGCCCAGACCGCTGGCGTGGTCGCCGAGCATGCCGAAGAGATCACCAAGGTGTTCTACCCGGACATGTTCGAGGCTCACCCCGAACTGCTCAACGTCTTCAACCGGGCCAACCAGGCCATCGGCGAGCAGCCCAAGGCCCTGGCAGCCTCCGTAGTGGCCTTCGCCGTGCACCTGATCGACCCTGACGCTCCGGACTTCACCCCGGTGATGCAGCGCATCGCCCACAAGCACGTCTCCTTGGGCATCAAGGCACCCGAGTACCTGATCGTGGGCCGCTACCTGCTGGGCGCCGTCAAGAAGGTCCTGGGAGACGCCATCACCCCGGAGATCGCCGCCGCCTGGGACGAGGTGTACTGGCTCTTCGCCACCGCACTGATCGCGGAGGAGGCCAAGCTCTACGCCTCAGCCGGGACCGATCCCGAGCAGCCCTGGCGTCAGTACCGCGTGGTGGAGCGGTTCGAGGAGTCCGACCACGTCTTCTCCCTGCTGCTGGCACCGGTCTCCGGGCAGGTCCCCGAGCACCGCACCGGTCAGTACGTGGCCATCGCCGTGGACCTGCCCGAGGGCATCCGTCAGCCGCGCCAGTACACCATCTCCTCCGGCCCGGGCGGGAACACGCTGCGCGTGACCATCAAGAAGGTCATCGGGGTGGACGGCAATCCGGACGGTCAGGTCTCCGGTTGGCTGCATGAGAACGCCCAACCCGGCACCGTGCTGGATGTCTCCCAGCCCGCCGGTGATGTGGTCCTGGACGACGGCGACACCCCGCTGGTGCTGGTCTCGGCCGGGATCGGCATCACTCCGGTGGCGGCCATCGTGGAGGATGTCTCCCGGCGCCAGCCGGACCGCACCGTGCGCCTGTTCCACGCGGACAAGTCCCACGCGGACCACGCCCTGTACCAGAGCCTGCGCCGCCAGGTCCTGTCCATGTCCGACGCCAAGGCCCAGAACTGGTATGAGAAGGACGCCGAGACCGCACCGACCCTGCACCCGGCCAGGTCCGGTTTCATGGACCTGGTGGATGTGGAGCTGCCACAGGAGGCCCAGGTGTTCATGTGCGGCTCCCTGCCGTTCATGCAGGCCGCCCGCACGTCCCTGATCAGGCAGGGCGTGCCCAGCGAGAACATCCACTACGAGGTGTTCGGTCCGGACCTGTGGGCCCAGCAGCCGGTGTGATCGGTGGGGTCAGCTGACCCCGTCCTCTCCGGTTCTTGCGAGCTGGGCGCGGTAGGCCTGCACCGCCTCCGCTCCCAGCTCGCTGTCCTGTGCTGAAGGGTCGACGCCGGCCGGCCGGGTCACGCGGGCAGCCTCGCCTCTCCGCCCCAGCACCAGCAGGCAACGCTCGCGCCCGACGAAGGGGTGGAGCCGACGCAGCTCCAGGGGCCCGCCGGCCTGATCCAGCTGTGCCTGCACCAGGCGGGCGTGGACCGAGCAGACCTCGGGTTCGTCTGAGTCCATCAGCGCCTCATAGATGCAGGGGCGCAGCCCGACGGTCAAGTCCTGTTCGTCGACGTGCGGCTCCATGCCGGCATCCTCGAGATGGTCGTAGAGGGCGTCCAGCTGGTGGACGGCCTCCACCCCCAGCGTGTGGCTGTGGTCCAGGTCCGGCTCCAGTCCGCGCAGGATCTCACCCCGTGCCCGGGCGTCCCTCACCCGCCGCTCAGCCGCAGGACTGTGCTCGGCCTGACGCACGGGCGACCAGCCCAGGGGAGGGCGACCGCGCCGGCCGGTCTCCACCGGGGCACTGACGATCAGCCCCTCGTCCTCCAGCACGCGCAGGTGGTCACGTGCGGTGTTGACCGGCAGGCCGGTCTCTGCGGCCAGCTCCTGGAGCCGCCGACCTGGGGCGCGCTGGATCGCATGCAGCAGCAGCACCCGGCTGCGCTGCGTCAGTCCTCGGTAGTCCTCCACTCGGCGCGGCACGGCGACCATTGTAGAAGGACGCGCTGAGCGTCAGCCTCACTGGGCCGGATAGGTGACCTGGCCGTCGTCGGGATCCGCCACCGCACCGGAGGTGAGTTCAGCGGGGACGGTCGTGCCGGCCTCCATCAGGTGCAGCACCTCGTGGCCGCGGGCCACCAGATGATCGGCGATGATCCGCCGGTGGCACCGCCACCACACGGCCTCCGAGCACATCACCGCCAGGCGCGTCCGGGCGCCCCAGCCGATCAGCTCCTTGAGCCCGCCGGCGAAGGGGGTAGAGAGCGCGTAGTCCGCGTAGTTGTGGAAGCTGCGGTTCTCCCAGAAGCCGTTGACCTCGTCCGGAACGGAGCGATCGCGGCTCCGGCGTCCACCGAGGGCCTCCGCGCGGCGGTAGGAGATGCCGTGCTGGGGCAGGGACTGCTCCAGGGCATCCTGGTTGAACTGCGGATGGCGGTTCGACCCGGGAAGTCGACGCACATCCACGACCAGCTCGACCTGCGCGGAATCCAGCAGCTGGACGAACTCCTCCAGCGTGCGGGTGGAATGGCCGACCGTGAAGAAGGGATGGGACATCTTCTCATCGTCGTCCGCCGGACCCCGCGCGTCCAGGGAACCCCCAGGAATATGTGTTGGTTTTCACATTCTCTCCACTGTGATTTGCATTTCATCGGGCGGAAGAGGAGGGTACTGCGGGTGAATCGTCAAGAACCGCCCACGATCGAGCCCGCAGCCGTCTCCGGTGCCGGGGCCACACCTCCGCGCGATGCACGCGAACCCGGAGAGCGTGACCTGAACCCGAGCGGCAAGACCTTCCTGGGACAGCCGCGCATGCTCGCGAGCCTGTTCAACGTGGAGATGTGGGAACGGTTCTCGTTCTATGGCATGCAGGGCATCCTGCTCATCTACATGTACTTCCAGACCACCGAGGGCGGCCTGGGCATCCCGGAGCCGGTCGCCGCCGGGATCGTGGGCGCCTACGGCGGCATGGTCTACGTGTTCTGCATCATCGGCGGCTGGATCTCCGACCGGCTGATCGGCTCCGAGCGGACCATGTACATCTCCGCCGTGCTGATCATGCTCGGACACATCGGCCTGGCGCTGGTCCCGGGCATTCCCGGCCTGATCATCGGCCTGGTCCTGGTGGCCCTGGGCTCGGGCGGACTGAAGGCCAACGTGGCCAACCTGGTCGGCAACCTCTACACCCGCGAGGACCCGCGGCGTGATGCCGGCTTCTCCATCTTCTACATGGGCGTGAACATCGGCGGCCTGCTCGGCCCGCTGCTCACCGGATGGCTGCAGAAGGAGTGGGGCTTCCACTTCGGCTTCGGCCTGGCAGCGGTGGGCATGGCGATCGGTCTGATCCAGTACACGATCGCCCGCAAGAACATGCCCGAGTCCGTCCACGTCGTGCCCGACCCCCTGCCGCGCAGCCAGTACCCCACGTGGATCGGCATCGCCGTGGCAGCCCTGGCTGTGGTCGCCGTGCTGCTGCTCACGGGAGTGGTCAACGCCGCCAACCTGGCCGACGTCGTGGTCATCCTCTCCGCCGTGGCCGCCGCAGGCATCTTCATCCTGCTGCTCTCCTCCACCAAGGTGGACTCCCTGGAGCGCTCCCGCGTGTGGGCGTTCATCCCGCTGTTCATTGGTTCGGCGGCGTTCTTCGCCCTGTTCCAGCAGCAGTTCACCGTGGTGACCATCTACTCGGACACCCGTCTGGACCGGAACATCTTCGGCTGGGAGATGCCGATCCCGTGGGTGCAGTCCATCAACCCGGTGTACATCATCCTCTTCGCTCCGCTGTTCGCCCTGCTGTGGACGAAACTGGGCAAGCGCCAGCCGAACACCCCGGTGAAGTTCGGCCTGGGCATCATCCTGATGGGCGCGGCGTTCCTGCTGTTCCTGCCGATGGTCTCCACCCCGTCCGTGCCGGTGATGTGGATCGCCCTGGTCCTGTTCTCCGCCACCATGGGCGAGCTGCTGGTGTCCCCGGTGGGTCTGTCCCTGTCCACCAAGCTGGCCCCGGCCGCGTTCCCGGTGATGATGGTGGCCCTGTACAACCTCTCCGTGGCACTGGGCACCGCGCTGTCCGGGTCCCTGGCCGGCTACTACTCCCGCGAGACCGAGGCCAGCTACTTCGGGATCCTGGGTGCGGTGACGATCGGGATCGGTGTGGTCATGCTGCTGATCTCCAAGCCGATCCACCGCGCCATGAAGGGTGTGGACTGACCTCCTCAGTGCACCTCGCATAGACCGATTGGGACCCCTGTCCGGCTGACCGCCTGGCAGGGGTCCCGTGCATGTGCATACGAAAGTCGGTAGAGACTCGTGCTGACCGTTGGAAAGGTGGGACACCGGACCTTTCGACGTCGGGGCGGAAGGCCAACTGCAGAGGGGGAAGCATGACTGACCATATTCCGGACTGGATCATGGCTCTGTCAGCGGTTGCAGCGCTGGTGGCTGCCGTGATCGCCGGCATCATCTCTTACCGGCTGCTGAAGGTTGAAGTCCGACGTGACGCCGCCAGCCGGACGCGAGAGCGGGCCGGGCAGGCAAGTCAGGTTTCAGCGTGGTGCATCCTGTTCGAGGACTTCGACACCGCCAGACTCAACTCCAAGGAGGTGCCTCCTGACAAGAACGGCCTCAGGATCCAGAACGGATCAGCGACACCGATCTACAACGTCGAGATCCTCAGTCGCGATCGGACAGGTCAAGAGAAGCGTCCCTTGAAACTCGAAGTGCTGCCGCCGGGGGACTACGTGGTCACCTCGCATGCGACCTACAACTGGGGATTCCCGTACTCCGTGGAAGCCGCGCCCGGGTCAAGCACACCGATCACGAAGAACCGCACGTGGGTCGTCACCAGTCTGTCATTCAACGACTGCCACGGCAGCCGTTGGCAGCGACTCACGGACGGATCGCTGTCTGAGCTGCCCACCGGGGCAGAACCATCATGACTGCGCCTGACTGAACACCAGGACCCCTGTCCGGCTGACCGCCTGGCAGGGGTCCCGTGCATCTGCCGTGCAGGAGTACGCTCACCGGGTGAGCACCCATCCGGGCCAGATCACGACGACGACGCCACCTCGCCGCACCGCCGCCGAGCGAGCCCGCACCTTTCGCGGGATCCTGGTCAACACCGCCGTGGCGAATCTGACCACGAGCTATCTCTGGTTCTCCCTGACGTTCTGGATCTACCTCGAGACGCGCAATGTGATCGCCACCGGCGTGACCGGCGGGATCTACATGCTGCTGCTGGCCGGGTCCTCCATCAGCTTCGGAACGTTCGTGGACCGGACGCGGAAGCTGCGGGTGATGCAGTTTGCCGCCGCGTTCACGCTGGTGATGTTCCTGATCGCCGGGGCCCTGTGGCTGATCTCCCCGCAGGAGTCCATCTCCGCCCTGGACCAGCCTTGGTTCTGGGCGATGGCCGCCGCCATCCTGATCGGCGCGGTGGTGGAGAACATGCGCAACATCGCCCTGTCCACCACGGTCACCATCCTGATCGATCCCGATGACCGGGCGAAGGCGAACGGCCTGGTGGGCATGGTCCAGGGGATGGCGTTCATGGTCACCTCGGTGCTCTCTGGTCTCTCCATCGGCCTGCTGGGCATGGGTGCCACCGTGGCGATCGCCGTGGTGCTGACCGCCGCGGCGTTCGTGCACCTGCTGACCCTCTCCCTGCCGGAGGAGATCCGTCCCGCGCCTTCGGACTCCACCGGGGCGTTCGACCTCGCCGGGTCCTGGCGCGCCGTGGTGGCCGTGTCCGGCCTGTTCGCCCTGATCCTGTTCTCCACCTTCAACAACTTCATCGGCGGGATCTACATGGCCCTGATGGACCCCTATGGGCTGGAGATGTTCACCGTGGAGCAGTGGGGGATCGCCTTCGCGGTGGCCTCCACGGGGTTCATCGCCGGTGGCGCGGTGATCGCCAAGACCGGGCTGGGCCGCAATCCGCTGCGCACCATGCTGCTGGTGGTGATGGCCATGGGGCTGCTCGGCGCCCTGTTCACCATCCGGGAGTGGGCCTGGCTCTATCTGGTGGGGATCTGGCTGTACATGGCACTGTTCCCCGCGGTCGAGGCTGGCGAGCAGACCGTGATCCAGCGTGTGGTCCCCCTGGAGCGGCAGGGACGCGTGTTCGGCTTCGCCGGCGCGTTCGAGGCCTCGGCTGCTCCGATCACCGCCATCCTGGTCGCCCCCGCCGCCGAGCTCTGGATCATCCCGTACGCCCGCTCCGAGGCCGGTGCCCAGGTGCTCGAGCCACTGCTGGGCACCGGCACCTCACGGGGGATCGCGCTGATCTTCCTGTGCGGCGGCATCCTGATGGTCATCGCCGCGGCGATGGCCTTCCTCACCCCGGTCTACCGCCGGGTCTCCGCCGAGTACGCCGAAGCCGCCCGTGCAGACAACCCTGTGTGAGGTGGACAACACCGGGATGATCGGACATCCTACGAAGGCGGGCGGCACAGTGGCCGTTCGCATTCTGCATGCCCCGCGAAAGGACAGCCCGTGGACCTGACCAACTCCTCCGCCATCGTCACCGGGGGCGCCTCCGGACTGGGCGCCGCCACCGCAGGCCTGCTGGCCTCCCGTGGGGTGAAGGTCATCGCCCTGGACCTGCCCGCTGGGATCGAGAAGGCCCCTCAGGTCGAGGGCATCACCTATGCCCCTGCCGACGTGACGAATGAGGAGCAGGTGCGTCACGTCGTCGGGAAGGCTGTCCAGGCAGCGCCGCTGCGACTGGCCGTGAACTGCGCGGGGATCGCCACCGCCTCCCGGATCCTGAGCAAGAAGGGAACCCATGACCTCGGACTGTTCGCCAAGGTCATCCAGGTCAACCTGATCGGCACCTTCACCGTGCTCACCCTGGCCGCCGAGGCGATGGCGCAGCAGGAGCCGCTGGATGCCGACGGGCAGCGCGGACTGATCATCAACACAGCGTCGGTGGCAGCGTTCGAGGGGCAGATCGGACAGGCCGCTTACGCCGCCTCCAAGGGAGGGGTGCACTCCCTGACCATCTCCGCTGCGCGGGACCTGGCCCAGTCCGGCATCCGTGTCAACACCATCGCCCCCGGGATCGTGGAGACCCCCATGATGGCCGGCATCACCGAGGAGTACCGCGAGCGGCTGGCACAGGACGTGCCGTTCCCGCAGCGTCTGGCCCAGCCCGCCGAGTATGCGCAGCTGGTGGAGATGATCGCCGCACACGACTACCTCAACGGCACCACCATCCGGATGGACGGCGCACTGCGGATGGCCCCGCGCTGATGTCTGCGGAGACGGGAGCCGCAGGAACGGCCTACATCGTGGACGCTGTGCGCACCCCCGTGGGGCGGCGCGGCAAGGGACTGTCCCAGGTGCACCCGCTGGACCTGGCGGCGGCACCATTGCGCGAGCTCGTGGAGCGTGTGGGCGTGGACTCGGCGGAGTACGACGAGGTCATTCTGGGATGCATCGACCAGTTGGGTCCCCAGGCCATGGACATCGCCCGCAACGCCTGGCTGGCCGCGGGCCTGTCCGAGCAGGTTCCCGGCACCACGGTGGAGCGCCAGTGCGGGTCCGGCCAGCAGGCCGTGCACTACGCCGCCCAGGCGGTGATGAGCGGGACCTCTGACCTGGTGGTGGCCGGGGGAGTGCAGTCCATGTCCGCCCTGCCGCTGAGCCACTCCAACGTGGCCGCCGCCGAATTCGGCTTCCCGGACCCGTTCACCGGATCACAGGGCTGGTCCCAGCGGTACGGGGACCAGGAGATCTCCCAGTTCCGGGGTGCCGAGATGATGGCCGAGCGGTGGGGGTTCAGCCGGGAGGACCTGGAGGCCTTCGCTGTCCGATCCCACGAACGGGCGCTCGCCGCCCAGGCCGAGGGGCGGTTCGACCGGGAGATCCTGCCCCTGGCCGGGCTCAGCGCCGATGAGGGACCACGGGCTCCGGACCTCGAGAAGATCCGTTCCCTGGCACCGATCGTCGAGGGCGGACTGCACACGGCGGCCACCGCCTCGCAGATGTCCGACGGAGCCGCAGCCCTGCTGATCGCCTCGCCCGAGGCGGTGGAGCGTCACGCCCTGACCCCGCGCGCACGGATCCACCATGTCTCCGCCCGTGGCGACGACCCGGTCATGATGCTCTCGGCCCCCATCCGGGCCACCCGGCATGCCCTGGAACGGAGCGGGATGAGCCTGGAGCAGATGGACCTGATCGAGATCAACGAGGCGTTCGCGGCGGTGGTGCTGGCCTGGCAGTCCGAGCTGGGAGCTGACCCGGAGAAGGTCAACGTCAACGGCGGGGCGATCGCCCTGGGGCACCCCATCGGCGCCACGGGCGCACGCCTGATGACCTCCCTGCTGCACGAGCTCGAGCGGAGAGACGCGCGCTGGGGGTTGCAGACCATGTGCGAGGGCGGCGGTCAGGCCAACGTGACGATCATCGAGCGCCTCGACCGGGTCTCCTGATGCACCCGGCCATCCTCGCCTGGGCCGACCGCCGGCTGGACCTGGAGGCCATGCGCGAGCAGCTGGCCGAGGACGTGCAGCTGGACTCTCCGCTGACGGACGCCTTCACTTTCACCGGTCCGGACCAGGTGATGGCGGTGATGGAGTCGGCGTTCGAGCTGCTCGAGCAGATCGAGATCCACAAGGTCACCGGTGCTGCGCGGACCTACGCCCTGTACGGGACGAGTCGTCTGCGGGGCAGGAACCTCGAGGAGATCCAGAGGCTGGAACTGAGTCCAACGGGAAGGATCCAGAAGATCACCCTGTTCATCCGGCCCGTGCCCGCCGCTGTCTCCCTGCTGGCATTGATCGGACCGGAGCTGGCCCGTCGTGGCGTGCTCACGCGCAGAGCGACCGTGGCCTCTCGGGCTGCAGCACCGATCGCCTCGGTGCTGCGCGCTGTGGAGACCTCGGTCATGCCCCGTCTGCGCCGCCCCGGTGTCACGGGTGGGCCGCACCGGACGGACTGAACCGACGTGCCTGGCCGCTCAGGCCAGCCAGGCCCGCGCGGCCACGATGATCGCCTCGGTGCCGGCCTGCAGAGTCGGCCCGGGCTCCGGTGCGAAGTAGGGGGAGTGGTTCGCGGGAATGGTCCCCTCCTCGCCACCGGCAGCCGCCTCGGCATGGCCGCCGCCCAGCCCCCAATAGACAGAGGGGGTGCCGAAGGCCTCGGGGATCACCGCGAAGTCCTCGCTGGCGGTCTGACGGTCGATCGGCTGCAGGTCCTCCCCGAAGTGCTCCGCGAAGGCGACACGAACGCGCTCGGAGGCATCGTCGTCGTTCACCGTGACGGGGAACCCGTCATGGAAATCGAACTCCGGCTCCTTCGGTGACCCGGCTGCGGCACACTCGCCCCGGACGATCCGATCGATGGCGGCCAGCACCTGGGCTTCGGTCTCCTCGCTGTACGTGCGCAGGTTCAGTTCCATCACGGCTCGGTCGGCGATGATGTTCGACTGCGTGCCGGCGATGATCTGACCGACCGTGACCACGGCGAACTCACCCGGAGGCAGCTCGCGGGAGACGATCGTCTGCAGTCGACCCACGATCGCCGCCGCCAGCACCACCGGATCCACCGTCAGGTGCGGTGCCGATCCGTGGCCGCCTTCACCGTGCACCGTGATCTTCAGGTTCGCCGCCGTGGAGTAGAACGGGCCGGGCCGCACGCCCAGCTGACCGGCCGGAAGCGCCAGCACATGCTGGGCGAAGGCGATGTCCGGACGGGGCACCGGCTCGGTCAGCCCGGCGTCCACCATGGACTGCGCACCGGCGCCCTGCTCCTCGGCCGGCTGGAACAGGGCGATGAAGGTGCCCGCCCACTGATCGCGATGTGCGGACATCCACTCTGCGGCCGAGATCAGAGCCGCCACGTGCACGTCATGCCCGCAGCCGTGCATCACGTGCACATCTTCGCCGCCAGGCCCCGTGGCCGTCTGGGTGCTGGCGTAGTCCAGTTCTGTCTGCTCCTGCATCGGCAGGGCGTCCATGTCCGCTCGGACCAGGACCACCGGTCCCTTACCCGGGGGAGGACCCCCACCACGCCGGTGGTCCCCACGTTCTCGTGCACCTCGAACCCGGCCTCCCGCAACGCCTGCGCCGCGATCCCCGCTGTTCGGGTCTCCTGGTGGCTCAGCTCCGGGTGGGCGTGCAGGTCCTGATAGAGCTCCAGCTGGCGTTCAGCGAGCTCTGGAACGCCGACCAGGGGAGTGCGGTCGGTGCGTGAGGAATCGTTCATGGAACTCACCCTAGAGACCACGGAACCCCTCGCTGGGACTGGCCGGCCGTCGTCGGGAAGGGAGAGACTGGATACATGGACGCACTCGACCTGCTCAACGACCTGGCCCAACGCCCCCTGGACGCCCTGGGGTACGTGCAGGACCGGTGGGATCCCCGCCGCCTGAACGCCCACCCGGGAGGACACCCGAACTCGCCGGCGTGGCTGCTCTGGCATGCCGCGCGGGAGATCGACGTCCAGGTGGCCCACCTCTCCGGACGAGACCAGGTGTGGACGGCCCAGGGGTTCGACGAGCGCTTCGGTCTGGAGGTGGACCCGGACGACCTCGGCTACGGCCACACCCCCGAGCAGTCACGCGCCGTCACCGTCTCCGAGGATGCCGCCGGTCTGCAGCTGCTGCAGGACCACCTGGCCGCCGTGGTGGCACATGCCCAGGAGTACATCGGAACCCTCAAGGAGACCGACCTGGACGAGGTCATCGACCGCAGCTGGGATCCACCGGTCACCCGGGGCGTGCGCCTGGTCAGCGTGTTCGACGACGCCGCCCAGCACGTGGGCCAGGTCGCCTATGTGATGGGGATGGGCAGGGGCGACTGAATGAGGGCAGGTCAGCTGTAGGCGGCGCGGTGGCGCAGGTGAGTCTGCGGCACTACGCTCAGAGCACCAGGTACGACCGACGCCTCCAGGAGGAACCATGACCTCGATCCCCGACCAGCTGCGCTACAGCTCCGAGCACGAGTGGATCAGCGCTCCGGATGCGGACGGCGTGGTGCGCGTGGGCATCACCGACTACGCCCAGGACGCCCTGGGGGACGTGGTCTACGTGGACCTGCCCGAGGTCGGGGCCGAGGTCACCGCGAACTCCGTGGTGGGCGAGATCGAGTCCACCAAGTCCGTCAGCGACATCTACGCCCCCGTCAGCGGCACCGTGCGCGCCCGTAACGAGGACCTGGACGGCGAGCCCGGTGTGGTCAACTCTGCGCCGTACGAGGCCGGATGGCTGCTGGAGATCACCCTGTCAGACCCGTCTGAGATGGACGGTCTGCTCGACGCCGCAGGCTACCGCGACCAGGTAGGCTAGTCGGGCCGACGCGCACGGGTTTTCGCCCCGGCGTGTCCCCTGCATCGGACGGGCTTCTGAGTCCGCCCACGAACACCTCGGAGGAGTCATGCCACAGGACGGAACCCCCCACCCGGGCGAGCAGCATCAGTGGGAGTCGGACCCGGCCACGGCGACCACCAGCATCGGCCTGCCTGACCTGGGCGATGCCCCGGTCGGCGAGCACCAGCTGGACGAGGACAACCGCGCCGCGGTCAACGCCCTGCCGATCGGCTCCGGGCTGCTGGTGGCACACGCAGGTCCCAACCAGGGGGCCCGGTTCCTGCTGGATCAGGACGTCACCACCGTGGGCCGGCACCCCAACGCCGACATCTTCCTGGACGATGTCACCGTCTCCCGGAAGCATGCCGAGTTCCGCCGCTCCGGCACCGGGTTCCTGGTGGCGGACGCCGGCTCGCTGAACGGCACCTACGTCAATCACGATCGTGTGGACTCCGTGGTCCTGCGTTCGGGCATGGAGGTCCAGATCGGCAAATTCCGCCTGACCTACTACGCCGGGACCCAGCACACCACTGCCTGACGGTCTCGGGTCCGCCCGTTCCGCCCGTCACTGTCCGCCCGTCGTCCACAGCTGAGGTTCACGTGGTCTCATCCGCTTCGTCCGCATCATCTGCATCGTCTGCCCGACTCCCTCTGGCCGCCGCCTCGGCCGCCGGGGGAGCCGGTCGGCGTGCCGTGATGAACATCGGCGAGGTCCTGGGCGAGCTGCAGCAGGACTTCCCCCAGGTGACTGCCTCCAAGATCCGGTTCCTGGAGGAGAAGGGGCTGGTCACTCCGCAGCGCACGGCCGCCGGGTACCGCAAGTACACCGATGCGGACGTGGACCGGCTCCGGTTCATCCTCGCCCTGCAGCGGGACCAGTATCTGCCGCTGAAGGTCATCAAGGACTACCTGGACGCTGTGGACCGAGGGGAGCATCCGGAGTCCCTGCCGGGCGGGCTCACGCTCTCGCCCCGCTCGGTCTCGGACCAGCTCGCCCAGGAGATCGCCGGTCACATCCGTCCGCTGACCCGGGCCGAGCTGCAGGGCATCTCCGGAGCCGGCGGTGACCTGCTGGACTCCTTAGAGCAGTTCGGGATGATCCAGGCTGATGAGGACGGCCGCTATGGCGACCATGCCCTCAAAGCAGCGCGCGCCGCCGTCGTGCTCTCCTCCCACGGGCTGGAGCCGCGTCACCTGCGCCCCTTCCGTGCTGCGGCCGATCGAGAGATCGGCCTGGTGGAGCAGGCCACCGCCGCCATGGCCACCCGCCGCGATGCCGCAGCCCGCGCCCGCGTGGCCGAGGCAGCCCGTGAGATCAGCGAGGCCTGCCTGGGGCTGCACAGCGCCCTGGTGGGCGCCGCGATCGCCGACCTGGACACCTGACCGTCCGTCACCGACCACCTCAACCCTGCGGAGGCATCCATGAGTCTTCCCGACATCGAGATGACCGTGCTGGGCATCCGTGTGGAGCTGCCGGCCAACCAGCCGCTCGTGTTGCTGCAGGACCCGGGCGTGGGCACTGTGGTCCCCATCTGGATCGGCGCCCCGGAGGCCAGTGCGATCGCCCAGTGGCAGCAGGGCCTGATCCCGCCCCGACCCCTCACCCATGATCTGGTGCTGTCTGTCTTGGAGGGTGCCGGGACGAGCCTGGAGTCCGTGCGCATCACCTCGGTGGACGAGGCGGTCTTCCACGCCGAGCTGGTCCTGTCGAATGGCTCCCGCGTGGATGCCCGTGCCTCGGACGCCATCGCCTGTGCACTGCGGGCCCAGGTCCCGGTGCTCTGCGCTGCGGAGGTGCTCGAGTCCGCCGGAGTCGAGCTGGACGAGGATGGCGAGGAGGACGATGAGCCAGCCGTGACCGGGTCCGGTGCGCAGGCGACGGCGCCATCCGGCGCAGGATCTCCCGACGACGGCCCGGCCGGTGAGGCGTCGAGGCAGGCCCAGCCGGGCCCTAGGGATCGGCTGCAGGACCAGGAGCTGGACGAGTTCCGCAGGTTTCTCGAATCCGTGGATCCCGATGACTTCGCCGACGGTGAGAAGGGTCAGGGATGACGCGGTTCATCTCCCGAAGCGGAGCGACACGATGGATCCGTCGCCACTCAGGTCTTTGACCCAGGGCCTCCACGGGCCTACCGTCTGTGTCAGAGGTTCCACTCTGTCAGCCGGTTCGACTCGCACCGGCGGTCTCTGTGGTGCAGGTGAAAATCTGCTCCATGCGGTCCGCCAGAGCCATCTGACGACTTCCTTCCCCAGATGGAACCCCAGACCAGGAGGGTATCTGTGACACCCAAGGGAGAGTCCGGTCAGACGCCGGCTTCACCGCGTGAGCTCGTGACGCGCCCGGGACAGGGAGTGCTGTTCACCGAAGATCTGCCGGTGCTCGACGAAGAGGCCGGCTACCGCGGACCTACGGCCTGCAAGGCCGCCGGGATCACCTACCGCCAGCTGGACTACTGGGCACGCACCGACCTGGTGGTCCCCACCGTCCGAGGCGCCAGCGGATCCGGTTCCCAGCGTCTCTACTCCTTCCGCGACATCCTGGTCCTGAAGGTCGTCAAGCGCCTGCTGGACACCGGCGTCTCCCTGCAGCAGATCCGCTCAGCCGTGGAGCATCTGCGTGAGCGCGGTGTCGAGGACCTGGCCCAGATCACCCTGATGAGTGACGGCGCCTCGGTGTACGAGTGCACGTCTGCCGATGAGGTGATCGACCTGGTCCAGGGTGGCCAGGGCGTCTTCGGCATCGCCGTGGGACGGGTCTGGCGCGAGGTCGAGGGCACACTCGCAGAACTGCCGAGCGAGCACATGCCCTCTGCAGAGGACTTCCCGGGAGACGAGCTCTCCGCTCGCCGCGCCCGGCGCCGCTCCGCCTCCTGAGTCAGGAGCCGCGGCGCGCGCTGCGGCGGTCGGTCTGCGGCCGGTGGATGGTGGCCAGCAGCTTATCGAACAACGCCGAGGACTGTGCCGCGGTCTCGCCCGGCCAGGCGTGGACAGGCCAGGCCGCACCCTGGATCTGCTGCCAGTTGCTCTGCTCCACCAGGTGGACGGGAAGCAGTCGATCGCCGAACATGCGCTCCATCTCGCCCAGTCGGAACTGATGCTCCGTACTGGAGGGGCGGACCCGGTTGGCCACCACTCCAGTGGCACGCACTCCTTGGGCATACTCCTTGCGGAACAGGTCGAGTGCGCGCAGGGTGCGCTCGGTCCCGGCCACCGAGAAGAGGCTCGGCTCCGCCACCAACAGCACATCGGAGGAGGCCGTCCAGGCCATGCGGGTGACGCCGTTCAGAGCCGGAGGGCAGTCGACGAGCACCAGCGCGTAGCGGGTTACCGTGTCCAGCAGGGAGGCCAAGCGGCGCAGCTCGCGCGGCCGGGTGGACGGACGCTCGAACAGCGAGGTGCGCGAGGAGCCGCGCACCACATCCAGCACACGCCCGGAGCCGGCCTCCGCACCACGAGGCTCAGGCCAGCCTGAGGGAACCACGTGCTCGGAGAGCGTGTAGCGGCGCGGATGGCTGAGCAGGGTGCCCAGATCCTGGACGCCGGACTCCTGTGACACTCCGAGTCCGGTGGTGGCGTCTCCATGCGGGTCCATGTCCACCACGAGGGTGGGGATGCCGGCGGCGCGTGCCGCGGAGGCCAGTCCCAGCGTCACCGACGTCTTGCCGACGCCGCCCTTGAGGCTGGAGATGGAGATGATCTGCACGGAGGATGATCCTGACTCTGGAAGGGTGACGGCCAGAGGCCATTCTACGGGGCCGAACGGACAGGCCAGCCTGTCAGACTCCGGTGCATCCGGGCGGGCCAGGCAGAGGGAGGCGCGACTGGCTGGAGGATCGATCGCGATCTCCGTGTCTGTGATCGATCTCATATGACCAGGATGTCGCGTGTGACACACTCGGAGATGATGGGAGCCACACAGGCGTGGCTCCTTCCCGTCATGCCCTTCACCCCACACCGGACGAAGGGACTGGACACGTCCGGTGGACACTCATCGGCGTCAAGGAGGCACTGTGACCACAGCCCAGGAAACGCCCCAGTCGGAGACCCCCGGGGGACAGCAGGAGAACGAGGACCGCGGGCTCGGGCAGGGCATGTTCCGCAAAGTCCTGGTGGCCAATCGTGGTGAGATCGCAGTGCGAGCCTTCCGTGCCCTGTACGAGCTCGGCGCCAAGACGGTGGCCGTCTTTCCGTATGAGGACCGCAACTCCATCCATCGGCAGAAGGCGGACGAGGCCTATCGCATCGGTGAGAAGGGGCACCCGGTCCGGGCGTACCTGGATGTGGAGGAGATCATCCGGGTGGCGGTGGAGGCGGGGTGCGATGCCATCTACCCGGGATATGGATTCCTCTCAGAGAACGCCGGGCTGGCCCGTGCCGCGGCGGAGAAGGGGATCACCTTCGTCGGTCCGCCTTCGGATGTGCTGGAGCTGACCGGGAACAAGGTGGAGGCGCTCCGGGCCGCCAAGCGCGCGGGCATCCCCACGCTGAAGTCCTCCGAGCCCAGCGCGGACATCGACTGGTTGGTGGGAGAGGCCGAGAAGATCGGCTTCCCGATCTTTGTCAAGGCCGTGGCCGGGGGAGGCGGGCGTGGCATGCGCCGGGTCGAAGAGGCCTCAGCGCTGAAGGAGGCCCTCTCTGCGGCGATGCGGGAGGCTGAGACGGCCTTCGGTGATCCGACGGTGTTCCTGGAGCAGGCGGTGCTGCGGCCTCGCCACATCGAGGTCCAGATCCTGGCCGATGGGCAGGGCAATGTGGTGCACCTGTTCGAGCGCGACTGCTCCCTGCAGCGTCGTCATCAGAAGGTCGTGGAGATCGCTCCGGCCCCGAACCTGGATGATTCCATCCGGCAGGCGCTGTACCGGGATGCGGTGAAGTTCGCCCAGGAGATGGGTTATCAGAATGCCGGAACCGTGGAGTTCCTGGTGGACACCGCCGGTGAGCGTGCCGGTGAGCATGTGTTCATCGAGATGAATCCGCGCATCCAGGTCGAGCACACGGTGACCGAGGAGGTCACCGACATCGATCTGGTCTCGGCCCAGCTGCGCATCGCAGCAGGACAGTCCTTGGAGCAGATCGGGATCTCTCAGAACCGGCTGACCCTGCGTGGTGCTGCTCTGCAGTGCCGGATCACCACGGAGGATCCGGCCAACGGTTTCCGTCCGGACACCGGCACGGTCACGGCCTATCGGTCCGCTGGCGGTTCCGGGGTGCGTCTGGACGGCGGAACCGTGTACACCGGGGCAGAGATCAGCCCTCACTTCGACAGCATGCTGGTCAAGCTCACCTGCCGCGGCCGGGACTATCCGACGGCGGTGCGGAGGGCCCGCCGTGCGCTGGCGGAGTTCCGCATTCGCGGAGTGGCCACCAACATCCCGTTCCTGATGAACGTGCTGGACTCACCCGAGTTCATCGCCGCGGATGTGGCCACGGACTTCATCGATGCCCACCCGGAACTGGCCCAGGTCAACCGCAGTCAGGACCGGGGTTCGCGTGCACTGCAGTATCTGGCCGATGTCACCGTCAATCAGCCCAATGGTCCCCGGGTGGAGGGGATCGATCCCCGGACCAAGCTGCCCCGGTACCCCGGTGACAAGACGGATGAGCCTGATCGCAGTCCCTTCGACGGCCCGTCCCAGGCCGCCCCGCCGGCAGGGTGGCGTCAGGTGCTGGTGGAGCAGGGCCCGGAGGGCTTCGCCCGCGCCCTGCGCGAGCAGACGGCTCTGGCCGTCACGGACACCACTTTCCGCGACGCCCACCAGTCGCTGCTGGCCACCCGCGTGCGCACCCGTGATCTGCTGGCCGCCGCACCGGCGGTGGCCCACACCCTGCCGGGACTGCTGTCGGTGGAGGCCTGGGGAGGGGCCACCTATGACGTGGCTCTGCGCTTCTTGGGTGAGGATCCCTGGGAGCGTTTGGAGCGCCTGCATGCTGAGCTGCCGAACATCCCGATCCAGATGCTGCTGCGGGGCCGGAACACCGTGGGGTACACCCCGTACCCGGTCGAGGTCACCCAGGCCTTCGTCGAGGAGGCCGCCGCCACGGGGGTGGACATCTTCCGGATCTTCGACGCCCTGAACGACGTCTCCCAGATCGCTCCGGCCATCGAGGCTGTCCGGTCCACGGGTACTGCGGTGGCCGAGGCAGCCCTGTGCTACACCGGGAATCTGCTGGACCCGGACGAGACCCTGTACACCCTGGACTACTACCTGGACCTGGCCCGGCGGATGGTGGACGCCGGTGCGCACGTGCTGGCGATCAAGGACATGGCCGGGCTGCTGCGTCCGCGTGCGGCGACCGAACTGGTCGGGGCACTGCGCGCCGAGTTCGACCTGCCGGTGCACCTGCACACCCATGACACGGCCGGAGGGCAGCTGGCCACCCTGCTGGCCGCCGCTGACGCCGGTGTGGATGCCGTGGACACCGCTGTGGCCTCGATGGCCGGCACCACCAGTCAGGTGCCGATGTCTGCCCTGGTCGCGGCACTGGAGCACACCGAGCGGGACACCGGACTGGGATTGGACGCCGCCGCGGGCCTGGAGCCGTACTGGGAGACCGTGCGCACCATCTACGCACCCTTTGAGTCCGGCCTGCCCGCCCCCACCGGACGGGTCTACCAGCACGAGATCCCGGGAGGGCAGCTCTCCAATCTGCGCCAGCAGGCCATCGCCCTGGGCCTGGGGGAGAAGTTCGAGGCGATCGAGCAGATGTATGCCGCCGCCAACCGGATGCTGGGCAACATCGTCAAGGTGACCCCCAGCTCCAAGGTGGTCGGCGACCTGGCCCTGCAGTTGGTGGGCATGGACGTGGACCCCGCCCAGTTCGAGGCCGAACCCCAGGACTTCGACTTGCCGGACTCGGTCATCGGATTCCTCTCCGGCGAACTGGGCGATCCTCCCGGCGGCTGGCCGGAGCCCTTCCGCTCCAAGGCCCTGCAGGGGCGCACCGTCAAGGTGGCCGAGCAGCAGATCGAGGATGAGGACCGGGCTGCGCTGACAGCGGCGGGACATGAACGTCGCTCCACGTTGAACCGACTGCTCTTCCCCGGGCCCACCCAGGACTTCGAGTCCAACCGTGAGGAGTACGGTGACACCTCCGTGCTCCACACCCGCGACTGGCTCTATGGGCTGGTCCGTGGCCATGAGCACGTGATCTCGCTGGGCAAGGGCGTCCGCCTGCTCACCACCCTGCAGACCGTGAGCGAGCCGGACGAGAAGGGCATGCGCACCGTGATGGTGACCCTGAACGGGCAGGCCCGCCAGATCACCGTCCGAGATCGCTCCGTGGAGTCCACCGCACGCACGGCGGAGAAGGCCGACACCTCCCAGAAGGGCCAGATCCCTGCGCCCTTCGCCGGCGTCGTGACCGTCACCGTGTCCGAGGGGGACACCGTAGAGGCCGGACAGGCCATCGCCACCATCGAGGCGATGAAGATGGAGGCCTCCATCACCACCCCGGTGGCTGGCACCGTCTCCCGCGTGCTGCTCTCCGGGGCCACCGCCGTCGAGGGCGGTGACCTGCTGGCCGTCGTGGAGTGATCATGCACACTGCCGGATGAGGAGTGGGTGCCCACTAGGGTTGACCTATGAGCACCCACTCCTTCGATCTGGCGATCATCGGCTCCGGTTCCGGCAACTCTCTGGTCACTCCCCACTGGGACGACCGCCGGGTGGCGATCTTCGAGGCAGGGGTCTTCGGCGGCACCTGCTTGAACCGAGGCTGCATCCCCACCAAGATGTACGCCTACCCTGCACAGTTGGCCGCCTCACCGGCAGAGGCGGCTCGGCTGGGGGTGGACCTGCGCTACCAGGGAACGGACTGGACGGCGCTGCGCGACCGGATCTTCAGCCGGATCGACGCCATCTCCCGCGGTGGACGGACGTACCGGGCGGAGACCCTGGAGAACACCACCCTGATCGAGGACGAGGTCCGCTTCGCTGACCAGCACACTCTGGTCACCGCCTCCGGGGAACGGATCCAGGCCGAACAGATCGTGGTCGCGGCAGGATCGCGTCCCCGCCTGCCCCAGGTGCCGGGCATCGAGCTGCCGCAGGTGCACACCTCGGACACGTTCATGCGCATCGCCCGACTGCCAGAACGCCTGGTGGTCGTCGGCGGTGGGTACATCGCCGCCGAGTTCGCCTCGGTGTTCTCCGCACTGGGGACCACCGTCGTGCAGGTCAACCGCTCGGAGCGGCTGCTGCGCCATCATGATGAGACCATCTCCGAGCGGTTCACCCAGCAGGCCCGCAGTCAGTGGGAGCTCAAGACGGGGTGGGAGCTGGCCGGCGTGGAGGACGGCCTGAACGGGTGGGTCTCTGTGCAGTTCACCGGTCCCACGAACACCGGGTTCAGCGTAGACGCCGACGCCGTGCTGGTGGCCACCGGGCGGATCCCGAACAGTGACCGGCTGGACCCGGAGGCCGCCGCCCTGGACCTGCACGAGGACGGACGCCTGGTGGTGGATGAGTATCAGCGGATCCTCTCCGGCGGCGAGCCCGTCCCCGGGCTGTGGGCGCTGGGTGACATCTCCAGCCCATGGCAGCTCAAGCACGTGGCCAACCACGAACAGCGCCTGGTCTCCCACAATCTGGAGCACCCGGAGGACCTGCGGCGCAATGACCTCGGTCCGGTGCCCGCCGCGGTCTTCGCCCGGCCGGAAGTGGCTTCGGTGGGGCTGACCGAGGCTCAGGCCCTGGAGCAGTTCGGGGCTGACCGGATCACGGTGAAGGTCCAGGGCATGGGGGACGTCGCCTACGGGTGGGCCATGGAGGACAGCCAGGGTCTGTGCAAGATCATCGCCGACCGCCAGGACGGGACGCTGCTCGGCGCGCACCTGATCGGCCACGACGCCTCGAACCTGATCCAGCCCCTGGTCCAGGCGATGAGCTTCGGGCTGACCGCACATCAGATGGCCCGCGGGCAGTACTGGCCCCACCCAGCGCTGTCCGAGGTCATCGAGAACGCCCTGCTGGGGCTGGCGGTTCCGGACAGCGGGCTGCTCTGAACCACCGGCACGACGACGGCCCCGCACCGATGGCCATCTGGTCACCGAGGCGGGGCCGTCCTGGTTGAGCGTGGAGCCCTCAGTCGCGGCTCACTGCGGCTTGGGCGCGCTGTAGATCTCCTCGACCAGGTCCTTGAAGTCCTCCATGACCACGTTGCGCTTGAGCTTGAGCGAGGGCGTCATCTGACCGGACTCCACGGTGAAGTCCACCGGCGCGATCCGGAAGGCGCGCACGGACTCGGCCTTGGACACGGACTGGTTGGCCTTGTCGATCACCGACTGCACGTGGTCCTTGACGGCCTGGTTCTCGGCCAGCTCCTCCACCGGGGTGTCCGCCGGGATCCCGTGCTGCTGCAACCATCCGCCGATCGTCTCGCCGTCCAGGGTGACCAGGGCCGCCACGAACGGTCGGTTGTCGCCGACCACCATGACCTGGGAGATGATGGCGTCGGCGCGGATCTGGTCCTCGAGCTGGGCCGGGGCCACGTTCTTGCCGCTGGCGGTGACGATCAGCTCCTTCTTCCGGCCGGTGATGGTCAGGAAGCCATCCTCGTCCAGGGCGCCGATGTCCCCGGTGTGGAACCACCCGTCCACGATCTCCTGCTCGGTGACGTCAGGCCGGTTGTGGTACCCGCGCATCAGGCAGACGCCGCGGGCCAGGACCTCGCCGTCGTCGGCGATCTTCACGCCGTTGCCCGGGAGGGGACGTCCAACGGTGCCGATCTTGACCTTGGCCGGGCTGTTGACGGTGACCGGAGCCGTGGTCTCGGTCAGTCCGTAGCCCTCCATGATGTTCACCCCGATGCCGCGGAAGAAGTGACCCAGGCGTGCGCCCAGCGGGCCGCCGCCGGAGACGGCACTGGTGACCTTGCCGCCCATGGCCTCCCGGATCTTGCCGTAGAGCAGCTTCTCGAACAGGGCGTGCTTGAGCTTCAGCCCCAGCGGGACCTTGCCGTCCTGCAGCGCCGTGGAGTAGTCGATGGCGGTCTGGGCGCCGGCGGCGAAGATCTTGCCCTTGCCGCCGGCCTCGGCCTTGAGCATGGCGGAGTTGTAGACCTTCTCGAACACGCGGGGCACGGCCAGCAGGAAGGTGGGCTGGTAGGACTGCAGGTCCGGGACCAGCTGCTTGACGTCCGCGGTGTGGCCGACCTTGGCGCCGGCGGCCACGGAGACGATCGCGATGAACCGGGCGAACACATGCGCCAGGGGGATGAACATCACGGTGCTGGCGTCGTGGTGGAGGACCTTCTTGAGGTCACTGTTGATGGCCTGCAGGCTCAGCTCCACGAAGTTGCCGTGGGTCAGCTCGCAGCCCTTGGGCTTGCCGGTGGTGCCGGAGGTGTAGATGATCGTGGCGATCTCGTCCAAGCCGGCCCGGGACCGGCGCGACTCCATCTCGGCCTCCTCGGGGCCCTGGTCGGCCAGTGCGCGGAGCTCGTCCAGCCCGCCGCCGTCCATCTGCCAGATCCCCACCAGGGGGTCCAGCTTCTCCTGGCGCACGGCGGTGTCCACGACCTTCTGGTGCCGAGGGTTCTCCAGGATGACCGCACGGACATCGGCATCGGAGACGATCCAGGCGACCTGGCTGGGGGAGGAGGTCTCATAGATCGGCACCGTCACGGCTCCGGCGTACCAGATCGCGAAGTCCATCAGTGTCCACTCGTAGCGAGTGGCGGCCATGATGCCCACGCGGTCGCCGACGTTGATGCCGATCGCGGCCAGACCTCGGGCCAGGGTCTTCACATCGGCCTGGAACTCCTCTGCGGAGACATCGGTCCACTCTCCCTCGGTGAGCTGACGGCCGAAGAGGGGACGGCGGCGGTCCTCCTGGACCTGAGTCTCCAACAGGTCGGTGATGTTCATGTCCCGGGGGACGTCCACCACAGGCGGGACGATGATTTCCTTCACGGTGCGGCTCCTCAGTCTGACGGTTGCCCAGGTCATGGCAGAGTGGATCTGCAGGCGCAGGAGGCCTGCTCGGCAGGGGGGGTGCCGGGTTCACTCACACTACCTGGTCTGTTCCTACGGGTGTGTGCTGCACCACACTCTACTGGCCGGTAACTAGCGGTGCCACCGCGACGCACGGAAGTGATCACCCTGTGACCAGAACAGCGCCACCGCACGGACCGGGTCCCATCCCGGACCGTGGCATCGCCGCCGCGGCGATCGGGCTCGATGTCGGAGGGGGGTCCATCAAAGTCGGGGCCGTCCTGCAGGACGCGGCAGGCCGACTCCACGCCGCCCACCGCTGGCCAGGTCTGGAGCACCTGCAACCACGGCGGGTGGGTCATCGTTCCCTCGGACTCTCCGACGCCGCCGACCTCGACCAGCTGTGCGCCGCCACGGCGCAGCGGATGGCGGCTGAGCTGGCGCACTGCATCCCACCGGTCCCGATGGGGTGGGGTGTCGCGGCAGCCGCCTGGATCCGTCCCGACGACGGCCACAGCGTCTTCAGTCCCCACTTGACTGCGTGGCGGGACCACCCGGTGCGCGCAGCGCTCACCACAGCGGTCACCTCCCAGCCCGGGCCACTGAGGACCGCCCCGGCTGTGGCGAATGACGCGGACGCCGCAGCGTGGGCCGAGGCACGGCTCGGAGCAGGGGCCGACCCGCTTCCGCAGCTCGGTGACATGCCGAGGCGGCTGGTGTTCGTGGCCATCGGCACCGGAATCGGTGGCGCGCTGATCCGAGACGGCGTGCTGGAGACCGGTGCCCACGGCATGGCGGGGGAGTACGGCCACATGACTCTGGACCCCTCGGGTCCGCCGTGTGCCTGCGGCGGAGCCGGCTGCTGGGAGACACTGGTCTCGGCCTCAGCCCTGGCTCACCGAGCTGGACGCACCTCAGCTCGGTCCGTCCTCGATGATGCTCTCGCGGGTGACCGGCGGTGTGAAGAGGCCCTGGTTGAGACCGGCCGGTGGCTGGGCAGGGGGCTCTCGGTGCTGACTGCGGCCCTGGACCCGGATCTGCTGGTGATCGGCGGCGGAGTCTCCGTGGGAGGCGAACTGCTGCTGGGGCCGGCTCGGACCGAACTGGAGCGTCTTCTTCCCGGTCGCCGTCACCGCAGCGCACCAGCCGTGGTGGGCGCCCGCCTGGGCAATGATGCCGGGTGGCTGGGAGCCGCCGGGCTGGCGTTCAGACCCGAGCGCCGTCGTCGGGACCCTGATCTCGGCGATCCCTCTCCCGCGGAAGGGTGAGGAACAGACCTGCCGCACCGGCCACGAAGACGGCGATCAGCACCCCGACCATCACGGCCGGCATGCCTCGCCAGAGGACCGACGCCAGCAGCAGCACGGCCGGTGCACCGGCCACGGCCACCATGCTCAGCACCACCGCAGGACGTCCCGACCCCAGTGCGGGGGGATCCGGCGGCACGAAGTCACCGGTGTCCTCTTCCACCGCATAGTCACGTGGTCCCCAGGAGCGCGGGGTCGGCACCGGGCCGGCCGCGGCTTCCGTGGAGTCATCCAGGGTGATCCCCGAGCTGCCCCTGGCATCCTGCCAGGGGCCGAACCCTGCCACGATCTGCTCGAACTGGCGGTCCACCTCCTCCGGGGTGGGACCCTCCGGGCGCTCGCTCATGCTCTGGGCCCCTGGACCGCGCGATGTGCACGTGAGCCGAGCAGTCCGGCGATGAACCGCACGGACTCCTCGTGGATCAGCGGCGCATCCCAGTCCAGGGTGGCCACGTGGAAGGAGTTGTACAGCGGGCGCACCGTCAGCAGCCCGGGGCTCAGGCCCTGGCCCAGAGCGGTGATGGAACGTGCGGGCACCACATGATCCGTCCGCGAGGCGAAGGCCAGGACGGGGGAGTCGATCCGGGGCAGGCCGCGCCGTGCAGCGGCCTGGATCCGGCCCAGCTGCGCCACTGCGGCCACTGGTGTGCGGGGGTAGGCGTGCTCGCTCACACCGGGCCGGACCAGGTCATCGGCGATCGGGGCGACCGAACGCACCAGATGCTTCAGGGCCGGAGCCAGGGGCGCCAGCGGTGAGGCGAAACGCAGGGCGGGATTGACCACGACCGCGGCGGTGACCGGTCGATGTGCGGCGGCATCCAGAGCCAGGGCGCCGCCCATGGAGTGTCCTGCCACCGCCACGTCCTCGTGGTCACGCAGCAGCTCATCCACGGTCCTGCGGGCTGCGGCCCGCAGGTCCTCGGCGCTCACTGACTCCAGGTCCTCCCAGCGCGTCCCGTGACCGGGCAGCAGGGGGACCTCCACCCGTGCGCCGGCATCGGCTAGGGCCTGTGCCCAGGGAGCCACGGAGTGAGGGCCCGAGGTGAACCCGTGGAACAGGGCGACGGCGGCGCCGGCCAGCGGCATGCCAGCCTGGGCGCGCCGCTCGATCGGAAGGCCTGGGACGGAGAGGGGCTGTTGGCTGACAGGCATGGGCACAGCCTAACGGGGTGTGCCCAGCGTGCACTGAAGTCCCTAGAATGTCCGTGGTCCGCCGCACGGACCGCCGCGCCCCCATCTGAGAGGACCTCACCCACCGTGTTCTACTGGTTCGCCAAGACCTTCGTGGTGGCACCTGTGACCCAACTGCTGTTCCGACCCTGGGTGAAGGGGCTGGACAACATCCCGGAGCAGGGCGGGGCCATCCTGGCCAGCAACCACCTCTCGGTCTCCGACTCCATCTTCATGCCGGCCCAGCTCTCCCGTCAGGTGCACTTCCTGGCCAAGAAGGAGTACTTCACCGGCACCGGGGTCAAAGGGGCGCTCACCCGCAAGTTCTTCGAGGCCACTAACCAGCTGCCCATGGACCGCTCCGGCGGTTCGGCCTCCCTGGCATCGCTCCATTCAGGACTGGAGGTCCTCAAGGACGGAGGACTGCTGGGCATCTATCCCGAGGGCACCCGCAGCCCGGACGGTCGGCTCTACCGAGGCAAGCTGGGGGTGGCCAAGCTCGCCTTGGCCGCGCAAGTCCCGGTCATCCCCATCGCCATGATCGGCACGGACAAGGTCCAGCCGATCGGGCGCACCATCCCCAACATCCGCCGCGTGGGTATGATCTTCGGTCAGCCCCTGGACTTCTCTGAGCACTACGGCAAGCTCGGTGATCGGTTCGTGGAACGTCAGGTCACCGATCAGGTGATGGAGGCCATTCGGCGGCTCTCCGGTCAGGAGTATGTGGACGTCTACGCGGCCACTGTCAAGAACGGGGGCGCCGGCGCGCCCACCGCCAGCGCCGCCCCGCCGGCCGTGCCGTCCGTCACGGAGCTGCCCGACGGCGACGCCGCGCCTCCCAGCGCCGATGACCGGCCGTCGTCGTGACGGGTGTCACCTTCATGACGTGACCGGGCCGGTTCCGCGTCATGCGGGGGTCACGGGACACCCGGCACCTCGGCGATTCCGTAGCCTGGAGCGCATGATCTTCGACTCCACTGCAGACATCCAGGCCTTCGGCACCGCCACGTCCAACGGCGCCGCTGACTATCCCGGCCTGGACCAGTGGCGCGAGCTGCCCATCAGTCAGCAGCCGGCCTGGCAGGACCATCCGGCCTTCGACTCGGCCGTGGCCGAGCTCTCGGCCCTGCCCCCGCTGGTGTTCGCCGGCGAGGTGGATGTGCTGCGCCAGCGACTGGCCGCCGCCGCCAACGGTGAGGCCTTCCTGCTGCAGGGTGGGGACTGCGCCGAGACCTTCGCCGGGGCCACCGCCAACAAGATCAGTGCCCGGGTCAAGACCATCCTGCAGATGGCCGTGGTGCTCACCTACGGTGCCTCCCTGCCCGTGATCAAGATGGGCCGGATGGCCGGCCAGTTCGCCAAGCCCCGTTCCTCGGACACCGAGACCCGGGACGGCGTGAGCCTGCCCTCCTTCCGCGGGGAGATCGTCAACGGATTCGACTTCACCGAGGAGTCCCGCCGCCCCGATCCCCAGCGCATGGTCACCGCGTACCACACCTCCGCGGCCACCCTGAACCTGGTGCGCGCCTTCACCCAGGGCGGGTTCGCCGACCTGCGATCCGTGCACTCCTGGAACCAGGGCTTCACCCAGAACCCGGCTCACGTCCGCTACGAGGAGATGGCCGGGGAGATCGACCGGGCCGTACGCTTCATGGACGCCGCCGGCGTGGACTTCGAGGCGCTGCGCCGCACCGAGTTCTTCGCCGCCCACGAGGCACTGCTGCTGGACTACGAGCGGGCGCTGACCCGGCTGGACTCCCGCACCGGTCTGCCCTACTCCACCTCCGGCCACTTCCTGTGGATCGGAGAGCGCACCCGCGACCTGGACGGGGCCCACGTGGACTTCCTCTCCCGCGTGCGCAACCCGATCGGCGTGAAGCTGGGCCCCACCACCACGCCGGACGATGCCCTGGCCCTGATCGACAAGCTGGACCCCGAGCGTGAGGCGGGCCGACTGACCTTCATCTCGCGCATGGGCGCCGGGAAGATCCGCGAGGCCCTGCCGCCGCTGGTGGAAGCCGTCCGAGACTCCGGCGCGAAGGTGGTCTGGGTGACCGACCCCATGCACGGGAACACGGTCACCGCCCAGAACGGCTACAAGACCCGCCGCTTCGACGACGTCATGGACGAGGTCCGCGGCTTCTTCGAGGTCCACCGCGCCGCCGGGACCTTCCCGGGCGGACTGCACGTGGAGATGACCGGCGACGACGTGGCCGAATGCCTCGGCGGATCCGATCCGGTGGACGAGGCGGCCTTCGCCGACCGTTACGAGTCGCTGTGCGACCCTCGGCTGAACCACCAGCAGTCCCTGGAGATGGCTTTCCTGGTCACCGAGGCGCTCTCTCACCCGGAGCGCTCAGCCCGCTGACGGAGTCCGTGCCGCCCGGCATCCTCCGGGCGGCACGGCAGCGGGTCGGTCTGCACGGCTGTGCTCGGTCAGAAGACCAGCAGGTGCACGGTGGAGCCCTCTTCGGCCTCCGTGCCGGCATCCGGGTTCTGCGACCGCACCCGGGATCCGTCACCGAAGACATCGCCCAGGATGGTGGTCTCCTCCACCTGGAAGCCGGCATCCTCCAGCAGCTGACGCGCCTGCTCCAGGTCCAGGTCGGTCAGATCGGGGACCTCGACCAGGCGCGGTCCCAGGGACTCGGTCACCTGGACCGTCTCGCCCGGGCGCAGCTGGCCCTGAGCCGGATCCTGCGCGCTGATCCGGCCAGCCTGTACCTCGGTGGAGTGCTCCGAGCCGGCCACCTCCAGATCCAGTCCCAGCTGCTCCAGGGCCTGAGTGGCCTGGTCCACGGTCAGACCGGTCAGGTCGGGGACGGTCACCGGCTCGGGGCCGTCCGAGAGGACCACGGTGACCCGGTGGTCCCGGCGCAGCTCGGCGCCCGGGGCGGGATCCTGATCGAGCACGAGTCCTTCGTCCACGGTGTCCGAGTGGGCGTGGGTGACGGCTCCGAGCCGCACCCCTGCTGAGCGGAGCCGTTGACCCGCCTGCTGCTGTGTCATCCCGGAGACATCCGGGACGGCGAACAGCTGAGGACCCTGAGAGAGGGTCACCACCACTGTGGTCAGGCGGCGGACCTCCGTGCCGGCCACCGGATCTGTCTCGATCACGCTGTCCTCGGCGACGAGATCGTGATGCGCTGCGGTGAGGGTGTAGCCCACCCCGAGGTCCTCCAGCTGCTGGACGGCTGAGACTCGGCTGCGCCCCGCGACATCCGGCACCGTCACGATCCCGCCGGGGCCCGAACCGAAGTACCAGCCCAGCAGAGACAGCAGGCCGGCCAGGATCAGCAGCACGGCTCCCCAGATCCACCACCGGCGAGGCGAGGTCTGACCCAGGTCCTCCGTGGGGGTTCGCGCCGCCCGCGCCGCCTGGCGTCTCTGCTGCCGCGTTGACGGAGCCCGGTCCGCGCGATCGGCGGCAACGGGCAGCAGCGGTCCTGCGGGCGCACTGTCCTGCGTGCGGTCCGCTGAGGTCTCCACGGCTGGAGATCGCGGGCTGTGCTCCGGACGCGCGGGCAGTGGCACGGTCCGTCCGTTCGGCTCCGCTGCAGGCCGAGGGATGGTCGTGGTGGTCTCAGGGTCCAGGGCGACGGTGGAATGCACACCGATCACCTCGGTCTGATCCGGGCCGAAGGCCTCGGTGCGGTCAGGGTCGTCGACCTCATCGAGGTCGTCATCGTCGCGGGGGTGAACCGGTGACGCGCCCAGGGCGACTGTGGTCGCCTCGCCGGCGGGGCCGTCGTCGGGAATCCCCGGGGAGGCCGGTGCGGTGGCGAGCACCGCACCCTCGAAGTCCAGGTCCTCATCGGCCAGGGCCATCCGGATCTGACGCAGCTCGGTGAGCAGCGCTCCGGCATCCGCCGGTCGGTCCTGGGGCTCCTGGGCGGTGCACCACAGGACCAGCTCATCCAGATCCTCGGCCAGTCCTGGTGCGACCTCAGACGGCGCCGGGACCTGATCGTTGATGTGCTGGTAGGCCACCTGGATGGGGGAGGCGCCAGTGAAGGGCTGGCGCCCAGTGAGCATCTCGTAGAGCATGATGCCCACCGCATAGATGTCCGAGCGTTCATCCGCCGGAGAGCCCTTGACCAGCTCCGGGGAGATGTAGGCGACGGTTCCGACCAGGGTGGCGCCGGTGCCGGTGTGGTGCGTGGCCGCGCGGGCCAGGCCGAAGTCAGCGACCTTGATCCGGCCGTCCCGGGACACCAGCACGTTCTCCGGCTTCATGTCCCGGTGCACGAGGCCGGCCGCATGGGCCGCCGCCAGTCCGTCCACGATCGCGTCCAGATAGGCCAAGGCGATCCGAGGCGTCAGGGCCCCCTGCCGCTGGAGCACCGTGCGCAGGGTGTAGCCGGGCACATATTCCATGGCCAGGTAGGCGATCTCACTGTCCGAGCCGTCCGCGCGGTCCACACCCTGGTCCAGGACGTTGACCACATGCGGGTGGGAGAGTCGGGCGGCGGTCTTGGCCTCCAGTTCGAACCGGGCCACCAGTGCGGGGTCCTCGGCCAGGTGGGGGTAGAGCACCTTCAGTGCGACCTCACGGTCCAGGCGCAGGTCCACGGCGCGGTACACCGTGGACATGCCGCCACGGGCCAGCCGGGCGCGCACATCGTACCGTCCGTCCAGGACGGAACCGATCAGGGGGTCGGTCCGGTGTTCACTCACCGTTCCAGGGTAGACGGGCCGTCACGGCTGGACGGGGAGGCCGAACCGTCAGAACTGCTGCATGAAGCGCTTGACCTTGGCCACGTACTGCCGGGTGTCCGGGTACATGCCGTGGCGACGCACGCCGGCCGCACCCTGGTAGTAGGAGGCGATGCCGATGTCCATGTCCGGGCTGGTGCGCTGCAGATGACGGATGATGGCCACCCCGGCGGTGACGTTGTCCTGGGGATCGAGCAGATTCAGTTCACGTCCCACCATCTGGGAGGCCCATTCGCCCGAGGAGGGGATGACCTGCATGGTGCCGATCGCGTTGGCGGGGGAGACCGAGGCATGGTTCAGGCTGGACTCGGCCATGGCGTGTCCCAGCGCCAGCCGGGGGTCCACGCCCATCTTGCGCGCGGTGTCCCGGATCAGGGCCACGGTCTGTGCCCGCGATGGGATGGGGGAGTCCAGCAGGGCGCGCTTGTTCTGATTCGCCGAGGCGACCACATGGTCCGGATACCGGTAGTGGAGGAACGTGCTGGGGACCAGCTGCTCCTTCTGGGGCTTGCTCTTCGGCTTCGCGGACGAGGTGGAGGAGGCGCGTTCCACGGATGCTCCGCCGGAGAGTCGCAGCACCGTGCCCGGGTGGATGATCGCGGACCGCTTCAGACCGTTGGCCGAGAGCAGGTCCTGAAGGCGCATCCCGTGCCGAGAGGCGATGCCGGAGAGGGTGTCGCCGCGCTTGATCGTGTACGTGGCGGGCGCGGCGGCCTGAGGCGAGCGGGTCGTGGCGGCGGCTGCCTTCGCCGGAGAGGCCGCGGCCAGCTTCAGGACCTGGCCGGGACGGATCAGCGAGCTGCGGCCCAGGTCGTTGGCCGACTGCAGGGTCGCGACGCTGACGCCGTGCCGAGCGGCGATGTGCGACAGGGTGTCACCCGCGCGCACCGTATGGGTCTTGACGGCGGCCTGGGTCGGCGCGGCGGCCGGCCTGCTCCGGTCGGTCTTCGTGGAGCCGCGGGTGGGCGCCGGCTCGGCCAGCTTCAGGACCTGACCGGGGTGGATGATCGAGGTCCGCTTCAGGCCGTTGGCCTTCATCAGGGTGCTCAGGCTCACGTCGGTCCGCAGGGCGATGTGCGAGAGGGTGTCCCCGCGTCGGACGGTGTACGTGGCTCCGCTGCGGGCCGTCGGCACGGGGAGTGCGGACAGGGCTCGCGGAGCGGACAGCTGCGAGGGGATGGAGCCACTGGTGTGGATGGTCTTCGAAGCCACGGTCCGGGGGGCCTGCGGTGCAGCCGCTGCCGGACCCGCCATGACAGCGGAGCCCAGGACGACCAGGGACAGGGTCGATCCGGCGACGGCCGTGGTGAGCAGGCGCGATGCACCCTGGGCGTGGTCAGTCATGTGGTTCCTCTGCGATGGGCGTCACTGTGTGGCTCGGCCTGCTGTGGTCCCCGGCCCGCAGGGCTGATCCGGATCGACGGATGATAACGGGGCATAACCCGGATTCTCCGCCGACACACAATGACTGTGATGTAAATGTGACGTAGGAGAACCTACCGGAGAGTTCGTCGCCATGCTCAGTCAGAAGATAACGATAAGGTCACAAGCGGCGCGTCACGCGGGGTGTTGTCGTCATAGGATGCCGTGGGTGCCAGCTGGGCGGACGTCCTTCCGGAATCCTGCCGTGATCGATCTGTGACCGGTGAACATGATGGGTCGGTAGGCTGGAGGCGTGAGTCCTGAACAGAGCAGCGCAGCCGTCCCCGCCGATCGACCCGCCGGTGCGGAGGGCGCCGAGACACCTCTGGCCGATCTGGTCGGAGAGTGGGTCACCTTCCCTGATGTCGCTGAGCGGTGGGACATGCCCGTGACCCGCGTGCACAACCTGGTCGGGGACAGGAGGCTGCTGGCGGCCAGAATCGGCGAAGTCCGCTCCATCCCCGCCCTGCTGCTCGGTGAGGGCGGACCGCTGGAGTCGTTGCGGGGAACGGCAATGGTCCTGCAGGACGCCGGGTTCACCGATGAGCAGGCTATCCGGTGGCTCTTCACCCCGGATGACACGCTTCCCGGCCGACCCATCGATGCCCTGAGGGACGGGCGCAAGACCGAGATCCGCCGTCGGGCCTCAGCCCTGGGCTGGTAGTCGGAGTCAGCCCCGCATCACGGCGGTCAGTGTCTGCGGCTCAGGATCCGCTGGGCCAGGTCGCTGAGTCCCTCGTGCACGGTGGCGGGGACCTGCAGCTCAGACAGGGCGGCCACGGCCTGGCCCCCGAGGTCGCTCACCTCCGCCTCCACGCGTGCGCGCGCACCGCTGTGCTCCAGGAGCTCCTGAAGCCGCGCGACCTGGTCGGCGCTGAGCTGTGGATCACCGAGCCGCGCATCGAGTTCGGCACCCTCGTCGGGGGAGAGCAGGTCCATGGCGTGGGCCACGAGTTCGGTGCGCTTGCCCTCCCGCAGGTCATCCCCGGCCGGCTTGCCCGTCACCTCCGGATCGCCGAACACTCCCAGCAGGTCGTCCTGCAGCTGGAAGGCCTCGCCCAGAGGGAGGGAGAACGCGTCATAGGCGCTCAGCAGTGTCGGCTCCGCGCCGGCGAGGATCCCGCCGAGGGCCAAGGGGTGCACGGTGGAGTAGTGGGCGGACTTGAAGCGGAGGACCGTCCTGGCCCGGTCCAGCGCGACCTGTGGGTCCTGCGCAGGGATCTCCACTTCATCCAGCACATCCAGGTACTGGCCGACCATGACTTCGAACCGCATGGTGTTGAAGCGTTCCCGTGCCGCCGGCCCGGTGCCCACGCTCTCAGCGGCCTCGGCGAAGAGCTCCTCGCTCAGGGCCAGGCAGAGGTCTCCGGTCAGGATGGCCGCGGCCACACCGAAATGGGCGGGGTCCTGGCGCCAGCCTGAACGGCGATGCAGAGACTCGAAGGATCGGTGCACGCTCGGAGCGCCGCGGCGGGTGTCCGAGCGGTCCACCACGTCGTCGTGGATCAGTGCCGCCGCCTGGAACAACTCCAGTGCCACGGCCGCATCGAGGATCCCGGGATGATCGGGCTCGCCGCCGGCTCCCTGCCAGCCCCACCAGCACAGCAGCGCCCTCATCCGCTTGCCGCTGGCCGAGAGCCGGGCGATGGACTCGACCATGGGCCGGGCTGAGGCGGAGATCGTCTCAGCTCGCTGCAGATGAACGTCGAGGACTTCCGCCAGGCGCCGTCCGACCGCCTCGACGAAGACGGCATCGGATGAGGTGCTCTGGGACTGCAGGGGGACGGGCACTGGTCTCCTCAGAGGTGGGGTGTACGTTGCCTCCAGCGTAGGCGAGACGCGCACGGTCGCCCACGAGTGTCCGGAGCGGGGCCCGGCGACGGCGCGGGGTCCTAGTCTGGACAGATGCACGACGACGGCCACTCACCTCACGGGGCGGCGCACCTGTCCTGGGGCGCGGTGATCCTGCACGTGGACATGGACGCCTTCTTCCTCTCCGTGGAGCTGCTGGAGCGCCCCGACCTGCGGGGGCGCCCGTCGCTGGTCGCGCACCGGGGCGGCCGATCCGTGGTGCTCTCGGCCTCCTATGAGGCGCGGGAGTCAGGGATCCGCTCGGCCATGCCGTTGGCCCACGCTCTGGCCCGGTGCCCCGGTGTGGAGGTGATCGAGCCTGATCACCGGAAGTACACGGCGGCGTCAGCCCGGGTGATGGAGGTCTTCTCCGAGGTCACTCCCTGGGTGGAGCAGCTGAGCATCGACGAGGCCTTCCTCGATGTCAGCGGAGCGAGGCGACGGCTGGGACCACCCGCCCGCATCGGTGCGATGATCCGCGCCGAGGTGCGTCGGCGGACAGGGCTTCCGTGCACGGTCGGTGCCGCACAGACCAAGTCAGTGGCCAAGATCGCCTCCACACGCGGCAAGCCCGATGGGCTGCTGATCGTCCCTCCCGCGCGCACCCAGGAGTTCCTGGACCCGCTGCCGGTCTCCGCCCTGTGGGGGGTCGGACCGGTGTTGGAACGGCGATTGGTCGATGCCGGGCTAACGCACGTGGGACAGATCGCCAGACAGGATCCTGCTCGCATGCGACGATGGCTGGGCCGCCAAGGGCCGGCCCTCGTGGAGCTGGCCCGCGGGATCGACCCCCGGCCGGTGACCCCTGACCACGAGACCAAGTCGATCGGGGTGGAACGGACCTTCGAGACGGACGTGACCGAGCCCGATGAGCTGCACCGAGCCCTGCTGGGTCTGGCCGATGAGTGCGCGAGGCGCCTGCGCCGAGCGGGGCTGCGCGCCGGGGGAGTCGCCCTGAAGGTCAAGGCACCGGACATGAGTGTGCGGACACGCGCAGCCACGCTGTCCGCCACGGCGGACACCGCCGGTCGCCTCGCTGAGGCCGGGCAGCAGGCCCTGGATGAGCTGCTTCGCGCTCGCCGGCATCCCGTGAGGCTGCTGGGCATCCGAGCGGAACGGCTCGCCGCGGACACCGAGCCGTTCCAGGCCAGCCTCCTCGACGATGATGAGGCCGGCGGTGCCGCGGCCTGGAGTGATGCTGAGCGGGTGGCCGATGACATCCGGCGTCGTTTTCCCGGGGCGGCTGTGCGGCCGGCCAGCCTGTTGGGACATGAACTCCCAGAGCGCCCGCGTGATCTGTGACCTCAGCCGCCCCACCCGTCTGGCGGCACCTGCCTCAGGCCCGTATCCTGGAGGTCCGGGTCCACAGAGGAGGCAGCCATGCCATTGTCTGAGCGGGAGCAGAAGCTCCTGGAGCAGCTGGAGCAGCAGCTGAGCGCGGATGACCCGCGCTTGGCCAGCAGCATGAGTGAGACGGGACGTGCTGGCTTCTCCACGCGCCACCTCGTCTTCGGTGCCGTCGCGGCTGTGGTCGGTCTCGGCGTCCTGCTCTGGGGTGTCTCCGCTCAGCTGATCTGGCTCGGGCTCATCGGGATGGCCGTCACTGCCACCGGGATCTATGTCGCCACCACTCGTCCCCGCGCTCAGCGGAACCCCGACTCCACGGACGGACCGGCGCGCCAGCCTGCCGGAGCACCGCGGTCCAGCTCCTTCATGGACGGACTGGAGCAGAAATGGGACGAACGGCGTCGGCAGGAGCCCTGACCCCAGGGAGCGGTGACGATTCCGGCGCTGCTCACCACTGGTTGAAACCACTGAACAAGGCCTCGCTTCGGCGGGGCCTTCGTCATGTCTGGATCCTGTCCCGGGACGGCCCTCCTGAGCCTCCACATTCCTCCCTCCACCTCACTCCACCCTCGTCTCCGCCCGCCGAGATGAGGGTGTCTGCGCTGCGACGCACCTGACTCACGGTGGCCCTGATGTCGCGGACAGGTCAAGGTCCCCACCTGCCCTCCACTGTCCTCCACCCCTGCTCTGCCCTGTGATTTCGGGGGAGTGCGGGCACTCCCTCTGCCTCGCTTGCCGGCCGTGGTGTTGACGGTGGAGGGAAGTGGGGTAATGTGGAGGACAGCAGAGGACGCTGGTGCAGCGGAGAGGTGCGGGACTCCTCTCAGAGAGTGAAGGCAGGTGGGCCCATGTTCTTGGGCACCTACACGCCGAAGCTCGACGAGAAGGCCCGGCTGATCCTTCCCGCCAAGTTCCGTGACGAACTGGCCGACGGGCTGGTCCTGACACGAGGACAGGAGCGGTGCATCTATGTCTTCAGCACACGTGAGTTCGAGAGGGTTCACGAGCAGATGAGGTCGGCACCGCTGTCCTCACGCCAGGCACGGGACTACATCCGCGTCTTCCTCTCCGGTGCCTCCGACGAGACGCCGGACAAGCAGGGGCGGATCACCATCCCGGCTCCGCTGCGCAGCTATGCGGGGCTGGACCGAGAGGTGACGGTGATCGGAGCCGGCACACGAGCAGAGATCTGGGACTCAGTGGCCTGGAACTCGTACCTCGAGGAGCAGGAGAACTCGTTCTCCGAGACCGATGAGGATGTCATCCCCGGCATCTTCTGAGATCAAGCCCCTCATAACTGAACAGCACGGACCTTTGAATGAGACCTCCAGCCGCACCGTGGCCGGACCTGACCCGACTTCCCCCGGGCCAGGCACGGACACACCGCGCGGATGGGGATCTGATCCAAGGGTCCTCTGCTTTCCAGGGCCCTCACGTCCCTGTCGTCGACCCACCACCCACACTGCCCACACTGCCTCAGGAGCGCGAGATGACGAGCGAACGTCCCACTGCAGACCGTCACGTGCCGGTCATGCTCGAGCGCGTCCTGGACCTGATGGCACCCGGGCTGGAAGCAGCGCGGGCGGCAGGTCGGACACCCGTGGCCCTGGACGGGACGCTCGGCATGGGCGGTCACACGGAGGCGATCCTGCGACGCCACCCGGACACGATCGTGGTCGGGATCGACAGGGACACCCAGGCGCTGCGCCTGGCCACCGAACGACTCAGCTGGGCAGGGGACCGGCTCCGGACCTGGCACGGCACCTATGACGAGGTGTCCGAAGCCCTGGCCGACGCCGGGGTGGAGGGCGTCGACGCAGCCCTCTACGACCTCGGTGTCTCCTCCTATCAACTGGACGAACGTGAACGAGGGTTCGCCTACTCCTACGATGCTCCACTGGACATGCGGATGGACCCCACTGCAGAGCTGACCGCCGAGACCGTGGTCAACACCTATCCCGAAGCCGAACTGCGCCGGATCATCCGCAGCTGGGGCGAGGAGAAGTTCGCAGGACGGATCGCCGCGGCCATCGTCCGGTCCCGGGCAGAGGAGGCGTTCTCGAGCACGGGACGGCTGGTCGAGGTCATCCGTGGTGCGGTCCCGGCTGCCGCCGGCAAGAGCGGCGGGCATCCTGCGAAGCGGACCTTCCAGGCCCTGCGCATCGAGGTCAATGAAGAGCTGGATGTGCTCGAACGGGCGCTTCCGGAGGTGATGTCCCGGCTGAATGTGGGAGGTCGCCTGGTGGTGATGAGCTACCACTCGCTCGAGGATCGCATCACCAAGAGGCAGATGACGGCCTTGGCCACCTCGACGGCGCCCCCCGGTTTTCCGATCGAGCTGGAGGAGCACGCGCCGGTGGTCAAGATGCTCACGCGCGGCGTGGACAAGCCCACACAACACGAAATCGAAGAAAACCCTCGCGCCTCATCGGCAAAAGTGCGTGCGCTTGAGAAGATCAGAACATCACCAAGGAGCTCAGCATGACCGCACAGCCACATCGCCCTGCCATGCAGCAGCCGAACCTGACCGACGGCAGCGCCGCCCGTCAGCTGACACCGGCTGCTCCTTGGCGACCCGCAGCACCGTCCGAGTCGGGCAGCTCCACGCGTCGTCGCACGCCGCTGTCCGTGGTGCCTGCTCCGCTGCCGAAGACCGGCCGGGGCTTCATCGCCCTGTGCGCCATGATGCTGATCGCAGCTCTGGGCGTGGTGCTGGCGGTGAACATCACCGTCTCCAACCGGCAGTACGATCTGGTGACCCTGCGCGCTGAGCACACGGACCTGACACAGACCAATGAGCGGCTGACCCAGCAGGCCGAACACCTGGCGGCGCCGCAGAATCTGGCGGCCCAGGCCTCGAGCCTGGGCATGGTGATGCCAGGGGACATCGCAGCGATCGATCTGGGCACCGGCGCGGTGACCGGACAGGCCACCGCCGCTGATGCTGAGAACAAGCCCACGGACTTCGTGGCAGCACCCTCGGTGCCGCATGGTCCGAACCAGGCGGGAGCTGAGCCGGACGAGAAGCCCACCGCTCAGGACGAGGCCGCGACGCCGGCTCCTGCTGAACCGGAGTTCGACCCGGCCGAGCTCAACGGCGGCAGCATCCCGGCTCCTCAGCTCCAGACTCCGGGCCGCTGAAGCCTGAGCCGGCAGCGCGGAACCCCCTCCTGACATCCCCTCCAGACCCGGAAGGACGCCCTCTATGGCCCACGCCCCCGTCGCCAGTGACACGCTGCATCTGAGTGCTCGTCGACTGCGTGTGGGGGTGGCGGTGGCCCTGGTGCTGCTGCTGATCCTGGGACTGCGTCTGATGTTCGTGCAGGGCGTGGACGCGGCCGGACATGCCCAGAAGGCGATGGACGAGCGGCTGCGTTCGATCACCCTGACCCCAGACCGGGGGTCCATCCTGGACCGGGAAGGCCGGGTCCTGGCCTCGTCGGTCCAACGGTACGACCTGGTGGTGGACCAGCGACTGGTGACGGAGGAGTACAAGCGCTGGAACCGCGAGACGAACAGCCAGCAGGTGGTCCGACTGGACGATGACGTGGCCACGCTCGCCCCGATCCTCTCCATGGACCCGGATGAGCTGAAGCAGCGTCTGGTGGGGGAGCGGCCCTACCGTGTGGTGCTGCGAGGAGTCACGCCAGAGGTGAAGAACGGAGCCATGGAGGTGCGTGTCCCCGGACTGCTGGCCGAGCCGGTGGCCGAACGGTCGTACCCCAACGGTGCGGTGGCCGGGAACATCCTGGGCTTCATCAGTGATGACGGTCAGCCGCTGGAGGGTCTCGAGGTCAGCCAGGACGAGCAGCTGGCCGGTACGCCCGGCACGCGCACCTATGAGATCGGTCGAGATGGCATCCGCATCCCCAACGCCGAGTTCTCTGAGACGCCGGCTGTGGACGGCAAGGACATCCGGCTGACGATCGACCAGGATGTGCAGTGGTTCGCGCAGGAGGCGATCGCCACCAAGGCCGCTCAGTACAACGCGGCCTGGGCGAACGTCGTGGTCCAGGACGTCAAGACCGGCGAGATCCTGGCGATGGCGGACAACCAGACGGTGGACCCGTCCAACCCTCAGGGGACCGACTCCCTCTTCTGGCGTCCGACCTCGTTCACCCAGTCCTATGAGCCCGGCTCCACCGGCAAGGTCGCGACCTTCGCCACGGCCCTGGAGAAGGGCGGTGTCAAGCCCCTGGACGAGTACTCCGTGCCGAACCAGCAGGAGTTCGAGGGACACATCATCAACGATTCCCTGCCGCATGCCACCTACGACATGACCACGGCGGGGATCTTCACCCGTTCCTACAACACCGGCACCGTCCAGGTGGCCAACTCGGTGGACACCGCCACCCGTTTCGACTTCATGGAGAAACTGGGATTCGGCCAGCCGATCGACATCGGGCTGCCCGGAGGCAACCAGGGCATCCTGGCCCCGCCGGATCAGTGGGACGGACGGCAGAAGTACACCACCATGTTCGGGCAGGGGTACACCGTGACCAGCCTGCACACCGCCCAGATGTTCCAGACCGTGGCCAACGGTGGAGTGAAGATGCAGCCGCGACTGATCGACTCCTATATCGACGCCGACGGGATCGAGCACCGCGCCGACTCGGGCGAGGGGACCCGGGTCTACTCCGAGCAGACCTCGCAGGAGATGCTCAAGCTCATGGAGGGCGTGGTCCAGGAGGGCACCGGCGGAGACGCCAGGATTCCGGGCTACCGAGTCGGCGGCAAGACCGGAACCGGCCAGGCCGCAGGAGCGGGTGGCTATGACGGGCACACCACCTCCTTCACCGCAGTGGCACCGCTGGACGATCCCCGGTTCGTGGTCTCCGTGGCGGTGCATCGGCCGCAGGGCTACTGGCGGGACTGGAAGGTCACGGACACCGCAGGACAGGTGATGGGGTACCTGCTGAACAAGTACAACGTGCCCCCAACGGACGCCGAGCCGCAGCACTACGATGTCTTCACCGAGGAACCACAGAAGCGACCGTGGTGACAGCCTCTTGCCCCCACGACGCCCAGGACCACACATGACCACACATCTGAGCCCCGCCGACCAGGATGCCGCGTTCCGACCAAAGCGGACCGCCGCGCTGCCCTGGGACACGCTGCTCCGGGCATTGGAAAGCCAGGGCCAGGGAGCCCTGGTGGCCCGCGGCGGCTCCTCCGGAACCGGTCCGTCGGGGATCTCCATGGACTCGCGCACGGTGCGTGCCGGCGACCTGTACGTGGGCGTTCCGGGCGCGCGCCGTCACGGCGCCGAGTTCGCCGCGCAGGTCGTGGAACAGGGGGCCGTCGGTGTGCTCACCGATGAGGCCGGCGCCGCGTGGTGTGCGGATCTGCCAGAAGGCACCGTCGTGCTGATCGTGCGGGACGTGCGTGACGCCGTCGGGCCTGCCGCCGGAGCGATCTACCGGGGAGTGGAGGACGCAGCGGGGCCTCGGCTGATGGGCCTGACCGGAACCAACGGCAAGACGACCACCAGCTGCTTCCTCACCGCGCTGCTGCGGGAGCTGGGAGAGCGCACCGGGCTGATCGGGACCATCGAGATCCGGGCCGGCGAACGGACCGTCCCCTCCACCCTGACGACTCCTGAAGCCACACAGCTGCACGCCCTGATGGGGCTGATGCGGCAGGAACAGGTGGACACGGCGGTGATGGAGGTCTCCTCGCACGCGGTGAGCTACCGCCGGATCTCCGGCCTGCACTACCGGGTGGCCGGTTTCACCAATCTCAGTCAGGACCATCTGGACCTGCATGGGTCCATGGAGGACTACTTCCAGGCCAAAGCCGGACTCTTCCAGGCCGAGCGCACGGACCGGGCGGTCATCACCCTGGACGGGGGCCCCGAGGCCAGCTGGGGTCGCCGGATGGCGCAGGCGGCCACCTGCGAGGTCTCCACCCTGAGTCTGGGGCCGGTCGCCGAACACGACTCCGCCGACGGCAGTGTGGACCCCGGTGCCGACTGGGCCGTGCAGGAGCTCATGCCCGAGGCGTTGGGCCACCGCTTCACCCTGGTCCACCAGCCCACCGGACGACGCTTCCCCGCCTCGACCGGACTGCCCGGACGGTTCAATGTGGCCAACGCCGCTCTGGCGGCCTGCATGGTCCTGGAGGGGGCGCCCCAGGACTGGGACAGGATCGGCCAGGTGTTGGATGTTCCCGTGGGCCGCGGCCCCTTCGCCACCGCCGTGCCCGGCCGGATGGAGGTCGTGGGGCACTCCCCGGCGGCCATCGTGGACTTCGCACACAACCCGGACGGCATGGTCCGTGCCCTGGACTCTGTGCGTGAAGCTCGCCGGGCAGCGGGCAACACCGAGGGACGGACCATCATCGTCTTCGGCGCCACCGGTGACCGCGACGCGACCAAACGCCCCCTGATGGGCCAGATCGCCGCTGAGTGGGCCGACGTCGTGATCGTCACCGATGACGACCCCCATTCGGAGGACCCTGGGGTGATCCGCGCCGATGTGCTGGAGGGCGTGCGGGCGGCTGCCGCGCGGGCCGGACAGGACGGCCGCTCCGTGCAGGTGCACGAGTCCGCGCCGCGCCCGACGGCGATCGAGCTGGCCGTGAGCCTGGCCACGCCCCAGGACACCGTCCTGCTGGCCGGCCGTGGCCACGAGACCTCCCAGGACTTCAACGGGACACGGGTCGAGTTGGATGACCGGGTGGCGCTGCGCGAGGCCCTGCACCGCCATGGACACCCGTTCCTCACCGGTTCCTCATCTGCAGAGCGGTAAAGTCAGTGCGGTCATGATCGAACTCAGCGCAGCCGACATCGCCTCGGCCACCGGCGGAACACTCACCGCCACCGTCTCCCCGGACACGGTGGTCCACAGTGCGACCACCGATTCACGAGAGATCACCTCCGGGGCCCTGTTCATCGCCAAGCCGGGTGAGCAGGCCGACGGCCATGACTTCATCCCGGCGGCCCGCAGTGCCGGAGCCCGGCTGATCCTGGCCGAGAGGGAGACCACGGACGCCTCCGGGACGGTGGATCCTGCCGTGATCGTGGCTGACGTCGTGGTGGCCATGGGGGCTCTGGCCGCAGAGATCGTGCGACGGATCCGTGCGCATTCGCCCACCACGGTCATCGGGATCACCGGCTCTGCCGGAAAGACCACCACCAAGGACCTGCTGGCGGCGCTGCTGAGCACCCAGGGTCCCACCGTGGCGCCCATCGGCTCCTACAACGGGGAGGTCGGCGTACCTCTGACCGTCTTCGGAGCCGATCTGGACACGCGCTATCTCGTGGTGGAGATGGGCGCTGACCACGTGGGCAACATCGAGTACCTGTGCCAGATGGTCCAGCCGGACATCGGCGTGGTCCTGATGGTCGGCACCGCGCACGCCGGAAGCTTCGGGGGAGTGGAGAACATCGCCCGCACCAAGGGCGAGCTGGTGGAGGCGCTGACGTCCACGGGAGTGGCCGTGCTGAACCGGGACGACTCTCGCGTGCGGCTGATGGCCGAACGCACCCAGGCCCCCGTGGCATGGTTCTCCACGGATCCCGGTGCCTTCGCCGGCATCGACCAGGCGCTGCAGGACGGATCAGCCGCCTTCTCCGCCCTGGCCCAGGACCTGACGACCTCCCAGATGGGCGAGCCCGACTTCACCCTGCGCATCGGCCAGGGCACGCACGCCGAGGGTCATCACGTGGTCTCAGGGCTGATCGGCTCTCACCACGCCTCCAACCTGGTGGCGGCCGCAGCGGCAGCCCACGCCGCCGGCATGGACCCGCAGCAGATCGCCGCCACCCTGCACGGTCTGGGCGCGGTGAGCCGGCACCGGATGGAGCGACGCGATCGTCCGGACGGCGTGACCATCATCAACGACGCCTACAACGCCAACCCCGAGTCCATGCGCGCCGCCCTGCAGACCCTGGCCATCCTGGGCCGCTCGACCGGGCGTCGCACCGTCGCCGTGCTGGGGGAGATGCTGGAGCTGGGCGAGCACCGGATCAGGGAGCACACCCTGATCGGGGAGACCGTGGTCCGGCTGAACATCGATCAGCTGCTGGTGGTCGGAGACGGGGCACGCCCGCTCTTCGTCGGTGCCGTGAACGAAGGCTCGTGGGGTGCGGAGGCCGAGCATGTCTCGACCCTGGACGAGGCCGAGGCCCTGTTGGCCGATCGCCTGCAGCCCGGTGACATCGTGCTGGTGAAGTCCTCGAACGGGGTGGGTCTGAGGTGGCTGGGCGATCGTCTGGCAGATGCCGGGCACGCCGCGTCCACACCGGCCCCGGGCCCCGCAGCGTCCGACCACCAAGACCCCTCGGGGATGCAGAAGGAGCAGGTTCGATGATCGGAGTGCTGATCGGCAGCCTGCTCGGGCTGCTCATCACAGTGGCGGGAACGCCCCTGTTCATCAAGGTCCTGGTCAAACGCGGCTACGGCCAGTTCGTGCGCGACGACGGTCCCACCACGCACAAGACCAAGCGTGGCACCCCCACCATGGGCGGGGCGGTCATCGTCTTCGCCCTGATCGTGGCGTACTTCCTGACGCACTGGATCCTGAGCCTGATGGGTCTGGACAACGCCGGACCCACGGTCTCGGGCATGATCCTGCTCTTCCTCACGGCAGGCATGGGTCTGGTGGGCTTCATCGACGACTTCACCAAGATCTCCAAGCAGCAGTCCCTGGGCCTGACCGCCTGGGCCAAGATCGTGCTGCAGGGCGTGGTCGGCATCTCCTTCGCCGTCCTGGCGCTGAACTTCCCCAACGAGCGGGGCCTGACGCCGGCCTCCACGGCGATCTCCGTGGTCCGGGACACCAGTGTCGACCTGGCGTTCGCCGGACCGCTGCTCGGTGCCATCCTGTTCGTGATCTGGTCCAACCTGATCACCACGGCCACCACCAATGCGGTCAACCTCACGGACGGTCTGGACGGCCTGGCCACCGGTGCCACCGCCATGGTGACCGGTGCGTACGTGCTGATGACCATCTTCCAGGCCAACCAGTCCTGCCGGGTGCTGCCCGGCACGGAGGGGTGCTACGAGGTGCGTGATCCCATGGACCTGGCCATGCTCGCCGCGATGCTCACCGGTGCTCTGGCCGGTTTCCTGTGGTGGAACACCTCCCCGGCGAAGATCTTCATGGGTGACACCGGTTCCCTGGCCCTCGGAGGCGCCCTGGCCGGACTGGCGATCCTCTCCCGGACCGAGCTGCTCCTGGTCATCCTGGCCGGACTGATGGTCGTCATCGCGGCCTCGGTCATCATCCAGGTCGGCTTCTTCAAGCTCTCCGGCGGCAGGCGGGTGTTCCTGATGGCGCCGCTGCAGCACCACTTCGAGCTCAAGGGGTGGGCGGAGGTCACCGTCGTCGTGCGGTTCTGGCTGATCGGCCTGCTGTGCGTGAGCGTCGGCGTCGCCCTGTTCTACGGTGAGTGGGTGCTGGGCCGATGACCACCTCCACACCGATCGACGATCGCCTGGCCACCCTGACCACCTGGGACGCCGACTGGTCCGGGCTGCGGGTCGTGGTCACCGGCATCGGCGTCTCCGGCTTCGCCATCGCCGACACCCTGGCCGAGCTGGGGGCCGACATCGTGGTGGTGGACGGGGCTGACACTGAGCAGAACCGGGCCAAGGCGGACACGCTGCGGATCGTGGGGGTGCGCGAGGTGCGGCTGGGTGCCCAGCACGTCCAGACCCTTCCCGACGTCGGCGGCGCACCTGCCGAGCTGGTGGTCACCTCCCAGGGATGGAGACCGGACCAGCCGCTGCTGGTCGCCGCCGGGCAGGCGGAAATCCCGGTGTGGGGCGAGGTCGAGCTGGCCTGGCGGGTGCGTGAACGGTCCGGACGCAGGACCGCGGACTGGCTGTGCATCACAGGCACCAACGGCAAGACGACCACCGTGGGGATGGTCGAGTCCATGCTGCTGGCCGCCGGTCAGCGGGCGATCGCCTGCGGCAATGTGGGCATGCCCCTGTTGGACGCCATCCGCGACCCGGAGGGCTTCGACACCCTGGCGATCGAGCTGGCCAGCTTCCAGCTGCACTGGACCCATCACATGGAGCCGGCTGCGTCGGTGGTGCTCAACGTGGCTGAAGACCACGTGGACTGGCACGGGTCGTTCGATGCGTACTGGGCGGACAAGGCCAAGATCTACGAGAACACCCGTCTGGCGTGCATCTTCAATGAGCAGCAGGAGCTGACCATGCGGATGGTCGAGCAGGCCGATGTCCAGGAGGGATGCCGAGCGGTCTCCTTCTCCACCCAGACTCCGGGGCTGTCCTCCCTGGGTGTCGTGGATGACCTGCTGGTGGATCGTGCCTTCCTGGACGAACGGCGCCATCAGGCCCTGGAACTGGGATCCCTGCAGGACCTGGGACCGATCGCCCCGCAGCATCTGGTGGCCAATGCCCTGGCCGCCGCCGCGCTGGTGCGGGCCATCGGCGTCTCACCGGAAGCTGTGCGGGACGGTCTGCGCGCGTACCGTCCAGGCGACCACCGCATCCAGCTGGTGGCCCGGGCCGAGGACGTGATGTGGATCAACGACTCCAAGGCCACCAACCCCCATGCCGCCGATGCCTCGCTGTCCGCGTTCAAGGACGTGATCTGGATCGCCGGAGGGCTGCCCAAGGGCGTCACCTATGACGAGCTGGTGCAGTCCCACCGGGACCGGCTGCGCGCGGTGGTGCTGATCGGCGCCGACTCCAGCGAGCTCGCAGGAGCGTTGCGGCGACACGCGCCGGACCTCCCGGTCCTCGGCCCGGGCGTGGGCGAGACTGGTAGCGGCCTCACGGACGGGCACCAGGCCATGGAGCTGGCCGTCCGCGCGGCCGACTCCGTGGCTCGATCCGGAGACGTGGTGCTGATGGCACCGGCCGCCGCGTCCATGGACCAGTTCACGTCCTATGCCGATCGCGGCACCGCCTTCATCCACGCCGTCGCCCGCCTCATGGACTCCAAGGGGCTGGGCAGCTAAGGAGCCCGTCCATGGTGACCACCCCACACCGGCCCTCGAGCCGCACCCGGGGACCAGCCAGGGCCGGAGGATCCTCCAGCGTCGCCCCGCCGCCGCTGCTGCGCCGGATCTGGGCGTGGATCGAGGGCAGCGCCGCCTCCTCCACCTCCTACTTCCTGGTGCTGGGCTGCACGCTGGCCCTGACCGTGATCGGGCTGGTCATGGTGCTGTCCTCCTCGTCCGTGGAGAACATCGGCACCCGCGCCGGCTCGTACGACCTGTTCATCAAACAGGGGATCTTCGCCTGTGGCGGCATCGCCCTGATGTTCATCGTCTCTCGATTCCGACCTCACCAGCTCAAGGCCCTGGCCTGGCCCGCGCTGGGGCTGGCCATCATCCTGCTGCTGCTGGTGTTCACGCCCCTGGGCAAGGAGGTGGGCGGCAACCGGAACTGGATCGAGATCGGCGGTCAGACCGCCCAGCCCTCCGAGGCGGCCAAGCTGGCCCTGTGCCTGTGGTCCGCAGCCGTGCTGGAACGCAAGGCCAGACTGGTCGGCAAACTCCAGCACAGTCTGGTGCCGGTGGTCTTCCCCGGCGGGGCCGTCGTCGTCGCGCTGATCCTGCTGGGACGTGACCTGGGCACCTCCCTGGTGATCATGCTCATCCTGGCCGTGGCACTGTTCCTGGCCGGAACCAGGCTGACCTACTTCGCCATCGCCGGTGGCGTGGCCGTCGTCGGGGTGGTGATCCTGGCCCTGGCTTCCGGCAACCGCAACACCCGCATCCTGGCCTGGCTCGGCCAGAACTGCGATGCCCCCTCGGACCCGTGCTATCAGTCGGACCACGGGATGTATGCCCTGGCCTCCGGCGGCTGGTGGGGGGTGGGCCTGGGACAGTCACGCCAGAAGTGGAGCTACATCCCCGAAGCCGAGAACGACTTCATCTTCACCATCCTGGGCGAGGAGCTGGGCCTGCTGGGTGCTCTGCTCGTGCTGGCGCTGTTCGCCGGACTGGCGGTGGGCATGTTCCGGGTGGCACGCCGTGCAGACTCGCTGTTCGTGCGGATCTGCACGGGCACCATCATGGCGTGGATCATCGGCCAGGCCTTCGTCAACATCGCCATGGTCACCGGGCTGCTCCCGGTGATCGGCATCCCGCTGCCGTTCATCTCCTATGGTGGATCCGCGCTCACCCTGGTGCTGCTGGCCATGGGTGTGGTGCTGTCCTTCGCCCGGGAGGAGAGGCGTGCGATCCTGGCACGGACGGGACAGCCTCCAGCCCCGACTCCAGCCGACCCCACTGCGAAGCCCACAGGAGCCACGTCATGACCGTAGCCACAGGTGCCACCGCCTCGCCCGCGGGAGTCCTCAGGGTGGTGCTGGCCGGTGGCGGGACCGCCGGTCACATCAGCCCCATGTTGGCCATCGCCGAGGCCCTGCGCCACCAGGACGGGGACGGCCCGGTGCACTGCACCATGGTCGGCACCGCCTCCGGGATGGAGACTCGATTGGTCCCCGCCGCCGGGTACGAGCTGGACCTGATCGACCGTGTGCCGCTGCCTCGGCGCCCCACCATGGACCTGGTCAGGCTGCCGGGCAGGATGCGCCGGGCCATCCGCGCCGCCGGAGAGATCCTGGACCGCCGGCAGGCAGACGTGGTCGTGGGCGTGGGCGGGTACGTCTCCACACCGGTCTACCTGGCGGCCGCCCGCCGGGGCGTGCCCGTGGTGATCCATGAGGCCAACGCCCGGCCGGGACTGGCCAACCGGGTCGGTGCCCGGCGTGCCGCCTTCGTGGCCACCGCCTTCCAGGAGACCGTGCTGCCCAAGGCCCAGTGGGTCGGGATGCCCATGCGCACCCAGATCTCCTCCCTGGACCGGGCCGTGGCACAGCTGCCGGCGCGCCAGGCGCTGGGGCTGGATCCGGACCTGACCACCCTGGTGGTGACCGGCGGGTCATCGGGCGCGTTGAACATCAACCGGACGGTGACCCAGGCGCTGCCGGCACTGCTGGAGGCAGGGATCCAGGTGCTGCACCTCACCGGACGGGACAAGCCGGTCCTGGATTCCCAGGGCGAGCTGCTCACCGCTGCGGGATACCACCAGCGCGAGTACCTGGACGGCATGGAACTGGCCTACGCCGCCGCCGACCTGATCGTGGCCCGCGCCGGCGCCGGGACGGTCTGCGAGGTGGCCGCCGTGGGCCTGCCCTCAGTGCTGGTCCCGTTGCCGATCGGCAACGGCGAGCAGGCCCTGAATGCCCGCGGACTGGTGGCCGCCGGGGGAGCACTGACCGTGCGAGACGAGTCCTTCACCGCAGACTGGGTCCGCACCCAGCTGGTTCCGCTGCTCTCCGAGCCTGAGCGTCTGCTGCGCATGGCCGACGCCGCGGCCTCCTTGGGAGTGCGGGACGCCGATCAGACCATGGCCCGCCTCGTGACCGAGGCAGCAGGAGGCAAGAGATGACGACCGCACACACCACCCTGTCCGGGGAGCTCCTCAGCCTGGGGCGTGTCCACTTCCTGGGCATCGGAGGCGTCGGTGTCTCCGGCATCGCGCGGATCCTGCTGGAGCAGGGTGTCCCGGTGTCCGGGACTGACGCCATGGACCTGCCGGTGATGCATCAGCTCGCTGACGAAGGTGCCACCGTGTTCGTGGGATACGACGCCGCCCATCTGGAAGCCGCCGGGCAGGTGGACACGGTCATCGCCTCCTCGGTGGCCGGACCGGGGAATCCGGAGTACGACGAGGCGGTCCGCCGGGGCATCCCCGTCCTGCATCGCTCTCAGGGCCTGGCCGCGGCCATGGCCGGTCATCGGGTGCTCGCCGTGGCCGGGACACACGGCAAGACGACCACCTCGTCCATGGCGGCGATGGCCTTCACCCGGGCCGGAGCCGAGCCCACCTTCGCGGTCGGTGCGGCCGTCGCCGGTCTCGGCACGAACGCCCGTGCCGGGGCAGGGGAGTGGTTCATCGCTGAGGCGGATGAGTCCGACGGCACCCTGCTGAACTATCGCCCCGAGGTCGCGATCGTGACCAATGTGGAGGCCGACCACCTGGACTTCTACGGTTCCGAAGAGGCCGTCCATCAGGTCTTCCGCGACTTCTCCCTGCTGCTGCCGCCCACGGGCACCCTCGTGGTCTGCACGGATGACGCCGGCGGACGTCACCTGGCCGAGTGGATCGCCGCGGAGCGCCAGGCCGGCCGCCCGGCGCCGCAGGTGGTGACCTACGGCTCGCCATCCCTCTCCCTGGAGGCGGACGTGATCCTGGAGGCCAGCGCATCCGCTGTCCAGGACACCGGACCCGGCCAGCGGGCGCGGTTCCGGTTGCAGGACGGTCGGACTCTGGACCTGGACCTGGCCGTGCCTGGCCAGCACAACGCCTTGAACGCCCTGGCCGTCCTGGCGGCCGGACAGGCGGCTGGGCTGCCTGCTGAGCAGGTCGCCGCCGGCCTGGAGGCGTTCCGAGGCACCGCACGCCGTTTCGAGCACCGTGGCGGTGCCGGCGGCGTCCGTGTCTTCGACGACTACGCGCATCACCCCACCGAGGTGGCGGCCGCCGTCGCCGCGGCCCGGACCGTCGCCGGAGAGCACCGAGTCCTGGTCATGTTCCAGCCACATCTGTTCTCCCGGACCCGGGACTTCGCCGAGGGCTTCGCCCAGGCGCTCTCGGCGGCTGACATGGTGCGAGTGCTCCCGATCTACGCCGCACGTGAGCAGCCGATGGCCGGTGTGGACGCCACCCTGATCACCGACCGGATCGATCCCGCGGTGGACGGCTCCGGGGCGGTGGCAGAGGACACCGCCCGGGGCGTGCGTGATCTCGTCGAGGCCGCGCAGCCCGGTGACGTCATCCTGACCATGGGTGCCGGAGACGTCACCGCTCAGGGGCCGGTGCTGGTGGATCTGCTGCGTCAGCGCTTCACCGAGGACGACCGTGGTCGGTGAGCGCCCTGGCTCCAGCGGGACGGCTGAGTCCACCGACTCGTCGGAGTCGACAGACTCCGACGGGCAGGTGTTGGAGTTCCCGGAGACCGATCACCGGCAGCGGCTGCGCCGCCGACGTATCGGACTGATCACCGGGATCAGCGCTGCCGTGCTGCTGGGCATCCTGGTGGCGGTGCTGTACTTCTCTCCTCTGCTGGCCCTGCGCACCATCCAGGTGAGCGGGACCGATCTGCTGCCGCGGGCCCAGGCAGAGCGGCTGCTCCAGCCTTTGATCGGTCGGCCTCTGCCGCAGGTGGGCACTCGTGAGGTGGAGGAGCTGCTGGCCCAGGAGGCGGCAGTGGACCAGGTGCGGGTGCAGGCCCAGCCTCCGTCCGGGATCGCCGTGGAGATCACCGAGCATGTCCCGGTGGCGGTCGTCCCGCGTGGCCAGCAGGCCACCCTCTACTCCGCCTCGGGCCAGGCCCTGGCCGAGGCGAGCCGGGATGAGGCCGAGTCACGGGGACTGCCCGTGGTCTCCTCGGTGAACGACGTGCAGAACCCCGAGGTGTTCAGTGCGATCACCCAGGTCCTGGGCTCGCTGCCGGCAGACATCCGAGGCCAGATGGTCTCGGCATCGGCCTCCACCGTGGATTCGGTGCGGTTGACCCTGGACGATGACCGCACGGTGCTCTGGGGCAATGCGGAGGACGCCGAAGCCAAGGTGGCCGTGCTGCGTGCTCTGATGAAGGCCGAAGCCGATGCCGAGGCCCCGGCGGATGAGTTCGACGTCTCGATTCCCGATCAGCCGGTCACCCGCTGATCGGAGGGGTGCACACCGGTGTGTCCCGGCGACACGCGGTGGTGGTCTTTGCGTGATCCCGGTGTGGGCCATAACGTTTCTACAGAGCGTTCAACTTGACATAACACTAACCTTCAACCTGAGGGTTAGACCAGTTTGAACCAGACCGTCCAGCACACCGAACAAGGGACAGACAACGTGGCAGCACCTCAGAACTACCTGGCCGTGATCAAGGTCGTCGGCATCGGCGGCGGCGGCGTCAACGCCGTGAACCGAATGATCGACGTCGGACTGCGCGGCGTGGAGTTCATCGCGATCAACACCGACGCCCAGGCACTGCTGATGAGTGATGCCGACGTCAAGCTGGACGTGGGCCGCGAGCTGACCCGTGGACTGGGTGCCGGCGCCAACCCTGAGGTCGGCCGCCAGGCCGCTGAGGATCACGCCGAGGAGATCGAGGAGGTCCTGCGCGGAGCGGACATGGTCTTCGTGACGGCAGGCGAGGGCGGCGGCACCGGTACCGGCGGCGCACCCGTGGTGGCCCGCATCGCCCGTTCGCTCGGCGCACTGACCATCGGTGTGGTGACCCGCCCGTTCACCTTCGAGGGACGCCGTCGCGCCACCTCGGCTGAGAACGGCATCGACGCGCTGCGCGATGAGGTCGACACCCTGATCGTGATCCCGAATGACCGACTGCTCTCCATCTCGGATCGCAACGTCTCCGTTCTGGACGCCTTCCGCTCGGCTGACCAGGTCCTGCTCTCGGGTGTCCAGGGCATCACCGACCTGATCACCACTCCGGGCCTGATCAACCTGGACTTCGCCGACGTGAAGTCCGTGATGCAGGGTGCCGGCTCGGCCCTGATGGGCATCGGCTCGGCCCAGGGTGAGGACCGTGCGGTCAAAGCCGCTGAGCTGGCGATCGCCTCCCCGCTGCTGGAGGCCTCGATCGACGGCGCGCACGGCGTGCTGCTCTCCATCCAGGGCGGCTCGGACCTGGGCCTGTTCGAGATCAACGAGGCCGCCCGCCTGGTCCAGGAGGTCGCCCACCCCGAGGCCAACATCATCTTCGGCGCTGTGATCGACGACGCCCTGGGCGACGAGGCGCGCGTGACCGTCATCGCCGCCGGCTTCGACCAGGTCGACGCCACCTCGGCGCCCGCCCAGGGATCCCAGGGCTCGCAGCGCCAGAACACCCCGCTGCCGGGATCTCTGCCGGTCAACGACCAGCAGAGCCAGCAGCGGTCTTCCCAGGGGCAGGACCACGGGTACGGGCAGGGTTCCTCCGCGCCTCAGGCAGCCCCGGTGGAGCAGTCCGGCTACCGCCAGGAGCCTGCCCAGCAGGACTTGCCCACCGTGGTCGAGCCCGAGTCCCACGGCTCCGGCCGTGACGACCTGGACGTCCCCGACTTCCTGAAGTGAGCGCCTGATCCCGGTGGTCTTCAGCACCCGTGTGCAGGTCTCGCCGGGCCTGCAGGTGGGCTTCACCACGACGGCGGCCGGGAACCTGGCCTTCCACGTCACCGGTGAGGCCGTCGGGCCCGGCGAACCTGCCCAGGATCCTGCATCCCTGGACCCCGAGGCCCAGGCGCGACTGCGCGATCAGGTGGCCGGCCGCCGTCGGGCCCTGGATGAGGTGATGGGCGTGCCAGCTGGCCGGACCGAATACCTGGACCAGGTGCACTCGGCCCGGGTGGTTCCTGCACGAGGCCGGGGATGGGACGCCGTCGGCTCGGCGCCGGTCCAGGCGGACGCCCAGGTCAGCCCGGCCGGACTGGACCCGTTGGCCATCATGGTGGCCGACTGCCTCCCGGTGGTGTTCGTCTCGCAGCGCGCCGGCGCATCGGAGCGGTCCGACCAGTGGGACGGACCCACCGCTGTGGCGCACGCGGGACGCCGTGGTCTGTTGGACGGCGTGCTGGAGGCCACCGTCGAGCAGATGCATGCGGCGGGCGCCAGTCGTGAGCCGGGGCGGATCCAGGCCTGGATCGGCCCGGCGATCTGCGGCCGGTGCTACGAGGTCCCGGAACGGATGTTCCAGGAGTCGGTCAGGGCACTGCCGCAGGTCGCGGCACAGACGTCCTGGGGAACCCCTGCGCTGGACCTGCCCGCCGGCGCTGAACACGTGCTCTCCTCGCTCGGGGTGCGCGTGCATCGGACCGGGGAGTGCACCCGTGAGGACGAACGCTTCTATTCGCATCGCCGGGCGCCCGGAGCCGGGCGCCTGGCAGGGCTGGTCTGGAGGACCGAGACATGACCGAGTCGACAGAGCAGCCTCGGGTCGATCCAGCCCGCCGGGAGGAGCTGGGGCGGCGTCTGGCCGTCGTGCAGGAGCGTGTGGATGAGGCGTGCCGGGCGGCCGGACGGCAGGATCGTCCCGAGCTGATCGTGGTCACCAAGTTCCACCCGGCCCAGGATGTGCGCCTGTTGGCCGAGCTCGGGGTGCGAGCGGTGGGGGAGAACCGTGACCAGGAGGCGCGGGCCAAGGCTGCCGAGGTGGCCGACCAGGACCTGGACTGGCACTTCATCGGACAGCTGCAGACCAACAAGGCCAAGTATGTGGTGCGCTACGCCTCCGCCGTCCACTCCGTGGACCGCGGCGACCTCGTGGACGCCCTGGACTCTGCGATGGGTCGGGAGCAGGCCAAGCGGCGGGATCAGGATGAGCCGGAACGGGCACCCCTGGACTGCCTGATCCAGGTGGACCTGGACCGGCGACCGGCCGAGGAGCAGCCTGCCGGGATCGGGGCCCGCGGCGGCGCTCAGCCGACTGACGTCGCCGCACTGGCGGAGCGGATCGCCGGCTCCGAGCAGCTGCGGCTGCGTGGTGTGATGGCTGTGGCACCCCTGGGGCAGGACCCGGCCCCGGCCTTCGCCGAACTGGCCGAGATCTCCCGCCGGATCCGTCAGGACCATCCTGATGCCGCGTGGATCTCCGCGGGGATGAGCGCCGATCTGGAGCAGGCGATCGCCGCAGGGGCGACACACCTGCGGATCGGCACTGATGTCCTGGGACCGCGTCCAGCGGTGGGTTAACCTCGAAGATGACCGTGGGGCATCTGCTCCACCGGCTCAGCAGTCGGCCCGAAGACCCGGGCAACGTCCACATGGTGAGGAATTTCGATGGCTGGTGCACTCAAGAAGACGATGATCTATCTCGGTCTCGCTGACGGCGACGATCAGTACGAGATGGATCAGCGTGCCGACACGCGGAACGCACGTGAGGAGCGAGAGGCCCCGTCCTACGAGCGTGCCCCGGAGCCGCGTGCTGAGCGGGCTGTCGAGGCAGAGCGCGCCGACCGCTCGGTCGGGTCCCGTGCGGTCAGCACCCGGCCCGCTGCCGAGGAGCGCGAGTACCGCGCCCCGGTCACCCCCATCAAGCGTGCAGCCCAGGGGCGGGACGACGCCTCCGCCGTGCGCCAGATCACCACGGTGCACCCGCGCTCCTACAACGACGCCAAGCTGATCGGTGAGTCCTTCCGCAGCGGGATCCCGGTGATCATGAACGTCACCGACATGGGTGAGGCCGACGCCAAGCGTCTGGTCGACTTCTCCGCCGGGCTGGTCTTCGGCCTGCACGGCTCCATCGAGCGCGTCACCAACAAGGTGTTCCTGCTCACCCCGGTCAACGTCCAGGTGCTCGGTGACGACACCGCCCTGGGCGAGGACCAGGCCTCCTTCTTCAACCAGAGCTGATCGCCGCCCCGCCGCCTGGCTCGGCCCTCACCCCGGGCCAGCGGCGTGGAGACGACTGACGTGGACAGGCTGACGTGACACTCCTCTTCTCCCTCATCTACCTGGCCTTGGCGCTCGTCCAGTACCTCCTGGTGCTGCGCATCGTGCTGGATGTGGTCCAGTCCTTCGCGCGCTCCTGGCGCCCCCAGGGACTGGTGCTGGTGATCGCCTCGGCCGTCTACACGCTGACCGACCCGGCACTGCGCTGGCTGCGCTCCAAGATCCCTCCGGTCAACGTGGGGGGCATCGGCCTCGACGTGGCGTTCCTCGTCCTGTTCCTGGCCGTGGTCATCCTCAAGTCCGTGGCTCGAGGCCTCGCCATCTGACCGTCTGAACGCCCCAGAACACCCGGTTCCCGACTCCGGAAGCGCCGGCGGCCAGTGGTAGCCTGAAACCCAGAATGTCCACGGTGCAGCAGAGTTGCCTGTGGACGAAGACCGACCTGCCACCATGTGGTGACAGGACCAACGCAGATCACGACGATGGGGTGACCACATGGCTCTCACGCCTGAGGATGTTGTCAACAAGCGATTCCAGCCGACGAAGTTCCGTGAGGGATACGACCAGGACGAGGTCGATGACTTCCTGGACGAGATCGTGGTGGAGCTGCGCCGTCTGAACCAGGAGAACGACGAGCTGCGTCGCAAGGTGGCCCAGCTCCAGGACGGTGGCGCCACCGAGACTGCCGTGCCGGCACCGGTCTCCGCTGACGGACAGGACCTGTCCGTCGTCGAGGCGGACGAGGACGCCACCACAGCCATCCCCGCTGAGCCTGTCTCCGCAGACCACGCCGAGGACGAGGGCACCCGAGCCACTTCGGAGATCCAGGACGACGAGCTCCGCGCCGAGGACGAGACCGCCACCCCGGCCGCCTTCGCTGAGACCGACTCTGAGGTCCAGGCACCCGTCGAGGCCACGTCCTCCCAGCCGGTCATCACCGAGTCCTCCCAGTCGGCCGCCGCCGTGCTGGCCATGGCCCAGCGCCTGCATGACGAGTACGTGGCCGAGGGCCAGCGGAAGCGCGATGAGATCATCGCCGAGGCTCAGACCGAGGCCACCGGCCTGGTCAACGACGCTCAGGAGACCTCGCGCAAGACCCTGGCCGAGCTGGAGGAGAAGAAGACCGTCCTGGAGCGCACGGTCGATCAGCTGCAGGGCTTCGAGCGGGACTACCGTTCGCGTCTGAAGGCCTACATCGAGGGCCAGCTGCGCGATCTGGACAGCCAGACCACCATCCAGGAGGAGACGGCCGTCAAGAAGGCCTGATCTCACCCTCATCTGACACTGCGCCGATCCGGCGCGACCCTGGCACGGGGCCGACCACGGTGAGCACTGTGGCCGGCCCCGCGTCGTCACCGCCCCAGCGAAACGTGAGCCTCCGCCACCGTGCCATCCACTGCTGCCGCCCCTGATCCACACCGCCCCTCGGCGGACCCGCATGAGCCGGTCCCTGCCCCGCTGCCGCAGCGCAGGCGCCGGTGGGCCTGGTTGGCCGTCCTGGTCCTCGTGCTGGGCTATGCCGCTGACCAGCTGACCAAGTGGTGGGTCGAATCGACCATGGAGCTGGGGCAGATCACCGATGTCCTGCCGCCGCTGCTGCGTTGGCACTACATCCTGAACCCGGGTGCGGCCTTCTCGATCGGCGAGGAGCACACCTGGGTCTTCACCATCATCCAGGCGGTGGTGGCCGTGGTGGTGATCGTACAGATCGTCCGGGTCCGCTCCGCCGTCTGGGCGGTGGCTCTCGGCGGTCTGCTCGGCGGCGTGCTGGGCAACCTCACCGACCGGCTGTTCCGGCCCCCGGGGTTCGCGGTGGGCCATGTGGTGGACTTCATCGCCCTGCCGAACTTCGCCATCTTCAACATCGCCGACTCGTTGATCGTCTGCTCGATCATCGGGATCGTGCTGTTGATGTTCACCGGCCGTCGCCCGGACGGGACCCGTGAGCAGGATCATCAGGACGGGGCCGAACCTCCTGCCCAGCCTCAGCGTGCCGGTGACCATGACGCCTGAGCCGGGGATCGTCGTCGTGCCCGTGCCGGAGGAGGAGGCGGGCAGGCGCGTGGACGCGGTGCTGGCCGGTGCGCTCGGCGTCTCTCGGACGGTGGCCGCGCAGTGGTGCGCGGAGGGGCATGTGACCGAGCGGGCCACCACCGGTCGGCGCGCTGAGCGGATCGTGGCGAAGTCCGCCAAGGTGAGTGCCGGGAGCGAACTGGTGGTCCACGTGCCGCAGACGGCTGACCCTCTGGAAGTGAAGGTGGAGATCGTGCAGGACCTCGACATCCTGGCTGATGACCCGGACTATGTGGTGGTGGACAAGCCGGTGGGCGTCGCCGCACACCCCTCGCCGGGCTGGGTGGGGCCCACCGTGGTGGGCGGTCTGGCCGGTCTGGGCTACCGCATCTCCACCTCGGGTGCACCGGAGCGCCAGGGGATCGTGCACCGTCTGGACGTGGGCACCTCCGGGATCATGGTGGTGGCCAAGACCGAGCGGGCCTACACGGTCCTGAAGGACGCCTTCCGGGACCGGACGCCGAAGAAGACCTACCATGCGGTGGTCCAGGGGCTGCCGGATCCGCTGGACGGGACCATCGACGCTCCCATCGGACGGCATCCCGGGCATGACTGGCGCTTCGCGGTGATCGAGGGCGGCCGCGAGTCGATCACCCACTACCGCACCGTGGAGGCGTTCGGACGCGCCACCCTGGTGGACGTCACCCTGGAGACCGGACGCACCCACCAGATCCGCGTGCACTTCTCCGCCCTGCGCCACCCCTGTGCCGGCGATCTGACCTACGGTGCGGACCCGCGGCTGGCCTCCGAGCTGGGGCTGACCCGGCAGTGGCTGCATGCGCACCGACTCGGCTTCCCGCACCCGGTCACGGGGGAGTGGGTGGAGTACCAGAGCGAGTATCCGGATGACCTTCGCTACGCCTTGAGCGTGTTGCGCGGGGAGTGACTAGGGTGTCCTGGCAGACGAGGCGAGGGCGTGCCTGCCAGGCGGGCACGAGACGAAGGACAGGCAACAGGTGACCACGACGACGGCCGGTACAGGGACAGCGAACGGCAAGGGCAAGGGCTTCGCTCACCTTCACACCCACACCGAGTACTCCATGCTGGATGGGGCGGCCAAGCTCACCGAGCTGTTCGCGGAGGCCGAGCGGCTGGGCATGGACTCCATGGCCATCACCGACCACGGGTACCTCTTCGGTGCGTTCGACTTCTGGAAGAAGGCCACGGACGCGGGGATCAAGCCGATCATCGGGCTTGAGGCGTACCTGGCGCCGGGTCATCAGCACCGCACGGACAAGACCAAGGTCCGCTGGGGCGAGCAGCATCAGAAGAGCGACGACGTCTCCGGCGGCGGTGCCATCACGCACATGACGCTGCTGTCCAAGAACAACACGGGCATGCACAACCTGTTCCGAGCCGCCTCGATCGCCTCTCTGGACTCGGCCTACGCCAAATGGCCGCGCATCGACCGCGAGCTGCTCTCCACCTATTCGGAGGGACTGATCGGCACCACCGGCTGCCCGTCCGGCGAGATCCAGACCCGACTGCGGCTCGGGCAGTACAACGAGGCCCGCGAGGCCGCCGCCGAGTTCAAGGACATCTTCGGGGCCGGGAACTTCTACTGCGAGCTGATGCAGCACGGGCTGGACCTGGAGAAGCGGGTCATCACCGACCTGCTCAAGCTGGCCAAGGACCTGGACCTGCCGCTGGTGGCCACCAACGACCTGCATTACACGCACGAGCACGACGCCAAACCACACGAGGCGCTGTTGGCGATCCAGTCCGGATCGACCCTGCTGGAGCCCACCTATGACCAGGGCGGTTCCCGGTTCGCCTTCTCCGGCACGGAGTACTACCTGAAGTCCCCGCATCAGATGCGCTCCCTGTTCTCCGAGCTGCCTGAGGCCTGCGACAACACCCTGGTGATCGCCGAGCAGTGCGAGGTCTCCTTCAACACCTCGGCGAACTACATGCCCAAGTTCCCCTGCCCGCCGGGGGAGGACGAGACCAGCTGGCTGATCAAGGAGGTCACCACCGGTCTGGCCGGGCGGTACCCGAACGGCGTTCCGGACCATGTGCGCAAGCAGGCCGACTATGAGCTCGAGGTCATCATCTCCATGGGCTTCCCCGGGTACTTCCTGGTGGTGGCCGACTTCATCAACTGGGCCAAGGACCACGGCATCCGCGTGGGCCCGGGACGTGGCTCCGGCGCCGGTTCCATGGTGGCCTACGCGCTGAAGATCACCGAGCTGGACCCCCTGGAGCACGGGCTGATCTTCGAGCGGTTCCTCAACCCGGACCGTGTCTCCATGCCCGACTTCGACGTCGACTTCGATGATCGCCGCCGCTCGGAGGTGATCGACTACGTCACCGAGAAGTACGGGGACGAGCGCGTGGCGATGATCGTCACCTACGGCACCATCAAGACCAAGCAGGCCCTGAAGGATTCGGCCCGTGTGATGGGCAAGCCCTTCTCCATGGGGGAGACGCTGACCAAGGCGCTGCCGCCGGCGGTGATGGCCAAGGACATTCCGCTCAAGGACATCGAGGACAAGGATGCGCCGCGTTACGGCGAGGCCGGGGAGTTCCGGGAGCTCGTCGCCTCGGATCCGGAGTCCGCGAAGGTCTTCGAGACGGCGAAGGGCATCGAGGGCCTGAAGCGTCAGTGGGGCGTGCACGCCGCCGGCGTGATCATGTCCTCCGAGCCGATCATCGACGTCATCCCCATCATGCGGCGCCTGCAGGACGGCCAGGTCATCACCCAGTTCGACTACCCCACGGCCGAGGGGCTCGGACTGATCAAGATGGACTTCCTGGGGCTGCGGAACCTCACCATCATCTCGGACGCCCTGGAGAACATCACCGCCAACCAGGGGATCACCCTGGACCTGGAGGGGCTGAGCTTCGACGATGCGGAGTCCTATGCCCTCCTGGCCCGGGGCGACACCCTGGGCGTGTTCCAGCTGGACGGCGGCCCCATGCGGTCGCTGCTGAAGATGATGAAGCCGGACAACTTCGAGGACATCTCGGCGACCATCGCGCTCTACCGGCCCGGACCCATGGGTGCCAATTCCCACACCAACTACGCCCTGCGCAAGAACGGCCAGCAGGAGATCACCCCGATTCACCCGGAGCTGGAGGAGCCGCTGCGAGAGATCCTGGACACCACCTACGGCCTGATCGTGTATCAGGAGCAGGTGATGGCGATCGCCCAGAAGGTCGCCGGCTACTCGCTGGGCCAGGCGGACATCCTGCGCCGGGCGATGGGCAAGAAGAAGAAGTCCGAGCTGGACAAGCAGTATGAGGCCTTCCACCAGGGCATGATCGACCGCGGCTACTCTGAGGCCGCCGTCAAGGCGCTGTGGGACATCCTGCTGCCGTTCTCGGACTACGCCTTCAACAAGGCGCACTCGGCCGCCTATGGTCTGGTCTCCTATTGGACGGCCTACCTCAAGGCGCACTACCCGGCGGAGTACATGGCCGCACTGCTCACCTCCGTGGGTGACGACAAGGACAAGATGGCCATGTACCTCAACGAGTGCCGGCACATGGGCATCACCGTGTTGCCTCCGGACGTCAACGAATCGTCGTTGTTCTTCACCCCGGTGGGCAAGGACATCCGTTTCGGCATGGCGGCAGTGCGCAATGTGGGCACCAACGTGGTCACCGCCATGGTGGGCGCCCGTGAGGAGAAGGGAGACTTCACCTCCTACCAGGACTTCTTCAAGAAGGTCCCCGCCGTGGTGTGCAACAAGCGCACCATCGAGTCGATGATCAAGGCCGGTGCCTTCGACTCGCTGGGCTATCCCCGCCGTGCGCTGCTGGCCATCCACGAGGAGGCGGTGGATGCCACGGTGGTGCAGAAGCGGCAGGAGGCGAACAACCAGTTCGACTTCTTCTCGCTGCTGGACGCCGAAGGCGACGGTGCGGCCGACGCCGGCCTGGGCATCGAGGTTCCGGACCTTCCGGAGTGGGAGAAGAAGGACAAGCTGGGTTTCGAGCGGGAGATGCTCGGACTGTACGTCTCGGACCACCCGCTGCAGGGACTGGGTGGCATCCTGGACCAGCATGCGGACCACTCGATCACCAGCATCCTCTCCGACGACGGCGCTCCGGACGGCTCCATGGTCACCATTGCCGGACTGATCACCTCGCTGCAGCGGCGCATCGCCAAGAACTCCGGCAACGCCTATGCGCGCTGTGAGATCGAGGACCTCGCCGCCTCGATGGAAGTCATGTTCTTCGGTCAGGTCTACGGGCCGATCGCCACGCTTCTGGCTGAGGACCTGGTGGTGGCGGTGCGTGGCCGGGTCCAGCGGCGCGACGACGGCTCGGTCACCCTCAACGCCCAGGAGCTGACCATACCGGATCTCTCCGACGGTCTGACCGGGCCGGTGACTCTGACCCTGCCCTCGTTCAAGGCCACCGAGGCGATGGTCACCGAGCTGGGCAATGTGCTCAAGGTCCACCCGGGGACCACCGAGGTGCGGATGAAGCTGACCAAGAACCGCTCGGTGGAGATCCTCCAGCTCTCGCCCGAGTTCCGGGTCAACCCGAATCCGGCCCTGTTCGGTGACCTCAAGGTGCTCCTGGGCCCCTCCTGTCTCGATTGAGGAAGCACTGCCGGCGAACCACAAGATGTAGTTGGATTTCGGTTGTGGTGACGCCATATGTAGGGTTAGGATGAATCCACGTCCTCGATCCGACAGCAGGAAGGCAACGGCACATCCCATGCACTGTCCGTTCTGCCGTCACGAGGACTCCCGGGTCGTCGACTCCCGCTCGATGGACGACGGTTCGGCCATCCGCCGGCGCCGTCAGTGCCAGTCCTGTGGGAAGCGGTTCACCACCATGGAGACCACGTCGCTGACCGTGGTGAAGCGCTCCGGGGTGGCAGAGCCCTTCGACCGGACCAAGATCATCAACGGTGTGCGCAAGGCCTGCCAGGGCCGGCCCGTCACCGGAGACGATCTGGCCATGCTGGCGCAAGAGGTTGAAGAGGTCATCCGCGCCGCCGGCAACGCCGAGGTGGACGCCCACGAGGTGGGTCTGGCCATCCTGGATCCGCTGCGTCGGCTCGACCAGGTCGCGTACCTGCGGTTCGCCTCGGTCTACCAGGACTTCGAGAACCTGAAGGACTTCGAGAAGGCGATCGAGGAGCTGCGCACCTCGGACAGCAAGGCCACACGGCCGGAGGCGCTGCAGCCTCGACTGTTCACCCGCTAGGTGAACCGCCCCGTGACGGGGCCCCACAGCTGCCGGTGGCGGCTCCGGAGGGGAAGCCGGAGCCGCCCCCGGCCACCACCCTCAGCAGCCCGTTCCGCCGACCAGATCAGGCATTCGACTCGGCCGCATACAGCGCGGCCCCCACGATCCCGGCGTTGTTGCGCAGCTCGGCCGGCACGATCGGGGTGCGCAGGTTCAGCAGCGGCAGGAAGTCGTCCGGCCGCTTGGAGATGCCGCCACCCACGATGAACAGGTCCGGCGAGAAGATCCGCTCCACGTAGGAGAAGTAGCGCTGCAGACGCTCCGCGTACGCGGGCCAGTCCAGCCCCTCGCGTTCGCGGGCCGAGGCCGAAGCGCGCTTCTCGGCCATCACGCCGTCCAGCTCCAGTGACCCCAGCTCGAAGTTCGGGACCAGGATCCCGTCATGCACCATCGCCGCGCCGATCCCGGTCCCCAGCGTGATGGTCAGCACCGATCCGGCCACACCCCTGCCCGCGCCGAACCGTGATTCGGCCAGGCCGGCCGCGTCGGCGTCGTTGATGACCCGGACCGGACGGCCCAGGTGATCGCTGAAGAGCCCCTGGACGTCCGTGCCGATCCAGGACGGGTCGATGTTGTTGGCCGAGAGGCACACGCCGTGCTGGATGATCGAGGGGAAGCAGACGCCCACCGCGGCGTCCGGCGAGGGTGCACCCTTGCGGGAATCCAGCTCAGCGGCGATCGACTCCAGGGTCTGGGACACCGATTCCGGCAGCGCTGGCTGCGGCGTGGGGATGCGGAAGCGGTCGCCCTTGAGCTGACCGCTCTTGGGGTGATCGCCCACGCGGACGATCCCACCCTTCATGCCGGTGCCACCGATGTCGATGCCCATGATCTTGCGGTAGGCGCCGTCCTGGCCGGTGACCTGATGCTGTCCGGCGGCGTGAGCCCCGGGCTGCTCGGTCTGGGCTGCTCGGTCTGCGGTGACGTGGTCCATGGGATCTCCGGTCTTGAAGGGCTGGGGGTGTGCAGGTGTGAGGCGAGGGGAGGTCAGGGCAGCGTGAGGATGTCTGCGCCGTCCTCGGTGACCACCAGGGTGTGCTCGAACTGGGCGGTGCGGGTGCGGTCCCGCGTGGTGACGGTCCAACCGTCGTCCCACTGGTCCCAGGCGATCCCACCGAGGGTGATCATCGGCTCGATGGTGAACACCATGCCCGGCACCATCAGTCGGTCGTGCGCGGGTGCGGCGTCGTAGTGGGGGATGACCAGGCCGGAGTGGAACTCCACGCCCACTCCATGCCCGATGAAGTCGCGCACCACGCCGTAGCCGAACCGCTTGGCGTAGGACTCGATCGCCCGGCCGATCACATTGATCTGGCGCCCGGGCTTGACCGCCTTGATCCCGCGCATCATCGCCTCGTGGGTGCGCTCGATCAGCAGGGCCGACTCCTCATCCACCGTGCCGACCGGGAAGGTCATGTTGTGGTCGCCGTGGTGCCCGTCCAGGTAGGCGGTGATGTCCAGGTTGATGATGTCCCCGTCCTCCAGCACGGTGGAGTCAGGGATGCCGTGGCAGATGACCTCGTTGAGGCTGGTGCAGATCGACTTGGGGAACTCGCGGTACCCCAGGCAGGAGGGGTAGGCGCCATGGTCCACCAGGAACTCGTGGGCGATCCGGTCCAGTTCGGCAGTGGTGACCCCGGGAGCGATGTGCTTCGCGGTCTCCTGCATGGCCTGGGCCGCCAGGCGTCCGGCCGCCCGGATCTTCTCGATCCCCTCGGCGTCATACACATCCGAGGCGTTGCCCTCATTCGCGGTCTTCTTCCCCACGTACTCCGGACGCTGGATGTGGGCCGGCACCGGCAGGAGGGGCCCGACGACGCCCGGCGCCAGAGTGCCCAGGGGAGCCTTGGACCCGGGCTCACCCGGGGCAGGGCCAGCAGGACGGGGTGCATTGTGGCTGGAGGTGACGGCGGTGTTCGACGCAGCGGGGGACATGACTCGATCCTATCGCCAGGCACGGACCCGTTCGGTCCTCCGCGCCGAGGTCTAGCATGGCGTCATGAGCGAGTACTGGTTCAACGTGAACACCAAACAGATCGAAGAGGGACCGCAGTCTGACTGGTCTCAGCTGCTGGGGCCCTACGCCACCCGGGAGGAGGCCCAGTCCGCGCTGGCCAAGGTCCAGGCGAACAACGACAAGTGGGACGAGTCCGACGCGCAGGACGCGAACTGGGACAACAACCCCACCAACGACACCGACTGAGACCCACCTCAGACAGCGGCAGGCCCGGGCACCCCTGAGGGTGCCCGGGCCTGTGTGTCAGAGCGTGGGTCTCAGGACTCGAAGCCGTGCTCCGGAGCCGGGAACGCGCCGGACCGGACCTCCTGCACATAGGAGGTGACGGCGTCGTGCACCACGGACCGAAGGTCCGCATACTGCTTGACGAACCGCGGCATCTTTCCGGACCGCAGGCCCAACATGTCCTGCCACACCAGCACCTGTCCGGTGGTGGCGTTGCCCGCGCCGATCCCGATGGTGGGCACCCGCAGTGCCTCGTCCACCTGCCGGGCCACCTCGGAGGGGACCATCTCCATCAGCACGCAGAAGGCACCGGCGTCCTGCAGGGCGGTGGCCTCCTGGATCATCCGAGCGGCGGCATCATCCCCGCGTCCCTGGACCCGGTAGCCGCCCAGGACGTTCTCGGACTGGGGAGTGAAGCCGATGTGGGCCATCACGGGGACGCCGGCGGCCGTCATCATCCGGATGTGCTCGGCGTAGCGCGAACCCCCCTCCATCTTCACCGCATGGACACTGGCCTCCTTGACCAGACGGATGGCCGAGGCCGTGCCCTGCTCCGGGGAGAGCTCATAGGAGCCGAAGGGCAGATCGCACACCACCATGGCGTGCTGGGCGGCCCGGACCACAGAGGAGGCGAAGACGATCATCTCGTCCAGGGTGATGGGCAGGGTGGTGGCATGCCCCATCACGTTGTTGGCCGCGGAGTCGCCGACCAGAATGGTCTCGATCCCGGCCTGATCGAAGATCTGGGCCATCTGGAAGTCGTAGGCGGTGAGCATGGCGAAATGCCTGCCTTCGTCCTTGGCCTGCTGGAGGTGGACGGTCCGGTACCGGGACGGTGCCTTCGGGGTGCCGTAGGGCGCGGTCTCATTCTCAGCCATGGTGCGGAGTCTACCGGCGGGGCCGTGGCCGTCTCCCAGAGGTCCGGGAGCGTCGGTGAAGCTAGAGTGGAATCCATGCCGAACCGGACTGACCGGGGTCCGGCACCGCGATCCCACAGGAGGCCGTCGTCACCATGGACCGTCAACAGGAATTCGTCCTGCGCACCATCGAGGATCGGGATGTGCGCTTCGTCCGCCTCTGGTTCACGGACGTCACCGGGACCCTGAAGTCCGTGGCCCTGGCGCCGGCCGAGGTCGAGGGCGCCTTCACCGAGGGGCTGGGGTTCGACGGCTCCTCGATCGACGGCTTCACCCGCATCTTCGAATCGGACATGCTGCTGCAGCCGGATCCCTCCACCTTCCAGATCCTGCCGTGGCGGGGTGAGGACGAGCCGACCTCGCGGATGTTCTGTGACGTGATGACCCCGGACGGGGAGCCCTCCGCCTCGGATCCCCGCTACATCCTGCGTCGCCAGCTCAACAGGGCGGCGGACATGGGCTTCACCTGCTACACCCACCCGGAGAACGAGTTCTACCTGCTGCGCTCCGAGCAGCTGGGCGCGGACGGCAAGCCCGTCCCGGTGGACCAGGCCGGCTACTTCGATCACGTCCCGGGCGGCGTGGCCCAGGACTTCCGCCGCCATGTGGTGAGCATGCTGGAGTCGATCGGGATCTCGGTGGAGTTCAGTCACCATGAGAACGGCCCGGGCCAGAACGAGATCGTGCTGCGCTACGCGGACGCGCTGCAGACAGCGGACAACATCATGACCTTCCGCACGGTGGTCAAGGAGGTGGCCCAGCTGCAGGGCAGCTACGCCACGTTCATGCCCAAGCCGTTCGGCGAGCACCCGGGGTCGGGCATGCACACCCACTTCTCGCTGTTCGAAGGGGACTCCAACGCGTTCTACGACCCCGCCGCTGAGTATCGCCTCTCCACCACGGCCCGTCGGTTCGTGGCCGGCCTGCTCAAGCACTCCCCGGAGATCACCGCGATCACCCACCAGTTCGTCAACTCCTACAAGCGGCTGTGGGGCGGTGGCGAGGCACCGGCCTATGTCTCCTGGGGCCACAACAACCGCTCCGCGCTGGTCCGGGTCCCGCTGTACAAGCCGGACAAGGCCGGCTCGGCCCGCGTGGAGTACCGCGGGATCGACGCCTCGGCCAACCCCTATCTGACCTACGCCGTGCTGCTCGCGGCAGGCCTGAAGGGGATCGAGGAGGAGTACGAGCTGCCCGAGGCCGCCGCTGAGGACATCAGCGCGCTGACCAACACCGAACGCCGAGCCCTCGGCCATGATCCGCTCCCCGGCACTCTGCATGATGCTCTTCGGCTGATGGAGGAGTCCGAGTTCGTGGCCGGTGTCCTGGGCGAGCAGGCGTGCGAGAACTATCTGCGCAACAAGCGCCAGGAATGGGACGAGTACCGCGTGGAGGTCACTCCCTACGAGCTGCGGCGCTACCTGGGCATCCTGTGACCGGCCCGGGCCGCTCCGAGGAGTCAGGACAGGCCGCACCGAGCCGCCGCGCTCTGGTGGCGGCCGGATTCGGTGAGGTCGAACGGGCCGGCAGCCTGCTGGAGTCCCCGGAGCTGGCCCCGGTACCCGCCGAGGAGATGGTGCGCATCCTCGCCGACGCGCCGAACCCGGACCAGGCCCTGATCCTGTTGATCCGGCTGATCGAGCGGGCACCGTCTGCGGCCACGGCGTTGCAGGAGCCTGATACCGCCCGGCGTCTGGTGCGATTGCTGGGATCCTCCGAAGCCCTGGGCGAGTTCCTGATCCGCCGGACCGAGCACATCGACCTGGTGCTGGACCCTGCCGGGGCGGCCACCACCGCACCGGTGCTGGGCCCGCAACGCTGGGAGGCGGACACCGACGGGCTGCGTCGGCTGCTGCTCGAATCCGTGGGAGCGGACCCGGATCAGACACCGCCGGTCGCCTCGCTGCGGGGCAAGGACGCGGCCACCGCACTGCGGGTGGCCTACCGGCGGCAGCTGACCGCCATCGCCCTGCAGGACCTGGAGGCCGAGGAGCCTGCGGACGCCCAGCCTCGGGTCTCGCTCTGGCTGGCGGACCTGGCAGGGGCGGCGATCGAGGCGAGCCTGGCCGTGGCCCGGGCCGAGGCGGTGGAGCAGCACGGTGAGGATGCGCTGCAGGTGCAGCTGGCCGTCATCGGGATGGGCAAATGCGGGGCTCGGGAGCTGAACTACATCTCCGACGTGGACGTGATCTTCGCCCACAGAACCACTCTGGACGACGAGCGGCGGGCTGCGCAGATCGCGGGGGAACTGGCCTCCGGCATCTCACGGGTGATCTCCGCAGCCGCCCCGGAACAGGGACTATGGGAGGTGGACGCCAATCTGCGCCCCGAGGGCAAGGACGGGGCCCTGTCCCGCACCGTGGACTCCCACGCCGAGTACTACCGCCGGTGGGCGCACAGCTGGGAGTTCCAGGCACTGCTGAAGGCACGACCCATCGCCGGCGATCCAGACGTGGGCCGGGAGTACCTGGAGACCATCTGGCCTCTGGTCTGGACCAGCTCCGAGCGCGAGGGCTTCGTGGAGTCGGTGCAGGCCATGCGTCGTCGGGTCATGGAGAACATCTCCCACAAGGAACGGGACCGGGAGATCAAACTCGGCTCCGGGGGGCTGCGGGACGTGGAGTTCACCGCCCAGCTGCTGCAGCTGGTGCACGGACGCGCTGACGAGTCCGTGCGGGTCCGCGGCACCCTGGAGGCACTGCATGCGCTGCAGGAGGCCTCCTACATCAGCCGTCGGGACGGGGATGCCTTCGCCGGCCACTATCGGTACCTGCGTCTGCTGGAGCACCGGATCCAGATGGTGCACATGCGCCGGACCCATCTGATGCCGCACAAGACGGAGGCCCTGCGGGTCCTGGCCCGGGCCATGCGGGGTCCCGGTGCCACCGGGCCGGTCAACGCCGAGGGCCTGGTGGAGGCCTGGAACCGCACCCGCCGCGACGTCCGGGCCCTGCATGAGCAGATCTTCTACCGGCCGCTGCTCTCCACCACCGCTGTCCTCTCGGCCGACGACGTCCGGCTCAGCGCAGAAGCCGTCCAGGAACGACTGGCGGCTCTGGGCTATCTGGACCCGAAAGGTGCCATCCGCCACATCGAGGCCCTCACCGGCGGGGTCTCCCGCAGGGCGGCGCTGCAGCGCCAGCTCCTTCCGGTCATGTTGGGCTGGCTGGCCAACGGACCAGATCCCGACGGCGGCCTCCTCGCCTTCCGCAGGCTCTCCGAGTCCCTGGGGTCCTCGCCCTGGTTCCTGGGCATGCTGCGTGATTCATCGGCAGCGGCCGAGCGCCTGTGCCAGGTCCTGTCCTCGTCGCGGTACATCAGCGACATGTTGGAGCACCTGCCGGAGGCCGCCGCCTGGCTGGGCAGCGACAAGGACTTGGCGCCGCGCTCCTTCGAGACGCAGTGGACCGAGATCCAGTCGAAGATGAACCGCCATCCCTCAGCCGATGAGGCCATGCGCCTGATCCGGCTCATCCGTCAGCGCGAGATCCTGCGCACCGCGATCGCCGATGCCTCCGGCCTGCTGGACCAGGAGGCGGTCGGCGCGGCGCTGTCCGACGCCGACCAGGCCGCTGTCCTGGGGGCGCTGCACGTGGCGGAGAAGGATCTGGGGCCAGACCAGGAGGAGATCACCGATTTGCTCGTGGTGGCCATGGGCCGGCAGGGCGGCCGCGAGATCGGGTACGGATCCGACATGGATGTCATGTTCGTCCACAGGCCCCACGAGGGAGCCGACCCGGATGAGGCCCAGCGCCAGGCGGTGGAGCTGGCCAAACGCATCAGCGCACTGCTCAAGCAGCCATGCCGGCCCGCGGTGCTGGGCGAGCGTCCGCTGGAGATCGACGCCGACCTGCGCCCCGAGGGCAAGAAGGGCCCCCTGGCCCGGTCCATGGAGTCCTACCGTGAGTACTACCGCCGATGGGCGGAGATCTGGGAGGTCCAGGCTCTGCTGCGTGCCCGCCCGGTGGCCGGTGACGACGACCTTGCCGAAGAGTTCACCGCCTGGGCTGACACGGTCCGCTATGCGGCGGATCCGGGACCTGGTCCGATCCGGGAGATCCGCAGGATCAAGGCACGTGTGGAGGCCGAGCGACTTCCCCGCGGGGCCGATCCTGCACGGCACGTGAAGCTGGGCCGGGGCGGACTCTCGGATGTGGAGTGGCTGGTCCAGACCCTTCAGCTGCGCCACGCCCACGAGCACGCCGCCCTGCGCACCACCTCGACGCTGGAGGCGCTCAAGGCCCTGGTCCACGCCGGGCTCCTTCCAGCGCAGGACGCCGAGGTGCTGCACCGTGCGTGGAGCCTGGCCACCCGCATCAGGGCCGGGAACATGGTCTGGTCCGGCAAGCCGTCCGATGTCGTTCCCACCAAGCGCGGTGACCTGGAGGCGGTGGCTCGCTGGTGCGGGTATGAGCCGGGCCAGGCCTCACGCTTCGAAGAGGACTACCTGCGCACCACCCGCCAGGCGCGGCAGCTGTTCGAGAAGCACTTCTACGGGCTGTAGACGGTCAGCGGCGGATGACGTGCTCGCCCAGCAGTTCCAGCGTCCGCCGCCGCGCCGAGAGGTCAGGGGCGGCGTTGGTGACGATCAGCTCATCGGCCTGGACTCGCTCACGGAAGGCGTCCAGATACTCCCGAACGGTGTCCACGGTGCCCACCGCGGTGTACTTGCTCATGGACATGACCTGTTCTCCGGCGGGGGAGTGCATCAGCATGGTGACCTCATCCTCGGTGAGATCACGGCCGCGACCGAGCATCTGCCGGATCCGCAGCCGCTGAGAGAGCTCCAACTGGCGGTGGGCCTCCTCGTCCGTGTCTGCGGCGATCACGTTCAGGGCGGCGATGAAGTGCGGCTCGGTCAGGGCCCCGTCCTCACCGGTCGGTTCGAAGGACTCCCGGTAGACACGTGCGGCGTGCTCGAGCATCTGGGGTGCGAAGTGCGAGGCGAAGGAGTAGCCCAGACCCAGGGCGGCGGCCAGCTGTGCACCGTACTGGGAGGAGCCCAGGATGTAGAGCGGCACGTTCGTTCCCGTGCCCGGGTAGGCGTCCACACCCGGAATGAGCGAGTTGCCGGTGAGGTATCCCTGCAGCTCCTTGACGTCTCGTGGGAACGTGTCCGCGGCAGAGGGCTCGCGCCGCAGGGCCATCATGGTGCGCTGATCGGTGCCGGGCGCCCGGCCCAGTCCCAGGTCGATGCGGCCAGGATGGAGCTCTGCCAGGGTGCCGAACTGCTCGGCGATCACCAGAGGTGAGTGGTTGGGCAGCATGATCCCTCCGGCGCCGAGCCGGATGGACTCGGTGTGGGCGGCCACATGGGCCAGCAGCACCGAGGTGGCCGAGGAGGCGATGGTGGGGAAGTTGTGGTGCTCGGCGAACCAGATCCGCTCGAATCCCTCACGCTCGGCCAGCTGGGCCAGCTCCACGCTCTGGGCGACCGCCTCAGACACCGCTTGACCGGGACGGACCACGGCCAGGTCCAGGATCGAGACCGGATAGCTCATGCACACACCTTCATTCCCCGCGCCACCGGCGCGGACTCGTCATCGTCCTGGAGTACAGCGGAGACCACGCGGTGACTATTCCCTGACGAGGCTGACAGAGCCCCACAGACGCCAGCGGCACCCAGGCGACCGGTGCAGGTCGGCTGGGTGCCGTCGTCGTGATGGTCGGTCCTCCGCTCAGGTACACCGGAGCCGGCGACCGCAGATCAGCAGCTGTAGTACAGCTCGAACTCGTAGGGGTTCGGGCGGATGGACAGCGGCAGGATCTCCACCTCGCGCTTATACTCGATCCAGGCCTGGATCAGGTCCTCGGTGAAGACGTCTCCGGCCAGCAGGAACTCGTGGTCCTCCTCCAGAGCCTCCAGCGCCTCGTCCAGGGAACCCGGGGCCTTCTGAATGTCCTTGGCCTCCTCGGCGGGCAGCTCGTAGAGGTCCTTGTCGATCGGCTCGGCGGGCTCGATGCGATTGCGGATGCCGTCCAGGCCAGCCATCAGCTGGGCGGCGAAGGCCAGGTAGGGGTTGGCCGAGGCGTCCGGGGCGCGGAACTCCAGGCGCTTGGCCTTGGGGTTGGACCCGGTGATGGGGATGCGGATGGCGGCCGAGCGGTTGCCCTGGGAGTAGACCATGTTGACCGGGGCCTCGAAGCCCTTGACCAGGCGACGGTAGGAGTTCACCGTGGGGTTGGTGAAGGCCAGGACGGCCGAGGCGTGCTTGAGCAGGCCGCCGATGTACCAGCGGGCGGTGTCCGAGAGGTTGGCGTAGCCCTTCTCGTCGTAGAACAGCGGTTCCCCGCCGTTCCACAGGGACTGGTGGCAGTGCATGCCCGAGCCGTTGTCGCCGAAGACTGGCTTGGGCATGAAGGTCGCTGACTTGCCGAAGGCCTCGGCCACACCCTTGACGATGTACTTGAACTTCAGCAGGTCGTCGGCCGAGTGGGTCAGGGTGTTGAAGCGGTAGTTGATCTCGGCCTGACCGGCGGCGCCGACCTCGTGGTGGGAGCGCTCCACGTCGAGCCCGGCCTCGTCCAGGGCCACGCAGATCGCGTCACGCAGATCGGCCTGCTTGTCCACGGGGGAGACCGGGAAGTAGCCGCCCTTGACCGGGGTCTTGTGGCCCAGGTTGCCGCCCTCGTCCTGACGGGCGGAGTTCCACCAGGCCTCCTCGGAGTCCACCGAGTAGAAGGAGCGCTGCGGGGTGGACTCGTAGCGGACGTCGTCGAAGATGAAGAACTCGGCCTCAGGGGCGAAGAACGCGGTGTCGGCGATGCCGGTGGAGGCCAGGTACTCCTCAGCACGCTGGGCGACGCCGCGCGGGTCACGGTGGTACGGCTCGCCGGTGCGCGGGTTGACGATCGAGAAGTTCATGCAGAGGGTCTTCTCCACCCGGAACGGATCGATGTAGGCGGTGGCCACATCCGGGATGAGCTGCATGTCCGACTCGGCGATGCCCTGGAAGCCGCGAATGGAGGAGCCGTCGAAGAGCTGACCGTCCTTGAAGAAGTCCTCATCCACCGCCTTGGCGGGGACGTTGAAGTGCTGCTGCACGCCGGGCAGGTCGGTGAAGCGGACGTCGACGAAGACGACGTCCTCCTCCTTGATGTACGCGAGGACTTCTTCGGGAGATGAGAACATCGTGGCTCCTTGCCGTGTTGCCAGAAGGGGTGAACGGTTGACCCCAGCCTATCGGGGCGGCGTGAAACGACCGTGACGACCGTGTTTCGGGCGTGTAACGAGCGCGGTGCTGGGGCCGCTGTCCGGGGGAGGTGGCGCTCGTGGGCCGTCGGTAGAGTGGATGGGTGGCCAAGCAGACTTCATCACCGGGTGACCCGGCAGATCGTTCACGTCCCGACGACGGCCGGCAGGATCGCGTGATCACGCGCCGCGATCTGGCCAGCTGGGTCGACGGGCCTCCGCAGCGTGGGGGCGATGGATGGCGCGGGCAGCGACTGGGTCTGCCTGCACAGGGACCCACCTCGATGCCCGGCACCGGACGACGCATCCTGGCACTGCTGATCGACTGGGCCGCGGCCCTGGTGATCTCCAATGTCTGGTTCCAGAATGCCCCGCTGGCCACGCTGGTGATCTTCGCCGCCATGCAGGTGCTGCTGCTGGGCACCCTGGGCACCACGTTGGGCAAGCGGATCGTCGGCATCCAGGTGGTGCGGCTCGGTGGCGCCTGGGCCGGGCCGGTGAAGGCCCTGATCCGCACGGTGATGCTGTGCCTGGTGGTGCCCCCGCTGATGGTGGACGCCGACGGTCGCGGCGCGCACGAACGGCTGGCCGGAACGGTGCAGATCCGCATGTGATCTCCGTCTGCAGCCTCACGCCGTGACTCGGCCGAACATGAGTCTGCCCCGGAGCGATGTGCTCCGGGGCAGACTCGTGATGGTGCAGGTGGATCAGCGACCGCGCATGGACTTGCGGTCCGGACGTGCGCGGTAGGGGTCGATCCCCTGAGGGATGGGCAGCTTGCTGGATCCCAGCGCGGAGATGCGCTTGTCCACGGCCTGGACCTCCTGCTTGGTCAGCTTCTTGGGCAGTCGCTTCAGCGTGGAGGAGACCTCGTGCAGTGCGACCTGACCGTCGCCGTTGCCGGTGTGGATGACCTCGATCGGCACGTTGGGCAGGAAGCGCGCCATCTTCTTGCGCTCCTTCTCCACGAGCTGCCGAACCCGCTGAGTGGGGCCCTCGGTCACCAGGACCACGCCGGGTCGTCCCACGGCACGGAAGACGGCATCCTGGGTCTTGGGGTGCACCGCGACCGGCTGCTCGGGGATGATCCATCCGCGACGCAGGGTGGACAGGGCGGCGCCGGCAGCTCCCGGGCGACCCTCGATCTGGGCGAAGGCGGCCTTCTCTGCCTTGCGGTTCATCACCAGCACGGCTGCCAGGAGGCCGAAGGGGATGGAGATCAGCAGCCAGGTGATCCAGTTGTTCAGCAGCAGGCCGATGATCAGGCCCACAGCCACGGACCCGAGGAAGGCCAGCACCATCCACAGCACGACCTTGGGGTCATGCGCACGGGTCATGGTGAAGACCTGCTTGAGCTGCTTGAACACGCCCGGCTTCTTGGTCGCCTTCTTCTTCGCGCGCTTCTCATCCCGGGTGGCCTTGGCCTGCGCCTTCTGATCGGCGCGGGCCTGGCGCTGGGCCGCCTTGACGGCCTTGAGCTTCTCTCGGCTGGTGGAGCCGTCGCCAGAGGAACCGGCAGGGCGGGCGGAGGAGGGCGCAGTGGGCTGACCGGAGCCAGCCGGTGTCTTCTTGGATGAGGCCATAGTGACTCCAGTCTACCGACCGGCGAGGAGTGTGGCGGCCTCCTGCCGCGTCGTGCCGGAGTTCTCCAGGTGGGCCAGCTGGTCGGGGATCGGACGGCCCTTCCGCCGCATGGCTGTGGCCCAGAGCCGTCCGGCGCGGTAGGACGAGCGCACGAGGGGACCGGCCATCACGCCGAGGAAGCCGATCTGCTCGGCCTCCTCGGACAGCTCCACGAACTCCTCGGGGCGCACCCACCGGTCCACCGGATGGTGTCTCTCGGTGGGTCGCAGGTACTGGGTGATGGTGAGCAGATCGCACCCGGCGTCATGCAGGTCCTGCATGGCCTGGCTGATCTCCGCCCGCTCCTCGCCCATGCCCAGGATCAGGTTGGACTTGGTGATCATCCCGGCGTCCCGCCCCTGACGGATCACGTCCAGAGACCGTTCGTACCGGAACGCGGGACGGATGGCCTTGAAGATCCGCGGAACGGTCTCGACATTGTGGGCGAAGACCTCCGGCTGCGCGTCGATCACCTGTCCCACGAGCTCGGGGACCGCATTGAAGTCGGGGATCAGGATCTCCACGCCGGTCCCGGGGTTCACGGCGTGGATCTGGCGGATCGTCTCCGCGTACAGCCAGGCCCCGCCGTCGGTCAGGTCGTCGCGGGCCACGCCGGTCACGGTCGCATACCGCAGGTCCATCTGCTGGACGGACCGGGCGACCTTCAGTGGCTCGGCCCGGTCCAGCGGGGCCGGCCGGCCGGTGTCGATCTGGCAGAAGTCGCACCGCCGAGTGCAGTCGGAGCCGCCGATCAGGAACGTGGCCTCGCGGTCCTCCCAGCATTCGAAGATGTTGGGGCATCCGGCCTCTTCGCAGACGGTGTGCAGCCCGGAGGACTTCACCGTCCGCTTCAGCTCGGCGAACTCCGGGCCCATCTGCACCTTCGCCTTCATCCAGGCCGGCTTGCGCTCCACGGGCGTCTGGGAGTTGCGCTGCTCGATGCGCAGCAGGCGGCGGCCGTCGGGCGAAGCGGTCACAGGGCGGTTCCTTCCAGGAGGGGGGTCAGGACGAGGGAGTCCTCGTCCAGGGGCTGGGTCACCGGTGTCAGGTAGGCCGGCGCCAGCGCCGAGAAGTGGCGCCGGACATCCGGGAGGATGTCGGCGGGCGCGACGGTCCTGCGGATCTCCCGGGTGAGAGTGGTGGAGCCGGCGTCGCGGATGCCGCAGGCCGTGATGTGCGTGTACGGCTCCAGGGAATTGGAGCAGTTCAGGGCGAAGCCGTGCATCGTCACCCCGTGGGTGACCCGCAGTCCCACGGCGGCGATCTTCTCGTCCCGGGGCCGCCGGGCGTCCGCTCGCAGCCAGACCCCGGAGCGGCCCTCCACGCGGACGGCCTGGACGCCATGGTCGGCGAGGCTGAGGATGATGACCTCCTCCAGGAACCAGACGTAGTCCTTCACCTCGGCAGGATGGGCCAGTGCCACCACCGGGTAGCAGACCAGCTGTCCTGGGCCATGCCACGTCAGCTGTCCGCCGCGGTCCACCGGCACCACGTCGGAGCCGTCGTCCGGGAGGTCCTCGGGTCGGGTGCGGCGCCCGGCCGTGTAGACGGAGGTGTGTTCCAGGAACAGGACGGCACCAGGGCTGCGCTGGGCGACGACGTCGGCATGGAGACGCTGCTGCAGGTCCCATGCCTGCCGGTAGTCGACCGTGTCCGGAGACAGTCCCAGGACGCGGTGGACCGGCAGAGAGTCTGTCGGCATGCTCACACTGTAACCCACCCGCCGGACCTGTGGACAACCGACGACGTCGCGCGACGTCCTCGCCCAGGATGGAGCCAGGACACGGACCCACCGACCAGGCAGGAGACCTTCCATGCTGCACGCCGACTCGAGGCTCCACGGCCCGTCCGATGGGGCACTGCCCCCCTCCGCCGAGGCTGTGCCGCCGGTGGTCCCGGGCTACAGGGTGGAGCGCGAGCTGGGACGGGGCGGGGCGTCACGCGTCTGGCTGGTCCACCCGCAGGACGGCGGGCCGGCGCGGGCCCTGAAGGTCCCCGATCATGAGGTGGCGGCCAGCCTGGACGCGCTGGACCACGAGATGCGCGCCATCGGTGAGCTGCGGCATGATCACCTGGTCCGGCCACGGGGCGTGGTCCAGACCGATCAGGGTCCCGGGCTGCTGAGCGAGTATCAGCCCGGCGGGTCACTGGGAGCCCTGGTGCGGGCCGTCGGGCCGCTGCCCGTGGGCCAGGTGGTGACCACACTGGTGCCGATCGCGCAGGCCCTGGACGCACTGCATGGGCACGGCGTCGTGCATGGCGACGTCTCGCCCGGCAACGTCCTGTACTCCGTGGACGGACGGCCGTCGCTGGGAGACCTGGGGTGTGCACGGCTGCTCGGGGGTGCCGCCCGGCCCGGCGGGACCCCGGGCTTCCAGGCCCCCGAGACCCGGCTGGACACCCGCACCGGACCCGCGGCGGACGTGTACTCGCTGGCTGCCGTGGGGTGGTACGCCTTGACCGGGCGAGCCCCGGTGATCACCCACGCGCGAGCTCCGCTGTCTCTGACGCTGCCGGAGATCTCCTCCGAGGTGGTGGCCCTGTTGGAAGCCGGGTTGAGCATGGATCCACAGGACCGGCCCACGGCGGCTCAGTTCGCCACGGCCTGTTATGACTGGGCCACACCGGAACCGGTGGATCTCTTCGGCGCGGCGCACCCCTCTGTCGCCATGGAACTGCCCACCCGCCGCCCCGCTTCGACAGCCAGCGGCTCGTCTCGGTGGCGAGGTCAAGCGCGCTCGAGGCGGCGCGCGCTGGTGGCAGTGACCGCCGTGGCCGCGATGAGCACCGGTGCCATGATCTGGACGATGCAGCAGGACAGCGGACCAGGCGCAGGATCCGGCCAGGTCCGGTCGGCCGAGACGCGGACGACTCCGAGCGCGACACGTCCCCCGGCCGAGGCGACCCATCACAACGCACCGTCGGCGGTCACCGCACCTGCCGTGAGCGACGATCCTGCCGAGGAGGCAGCGGACCTGTTGGCGGACGATGAGGTGACCCAGGCCGTTCGTGGGCTGGGCCCGGCCCGAAGCAGGGCCCTGGTGGACCAGGACGCGGGCCAGGTCCGGAGGTACACCGTGGAGGGATCAGAAGCCCAGGAGCAGGACCTGGCACTGGTCGCCGAACTCACCGACCGTGACCTGCGCTATGAAGGACTGGAGCTCACCGTCCAGGCGGTGGGTCCGGCCACGGAGATCGACTCGGTGGATCCGAGCCCGGTGCGTGTCCCCGTGGAGCTCGAGATCGCTCCGTACACCACTCATGCTCTCGGAGAGGAGGCACCCCTGGCGGAACAGGCCACGACGGTCACCGAGAGAGTGGATCTGGAGATGGTGCGGACCTCCCAGGGATGGAGACTGAACCGGATTCTGGCCGCGGGTGCCTGACTAGGATGTTCCCATGCGAGCCTCGTACCTGCGCTACCCGCACGTCCATGGCGACTCCGTCGTGTTCGTGGCCCACAACGATCTCTGGACGGTGGACTGGAGTGGCGGCATGGCTCAGCGTCGCACCGGAATGAACCTGCCGGCCCAGTATCCACGCTTCAGCGCCGATGGCAGCCACCTGATCTGGACGGTGGTCCAGGGGTCCAGCCCCGAGGCCGTCACCGCGGCCGTGGACGGGTCAGGGTACCGTCAGCTGACCTGGTGGGGTGCCCTGGGCACGCGCACCCGAGGCTTCACGCCCTCGGGCCGTCCCGTGGTCACCGGATCCCATGCCGACGCGGACTTCCGCATGACCTGGGCATGGGCTCTGCCACCGGAGGGCGGACAGGCGCAACGGCTTCCCTACGGCCCGGTGTCGGGTCTGGCCTGGGACACCCGTTCCGCCCCGGGCAGCGACCGGCATCCGCTGGTGGTCTGCTCTGCACAGAACGGGGAACCGGCGTTCTGGAAGCGGTACCGCGGAGGGGCTGCCGGAAAGCTCTGGATCGATCCCGACGGCGAGGAGACCTTCCACCGACTCGTGCCGGAACTGGACGGCAACATCTCGGACCCGTGCTGGTCCGACGGTCGCGTGTGCTTCCTCTCCGACCACGAGGGCCACGGCAACGTCTATTCGGTCCGCCCTGACGGCACGGACCTGCGGCGGCACACCGACCATGAGGGGTTCTATGCCCGGCACCTCTCCTCGGACGGGCACCGACTGGTCTACCAGCGCTCGGGCCGGCTGTATGGGATCGACGGTGCCGGACAGAGGCAGGACGGGTCCTGGGCCGAGGCCGAACGCATCCAGGTGAACCTGGGCGTGCTGGGGCATCATCTGCGCGAGCAGCCCTATGACGGGACCAGTCGTCTGGCCAGCGCTGTGCCCGACTACACGGGATCGGCCTCGGCTGTGGAGAACCGAGGCGCCGTCCACCTGCTCCTGCACGGGCAGGGACCTGCTCGCGCCATCGAGTCCGACGCGGACGTGCGTGCCCGCCTGCCCCGCCTGCCCGGCGACCAGTACTGCGCCTTCATCTCCGATCGCACCGGTGAGGACGCGGTCCATCTGGTGCCCCTGCACACCGCGCACGATCAGCCGAACACGGGAGAGGACGCCACCGCCCACGTGCTCTCCTCAGCAGCCGGTGAGATGGCCAACCCCGGCGAGCCGCGCCGCTTCGACCTTCCCTCGGGCAGTCGTGTCTCGTTGATGGAGGATTCCCTGGATGGCCGGTTCCTGGCGGTCTCGACCTACCTGGGTGTGCTGATCCTGATCGACCTCGAATCCGGGGAGCAGCACCAGATCCAGGACACCCCATACGGGTCCATCACGGATCTGGCCTTCTCCACCGACTCCCAGTGGCTGGCCTGGGCCGAGCCGGTGGGGGCCGATGAGGCACGGTCCCGGATCATGATGGTCCGCACCACGGACCCCGGCGCCGGCACCGTGGAGGTGACCGACGGTCGGTTCCGCGACCATTCGCCCTCCTTCACCCCGGACGGCAAGTTCCTGGCCTTCCTCTCCGAACGCAGCTTCGACCCGGTCTATGACACCCAGGGGTTCGACCTGTCCTTCCCCGCCTCCACCAAGCCCTTCCTGGTGGCCCTGGACGACGACACCCCGTCTCCTTTCGGCCCCTGGACCTTCGGCACCGAGCAGGCCACGGGACGCGCACCGGGCAGCACCGTCCCCCTGGCGGGACAGCCCAAGCCGGTGGTCGGTCTTCCCGAAGCCGGGCCGGTGGCACCTCAGCAGCGCCAATCCGCTGGAACCGTGGTGGACATCGAGGGATTGAGTCAGCGGCTCGTGCCCGTTCCCGTGGTCCAGGGTCGCTACACGACCCTGACCTCGGTGGACGGTGGCCTGCTGTGGCTGGCCGACGCCTCGATCGGCTCGACCGGTGATGGGCGCTCTTCCTCGAGCGCGCCGTCGGAAGGGTTCCGACTGGAGTACTTCTCCTTCCAGGACCGCAGCACCACGGTGCTGGTGGACCGTCTGGACCGGTACCGGGCCTCTGGAGACCGCAAGCGGGTGGTCTGCATCAACGGATCCTCTGCCTGGTGCGTGCCCTCGAACCGACGGACCTCCTCCTCCAACGCCGACCACCAGAGCCTGGACCTGGGGCGGATCAGGATCACTCGGGACCCGCTGGCCGCGTGGCGCCAGGCCCTGACCGAGACGTGGCGGCTGGCCCGGGACTTCTTCTGGACCGAGGACATGGCCGGCATCGACTGGGACGGGGTCCTCCAGCGGTACCTGCCCGTCCTGGAGGCGCTGGCCACGGACGATGACTTCATGGACATCCTGCGGTGCCTGCAGGGTGAACTGGGGACCTCGCATGCCTACGTCACCCCCTGGGCCACCCAGGAGCCTCGGGCCGGCTACCAGGGGCGGCTGGGTGCCGACCTGGTGGTCGACGACGGCCGGTGGCGGATCGCTCGGATCCTTCCGGGCGAGTCCTCGGATCCCCGGGCGAGGTCGCCGCTGACGGCTCCCGGAGCGGCAGCCTCGGCCGGCGAGGTGCTGCTGGAGATCGACGGTCAGACCGTCGACGCCCAGAACCCTCCAGATCGCCTCCTGGCCCACGCCGGTGAGCGCATCGTCGAGCTGACGCTGGAGGCCAGGGACGGGACTCGGCGACGCATCGCCGTCGTCCCCATCCGCACGGAAGGCCGACTGCGGTATCAGCACTGGGTGAACGTGAATCGTTCCTGGGTGCACGGGGTGACCCAAGGCAGGATCGGCTACCTGAACATCCCGGACATGGTGGCCACCGGGTGGGCGCAGCTGCACCGTGACCTGGATGCCGAGACGGCACAGGAGGGGCTGATCGTGGATGTCCGCCGGAACACCGGCGGACACACCTCGCAGCTGGTGGTCGAGCTGCTCTCCCGCACCATCACCGCCTGGTATCAGACCCGCGGCAAGGAGACGACGGCCTACCCGGCCAATGCCCCGCGAGGACCCCTGGTGCTGCTGGCCGACGAGTTCGCCGGCTCCGACGGCGACATCATCACCCAGGTGGCCAAGCTCAAGGGCTTCGCCACGGTGGTGGGCACCCGGACCTGGGGAGGCGTGGTCGGCATCGACAACCTCTTCCGGCTCTCCGACGGCACCAAGATCACCCAGCCCCGCTACCGGACCTGGTTCACCGGCGGTGTGGGCTACCAGGTGGAGAACCGGGGCGTGGAGCCGGACATCGAGGTCGTCTGCCCGCCGCACGCGTGGGGGGCCGGGGAGGATCCTCAGCTGCGCCGGGCCGTGGAGGTGCTGCTGGACCAACTCGCCCAGACCCCTCCGGCCACGGCGCCGGAGCGGGAGGGATATCCGAACCTGGCTGCTCCGCCGCTGCCACCGCGGGACGGCTGAGCCGCCCAGCCGCACCGCATCAGCACAAGGGGCCGACCGGATGATTCCGGTCGGCCCCTTCCGGGTCCTGCTGAAGGCGTTGAGTGAGGGCTGCCTCAGCCCGTCAGATCAGGAGTAGTCGCGCCAGAGGACGGCCACGAGCAGGTTCGCCAGGCCCATACCGCCCACAGCGTGGGCCAGACCGGTGGGCACCGGCTCGCCCTTGTTCTCCTTGCGCCGCCCCAGCAGGGCGGCCACCAGGACGATCAGCCCGATGACGAGCTTCACCGCGATCTTCAGATGGTTCGGGCTGCCGTTGATCTCGGCCAGGACCACCAGGATCAGTCCGGAGAGGATCATCCCCAACGAACCCCACCACTGGGAGAGCGTGACGGTGGGGCTGCGGAAGTGAGCCAGCCAGCCCCCCACGATGGCGGCCACCGAGATCAGGTGGACCGCCACCATGAGGGCGACGAGGACCTCCATCAGAGACCGAGCTCGTTGCCGAACTCGCCCTCTTCCAGACGGGCCTTGACGGTCTGCAGGAAGCGACCGGCGTCGGCACCGTCCACCAGGCGGTGGTCATAGGTCAGGCACAGGTACATCATGTGACGGATGGCGATGGTGTCATTGCCGTCGGCATCGGTCATCACCATCGGACGCTTGGTGATGGTGCCGGTGCCCAGGATGGCCACCTGCGGCTGGTTGATGATCGGGGTGTCGAACAGCGCCCCGACCGAACCGATGTTGGTGATCGAGAAGGTCCCGCCGGAGAGCTCGTCCGGAGAGATCTTGTTGGTCCTGGCACGGTCGGCCAGGTCAGCGATCTTCCCCGCGATGCCGGAGAGGTTCAGGGAGCCGGCGTCGGAGATCACCGGGACGAGCAGACCCTTGTCGGTGTCCACGGCGATCGCCAGGTCCTCCGAGGAGTGGTAGGTGATCTCCGAGGTCTCACCGTTGTACGAGGCGTTGAGCTTCGGGTGCTGCTTCAGGGCCTCGGCCACCGCCTGGGCGATGAACGGCAGGTAGGTCAGCTTCACGCCGTTCTTCTGCTCGAAGGCCGACTTGGCCTTGCCGCGCAGAGCGACGATGCGGGTCATGTCGATCTCGTGCACCTGGGTCAGCTGCGTGGACGTGTCCAGAGACTCGCGCATGCGCTTGGCGATGACCTGGCGGATCCGCGGAGCCTTCTCCGTGGTTCCACGCTTGGCCGGATCCACCGAGCTGGCCGGAGCCTGGGCAGCGGACGTCGAGTCGGCCGGTGCGGCCTTCTCCTCAGCGGCCGGTTCGGAGGCCGAACCCTGCTTCTCCACAGCGGCCAAGACGTCCTGCTTGCGGATCCGCCCGCCGACGCCGGTGCCCTCCAGGGTGGACAGGTCCACACCGTGCTGGTGGGCCAGGCGGCGCACCAGGGGAGTGACGTAACCGTCAGAGGAGGCGGCGCCACCGGAGGACTTCTCAGCGGAGTCGGCCTTCGGCTCATCCTTCTTCGCCGGCTTCTCCTCGGTCTTCTCAGCCTTCTGCTCAGACTTCTCGGCCGGCTTGTCCTCGGTCTTCTCCGGCTTCTCCTCGGAGGCCGGCTCCGACGTCTCCTCGGACTTCTCGGGCTTGTCCTCGGACTTCTCCGTGGAAGCGCCGGCGGAACCGGAGCCGACCAGGGCCAGGATGGCGCCGACCTCGACGGTCTCGTCCTCCTCGACCTTGATCTCCAGCAGCTTGCCGGCCACCGGAGACGGGATCTCGGTGTCGACCTTGTCGGTGGAGACCTCCAGCAGAGGCTCGTCGACCTCGACGTCGTCGCCGACCTCCTTGAGCCAACGAGTGACGGTGCCTTCGGTGACGGACTCGCCGAGCGCGGGCAGGGTCACCTCGGAGGCGTCTCCGGAGCCACGCTCCTCCTGGTCCTCTGCGGCGACCTGCTCGGAGGAGACCTCCTCGCCGGCGGTGTCGTCGTCCCCGGTGGACTCGTCGTCGCTCGCGCCGGAGTCCTTGTTCTCCTCTTCGGCAGCGGCATCCTCGTCGTCGCCGTCGGAGCTCTCATCCGAGGATCCCTCGCCGTCGCCGATCTTGGCCAGCGGAGCGCCGACCTCGACGGTCTCGTCCTCCTGGACCAGGATCTCCTGGAGCACACCGGCCACAGGGGAGGGGATCTCGGTGTCGACCTTGTCGGTGGAGACCTCCACCAACGGCTCGTCGACGGCGACCTCCTCGCCGACCTCCTTGAGCCAACGGGTGACGGTGCCTTCGGTGACGGACTCGCCGAGTGCCGGCAGGTTCACGGTTTCAGACATGGTGTCCGGTTCTCCTTCATGCGTGCCGACTGCTGGGCCGGCGTGAGGTGTGGGTGCGGCGCGGTCCCGTGACGGGACGGGCCGATGATGCGTAGGGGTCAGCCGTGCAGGGGGTGGCCGTTCAGGGCCATGGCGGCCTCGCCCAGAGACTCGTTCTGGGTGGGGTGGGCATGGATGAACGTGGCGACGTCCTCCGGGTAGGCCTCCCAGTTCACGATCAGCTGGGCCTCACCGATCTGCTCGGAGATGCGCTTGCCGATGCCGTGCACGCCGACGATGGGCCCGTCCTTCTGGCGCACCATCTTGATGATGCCGCCGGTGCCCAGGATCGAGGACTTGCCGTTGCCGGCCAGGTTGTACTCTGTGACCTCGATGGCGTCCTCGCCGAACTCCTCCTTGGCCTTGGTCTCGGAGTAGCCCACGGACATGATCTCCGGATCGGTGAAGGTCACCTTCGGGATGTTCACGTCCTCGACGATCAGCGGGTTGTTCCCGGCGATCTCCTCGGCCACGAAGATGCCCTGCTGGTAGCCGCGGTGGGCCAGCTGTAGGCCGGGGACGATGTCTCCCACGGCGTAGATGTTGCCCACACCGGTGTGCAGACGCTCGTCGGTGATGACGAACCCGCGGTCCAGGGTGATGCCCTGCTCCTCGTAGCCCAGGCCCTCGGTCACGGGGCCGCGGCCCACGGCGACCAGGCAGACCTCGGCGGTGAACTCCTTGCCGTCGGCCAGGGTGACCTTGACGCCGTCGCCGGTCTCCTCGACCTTCTCGAAGAAGGTGCCGAGGTTGGTCTTGATGCCGCGCTTCTTGAACTCGCGCTCCAGGACCTTGATGATCGCCGGATCCTCATTGGGAACCAGGTGGTCCAGGCCCTCAATGATGGTGACGTCCACACCGAAGGAGTTCCACGCGGAGGCGAACTCGGAACCGATCACGCCGCCACCCAGGATGATGGCCGACTTCGGGGTGTAGTCCAGTTCCAGGGCCTCGGTGGAGGTCATGATCTTGCCGCCGATCGGCAGGCCGAAGGTCTTGGACTGCGAGCCGGAGGCCAGGACGATGTTCTTGCCGCTGTAGCGGGTGCCGTCCACCTCGATCTCGTTCTGGGAGACGAGCTTGCCCTCGCCCTCGATGACCTGGACCTTCTTCATCTTCATCAGACCGGTCAGGCCCTTGAACTTGCCGGCGACGATCCCGTCCTTGTAGGACTTCACGGCGGCCATGTCCACCTCCTCGAAGGTGGTCTTCACGCCGTACTTCTCGCTGTTGCGGGCGTCGTCGGCCAGCTCAGCGGCGTGCAGGTAGGCCTTGGTGGGGATGCAGCCCCAGTGCAGGCAGGTGCCGCCGAGCTTGGCCTTCTCCACCAGACCGACGGTCATGCCGTACTGCACCGCGCGCAGGGCCGCGGCGTAACCGGCGGATCCACCTCCGAGGACGAGTACGTCGAATTCCTGGGCGTTTGCCTTTTCGGACACAGTGTGCTCCTCAATCATCAAGGGACCGGGATCTCCTGACGTCCCCGTGTTCTCAGGTGCGCCGGGCACATGATCAGTGCCCGGCGCGCCGCGGTGGTGCCTCGTGGTTCACCTTAGCCGCCTGCGGCGAACGGCTGCCACTTGTTCGCGCGAGATTGCGCCGGTGTCAGCGGCGGTCCCGACGGCGGCCGGTCGCCTTCTGGGAGGCGGGTTCGGCGGCCGCGGTGCTCACCCCGGCGCGGCCCTCGAGGAACTGCACGAGGGTGCGCACCATCACGCCGGTGGCGTCCTTGGGGGTGTAGCCCCACGGGGCGGACTCGTTGAAGGACGGGCCGGCGATGTCCAGGTGCGCCCAGGGGGTGGGAGCGGCCTTGGCCTCGGCGGCGTCACGGCCGGCGTCCACGAAGTCGCGCAGGAACGCGGCGGCCGCCATCATCCCGCCGAAGCGGTCGCCCACATTGGAGATGTCGGCGATCGAGGAGTCCAGGGACTTGCGCATGTTCTCCGGGATCGGCATGGCCCAGGCGGTCTCACCGGCGGCATCGGCCGAACGGACCACCTCGTCACGCAGGTCCTCGGTGCCCATCACGCCGGTGGTCCGGGTGCCCAGGGCGATCATCTGCGCACCGGTGAGCGTGGCGATGTCGATCACGGCGTCCGGGGCCTCATTGGTGGCAGCCACCAGGCCGTCGGCCATCACCAGGCGGCCCTCGGCGTCGGTGTTCATCACCTCGACGGTCTTGCCGCCGAAGATGGTGATGACGTCCGAGGGACGGGTGGCGGTGCCGGAGGGCATGTTCTCGGCCAGGCACAGCCAGCCGGTGACCTTGATCGGCAGCTGCAGCTCGGCGGCGGCGGTGATGACCGAGGCCACGGTGGCGGCGCCGGTCATGTCCGACTTCATGGTCATCATCGAGGCCGGGGGCTTCAGCGAGATGCCGCCGGAGTCGAAGGTGATGCCCTTGCCGACCAGGGCGATGTGGGCGGCGTTCTTGGACTTGGCGGGGGAGTACTCCACCTTGACCAGGCGCGGGGGACGGGAGGAGCCCTTGCCGACGTTCAGGATGCCCCCGAATCCCTCCTTCTCCAGCTTCTTCTCATCCCAGACGGTCACCTTCAGGGAGTGCTGGCCCGCGGCGGCGGACACGGTCTCGGCGAAGGAGGCCGGGAAGAGGTGGGACGGCGGGGTGTTGACGAGGTCACGGGTGGCTCGCACGGCGCGTCCGAGCACGGCGGCCCGGTCGAGAACGGGCTTGACCGCCTTCTGCTTCAGGTCGGTGACGATCTCGATCTGCTGCACCGGGGCCTTCTTGCGGGCCTTCTCCTGAGCCGGTGCGGAACGGAACCCGGTGAAGGAGTACGCACCGTAGGAGGCGCCCTCGGCCACCGCGCCCAGCTGCTCAGGCGAGTCGGCCGGCAGAGCCAGTGCGGCCGTCGTCGTGCCGGCCAGGTGGCGAATGGCGGCACCGGCTGCCCGGCGCAGGGCCTCGGCGGAGACACCCGATCCGGCCTCACCGGTCAGTGAGCCCACACCGGTCAGCACCAGGACGGGCACCGGGACGGAGTCCATCCCGGGGATGCGCACGACCTCATCGGCAGCGCCGGTGACCCCCAGTGCCTCGAGCGAGTCGGCCAGGGCACGGGCGGCGGAATCCGCCAGCGGATTGGGCAGCAGGACCGGTCCGTCCTCGGTGGAGGCCACGGCCACCACGAGCGCCTGGGCGGAGCTGCGGCGCAGATCGGAGCCGATGGCCGTGAGCTGGGGGCTGAAGTCTGAGATCACGTGGAGTTCTTCCCGTCGTCGTCGGTGAGCGGTGGGCGCTGGAAGGCGGCAGGGTGGTGCCTGGTTCCACGCGCCGCCCCGATCCTATCGGCAGCGCCCTGTGTGGAATAACGGTCCGCGAGTCGGCGTTGTTCCCAGGTACCGTCTTGGGACCGCCTCGTCGGAAGGGATGACGCCATGCAGGACCCCACCTCTCTGTTCACCCTGGCACCGGCCGGGCAGGACCTGATCGCCAGCGGGATCGGCGACGCCTCTCCGGTGCGTGGCCTGGGCATGCTGGCCGTGTTCAACGGACATCTGGATGCCGGGCACCTGGCTGGCCAGGTCCGGGAGACGCTGCTGGAGACGTTGGAGCACCGGCTCCTGGCCACCTTCGACGCTGACCAGCTGCTGGACTACCGCGCCCGCCGCCCGGTCATCTCCTTCGACGGTGAACGCTTCCACGACTACCAGCAGCCCTCCTTGGAGCTGCACCTGGTCTCGGATCTGCTCGGCCGTCCCTTCCTGCTGCTCTCCGGCCCGGAGCCGGATTTCCAGTGGGAGCGCTTCGTCTCCTCGGTGATGTTCCTGGTGGAGCAGTTGGACGTGAAGCTGGTCGCCCTGGTGGACGCGGTGCCCATGCCCGTCCCGCACACCCGTCCCCTGGGCGTGACCGCGCACGGCAACAGGGAGGACCTGGTGCGGGGGCTCTCCACCTGGAGCCCCCAGGCCCGGATGGTCTCCGGTGTGGCACAGCTGCTGGAGCTGCGGCTGGACGAACAGCGCCGAGGAGCCACCGGGTACACCCTGCACGTTCCTCACTATGTGGCCGATGCGTCCTACCCGCAGGCGGCGGTGGCGGCCCTGGAGTATGTGGGCGCCGCCATGGAGCTGATGCTGCCCACCGACGAGCTGCGCGAGCGCGGACGTGAGGTGGACCGTGAACTGGACCGCCAGACCCAGGGATCGGGTGAGATCACGGCCATGGTCGAGGGGCTGGAGCGCAACTTCGACCAGCACGCCTCGACCGCCAGCCGGTCGCTGCTGGTCCGTCCGGGTGAGGAGATCCCGGATGCGGAGGAGCTCGGTGCAGCCGTGGAGGACTACCTGAGCAGCCAGCCGCGGCATGCCCTGGAGCCGGGCGAGTCCACGGCCTCGGAGTCAGGACAGGACCAGCTCGACGACGGCGCCGCGCCGGATGGTCCGGCCTCGCCAGGACCGGGCCTCACCTGACGTTCGGGGGGCGGTCCACACTGCCCGGAACCGCTGGGCAGGGTTCGGCTCCTGCACAGCAGACCGGTCAGCAGGAGCCGCCCACAGTCAGTCGCGCGGCGATGGTGGGCCCATGCCGGGTCGATCAGTCTGAGGGGCATGGAGAACTCATCGCCCGCCACCGCGCCCCGTCCCGTCGAGCCCCCGCTGGTCCGCGCCACCGAGCCCGCCGACCTGCTCAGCTACATCGATCATTCCCTGGGCTTCCGACCGCGTTCGAGCTGCGTCGGCCTGACCAGACGCGGCACGAGCATCGGAGCGATGGTCCGCCTGGATCTGCCCGCCGCGCTGCAGGAGGGGCGGGTCGATCCACAGCACTATGCAGAGCTGATCGCCGGATACCTGTCCCAGGACGTCCAGGCCACGGACACGCTGATCTTCGTGTTCAAGGAACGGGTGCATCCGGAGGCAGCCGGCCCCGAACCGGTGCAGGATCCGATCAGCGGGGCCGATGGAGCACTCGTGGCCGCGCTCGGGGACGCGCTGGCTGACCGCGGTCTGCCCCTGCGGGAGACCTGGCTCGTGGACCACGGCTGCCTGTGGCACCTGGACTGCCCTGACCCCGCGTCGTGTCCTCCACACGGCGGGTCGGTCTCGCGCAGCGAGGTCAGTGCGGTCAACGCCACCTTCATCGTGCAGGGGTCGGTGGTGGAATCCGGTCCGGAAGCGGCTCGGATGCCCGTCCCCACCGAGAGGCCGTCCCTGGCGTTGGTCGCCGCACTGGAGCGGGCCGCCGTCGGGGTGGACGATTCGGACTACGTGGCGGCCTGGATGCAGCGGTGGGAACGCGTGCTCGACGGGTCGGCGGGAGCGCTCTCGGACTGGTCCCGGGCGGAGCTGGTCGAGCTGGTCGCGGGACTGGACCATGTGTGTCTGCGTGACGGGTTGCTGGCCTCGTCGGCGTTCACCCTCCAACGGGCCGTCTCCGGTGGAGAGTTCATCCGTGCCCTTCCTCGGGGAACCAGCGCACGGATGGGCTGCACGCCTTCGGAAGCCAGCGGATTACTCTACGTCTCGGCCATGCTGGCGGACACGGTGCGAGCACCGGACTGGGACCGGATGGACCGGCTGCGCGAGGCCTGCCGGGACCTGCTTCCGCTGGCGGCCGGGGAGACGGCTTCGGCCCTGCAGTGCCTGGCGGCGTGGGTGGACTGGTGCCGGGGGCGGGGATCCTGGGCCGGAGCCGTGGTGGACCAGTGCCGGGCACGTGATCCGTACTACAGCATGGCCGAGCTGCTCGAGCAGCTGCTGGACCAGGGGCATCTGGCCGGGTGGGCCGCACGAGAGGAGATCGCCTGGCGTCGTCGCAGGCCCTGAACGCCGCCAAGTGGCATAATCGTGCCGGTCCGGCTCCGAACCCGGGGCCGGGCCGCACACCGTCGGGAACAATTCACGACTCGGTGTGGTTGACCGAGGAAAGACCCTGCTGTCAGTGGGGTGCGGAACGGCCGGTGCAGCATGCGCCGAAACGGTCCGCGCCCAACATCGCTGACTTGACAGGGTCATCGTGGTGTTGACCGTCAGGGCGTCGCCGACGTCCGAACGAAAGGCTCTGAGTGACTACAGCTTCCAAGACGACCAGTACGCGGACCGCCGCAGCGACCTCGGACGCCGTGGCCGCGGAGGAGAAGGCCGCGCCGGCCAAGAAGACGGCCACCAAGGCCACGGCGTCACGGACCGCTGCGACCAAGAAGACCGCCACCGCGAAGACACCCGCGAAGAAGACCACGGCGAAGAAGACCGCCGGGACTCGGGCCAAGAAGACCGCAGACCCGGTGGCCGAGGTGGCTGCCGAGGAGGCACAGCTGCAGGCCCAGGAGGCCGAGCTGGCCGAGGACGCCGATGCTGAGACCACCGCCCAGGACGAGGGCATGAAGGACGACAAGGGCGTCAAGGGACAGAAGGCCTCGGACGCCAAGGGGGAGGACGACGAGGAGTCGTCCGGCGCCGGCTTCGTGGTCTCCGACTCCGAGGACGACGCGCCGGTCCAGCAGGTCGTCTCGGCTGGTGCCACGGCAGACCCCGTCAAGGACTACCTGAAGCAGATCGGCAAGGTCGCCCTGCTCAATGCAGAGCAGGAGGTGGACCTGGCCCTGCGCATCGAGGCCGGCCTGTATGCCGAGCACAAGATGAAGGAGAAGCCGATCAAGGACGCCCGGCTCCGCCGGGACATGGAACTGGTGATCGCGGACGGGCGCCGTGCCAAGAACCACCTGCTGGAGGCCAACCTGCGTCTGGTCGTCTCCCTGGCCAAGCGGTACACCGGCCGCGGCATGCTGTTCCTGGACCTGATCCAGGAGGGCAACCTGGGCCTGATCCGTGCCGTGGAGAAGTTCGACTACACCAAGGGCTTCAAGTTCTCCACCTACGCCACCTGGTGGATCCGGCAGGCCATCACCCGCGCCATGGCCGACCAGGCCCGCACCATCCGCATCCCGGTCCACATGGTCGAGGTCATCAACAAGCTGGCCCGCGTCCAGCGCCAGATGCTCCAGGACCTGGGTCGCGAGCCCACTCCGGAGGAGCTGGCCAAGGAGCTGGACATGACCCCGGAGAAGGTGGTCGAGGTCCAGAAGTACGGCCGCGAGCCCATCTCCCTCCACACGCCCCTGGGCGAGGACGGCGACTCCGAGTTCGGCGACCTCATCGAGGATTCCGAGGCCGTGGTCCCGGCAGACGCCGTCAGCTTCACGCTGCTGCAGGAGCAGCTGCATTCGGTGCTGGACACCCTCTCCGAGCGTGAGGCAGGCGTGGTGGCGATGCGCTTCGGCCTGACCGACGGCCAGCCGAAGACGCTGGACGAGATCGGCAAGGTCTACGGCGTCACGCGTGAGCGGATCCGCCAGATCGAGTCCAAGACGATGTCCAAGCTGCGTCACCCCTCCCGCTCGCAGGTGCTGCGGGACTACCTGGACTGAGTCGGACAGCGTCCCAGAACGGCCCCGCACCCGCACGGTGCGGGGCCGTTCTGTGTTCACCGGCGGTACCCCCGGGCTCGTCGGACACCTCCCGTAGTGTGTCCTGCATCACACAGCATCACTCGAGGGCAGGACTTTCCATGACGACGTTCGACCACTCCGCTCCGTCCCGACGATCGCGTTGGTTCGCCGGCGTGGTCCTGGTCGCGGCTCTGATGGCCGGGGCCGCACCGGTTCAGGCCACCGGAACAGAGGGATCCTCCGGCGCGGAGTCCTCGCCAGCGCAGATCGTAGTCCTGGGAGACTCCTATTCGTCCGGCAACGGAGCAGGGGCCTACTCCGACCGGCCCTGCATGCGCTCGGATCTGGCCTACGGGCCGGTGGCCGCTCGGCAGCTGGGGGCCGAGATCACCATGGCCGCCTGCGGCGGAGGCGTGCTGGCCGATCTCTCCCAGCCGCGCCATCTGAGGTGGGAGACGTCCCGCACACGCAGCTATTGGCTGCCACGCAGCTCGTATCCCACGGTGGCGGACCAGTCCGCTGAATGGCAGCGGCGGGTGGAGGCAGAGGGGCTCTGCCGCAGTGCACCTGAGGACCGGTTCTATGAGTACCGGAGGGTGGCTCTGGCGCCGGCTGGGAGCATCTATACGGCCACGGCGGCCTGTCATCTGTGGGCCCACTCGCAGATCGCCTCGGTCTCGGATCAGACCGACCATGTCTTCCTCACGATCGGCGGCAACGACGGCGGCTTCGTGGACATCGTGGTCCAGTGCTTCGTGCTGCGCGAGGCGATCGGGTGCGAGCGGTCGCTCTCCGTGGCTGAGGGACGACTGGGGACCATCCAGGACGGACTGGCCGCGGCGCTGCGGGACATCGACCGTGCCTCGTCCGGCACGGCCACCATCCACCTGGTCGCCTACCCGATGCTCATCAACCGAGACAGCTACACCCTTCCCGAGGGGCCGGCCGGATGGTATGACGCCGGAGCTGAGCTCAACCGGATCCAGCAGGACTACACGGCGCTGCAGCGGGAGACGGTGGAGCGGCTCAATGCCGAGACGGGGTCGGAGCGATTCCGGCTGGTGGACCCCACCGTCACCTTCGAGGGGCGGGGCCTGGACCCGCGCATCGGGGCCAGCCAGCATCACTCCTGGATCGTCCCGCCGTTCTCCAGCCTGGACATCCCCGGGTTCATGCACCCCACAGCCACCGGACACGCGCAACAGGCGCCGCTGCTGGTCACCTCGGTCCTGGAGAGCACGACGACGGCCGGCTGAGTCGGCCAGGGCCCGCAGACAGACGAGGACCCGTCACCACCTGGTGACGGGTCCTCGATGGAGCTGAGTTGGACGGCGGCGATCAGGCGTCCACCGGCTCCTTCTCATGGAGCTTGGCGGTCTCGTCCTGCCAGACCGTGGTCTGAGGGCGCAGGGTATCCTCCACTGCGCGAGCGTGGTGGCCGCAGAACAGCAGCTCGCCTCCGACGTTCAGCACAGCGCGCACATAGGCCTGTGCTCCGCAGCGGTCGCAGCGGTCAGCGCCGGTCAGTGCCGGCGGGTCGATCGTGGCGGTGGTGGTCATGGCTGGCCTCCTCTTCTGGTGCCCCTGATCCTGGGGTCGGCCAGTCGTGGCCGCAGGATCGGTGTTGCGTACACCTATGCAACCACCTTCTGTCGGGTTTTGTTCTCCAGAGACCCTCCGCGTGGCGCGGTTTCGCTTCCCGCGTACCCCATCGCGGGTCAATCCGAGTCCAGCGGCGGCCAGTCGCCAGGGAAAGCGGCAGCCGCGCGGATACCCTGAAGGACGGTCCCATCCGTTCATCCAGCAGAGGAAGACATCGTGTCCCGCAGCAGTGAGTACAACGCCCGTCATCTGTCGGTGCTGGAAGGGCTGGAGGCGGTCCGGAAGCGACCGGGCATGTACATCGGCTCCACGGACTCCCGGGGTCTGATGCACTGTCTCTGGGAGATCATCGACAACTCGGTGGATGAGGCCCTGGCCGGCTATGGGCAGTCGATCGACATCACCCTGCATGCCAACGGGGCCGTGGAGGTCGAGGACAACGGACGCGGCATCCCGGTGGACATCGAGCCCCGCACCGGCCTGTCCGGTGTCGAGGTGGTCTTCACCAAACTGCATGCTGGCGGCAAGTTCGGCGGCGGCTCCTATGCGGCCTCCGGCGGTCTGCACGGCGTGGGCGCCTCGGTGGTCAACGCCCTGTCCTCCCGTCTGGACGTCCAGGTCTTCCGGGGCGGCAAGATCCATCAGATGTCGTTCCGCCGTGGAGAGCCGGGTCGCTTCACGGACTCCGGATCCACCCACCGCCCAGATGCCCCCTTCGAACCCTCCACGGACATCTCGCCGATGGACGTGGTCGGCAAGGCCAAGCGCGGTCAGACCGGAACCCGCGTGCGGTATTGGGCCGATGAACAGATCTTCACGCCTGATGCGAAGTTCTCCTACACCGAGCTGCAGGGCCGTGCTCGGCAGACGGCATTCCTGGTGCCCGGACTGCGCATCAGCATCCGGGACGAGCGGCGTCTGCCCGGCACCCCCGGCGCAGACGGTCCTGTGGAAGAGGTCTTCCAGTACGACGGCGGCATCTCTGAGTTCGCTGAGCACCTGTCCTCCGCCAGCCCGGTGACCGATGTCTGGCGCCTGCAGGGCACCGGATCGTTCTCCGAGCGTGTCCCGGTGCTCGGCGACGACGGTCGGACCGCGATGGAGGATGTGGAGCGCGAGTGCGAGGTGGACATCGCCCTGCGCTGGGACGTCGGATACGACACCACCTTCCGGTCCTTCGTCAACATCATCGCCACACCCAAGGGAGGAACCCATCAGTCCGGGTTCGAGCAGGCTCTGCTCAAGACCTTCCGCAAGACGGTGGAGGCCAACGCGCGCAAGCTCAAGGCCGGCAACGACAAGCTCGAGAAGGACGATGTCCTCGCCGGGCTCACCGCCGTGCTGACCGTCCGACTGGCCGAACCGCAGTTCGAGGGACAGACCAAGGAGGTGCTGGGCACTCCGGCGGTCCGCGCGATCGTGGCCAAGGTGGTGGAGAAGGAGCTCACCGCACTGTTCGCGTCCTCGAAGCGGCAGGACAAGACCCAGACCTCCCAGCTGTTGGAGAAGGTCGTGGCGGAGATGAAGTCTCGGATCTCCGCGCGGACGCACAAGGAGAACCAGCGGCGCAAGAACGCCTTGGAGACCTCCACCATGCCGACCAAGCTGGCCGACTGCCGGACCAATGACGTGGCCAGCTCCGAGCTGTTCATCGTGGAGGGCGACTCTGCACTCGGCACCGCCAAGCTGGCCCGGTCCTCGGACTTCCAAGCGCTGCTGCCCATCCGCGGCAAGATCCTCAACGTGCAGAAGGCCTCGGTGGGCGACATGCTCTCCAACGCCGAGTGCGCCGCGCTGATCCAGGTGATCGGCGGGGGAGCGGGACGCAGCTTCGATCTGGAGGCCGCCCGGTATGGCAAGGTCATCCTGATGACGGATGCCGACGTCGACGGCGCTCACATCCGCACCCTGCTGCTGACCCTGTTCTTCCGGTACATGCGGCCCATGGTGGAGGCCGGACGGGTGTATGCCGCGGTGCCGCCCCTGCATCGGGTGGAGGTGGTCACGCGCGGCTCGGGCGCCAATGAAGTGGTCTACACCTATTCCGAGAACGAGCTGCACACCCTGCTGGCGCAGCTGGAGAAGGACGGACGCAGCTACAAGGAGCCGATCCAGCGCTACAAGGGCCTGGGTGAGATGGATGCCGACCAGCTCTCCGAGACCACCATGGATCCTCGACACCGCACGCTGCGCCGGGTCAACATCTCCGAGGTGGAGCGTGCCGAGCAGATCTTCGACCTGCTCATGGGCTCCGAGGTCGCCCCTCGCAAGCAGTTCATCATCTCCGGTGCCGATGATCTGGACCGCGACCGGATCGATGCCTGACCGGCGGCGGACTCAGCCCAGGTCCGTGATGATCATCTCGGCCAGCCGCTGGGAGGACTGAGGGTTCTGCCCCGAGTAGAGGGTGCCGTCCACCACCACGTGAGGACGGAAGGGCAGCAGCCCCTTCTCGTAGCGAACGCCGATCTGCTCGAGCCGGTCCTGCAGCAGCCACGAGGCCTTCCAGGCGAAGGGATTGACCCGTTCCTCCAGGTTGGACAGTGCCGTGATGCGTCGGCCGGTGAACGGGGAGCGGCCCTGCTGGTCTGCCGTGGCCAAGACGGCTGCGGGGGCATGGCAGAGCAGGGCGATCGGCCGGGCGGACTCCAGACGCTGGCGCAGCAGCTCGCCACTGGCACGGTCCACCGCCAGGTCCTCCATCGGACCGTGGCCGCCGGGGTAGAACACCATGTCCGGGGACATCGGATCCACCTCATGCAGATCCGCAGGAGAGGCCAGGACCGGTTCGAGCGCGGCCAGCTGGGACCGCAGTCGGCGCGTGGTCGAGGGCAGTCCGCCGGACAGACCCAGGCTGAGCTCATCGACCACAGGTGGAACGGCACCGGGTGTGGCGACCAGCACCTCGAAGCCGGCGTCACGGAACGCGGTGTACGGGACCACGAACTCCTCGGCCCAGAATCCGGTGGGGTGCTGGGTGCCGTCAGCCAGGGTCCAGTGACGGGCGGCGCTCAGCGCCATGACGACAGTGGTCATATCAGGTGCTCCTCAGGTGGGGTGTGATGTGAGGCGATGCCCGCTCATTCTGCCCTGAGGTTCACACCGAACGGTAGTGGTCGGCCAGTCGCTCGAGGCCTTCGTCGACGCTGACGCGGGGCGTCCAGTCCAGGACCTCCCGCGTGCGCCGCTGGTCGAACCAGTGAGCGGTGGAGAGCTGCTCTGCCAGGAACCGGGTCAAGGGCGGCTCGTCACCGCTGCGGCCCAGGTCGGCCCATTCCCAGATCCGTTCGATCACCGCACCGGCGGAAGTCGCCACGCGGGCAGGAATCCGCAGGCGGGGTGCCGGTGCGCCGCCGGCGCGGGCCATCTCCCGGACCAGCTCGCCGATGGCCCGCGGTTCGCCGTTGGTGACCACCAGTGCCTCTCCATGCACCCGATCCACCGCCTCCACGGCTCGCAGCACGGCATCCACCGCGTTCTCCGTGTAGAGGGTGTCCACCAGGGCGGCCCCTGGACCGAGAAGGGGCATCCTGCCCTGACGGGCGCGGTCGACGATCCGATCCGTCAGCTGAGTGTCTCCGGGCCCCCACATCAGATGCGGGCGCAGGACCAGGACCCGGAAGTCCTCCGCGTCCGCAGCCAGGGCGAGCAGTTCTGCCTGCGCCTTGGTGCGTGCATAGTGGCCTCGGGCATGGTCCGGATCCGCAGGCCCGGCCCCCTCGCCCACGATCGAGGTCCCTGCGTGCGCCACGGAGGGGGAGGAGATGTGCACCATCCGCTCCACTCCGGCCTCCTGGGCCGCTTCCACGACGTTGCGGGTGCCCTGGACATTGACCTGCTCGTACTGTTCGGCAGGACCGGAGACGGAGACCTTGGCCGCCACATGCACCAGGGTGTCCCGTCCTGCCATCGCCTGGCGCACGGTCTCCGCGGACGTCACGGAGCCCTGGACATCACGGGCACCGGTGACCCCGGAGGGGCGCCGCTGCAGGGTCACCACGTCATGGCCGGCCTCCACCAGGCGGCCGGCCACTCCGGCGCCGAGCAGCCCGGACGATCCGGTGACCAGGACCTTCAACGGCTTCGGTGTCATGGTCGACCGACTTTCCCGCCGGACAGGATGCGCTCGGCCCATCCGGCCAATCGTGTCCGGTCGATCTTGGACTGGTGGCGGATGTCCACCGGGACGGTGTCCGTGACCAGCACGGCCGAGACCGGCACCGGGGCGGCGGCCGAACGGACCTGACGGGTCAGCTCGGCATCGGCCAGCCCGGGACGCGGGGAGCGGACTCCGGGCACCGGTGAGGGTTCGACGACGGCCACCACCGCCTGGGTGCCCACCGGCCCGACCCCCACGACGGCGGCCCGATGCACGCCCGCAAGAGCGTCGATGCGTGCTTCCGGCCCGCCCGGGGCGACCGGGCCATCGGGCGAGGTGACCACATGCTGGAGGCGACCTTCGATCCAGAGCCGACCGTCGTCGTCGAGGTGACCCACATCCTGAGTGCGATGCCAGTCCCGTTCCGGGGTGGAGTCACGCTTGGACCGCGCGTCCGTGAGCCACAGTCGGTCATACCCGGCCTTCATATGCGGCGCTGAGACGACGACCTCGCCCAGGACGCCGAACGCCTCCGGGCCCTCGAGCAGGGTGTCCGAGGAGGTGCCGTCGGCGCGCAGGGGGGCGATGGCCACGCGCACGGGACCCACCGGCAGCCCCACGCAGACACCGTCCTGGTCAGAGTCGGCCGAGGTGACCTGCTCGATAGTGTCCCGATCGATGTCGGTGAGCAGCAGCGACTCGGTCATCCCGTACGGGGAGTGGATCTGTGCCGAGGGGAAGACCTGGGCGACCTGGGCCATCAGGACCGGATGCACCGGTGCGCCGGCGGAGAGCACCAGGTCCACGCGGGCGAGGGTGGAGCGCTGGGCATCGTCCAGCGACTCGGCGGTGGCCACCACATTGCGCAGCGCGGCCGGTGAGGCGAAGACGATCGTGGCGCCGGCGGCGTCGGCGGCCGCGGCCACCGCCTGGGCGGTCAGGCTCGCCGGCTCCGTGACGGACATGTCCGGCGTGGCCGAGGTAGCCCCGATGGCCGGTCCGAGCAGGGCGAACGGAGCGAAGCCGGCCAGCAGGGAGGACCCGGGGCGGACGTCGAAGACATCGCGCAGCAGGGCGGCCAGGGCTGCCAGACGGCCATGCGTGTACATCACACCCTTGGCCGGACCGGTGGATCCGGAGGTGAACAGGATGGCCGCTGGATCAGACGGAGCCGGAGCCGGACCGGTGAAGCGCTCTGCGGCATGGCGGTCCATCATCGAATAGATCGAGTCCTCGACCCGCAGCCCGGATGCCACCACGGCGGAATGCGTGCGCACAGAGATCCGGCGGCCGGGCCAGGACTGCACGCGGGCCACACTGAGGCCGGGCAGCTCACCGATGATCCACTGGGGGCGGGCCGCTCGGACGGCTCGGGTCATCCCGGCCACTCCCAGACCGGCATCGGCCACCACTCCGATGGCGCCCAGTCGCAGGCATGCGTAGAGGATCGCAGTCAGGTCCCGCCCGGGTGGGACCATCAGGGAGACACGGTCCCCGGGACGGACGCCGGTCTCCTGCAGCCCGCAGGCCACGGAGTCCACGACGGAGGCCAAGCGCTCCCAGGTGACCTCGCCAGGGTGCGTCCCGGCCAGATCCACCACCGCGAGCGTGTCCTGGTCACGCCACTCGTCCAGGAATGACCACAGGGGCCGCTGGTCGTCCGACCAGGAGGACGGGGCCCGGTCTGCGGCAGGTGACGGCTGGACGCGATCCATCTCGGTGGGCACAGCCCGCTCGAGCCAGAGCAGGATCGGTTCGGTGATGTCCACGTCCTCGGGCAGCAGATGCCCGGCTGTCTCGAAGCGGTGCAGATCCGCCTGCGGGAGGCGTTCCAGCAGGTCCGCCAGATACCGGTCCAGGAACACCGGATCCTTCGGTCCCCACAGGATCAGGGCCGGCGTGGACTCGCGTCCCAGCAGGGCCAGGTCCGAGGAGACCCGTTGCAGTTCGGCATGGGAACCGTGCTCCGGGCCCACGGGGATGTCCGCCACGAATCCGCCGATCCCGCCACGACGCTCCGCCGCGCCGGCCGCCGTGCCCGGTGCGGCATCGGCCGTGTACGGAGCATGGAAGGCGGTCTTGACCTCAGGGGTCAGAGACGGGTGGCCCAGGGCCGTGGTGGTGCGGAGGAAAGCGTCGGTGACCACGGTGGAACCGGGCAGCAAAGGGCCAGCCAGCGCCGCGCGCAGGGGGGCAGGCAACGGGTCCTCCGACCGCTGATGGACGGCGGTGTTCAGGGTCATCACGGCCGAGACCAGGTCCCGGTTCCGCCCGGCCCAGCCCAGGGACACGACACCGCCCCAGTCGTGTCCCAGCGTGACGATCCGGTGGCCCTGGCGAGCCTGGACATCCAGGCCCAGCTTTCGCACCACCGCATCCAGATCCGCGATGCGCCCGGTGAGGGTGCGGTAGCCCAGCGCCGTGCTCGGCTGACCGGACTCCTCGGCGGTGGCCGGAACGGGCAGACCGGGGTGGGCCAACCGCTCCGAGCAGCCCATGTCCAACTGGTCCAGTGCCACCACGCGCCAGACCTGTCGGGCGCCGGGTCGCTGTCCGGCGCGGACCGTCGCCGCAGCGACAGAACGCCACAGATAGGACCAGGTGGGGTTGCCGTGGACGGCCAGGATGGTGCCGGTGGGACTGATGCCGGCGGCCTCGAGGACCGGTCCGGTGTCCAGCACGTGGAAGGTCCGCTCGCCGTCCACGGTCTGGGCTGTGACGAGTCGGCTCCACGCCGGATCGAGACCCGGCAGCGCGGAGTGGTCAGGGATGAAGGCAGGGGCGGCGGGCAGTCTCACCAGTCGATCTCCAGCATGGCGGTGTTCAGTCCGGAACCGACGCCCAGGCAGAGCACACGGTCGCCGCGCTGGAGCGAATCGGCCTCACGGGCCAGGGTGATGGGCAGGGATGCGGGGCCCACATTGCCCAGGACGGGGAAGGTGGTGGGGATCCGTTCGCGGTCGATGCCGGCGGCCTCGATGATCGAGTCGGTGTGCAGCTGGGAGACCTGATGGGTGATGTACCGGTCCATCTGGCCCCAGTTCCAGTCCTCCGGGACCTCGTTCCAGGCGTCCATGACGAGCTCGAGGCCGTCCTTGAGCAGGGCGGTGGAGTCGGTGAACATGCCCTCGTGGTCGCCCACGCACAGGTCATGGTGGTCGGTGCCTGCGCGGGTGATGCCGCGACGGATCCGGTGTCCTTCCGGGTGCAGGTCGGAGCGGCCGATCACCGCAGCGGCTGCGCCGGAGCCCAGGGTGAGGGAGGCGAACTGCTCCATGACGTTGCTGCGGTCCACGTACTCGGCGTGCAGATTGGCCAGTGTCGCCCGTTGGACCTTCACCGAGTCCTCCCCGGCCACCACCACGGCGTAGTCGATCTGCCCGGCGTCGATCATGGTCGCGGCCAGGGACATGCCGTTGACGAAGGCCAGGCAGGCGTTGGTGATGTCGAAGTTCGTGGCCGAGGTCGGCAGGCCCATCTCGTGGTGGATCCTCACGGCCACGGAGGGCTCCAGGGTCTGGCGGGTCACCGAGGTGTTGACCAGCAGCCCGACGGCGGAGGCATCCACGCCGGCCTGCTCCAGGGCTGCTCGGCCCGCTTCTGCGGCACCGCGCTGGAACTGATCCGGCTCCTCCCAGTTGCGCCGTTCATGCACGCCGGCCACCCGCTGCAGCAGGCCTCGGGGCAGCTTGAGCCGCGTGAGCACCTCCACCAGCTCGTCGTCGATCTGGTCAGAGGTGACCGTGACGGGGGCCACGACCTCGGTGACCGAGAGCAGAGAGGCGTTGGTGTGACGGAAGATCGCGTTGCCTTGCACTATGTGGCCTGGTCCGTTCCTGAAAGGGGTGTGGGGGGACGGCGGTCACGACCGCCGAAGATCCAGCCTAGCGAATCTCCCAGGGTGCAGCGCGTTCGGAGTGGCTCAGGGGCTCAGGAGCACGATCGGCGGCAGCAACGCCAGGGTGCCGGCCGCCAGGACGACACCGAACCGCTGCCAGGCGGGAAGGGGGTCGACGGGGGAGAGGAGACGATAGAGACGCAGGGTGATCGGCACGGAGGCGGCCGATGATGCGGCGGCATCGGTGTCGGTGGTCGGCGGGGGTTCCGTACCGGTTCGAGCCAGGGCCGAGACGAGCACCTCGCGGCGATGCTCCCGCAGGGCAGAGTCGTCGGCGAGCATCTCCGTCAGGCCACTCACGGCGCGCCGGGCGACCTGTGTGGTGGGCAACCAGGGAAAGGCCCGATGCCAGGCCTCGAAGGCCAGCCGAAGCAGGTCGTGCCGCTGGCGCACATGCGCCCGTTCGTGGGCCACCACCGCGCGGACCTCATCCGCGGTCAGCTGCTCCAGCAGGCCATGGGAGACCACGGTCACCGCGCCGGTGAGGCCAGGCAGGCAGTACGCCACCGGGGTCTGGTGGGGAAGCACTCTCGTGGGGGAGCCGCCGATGAGCCCATCGAGCCGACGTGGACGTCCTGGGGCGGCGAGCAGGTCGACCAGCTGGCGGTGTCGGCGGCGCTCCGTCAGGGTGCGCACGCCGGTCACGCCCAGGGTCAGCAGCAGGTGAGCGGTCAGCACGAGCGCCAGCGTCACGGCGGCGATCCGGGCCGGTGCCAGATCGTCCGTGCCGAGTCGGTGGAGCCAGTCTCCGGTGACCAGTGCCTGGACGGCACCGGGCACCGCCGTCTGCAGGCTGCTGCCGTACGGGGCCAGCCCCCAGGCCAACGGGGTCCCGATCATCGCCAGCCCGCCGGCCAGCGCGACGGCCTGCCAGAGCACCATTGCGGTTGCGGGCGCCCGGCGCACCCAGCGGGCCCTGCCGAGCAGCACCGGCACCGGCCAGGCCAGCAGCAGCGCGAGCACGGCCAGGATCAGGGCGGTCATCGGCTCAGTCTAGGTGGGTGGGCCCCGCTCGACTGAGGTCCTGGTCAGCGCGAGAGCAGGCGGCGCAGCGCGGCGGTCTCATCGGCACTGATGCCACCGATGAACCGTGCCAGGACGGCCTCTCGGTCCGAAGCTGACCCCAGGACCTCATGGAGCAGGCCGGCCGTGTGCTCCTCACGGCTGGCCAGGGGTGCATACCGATGAGGCCGCCGATCTCCCTCGCGCCGGACGAGACCCTTCTTCTCCAGACGGGAGAGGACGGTGAGGACGGTGGTCACAGCCAGCGGCCTGGCGGTCTGCGCGCCGTGCTCGGCCAGCGCCTCCCGCACTTCGGTGGCGGTCAGGGACACGCTGCGATCCCACAGCAGATCCATCACCGAGCGTTCCAGCTCGCCCAGTCCCATGGTGCCCCCTTCGACATCCGGCGGAGGCGGTGCCTCACGGCCGGGATCACAGTCTTCAACGGTGTGCGACGCCCCGGCTGCGGTGATCTCACTCACGTTCACCGCAGGGGGGCGACTCGGATTCTACAGGACGTAGAAAACGGGGCTACGCTGGAGTCATCCGGCGGAACAGAGCTGTTCCCCAGCCGGCCTCGCACCGCCCTGCCACCCCCCTGGACAGGGCGATCGGGCCCGGTCTGTCCTGGCCCGCCGTCGACTCATTGGTCGCTGCCCGTGCGCGTCCGGGCAGCCCTGCGGAAAGAGGGCATCCACTGTGGATCCTTTGGACATCGCCCGGTGGCAGTTCGGCATCACCACCGTCTATCACTTCATGATGGTCCCGTTGACCATCGGCCTGGGCATGGTGCTCGTCTACATGCAGACGAAGTGGCACCGCACCGGTCAGGAGCAGTACCTGCGGATGACCAAGTTCTGGGGCAAGCTCTTCCTGATCAACTTCATCATGGGCGTGGCCACGGGCATCGTCCAGGAGTTCCAGTTCGGGATGGCCTGGTCCGAATACTCCCGGTTCGTCGGTGATGTGTTCGGTGCTCCGCTGGCCATGGAGGCGCTGATCGCCTTCTTCCTGGAGTCCGTCTTCCTGGGCATCTGGATCTTCGGCTGGAACAGGATCAACCCTCGGATCCACCTGGCGGCGCTCTGGGCGGCTGTGATCGGCTCGGTCTTCTCCGCCTACTTCATCCTGGCCGCCAACTCCTGGATGCAGCATCCGGTGGGAGTGGAGATGGTGGATGGCCGCCCGGTGATGACGGACATCTGGGCCGTGCTGACCAACAACACGCTGATCGTGCGCTTCCCCCACACCATCTTCGGCGCCGTGTCCGTGGCGGGAGCCTTCCTGCTCGGCATCTCCTGGTACCACTTGTGGAAGCGACGCACGGACGGGATCGACACCGTCGCCGCTGACGGCACCGTCATGGTGGGCACCACCGGATCCAAGGGACGCGATGAGAAGGACCATGCGGTCTGGATCACCTCCTTGCGGTGGGGCGCCTGGGTGGCGGTCGTCGGCTTCCTGGGGACAGCCTTCAGCGGCCATGCCCAGGCACAGCTGATGATCCAGCAGCAGCCGATGAAGATGGCCGCCGCTGAGGCGGCCTGTCGCGACGGCACCGCGTTCTCCATTCTCTCCGTGGCCAATCCGCGCACCGAGGGTGCCACCACCTGCGATGACGTGGTGGGCGTGTTCGAGGTGCCCGGACTGCTCTCGTTCCTGGCGCACAACGACTTCACCACGGACGTGAAGGGTGTGAACACCCTGATCCCGGAGTACCAGGAGATGTACGGCACCCACCTGCCCGACGACCCGATGTACGGAGAGCGGGCAGGCATGGAGATCGACTACCTGCCGGTGATGGAGGTGACCTACTGGGGCTTCCGCATCATGATCACCTTCGGCGGTCTGGCCGCCCTGGCCGCGGCGATCGCCTTGTGGGTCACCCGCAAGGGCACCGTTCCGGCCAGCCGGCCCCTGATGCGCTTGGCGGTGTTCGGCATCCTGGCCCCGTTCGGCGCCAACGCCGCCGGCTGGATCTTCACCGAGATGGGACGTCAGCCCTTCGTGGTGGTGCCCAACCCCGATCCCACGGGCATCGACCAGGTGTGGATGTACACGGCGGCCGCCGTCTCCCCGGGCGTCTCCGGTGGGGAGATCCTGTTCTCCCTGGTGGCCCTGACGCTGATCTACGCCGTGCTGATGGTGGTGGAGGTCATCCTGCTCACGCGGTACGTCAAGGGTGGCGTGCCCGCGGGCATGCCGGAGCTCACCGCAGACGAGCACTCCGACGACCACCACGACGGACCTGGCAGCAGCGGCCGACGAGAGGACTCCGATGTCCTCGCGTTCGCCTACTGACCCGGCCGCCCGAGAACACGTGAGAGACAGAGAGACAGGTCACTGACATGGACGTCCTCCCCACCCTGTGGTTCATCCTGATCGCCGTGCTCTGGACCGGATACCTCCTGCTGGAGGGATTCGACCTGGGCGTCGGCATGCTCATGAAGGTCTGGGCACGCAACGAATCCCAGCGCCGGGTGCTGCTCAACACGATCGGCCCCGTGTGGGACGGCAACGAGGTGTGGCTGCTCACCGCTGGTGGCGCCACCTTCGCCGCCTTCCCGCTCTGGTACGCCTCGCTGTTCTCCGCGCTCTACGTCCCGTTGACCATCGCCCTGCTGGCGCTGATCCTGCGTGCAGTCTCGATCGAGTACCGAGGCAAGGCACTCACCCAGCGAGGACGTGCCACCTGGGACTGGTGCCTGGCCGGCGGGTCCGCTGTGGCCGCGTTCTGCGTGGGTGCCATGCTCGCCCTGACCTCCACCGGGCTGCCGCTGAACGCCAACGGGGACCGCGTGGGCGGACCGTTCGTCTGGCTCAACGGCTACGCGGTGCTGGGCGGACTGGCCGTGGTGGGCTTCGCCCTGGCAATGGGGTGGGCCTTCCTGGGACTGAAGACCGACGGCGCCCCGCGCGAGGCCTCACACCGTCACCTCTCGCGCTGGCTGGGTCTGTACCTGGTCCCGCTGGCCCTGTGGGCCGTCCTGGTCCTGGTCCAGAACCCGAAGGCGGCGCCGTGGATCGCACTGGCGGTGGCCGTCGTCGGGATGGTGGTGGCCTGGGTGATGGCCACTCGCCGCCGCGAGGGATACTCGTTCATCTTCCTGGCCGTCTTCCTGGCGGCCGGGGTGACGGCGATCTTCACCGCGATGTACCCGAACGTGCTGCCCTCGACCCTGGATCCGGCGTTCAACCTCACCGTGCAGAGCGCGTCCTCCTCCGACTACACGCTGGGGGTGATGACCTGGGTGGCGGTCATCTTCGTGCCGATCGTGCTGGCATATCAGGGATGGACGTACTGGGTGTTCCGCAGGCGGCTGCAGGAGACCCACATTCCTGAGTCACACGTGGTGACCCCGGTCTGAGCGCCTCATGAGACCCGAGCTGCCCGCCTCCCGGCGTGGTCGGTCGGCGGTGGCCATGCTGACCCTGCTGGCCGGCGTCAAGGCCGTGGGCTGGGTGCTGCTGGCCACGAGTCTGGCACGCGGCGTGGCGCACCTGGCCTCCGTGCTGCCGGCACCGCAGAGCCAGAACCTGGTGGGGCTGCTGTTCCGCCCGGATCCGTCCGCCTTCGACCCTGCACGGTACGGCCTGACCGCCTGGGCCGGCAGTGCGGAGGCGAGCCTCACCGTGGTCCTCGGGGCGTTCGGAGTCATCGCTCGCGCCCTGGCAGTCTGGGGCCAGCAGGTGATGGCCCGGCGGGCGGCGTTGGGCGCCAAGGAGGAACTGCGTCTGGCCCTGGTCAGGCGCCGACTGGACTCGTCGGGGACCGGGGCTGATCGGGCCGGTGCCGACGCCGTGCTGGCCAGCACCGGGCTGGACGGCATGGATGACTGGTTCACCCAGTACCTGCCCGCGCTGACCACGGCCGCGGTGGTGCCGCTGGCCTTGGGCGTGTGGATCCTGGCGCACGACTGGGTCTCGGCACTGATCCTGGTGCTGACGATCCCGCTGATCCCTCTGTTCATGGTGCTGATCGGCCGATACACCGAGGACCGGGTGGAACAGGCCGCCGACGGCCTCGACCGGCTCTCCGACCACCTGCTGGAGCTGGCTCGGGGGCTGCCGGTCCTGGTGGGTCTGCGCCGTGCCGGGACCCAGCGTCAGGCGCTGGCCGAGGTCTCCGAGCGCTACCGCACCACCACGATGACCACCCTGCGGACCGCATTCATGTCCGGCTTCGCCCTGGAGCTGATCAGCACCCTCTCTGTGGCGGTGGTGGCGGTGTTCATCGGGGTCCGCCTGGTCTACGGCGAGCTGGACCTCTACACCGGCCTGCTGGTGCTGGCTCTGGCCCCGGAGGTGTATCTGCCGTTCCGGGACATCGGCGCCGCCCACCACGCCTCCGAGGACGGACTGGAGGCCATGCGCCGGGCACGGGCGGAGGCCGATCGTCCCGTCCCGGGCCCGTTCGCCGCCCTGGAGCCCGCCGAGGAGGAGGACTCCGTCCCCACCGGACCGGTCCGCCTGCACCAGGTGACCATCGCCTACCGGGACGCGGACGGAGCACCCCTGCCGGCCGTCGTCGGGGCCGCCACTGAGGCCGGACAAGGGGGACTGGACCTGAGGCTGGAGCCCGGACTGACCGTGCTCGCGGGAGCCTCGGGCACCGGCAAGTCCACGCTGGTGGGAGCCCTGGCCGGCGTGCTGCGGGATGATGTCGCCGCCTTCAGCGGGAGCGTGTATGGACTGCGTGGCCGCCCTGTGGCCTGGCTGGGGCAGCACCCGGCCTTCAGCGAATCCACGGTGCGGGCCGAGCTGGAGCTGTATGCTCGCGCGGCCGGGGCGCAGACCGCCGAGCTGGAGGAGATCCTCCGGCACGCGCTCACCGCCAGTGCCCTGCCGGACCTGCTGACACGCCGTCCAGACGATCTGAGCCCGGGCGAACGCCGCAGGCTCGGGCTGGCTCGGGTGCTGACCCGGCTGATGGCCTCTGCCAGAGACGAGTCCCGACGACGTCCGGCCGGGCCGGCGCCCGGCTGGCTGGTGGCGCTGGACGAGCCCACGGCCCATCTGGACCCGGGCAGCGCCGCACGGGTGCGCGCCACGCTGGTGGAGCTGGCGGCCGGTCGGCTGCCGGACGGCCAGAGCCTGGAGTCGATCGTGGTGGCGGCTTCGCATGACCGTCTGCTGCACGGGCGGGCGGCTGTGGTGGTGGACGCCACCGGGCGCACCGCTGCCGGGCGGGCAGGCCTGGAGCCGCCATCGGACGGACCTACTCCGGTGGAGGCTCCAGAGCGGCCGAGTCGGGAGACTGAGCCGTCCCCGGCCCGGCTGACGTGGAAGAAGCTGCTGGCCCTGCTGCCGTTGACCGATCGCCGTTTCCTGTCCGGTGTGGCGTGGTCGGTCGCCGCCACCCTGTCGGCGGCCCTGCTCGCCGCCCTCTCCGGATGGCTGATCGTGCAGGCGTCCTACCAGCCCCCGGTGCTCTTCCTGCTCTCGGTGATCGTGATGGTCCGCTTCTTCGGCATCGGTCGGGCGCTGTTCCGCTACCTGGACCGGCTGGCCACGCACGACGCCGTGCTCGGCTGGGCCAACCGGGTGCGGCTGCGTCTCTGGGATGCCCTGGGCTCTCGGGCCGCGCTGTGGGGACGGCTCACTCGGTCCGGGGGTGCTCTGTCCCTGCTCATCGCCGATGTGGACGAGCTGCGCGATGCGGTGCCCCGGGTGATCGTCCCGCTGCCTGCCGCGCTGGTCAGCTGGGCCGTGACCGTGGGCGTGGTGGCCGTGATGGCGCCCACCGCCTGGTGGCCGGCTGCGGTGGCCGGACTGGTGGGGTTCACCGTCATCCCGGTGACCGTCTGGCTGGCTGACCGGCGCACGTCCGGGGAGCTGGTGGACCACCGCACGGGTGTGCTGCGCCGTACATCGGCCCTGTTCGCGGCCGCCACCGATCTGGCCGCCAACGGCGCCGCCGGACTGGCCGCTGAGCGGTTCGCCACTGCGGACGCGCAGGCATCCAGGCCGCTGCGCCGGTCAGCTGCCGCCGCCGGCCTGGGGCAGGCGCTGGTGGTCGCCGTCTCCGGGTGGGCCGCCGTGCAGTCGATGATCGTCTGCATTCAGCACGGGGTCACCGCCCCGATCACCGCGCTCGTGGTGTTCCTGATGCTCGCGTTGGCCGAGCCGCTGGGGCTGTGCGTGACCGCCGTGCAGCAGGGGGCGGTGCTGCGGCGCCAGCTGGCCAAGACCGGGCCGTTCCTGACCTCGACCGGGCCGGAGGAGCAGGCGAGCAGCTGGGTTCAGGTGGACGGCGAGGGGACCCGCGTCAGCGGGGCGGAGCTGGACCAGGCCTCAGCCCGCTACCCCGGCACCGGCGCCGATGTGTTCACCGGGGCGACCCTGCAGGCCCAGCGCGGGGAACTGGCCGTGGTCACTGGGCCGTCGGGATCGGGCAAGTCCACCCTGCTGGCCGTCCTGCTGGGTTTCCTGCGGCCCCGCACGGGGACGTACACCCTGCGGACCGGCCAGGCCACGGAAGCCGCCCACCGATCCGCTCCGGGCACTGGGCATCCCCTGCAGCAGGTGGCCTGGTGCCCTCAGGACGCGGCGCTCTTCGACTCCACACTCCGCTCAAACCTGGCCCTCTCGCGTGACCCCCAGGACCGCCCGGGGGAGGAGGAGATGGTGCAGGTGCTGCGCACCGTGGGGCTGGGGCCCTGGCTGGATGCCGCACCCCACGGACTGGACACCCGCGTGGGTCCGGCGGGGCATCGTCTCTCCGGGGGCCAGCGGCAGCGGGTGGCGGTGGCCAGAGCGCTCCTGGCCCGGGCCGACGTCGTGCTCCTGGACGAGCCCACCGCGCATCTGGGTGAGGACGAGGCGGAGGCGCTCATGCAGGACCTGGCCGCGGCGCTGCAGGGTGTCACGACCGTCCTGGTCACCCACGACCGCCGATTCATCAGACTCGGCACACACCACCTGGACCTGGGTGCGGCACCGTCTGCTTGACCTGTCCGCCTCAGTCCTGCGCGTCTGACCCGTCGGTGTCAGAGATCTCCGGAGCGGGGAAGGAGCCCAGACCCACGGCCTCGATGAGCTGGTCCATGCCGACTCCCGATCCGTCTCGGGCGCCGAACTCGATCGGCAGGGCACGGGCGACTCCGCCGGAGGAGGCTCCGAGTGCGGGCAGGGGACCGGACCAGGCCAGGGACAGCTGTGTCTCGCCCTTGAGGAGGCGATGCGCACGCACGCCCCCGGTGGCCCGTCCCTTCGCCGGATACTCATCCAGGGGAGTGACCTTCACCGATCCGGGCACGGTGCCGGGCAGCGTCTGCTCACCCTCGGTCACGGTCACGACGACGGCCCGCTGGCTGTCCGGGGCCTCGGCACCGACCGCGGTGGCGGGGACAGCGGCGAAGGAGATGACCTCATCATCAGCGGCGACCTTCAACCCGGCCATGCCTCCAGCGGCACGGCCCTGAGGACGCACCAGCGAGGCCGCATAGCGCAGCAGCTGCCCACGGCGGGTGATGAAGACCAGTTGATCCTCCTCTGCGGCGGGTCCGGCACCCACCACGGCGTCCCCGTCCTTGAGCGTGATCGACTCGAGATCGTCACGGTTCAGCGGCCAGTCAGGGCTGACCCGCTTGACCACGCCTCGCCGGGTGCCCAGCGCCAGGACGGCGTTCAGGGGGACCAGCCCCACGAGGGTCTCACCGCGGTGCAGGGTGAGGAAGTCCTTCACCTTGACCCCGGCGGTCAGGTTCGGCGTGGCGGAGGGATCGGGCAGGGCGGGGACGTCCACCACCTGGATGCGGTGGATCCGTCCCGAGGAGGTCAGTGCACCGATCTCGCCGCGCGCGGTGGTGGGCACGATCGAGCGGTAGGCGTCATGGCGTTGCCGGCGTCCGCCGGGCTGGATCGGGGTGGCGTCGGCGGTGCGGGCCAGCTGGCCGGAGGTGGAGAGCAGCACGAAGCACGGGGTGTCGGCCACCAGCAGATCGGCGGCTGTCCCGCGTGATCCGGCGGTCCGGGCGGCGGGGGCCGCTGCCACGGCCGGGGCCAGGTTCTCGGACTCCAGCAGCACGGTGCGCCGGTCCGTTCCGTGCTCGTCGGCCACGGTGGCCAGCTCGTCGGAGACCACCTGACGCAGCAGCGCGTCCGAGGCCAGGATCGCCTCGAGCTCGGCGATCGCCTTCCTCAGCTCGTCCTGTTCGGCCTCCAGCTCGATCCGGGAGAACTTGGTGAGCTGGCGCAGTCGCAGCTCCAGGATGTGATTGGCCTGGATCTCCGTGAGGTCGAAGACGGCCATGAGCCGTTCCCGAGCGGCCGCGGCATCGTCCGAGGAGCGGATGATCTCGATGACCTCGTCGATGTCCACCAGGGCCAGCAGCAGCCCCTCGACCAGATGCAGCCGGTCCTTCTTCCGTCCCAGGCGGTAGACCGTGCGGCGCCGGACCACATCCAGCCGGTGGTCCACGTAGACCGTCAGCAGGTCACGGAGCCCCAGCGTGCGCGGCTGGCCGTCCACCAGAGCCACATTGTTGATGCCGAAGGACTCCTCCAACGGAGTGAACCGGTACAGCTGGGTCAGGACCGCCTGCGGGTTGAACCCTGACTTGAGCTCGATCTGCAGCTTCAGCCCATGCTTGCGGTCGGTCAAATCCAGCACATCGGCGATCCCAGTGAGCTTCTTGGCGTTGACCGCATCCTTGATCTTCTCGATCACCTTCTCCGGCCCCACGCCGTAGGGCAGCTCGGTCACCACGATCCCGGTCTTGCGCGCCGTGACCTGCTCCACCGTGCTGGTGGCCCGCATCTTGAAGCTGCCCCGTCCGGTGGCATAGGCGTCACGGATGCCGTCCAGGCCCACGATCCGACCGCCCGTGGGCAGATCCGGTCCGGGGACGAAGCGCATCAGCTCCTCCAGGGAGGCCTCCGGCTCGGTCAGCAGATGCCGAGCGGCGGCGATCACCTCGCGCAGGTTGTGCGGGGCCATGTTGGTGGCCATGCCCACGGCGATCCCCGAGGCCCCGTTGACCAACAGGTTCGGGAAGGCCGCGGGCAGCACCGAGGGCTGCATGAACTGGTTGTCGTAGTTCGGCACGAAGTCGACGACGTCCTCGTCCAGGCTGCCGGTCATCGCCAAGGCGGCCGGGGCCATCCTGGCCTCGGTGTAGCGCGGCGCCGCGGGGCCGTCGTCGAGGGAGCCGAAGTTGCCGTGGCCGTCCACCAGTGGCAGCCGCAGGGAGAAGGACTGGGCCAGGCGGACCATGGCATCGTAGATGGCGGAGTCGCCGTGAGGATGGAGCTTGCCCATCACCTCGCCCACCACACGAGCGGACTTGACGTGGCCTCGGTCCGGGCGCAGCCCCATCTGGCCCATCATGAACAGGATGCGCCGTTGGACCGGCTTCAGTCCGTCCCGGGCATCCGGCAGTGCCCGTGAGTAGATCACCGAGTAGGCGTACTCCAGGAACGAGGCCTCCATCTCCGCGGAGACATCGATGTCCACGATGTTCTCCTGCTCCAGCGGGATCGTCTGCGGAGCCGGGCCGTCGGAACGAGAGCGGGAGGTCTTGGAGGTGCGGGCCATGGGGGAGGGACGTGTCCTTCGTGCTGATCGTGCTGATCGTGCTGACCAGGATGGATGCGCGCAGTCCGTGCACGGGCCTGCGGAGATGTCTAGGCTGATCATATGGGCGAATCCACGCGAACCTCTGAATATCCGGCCCACTGGGAAGCCGATGTCGTGCTGCGCGACGGCAGCACGGCGCATCTGCGTCCCATCCGCCCGGACGACGCCGAGGAGCTCGCCCGGATGCACCGGCAGCAGTCGCAGACCTCGATCTACCTGCGCTTCTTCACCTACAAGTCCTCGTTGAGCTCCAAGGAGCTGCAGCGGTTCACCCAGGTCGACCATCGCGACCGGGTGGCGCTGATCGTCCTGCGCGGCGGCGAGATCATCGGCGTGGGCCGCTATGACCGGCTCGATGATCCGCTCGAGGCCGAGGTGGCCTTCAACATCGCCGACTCCCAGCAGGGCAGGGGGCTGGGCTCGATCCTGATGGAGCACCTGGCGGTGGCCGCCCGCGAGAACGGGATCCGCCGGTTCTCCGCCGAGGTGCTGCCGGAGAACCGCAAGATGCTCTCGGTGTTCCAGGAGTCCGGCTTCGAGATCTCGCGGCGATTCGATGACGGAGTGGTCGCTGTCGAGTTCTCCATCGATTCCACGGCCAAGGTCCGCGCTGTGATGGAGTCCCGTGAGCACCGCGCTGAGGCCAAGTCGGTCTCCGAGCTGCTGGCACCGGAGTCGGTGGCGGTGATCGGAGCCAGCCGCGAATGGGGCTCGGTGGGCTATGCCCTCTTGGAGAATCTGATCGAGGGCGGTTTCACCGGGCCCGTCTACGGGATCAACCGAGATGCCCTGGAACTGGCCGGCATGATCTCCCGGGCCTCGTTGGACGAAGTCCCGGGTGAGGTGGAGCTGGCCGTGGTGGCCGTGCCGGTGGATGAGATCCCGCAGGTCATCCAGGACTGCGCGCGCAAGGGCGTCAAGGGGATGCTGGTGGTCACCACCGGATTCGCTGATGCCGGACCAGAGGGGCTGGCCCGCCAGCGTGAGCTGGTGCGTGAGGCGCGGGCCAACGGCATGAGAGTGATCGGACCGGCCTCGGCCGGGCTGGTCAACACGGACCCTGCGGTCTCGCTCAACGCCTCCGTGGCGCCGTTCCTGCCCCTGCGCGGTTCGGTGGGGCTGTTCTCGCAGTCCGCCGCCGTGGGCGCCACTCTCTTCGCCGCCGCCCATCGGCGGGGGATCGGCGTCTCCTCGATGGTCTCGGCCGGCAACCGTGCCGACGTCTCCGGCAATGACGCCATGCAGTACTTCGAGGACGACGACTCCACCACCGCCGTCGGCGTCTACCTGGAGTCCTTCGGCAACCCCCGCAAGTTCTCCCGCATCGCCCGTCGGCTCTCGCGCACCAAGCCGGTGGTGGTGGCCCGTTCCGATGTGATGGGTCGGCGGCTTCCCCCCGGGCACGAGACCCGCACCACGCAGGCACCGGCAGGTGCCGTGGACTCGATGCTCGAGCAGACCGGGGTGATCCAGGTGGACAACCACGACGCCCTGATGGACCTGATCCAGGCGGTGTCCTGCCAGCCCCTGCCCCGAGGGCGCCGTGTCGGAGTGGTCGGCAACTCCCCGGCGCTGAACCGCGTGGTGGCCGATGCCGCTGAACGGCACGGGCTCACGGTCGTGCAGACCGTGGAGGTGGAGGGCATGGACGCCGAACACACCACCTCCGACGCCGAGGCCGCGTTGGACCGAGCGGTGCGCAGCGCCGTCGCCCAGTCCGACGAGTCCTCCGTGGACGCCCTGCTGGTGGTCACCCAGGCGGGCATGCAGCAGAACCCGGGGGACGCCGTCGAGCTGGCCCGCTGTGTGGAGCAGGCGGCGCGCGACTCGCAGATCCCGGTGCTCGCCTCCTTCACGGGCGTGCTGGATCCCACGTTCCAGTCCGCCACAGTGGTCGGCGCCGGTCCCGCTGAGCAGCCCGGGGGGCTGCAGCGAGGACTGCCGGTGTTCTCCAGCCCGGAGCAGGCGGCCCGAGTGCTCAGCCAGCTGGTGGACTATGTCACCTGGCGCAGTGCCGAGGCAGGAGTCCCCGCCGAGCCCACCGGCATCGACCGTCGCCGGGCGGAGGACCTGATCCAGGGCTGGGCTGGCCGGGCCGACGGCGCCGAACTGGTGCGGCTCTCTGCCCAGGAGACCGAGGAGCTGCTGGCCTGCTACGGAATCTCCGTGCTGCCCTCGGCGCGTTTCACCAGCGCAGACGAGGCCGTTGCCGCGGCAGACCGGCTGGGCTGGCCGGTGGCCGTCAAGGCCGTGGACTCGTATGTGCGGCACCGTCTGGACCTGGGTGGTGTGCGCCTGAACATCGTGGACGCCGACTCGCTGCGGCGCAATGTCGAGCAGATGCGTCCTGTGCTCGAGCCCTACGGCAATCCTGACCTGGAGGTCCAGTCCATGGCCCCGTCTGGCCAGGGCTGCACCATCACGGCGCTGGAGGATCCGCTGCTGGGGCCGGTGGTCTCGTTCGGCATCGCCGGGGATGCCGTGGACCTGCTCGACGACTGGGTGCACCGGGTGCCGCCGTTGAACGACCAGGACATCCAGCGCATGGTGCGGGCCCCCCGGGCAGCGGCGAAGCTGTTCGGCCACGGTGGGCTCCCGGAAGTGGACACGGCGGCCTTGGAGGACCTGCTGGCGCGCACCGCCGCGCTGAAGGACGATCACCCCCAGGTGGCTCGCATCCGCTTCAATCCGGTGCTGGCCTCAGCGCAGGGTGTGACCGTGCTGTCTGCCGAGATCGATGTGGCCAACGCCGCCCAGCGCACCGACTCGGCCCGGCGGGCCATGCGGGACTGATCTGAGCCGGTGCCGAGTCGGTCCACGGCACACCACCCGCCGTGGACCGACGGATACGATGGAGGGCATGACTCCACTGCGCAGGAACCCTGGATCCGGGCCCCAGGCGGGCGGCACCACCTTGGGTGAAGCCCTGGAACGGGCGGGGTTCTACCCCGAGCTGGTCGCCGACACCCTGGACGAGGTCCTGGACGGACGCACCGTCTCCACCCACTTGGTGCATGTGGACACCCATTTCGACTACGACGAGATCCACCGGCACATCACGGTGCTCGCCCTGGCCGACGACGTGCTGGCCGCCCTGCACCTGGACGACCACGCCCTGGACGAAGGGGGCCACCACATGATGGCCCAGGTCTCCACCGAGGTCATCCCCGTGCGCAGGATCGACTCGGTGGTGACCACCACTGTCCATCCGCGCCCCGAGCAGTACCGCCGCGGTGACCCGGTGGCTGAGGTGACCCTGGCCGTCACGTGGGCCGGTGGCCAGCGCATCGACCTGGGGCCGGCTGCCTGCGGGGATCCCCACTGCGAGGCAGACCACGGCTACACGGGGACCAGCTCACGAGAGGACCTCGTGCTCCGCGTGGCCGCCGAGGCTGAGGGACAGGCGGCCGTGGACGCTGCCGTGTCCTTCGCCCGCGCCCTGCGTCGATCCACCGTGGAGTGGTCCGGACGGTGAGCGCCCCGGACCGACCCGCCGGACCGGACTACCGTGGACGCAGCCTGAGCCAGGTCCTGCCGTCGGCTGCCGCCAGCCTCGGCCTTCCCGGGTGGACCAACGCGTTAGGCCTGCCCGCGTCCCGCCGGGTGGCGGTGGTGATGGTGGACGGACTGGGCAGTGCACACCTGAAGCGCTTCGCAGGACACGCCCCGTTCCTGAAGTCGGCTCAGAGCCAGCAGGCCAGTCTCGTGCTGAGCGCCGCCTATCCCACGACGACGGCCGCCTCACTCTCCAGCCTGGGCACCGGCTTGGAGCCGGGCCAGCACGGGCTGGTGGGCTACAACGTCCTGGACCCGGAGCGGAATGTGGTCATCAACCAGCTCGGCGGCTGGGATCGGACCACCGCCCCCCTCGCCTGGCAGCCACACCCCACGGTCTTCGAACAGCTCGCCGAGGGCGACACTGAGGCTGAGGCGGTCACGGTGTCCCTGCCCAAGTTCCGTGGCTCTGCTCTGACGGAGGCCTCACTGCGGGGCTCGCGCTTCGTGGAGGGCGGAACCCTGCATGCCCGGTTCCAGCAGGCCCGGCAGGAGCTGTCCACGGGGCCGGCCAAGCTGGTCTACCTCTACCTCAACGAACTCGACCGGGCCGGACACCGTCACGGCACCGGCTCACCGGACTGGCTCTACGCCTTGGAGGAGATCGACGCGGCCCTGCGTCGACTCTCCCACCAGGTGCCCGCAGACACCCTGGTGCTGGTGACGGGGGACCACGGGATGGTGGATGTCCCTGAGTCCGGGCGGATCGACTACTCCACCGACCCGGGGCTGATCGACGGTGTGGAACACACGGCCGGGGAACCGCGACTGGTCCAGCTGCACTTCGCTGCGGATGCCTCGGCCCGGGTGCGCGAGGCCACTGTGGCCCGTTGGCGTGCGGAGCACGGCGGGACCTCGTGGATCCTCACCCGGGAGGAGGCTGTGGCCGCTGGGTGGTTCGGCAGAGTGTCCGGCAGGGTGCTGCCGCGCATCGGAAACCTGCTGATCGCCCCCTTCGAGCAGCAGGCTCTCTTCGACGGGCGGCGGGCCACGGAGAGCGCCTTCGAGATGATCGGGCATCACGGCGCTCCGACACGGGCCGAACGTGAGGTCCCTCTGCTGACCGTCCACGCACCGCGAGGCTGAGCGTGGACGGGGGTCGTCGCCTCCGACGTCAGTCGTTCTTGCGTCCGAAGACGATCTCGTCCCAGCTGGGCACGGTGGGGCGCTTCTGGCGTCCGCGGCGGCGCCCGCCCTTGCCGGTCTCGGCCTCGGGCTCCCCGGGGGAGTCCGCCTCGGGCTCGCTGTGGGGCTCGGGATCAGGAGTCTCCTGACCGGTTGAGGAGGGCTCCAGAGCATCGGTCTGCCCGGCGATCTGTCCGTTGCGTCCGTGGCGGTCATGACGGCCACCGCCGCGAGCGTTGCGCGCGCTGCGCTCCTGGACCCACTCCTCATCGTCCTCCTCGTCCTGGGGACCGACGACCCGGCGGGTCGGGAAGTCCAGGGGAAGCGGAAGGTGCCCGGAATCGTCGTCGTGGTCCTCGGAGGCCGAGTGGTCCTCGAGCCCCTCGTCCTCGAAGAGAGCGTCAGCAGAGGACGGGGCCGGGCCATCAGTGTCCTCGTCCTGTCCGGCCACGCGCAGTCGCGGTCGCTCTGAGGGCTCGGGCGCCGGCTGCTCGTCGCGGGTGAGCATCAAGGCCAGCTCGTCGTCACCCTCTTCATCGGCACCCAGACGCTGACCTCGGCGGGCTCGCAGGACATCGAGCAGCTCGTCCTGGGAATCGGCATCCACCGCCGGCCGCGGTCCACGGGAGGCCGGTGCCGGGAACGGGCTGGGGGAGGGGACGTCCTCCTCCTCGACGTTGAACGGTCGATCGCCCACGGCCGCCAGGCGGCGACCGCCGAAGGGCCCGTCCAGCGGGTCCAGCTCGGAGAGGACCTGCGCCCAGCGGTTGCGGTTGTCCAGGTGGCTGCTGGCAGGGCGGAAGGACCAGACGGCCGGCGGCTGGTCGTCCACGGACGCGTCCAGGCCCTCGGTGGAGAAGTCGGCCACCACGGTCCACGTGCCGTCATGTCCGCGCCAGGCGTCCCACCGCAGCGTGGAGGAGTCCATCCCCATGGCGGAGATCCGGTGGCTGACCATCTCTCCCAGCGTGGCAGGCTCGTCACCGAAGGCGGAACGGTACAGATCATGTCCGGGCTGGGGGCTGGCGACCTCCACGCGACGGGCCAGCTGAGCGGTCCAGTCACGCTCGGCCAGCACGGGGCCCTCATACTTGCGCACCCGATCCAGGTCCAGTCCGAACTCGCTGGCCACCTGCTCGGCGCTGGCTCCCGCCCGGATGCGGGCCTGGATGTCCTTGGGGGCGAGCACACCGGTGGCGGCGTCGGCCGCCTGCGCGGAGGGCCGTCCGATGGGACGCATGGCCGCTGATCGCAGGGACTCGTTGACAGGAAGGGAGAACTCCTCGCCGGCGTCGTTGCTCAACAGCAGGTTCTCGCCGTCCTCCTGGACACCTACGAGCCGAAGCTGCTGCATGTTCGTCCTCCACGGGGTCGACGGCGGGTCTGAAGGGTCCTTCGGCCGGTCCCGCGGTGCTGGATCGCCAGACGCACTGGAGGCAGAAGGGGAATGTCCCTACCGAACTCTGCCACGATTCGCCCCACGACGCACCATGACTCACCACGAGGCACCCGGGCCCCCGGCCGGCTGTTCGCTGAGGGCGATTTGGCGATTCTCTGCCGATACGGAACAATCTCACCGACGCGGGCACCGGGGTGACCGCCTGGACCCAGGGTCCGGGCACTGGTAGGAACGGACTCCCGTGGCGAGTTCTGCAGGGGGCGCCGGGGCGCTGACCTGCACGTCTGAGCGGTACTTGACGCCGTCCTCGCCGAGTGTCCCCCCGAACATCCTGACCACGGGCCGGAGCTGATCCGGCCAGATCGAGCGGAGCGTGAAGACACCTCATGGCCACTGATTACGACGCCCCACGCAAGACAGACGACGACGTCAGCGAGGACTCGATCGAGGAGCTGAAGTCGCGCCGCACCGACACCCAGTCGGCTGTGGTGGACGAGGACGAGACCGAGGCTGCGGAGGGCTTCGAGCTGCCTGGCGCCGATCTCTCCGATGAAGAACTGATGGTCCGCGTGCTGCCCGCACAGGCCGACGAGTTCACCTGCGGCACCTGCTTCCTGGTGCGCCACCGCTCTCAGGTGGCCAAGGAGAAGGACGGCATGCTGCACTGCACCGACTGCATGGGCTGAACCAGCCCGCACTGCACGGCCCCGTCGGACCCTGACGGGCGTCGACCCGGCGACTGGCCCGTGAGGGGTCAGGCCAGGTCGCCGTCCTCAGCGTCTGGCGGGGCCGTCGTCGTCTCCGGGGCCGGGACGTGCATCGCACCGCCCAGGACGTAGACCAGCTGCTCGGGACGCCGGGTGCTGGTGAGCCAGTAGGGGGTGCGGTCGCGCTCATCGGTGATCTGGATGCGCACCACCGGGTCCACCCACCCGCGGATGCAGAGGTAGGCCAGGCCGTGCAGGGATGGTCCGCGCTGTTCGGTGGCGGCGTCCCGCCGGTATCCGGTGACCCGTCCCACATGCTCGCGTTCGATGGTGGCCCGTCCCACGCGCAGGAGCCGCTGGGTGACCTCGATCCGGGGCGTGGAGACGATCAGCAGGATCGCCAGCACCAGGAACATCACCACCGCCGCCGTGATGCCGGTGGTCAGGCTGATCGGCACGAACACCAGGATGGCCAGGGAGGAGACCATCAGCGCCACCAGCCAGATCCACCACGCAGGGGTCAGCCGCTCCTCGTACAGCACCGTGTCAGCGGCTGGGCCGGAACGGGCGGTCGGGGAGTGAGGGGACGGCTGTGCGGTGGGGGAGGACGGGCTCTCGTGCATGGTCTCTACTGTTCCATATCCGGCCTGCCTCCGGGTCTGTGCATCGGTGCTCCTTCGGCGGTGTCCGGTACAGTGCGGACCGGACCGCCCGGCTCCTGCGGGTTCAGGACAGTCCACCCGCGCCCGCTGCTGACCCCGGAGAGGACAGAGGACACCGTGATCGATCGCCCCACCGTGGCCGTGACCCTGCTGGACGAGGGGATCGAGCCGCCGTCCTATGCCCTGCCCGGTGATGCCGGAGCGGATCTGCGGACCACCCAGGACGTGGTCCTGGAGCCGGGGGAGCGCGCCCTGGTGCCCACCGGGGTGGCGATCGCGCTGCCGGAGGGCTATGTCGGCCTGGTCCACCCGCGCTCAGGTCTGGCCGTGCGCCACGGGCTGACCCTGGTCAACTCTCCCGGCACCATCGACGCCGGCTACCGGGGCGAGATCAAGGTCCCGCTGCTGAACACCGACCGCACCGAGCCGATCCGCCTGCAGCGCGGGGACCGGATCGCCCAGCTGGTCATCCAACAGGTGGCGCACGCTCGCTTCGAGCTGGTCCAGGAGCTGCCCGACTCTGCACGGGGTGCGCAGGGCTTCGGGTCCACCGGCGGATTCGGCACGGCGACCGCGGCGGATTCAGAGTCCCCAGCCCACTGACGTACCCTGGATCGGGCCAGGCACCACAGAACAGGTAGGCAACAGCATGCTCTTTGGACGCAATCGCAACGTGAAGGTCGAGACCGTCGTCCTTCCGGAGGAACTCCAGGACCCTCGGGACCGTGAGGTCACGGTCCCAGCACAGCAGGACCCCGACGCCGGCTCCCTCGCCTCCGAGGGCGGCGGCCCCTTCGACATCGGTGAGCGGAATCCAGCACAGGGCTACATGGACGTGGGATCCCTGCGGATCCCCATGGTCGAGGGTCTTCAGGTGCGTCTGGACGTGGAGGACTCCACCCAGCGCCTGATCGCCGTGACGCTGACCCTGGGTGCGTCGACCATGCAGATCCAGGCCTTCGCCGCTCCGCGCAGCGCCGGGCTCTGGGATGAGATCCGTGGGGAGATCGTGGCCTCGGTGGGCAAGAACGCGGGGGCAGAGGCCGGAGAGCGGCCGGGCCCCTTCGGCACCGAGGTGCTGGCCCGCATCCCCGCTCAGCTGCCGGACGGCAAGCCTGGATGGCGCGTGGCACGGTTCATCGGTGTGGACGGTCCGCGCTGGTTCCTGCGTGCCGTCGTCGGGGGCGAGGCCGCCTACCAGGAGCAGGCGGCGGAGCCGCTGAACCGGATCTTCTCCCACGTGGTGGTGGACCGGGGGAACACTCCGCTGCCTCCGCGCGACCTGCTGCCCCTGCACCCGCCGGCCGGCCTGCGACGGGTGGATCCCACCACGGGCCGCCCCGCGAACCTGAAGGATCAGGGACAGACCCCGGGCCCCACGCGGCCGCCGGAGCGTGGCCCTGAGATCACCGAGGTCGGCTGAGTGCCCTCCGCGCCGTCCACTGTCCGGGCCAGCGGCAGGGTGGTGGAGCAGGTCGGATTCGTGGAGTCGGTGACCCGCCCCGGCCACGGGGTGGCACCACGGTTCACGGCCGAGCTGGCCACCGCAGAGCCGGCCCCGGGACAGATCTCCTCGACCGGACGGCGGCTCCGGCTGGTCTGGATCGGTCAACGGGTGGTGCCGGGCATCCTTCCTGGCCGTCGCCTGCGGATCCGCGGCTTCGTCTCCGATCAGGACGGCATGGCCACCGTCTACAACCCCCGTTTCGACCTGTTGCCGAAGGTGCTCCGTGACTGATCAACAGCCTCCTCCCCCCGCCCACGAGCCGGAGGGCTCGCACGCCACCGGGGCCTCCTCGGCATCCGAGGGCGGCTCGTCCACCGGCCAGTGGGATCAGACCCTGAGATCGATCGGCTCCTCGGCCAGCACGCGTGAGGACGGCACCCTGGATGTGCTGGCCACGATCGGCGGCTGGCGTGGGCTGATCGAATCGGTGCTGCCCTCTGCGGTGTTCCTCGTCGTCTTCACCTTCACCGGGCAGCTGTGGGGCGCGGGGATCGGAGCCGTGGCCGTGGCGGCCGTGTTCAGCGTGCTGCGGCTCGTGCAGCGGCAGAGCCCGGTCCAGGCCCTGGCGGGGCTGGCCGCCGTCGCCCTGTGCGTGGTGGTGGCCCTGAACACCGGCGAGGCCAAGGACTTCTATGTCTGGGGCTTCATCACCAACGCCGTCTACATCCTGGTCATGGGCATCTCGGTCGTCGTTGGGTGGCCGCTGATGGGGGTGCTCTTCGGACTCATCCGCGGTGAGGGCCTGGAATGGCGTCAGGTGGCATCACGTCGGCGTCGCTACAGTGTGGCGACCTGGTTCGTGGTGGCCGCCCTGGCCCTGCGCCTGATCGTCCAGGTGCCGTTGTACCTCAGTGACAATCTCGTGGCCCTGGGCACCACCCGGCTGGCCATGGGCCTGCCGCTCTACGGTCTGGCTCTGTGGATGGCGTGGCTGGTCTCCGCCCCGGCGGGGCAGTCACCTGCCGACGAACAGCGGATGGAGCACCCCGACCGCCACCGGTGATCCACCGCGGCGCGGCACCGGGCCAGCTGGTCAGTCCGATCTCGGATCGCCGCCCGGTTCCACGGCGACGTCTCGGCCCTCCATGGCCGGGGCCCGCGTGGCGGTGTCCCGGCGGCTGCGGCGCGCTGAGCGTGCCCGGCGCACCTCCTCGGGGACGAGCATCTCCCGCAGCCGACCCTCGGCCTCCACGGTGGTGAGGAAGAAGACCTCGTCGCCGACCTCCATCACATCGTCCTGATGAGGCGTGATCGGCCGGGCGTCCCGGATGACCGCCACCACGGCGGCGTCCTCCGGCCAGGAGACCGAGCCGATGCGTCGGCCCTCGGTCCAGTGTCCGGCGGGGACGGTGAACTCCACCATGCTGCTCTGTCCGGACCGCAGCGTCAGCAGCCGGACCACGTCGCCGGTCTCCACGGCCTCCTCCACGAGCGCTGTCATGATGCGCGGCGTGGACACCGCCACGTCCACGCCCCAGGCGTCGTCGAAGAGCCAGTCGTTCTTGGGGTTGTTGACCCGGGCCACGGTCCGGCCCACGCCGAACTCGGCCTTGGCCAGCAGAGAGACCACCAGATTGGCCTTGTCATCCCCGGTGGCCGCCACCAGCACATCGGCGGTGGCCAGCTGCGCCTCACGCAGGACCGAGAGCTCACAGGCATCCCCGACCAGCCACTTGGCGCCGCGCAGCCCCGCCCGGGCCACCACCTCCGGGGTGATGTCCACGAGCAGCACCTCATGGCCGTTCTCCAGCAGCTCCCGTGCGATCGAGGACCCCACGGATCCGGCTCCTGTGATGATGACTCTCATCGAGCCCCTCCGTCCTGGACCTGCTGAGGCGACCGGCCGTCGTCGTCGTCCGTCTGGGCGTCCGGCCCCCGGGCGAGCACCCGTTCGGCCTCGGCTCGATCGGTGACCGCGATCATGGCATGCACGATGTCCCCGTGCTGGTAGAGCATCTCGGCTGTGGGCACCACGCCTTCGCCGAACCGGGTGACGAGGCAGACCCGGATGCCGGCCGCCTCCTCCACCTCGGTGAGCGGATGTCCCACCCAGGAGGGGGAGAGGCGGACCTCGGCCATCAGTGCCTGGCCGGAGGCGTCCCTGAAGTCCCCGGCCAGGGCCTGCTCAGGCAGGATCCGGCGCAGCACCTGGTCGGTGGACCAGCGCACGGCGGCGACGGTGGGGATGCCCAGCCGCTGGAAGACCTCCGCCCGGCCGGGGTCGTAGATGCGCGCCACCACATGCTCCACTCCGAAGGTCTCCCGGGCGACTCGGGCGGCGATGATGTTGGAGTTGTCCCCGGAGGAGACGGCCGCGAAGGCGTAGGCGTCCTGGATGCGCGCACGGGTCAGGGCATCCCGATCGAAGCCGACGCCGGTGACGCGCTGACCGCTGAAGTGGCGGCCCAGTCGACGGAAGGCCTGCTCGTCCTGGTCCACCACGGCCACCGAGTGTCCGCCGTCCTCGAGGGTGAGGGCGAGCGAGGAGCCGACCCGGCCGCAGCCCATGATCACGAAGTGCGCCATCTCTTCGGACACCGTCCTCTCTGCACATCCCGGCAGCGGCGCGGGGTGCCGTCGGGGGATCTGCGGTCCCAGTGTGCCACGAGAGGAGTACCGTGGACGCGTGCCACGGCTCCTGGAATCCGCCCGCCGCCTGCTGGTGGGCCGACCCTTCGACACCGCACGGCTGCGTCGCCGCCCGCTGGGCCGGGGGACCGCCCTGCCGGTGTACTCCGCCAATGCCTTCTCCTCCACCGCCTACGCCCCGGACGAGATCCTGATGACCCTGGCGCTGGGTGGGGTGGCCCTGTTGGCACTCGGACCTCAGATCGGCCTGGCCGTGGTGGCGGTGATGCTGCTGATCGTGCTCTCCTACCGGGTCTCCGTGCGCGCCTACCCGCGGGGAGGGGACTACCAGATCGCCTCCTCCAACCTGGGTCCGCGGGCCGGGGTGACGGTGGCCGCCGCCATGATGCTGGACCTGGTGTTCACGGTGGCGGTGTCCGTGGCGGCGCTGGCCCAGTACCTGATCGCTCTGGTCCCTGGGCTGGCCGGACGCGAGCTGTGGATCGCCCTGGGCGCTGTCCTGGTGCTGGCCCTGGCCAATGTGCGCGGCGCCGGTCGCGGCCGGCGGATCACGGCGGTCCTGGTCTATCTCTTCCTGGCCGGGATGCTCGCTCTGCTGGCGACCGGACTGGTCCAGGAGAACCGGGGCACGCTCTCCCCGGCGGCGTCCGCGGGGCTGACCGCCGTGCCGGATCCGGCCTTTGCCACCGGGGTCGGCGCCCTGGCCATGGGCGTGCTGGTGCTGCGGGCCTTCTCCTCCGGTTCGGCGTTGGCCACGGGCGTGGAGGTCCCGGCCTCCAACGTGGCCTCGATGGCCCAGCCCCGGATCCGCACGGCCCGCTTCGTGATGCTGGTGATGGGGCTGCTCACCGCCGTGATGACCTTCGGGGTGATGCACCTGGCCGCGGGAACGGGGGTGGTGGTGACCCTGGAAGCGGACTCGCTGCGGCAGGCGGACGGCGGCTCCCTGCCCTCGGACTACGTGCAGCACCCGGTGCTGGCCCAGCTGGCCCGCGCCGTGTTCGGGGAGGGGACCGTTCCGTCCATCCTGTTGATCTCCGTGGTGGTGGCGCTGCTGGGGATCGCCGGTCAGTCCGCGTTCAGCTCGTTTCCGGACCTGGTCTCCCGGCTGGCCACGGACGGCTACCTGCCGCGGCAGCTGGCCACCCGCGGGGACCGGCTGACCTTCACGCGCAGCATCCTGCTGCTGGCGTTGGCCGCGCTGATCCTGGTGGTCGTCTTCCGTGCGCAGACCGCCCTGCTGGTCCAGCTCTACGTGATCGGCGTGTTCCTGGCCTTCACGCTCTCCCAGCTGGGCATGGTCCGGCACTGGCGCCGCACCCTGGTCACCACGGCGGGGCGGCAGGCCCGCACCGCGGTCCGGACCCGGCTGGTGGTGAGCACGGTGGGCTTCGCCGTCACGGCCCTGGTGGCGATCGTGGTGCTGACCACCCGATTCGTCCAGGGCGCCTGGGTGGCGCTGCTGGCGATCGGCCTCCTGGTGCTGGTCATGACCCGAGTGCGCGGTCACTACCAGGAGGTCTCCGCCGAGCTGGCGCTGACACCGGATCAGGACGCCCGGGCCCTGCCCTCCCGCGTCCACGCGCTGATCCTGGTCTCCACGGTGCACCGCCCCACGCTGCGGGCCCTGGCATACGCGCGGGCCTCCCGACCGTCCACCCTGCAGGCTGTGGTGGTGGACCTGGACGCCGAACGGACCGAGGAGCTGCTCGCTGAGTGGGACCGACTCCAGGTGGAGGTCCCGGTCACGGTCCTGGCCTCGCCCTATCGGGAGATGATCGCCCCGCTGATCCGGCACCTGCGGGCCCTGCGCCGCACCTCGCCCCGAGACCTGGTGGTGGTCTACATCCCCGAGTACGTCGTGGCACCGGGGTGGCACACCCTGCTGCACAACCGCACGGCGGCCCGGATCAAACAGCGGCTGCACCGCGAGCCGGGGGTCATGGTGGCCTCGGTGCCCTGGCAGCTCCAGGAGGCCCTGGAGGACCTGGGGCACGACGACGCCCCGAGGCTCCACGAGGCATCTCACCCTGAGCGCGGCGCGGCAGGGCAGTAGAGTCGGGACCACGGCACCGCCACACCCCGTCGCCGGACCGTCACGACCGTCAGGAGTCCATTGCCATGACCGCCCACTCCTCATCCGGTGCGTCAGCTCAGACCGCTCCTGAGCTGATCGAGGTCGAGGTCGGCCCCATGGCCCACGGAGGCCATTGTGTGGCCCGGCATGAGGGCCGTGTGGTGTTCGTGCGTCATGCCATTCCGGGCGAGATCGTCCGGGTGCTGATCACCGACGCGGGGGAGAAGGCCCGGTTCTGGCGGGGGGACGTGGTGGAGGTCCTGCGCCCCTCGGAGTTCCGGCGGACCCACCAGTGGAAGCTCGCCGACTCGCTGCGGGCCCACGCCGCTGGACGACACCCGGTGGGCGGCGCGGAGTACGGCCACATCGTGCTGCCGCACCAGCGCCGGCTCAAGGCCCAGGTCTTCCGGGACACCCTGCAGCGGATCGCCGGTCTGACCTTCGAGGTGCATGTGAGTGGAGCCGACGGGGATGACCCCACCGGCCTGCACTGGCGGACGCGCAACGCCTTCGCCGTCACCCCGGCCGGACGGCTCTCCATGCATGTCCACCGGTCCTCCATCCTGGTGCCGGTGCGCAACATGCCCCTGGGCGTGCATCGGCTGGATGAGCTGAAGCTGTGGGACCTGAACTTCACCGGCATCGAGCGCGTGGAGGTGGCCACACCGGCGGGCTCGGACGAGGCCCTGGTGGTGCTCACTCCCACCGAGCAGGCCGTTCACGACATTCTGGCCCTGTCCGGTCGGATGCATCAGCAGACCTCGCGCCTGCCGGAAGGGACCTCAGTGGTGCTGTTGGTGCCCGGGCCGCGTCGCCAGGACAGCCCGGAGATCGTGCGCCTGCGCGGACGGACCTGGGTGCAGGAGACGGTCGAGTCCACCCACGCGGGGCGCAAGGACTTCCGGATCACCGCGGACGGCTTCTGGCAGGTGCACCGGCGTGCTCCAGCGCTGCTGGTGGACCATGTCCTGGCCGCCGCCCAGCCCTCCGCCGGTCAGACGGTGGCGGACCTCTACGGCGGTGCGGGACTGTTCTCGGCCTTCCTGGCCGAGGCCGTGGGGCCGGACGGGACGGTGCTGTCGGTCGAGGCCTCTCCGGGTGCCAGCCGAGATGCCCGGCGCAATCTCCATGCCGCTCCACAGGCGGTGGTGCAGAACGGCACCACGGACCGTGTCCTGGCCGGCTGGCTGCGGGACCGGAACGCCTCCCTGGACGAGGGCGGGCTCGGCGACCACCGGCTGGACACGGTGGTGCTGGATCCCCCGCGTGCCGGCGCCGGACAGCGGGTGGTCGAGCAGATCCACCAGCTCTCGCCGGGACGGGTGGTCTACGTCTCCTGCGATCCGGCCTCGTTCGCACGGGACCTGGGCCAGTTCACCCAGCTGGGCTGGCGCACCACGGGCCTGGAGGTGCTGGACCTCTACCCGGACACCCACCACATGGAGTCGGTGGCCGTGCTGGAGCGCGTGGAGCAGTGACCGGCCGTGATGCACGGAACACCGGCGCGCTCTGCGGCTAGGATGGATCCGAAGCCCGCTGTGTGAGAGACAGCAGGCTGCCACATCGCCGTGACATCGCCCGGCACTGGGCGGGAAGAGGAGTCCCCGTGACTACTGTTGACAGCTTCGGCTCCAAGGGCGTCCTTGACGTCCAGGGTGCTGAGTACGAGATCTTCCGACTCAAGGCGGTGGACGGCTATGAGAAGCTGCCGTACTCGCTGAAGGTCCTGCTGGAGAACCTGCTGCGCACCGAGGACGGCGCCAACGTCACCTCCGAGCAGATCAAGGCCCTGGCCTCCTGGAACTCGGATGCCGAGCCGGACACCGAGATCCAGTTCACCCCGGCACGCGTGATCATGCAGGACTTCACCGGTGTGCCCTGCATCGTGGACCTGGCCACCATGCGTGAGGCCATCGAGGACCTGGGCGGGGACCCCAAGCGCGTGAACCCGCTGGCTCCGGCCGAGCTGGTCATCGACCACTCCGTCCAGATCGACTCCTTCGGCAACGATCAGGCGATCGAGCGGAACATGGAGATCGAGTACCAGCGCAACGGTGAGCGCTACCAGTTCCTGCGCTGGGGCCAGACCGCGTTCGATGACTTCAAGGTCGTCCCCCCGGGCATGGGCATCGTGCACCAGGTCAACATCGAGAACCTGGCCCGCACCGTGATGACCCGTGAGGTCGACGGCGTGCTGCGTGCCTACCCGGACTCCTGCGTCGGCACCGACTCCCACACCACCATGGTCAACGGCCTGGGCGTGCTGGGCTGGGGCGTGGGCGGCATCGAGGCCGAGGCCGCCATGCTGGGCCAGCCCGTCTCCATGCTGATCCCGCGCGTGGTCGGCTTCAAGCTGACCGGCTCCATCCCCGCCGGCGCCACCGCCACCGACGTGGTGCTGACCATCACCGAGATGTTGCGCAACCACGGTGTGGTGGGCAAGTTCGTGGAGTTCTACGGCGAGGGCGTGGGCTCGGTGCCGCTGGCCAACCGTGCCACCATCGGCAACATGTCCCCGGAGTTCGGCTCCACCGCGGCCATGTTCCCCATCGACGACGTCACCCTGGACTACCTGCGCCTGACCGGCCGCTCCGAGGAGAACATCGCCCTGGTGGAGGCCTACACCAAGGAGCAGGGCATGTGGCATGACCCCTCCTCCGAGGTGAAGTACTCCGAGTACCTCGAGCTGGACCTGTCCACCGTGGTGCCCTCGATCTCCGGCCCCAAGCGTCCGCAGGACCGCATCGAGCTGACCGACTCCAAGGAGCAGTTCCGCAAGGACATCCACAACTACGCCACCGAGGACGAGGCCGGCGAGGGCCGTCCGTCCAAGTCGGTGCCGGTGTCCATGGAGGACGGCCGCCAGTTCGAGCTGGACCACGGTGCGGTCTCGATCGCCTCGATCACCTCCTGCACCAACACCTCCAACCCCTCGGTGATGATGGCCGCCGCCGTGCTGGCCCGCAACGCCGTGGAGAAGGGCCTGACCTCCAAGCCGTGGGTCAAGACCTCCGTGGCCCCGGGCTCCAAGGTCGTGACCGACTACTACGAGAAGTCCGGCCTGATCCCGTCGCTGGAGGCCCTGGGCTTCCACATCGTCGGCTACGGCTGCACCACCTGCATCGGCAACTCCGGTCCGCTGGAGTCGGAGATCTCCCAGGCCATCCAGGACAACGACCTGTCCGTGACCTCGGTGCTCTCCGGCAACCGCAACTTCGAGGGCCGGATCAACCCGGACGTGAAGATGAACTACCTGGCCTCCCCGCCGCTGGTGGTCGCCTACGCCCTGGCCGGAACCATGGACTTCGACTTCGAGAACGACCCGCTGGGTCAGGACTCCGAGGGCAAGGACATCTTCCTCAAGGACATCTGGCCGGACCCCACCGAGGTCCAGGAGATCATCGACGCCTCGATCGACACCGAGATGTTCATCAAGGAGTACTCGACCATCTTCGACGGTGACGAGCGCTGGCAGTCCCTGGACACCCCCGAGGGCGACACCTTCGAGTGGGATCCGAACTCCACCTACGTCCGCAAGCCCCCGTACTTCGAGGGCATCCAGGTTCAGCCCGAGCCGGTCCAGGACATCACCGGTGCACGTGTGCTGCTGAAGCTGGGCGACTCGGTCACCACCGACCACATCTCCCCGGCCGGCTCGTTCAAGTCGGACACCCCGGCGGGCAAGTACCTGCTGGAGAACGGTGTGGAGCGCAAGGACTTCAACTCGTACGGCTCCCGCCGTGGCAACCACGAGGTGATGATCCGCGGCACCTTCGCCAACATCCGTATCAAGAACCAGCTGCTGGACGGCGTGGAGGGCGGCTTCACCCGCGACTTCACCCAGGAGGGCGCACCGCAGGCCTACGTCTACGACGCCTCCCAGAACTACCAGGCCGCCGGCACCCCGCTGGTCGTCCTGGCCGGCAAGGAGTACGGCTCCGGGTCCTCCCGTGACTGGGCGGCCAAGGGCACCGCACTGCTGGGCGTCAAGGCCGTGATCGCCGAGTCCTTCGAGCGCATCCACCGCTCGAACCTGATCGGCATGGGTGTGCTGCCACTGCAGTTCCCCCAGGGCGAGTCCGCGGACTCGCTGGGCCTGACCGGGACCGAGACCTTCGAGATCTCCGGGATCACCGTCCTGAACGACGGCTCCACCCCGAAGACCGTGAAGGTCACCGCCCAGGGCGAGGACGGCAAGAGCACGGAGTTCGACGCGGTCGTGCGCATCGACACCCCGGCTGAGGCCGACTACTACCGCAACGGCGGCATCCTGCAGTACGTGCTCCGTCAGATCTCCGCCAAGTGAGGCAGCGGGGACCCTGAGTCCTCGCAGCTGATCTGACCGCACCCGACGACGGCCGGTGACCTTTCCAGCGATAGGTCACCGGCCGTCGTCGTGGTCCTGCCTGGTCCCGGGATCCCCAGGTGGGGGCACCGTGCGCGGTAGGCTGGACCGAACGAACGCCGCGGCGGCATCCGGTCCACCCGGACGCCTGACCGGCTGCACACCCCATCCCACAGCAGAGAGGACCGCACGCCCGTGGGCCTTCTGGAGACCATCAGCTCACCCCAGGACCTCTCCCGCCTGACCGACGACCAGATGGCGCGGCTGGCTGAGGAGATCCGCAGCTTCCTGATCACCAACGTCTCGCGCACCGGCGGGCACCTCGGACCCAACCTGGGCGTGGTGGAGCTGACGCTGGCGATCCACCGGGTCTTCGACTCCCCCCGGGACGGGGTCATCTTCGACACCGGTCACCAGTCCTACGTGCACAAGCTGATCACCGGACGGCAGGACTTCTCCACGCTGCGCCAGCAGGGCGGGCTCTCCGGCTACGGGGACCGCGCCGAGTCGGTGCATGACATCGTGGAGTCCTCTCACGCCTCCAGCTCGCTCTCCTGGGCGGATGGGATCTCCCGGGCCTGGAAGCTGCGTGGCGAAGGGGACCGGTTCGTGGTCGCCGTGATCGGTGACGGCGCCCTGACCGGCGGCATGGCCTGGGAGGCCGTGAACAACATCGCCGCAGACCGGGACCGCCGCGTGGTGATCGTGGTCAATGACAACGGCCGTTCCTATGCCCCCACCGTGGGCGGGCTGGCCAATCAGCTCTCCGGACTGCGCCGGGTGTTCCTGGACAAGTTGCGCACGCACCGCAACTACGAGGACACCCTGGACTGGTGGAAGTCGCGGCTGCAGACCGGGGGAGTGGCCGGGCGGTTCATGTACCGCTCCCTGCACGCCACCAAGAAGGGCATCAAGGACTGGTGGGCGCCGCAGGGCCTGTTCGAGGACCTGGGCATGAAGTACATCGGCCCCATCAACGGACATGACCAGGCCGAGCTGGAGGAGGCCCTCCAGGACGCTCGGAACTATGCCGGTCCGGTGATCGTGCACGCCATGACGGAGAAGGGGCACGGATACGGTCCGGCCGTGGCGCATGTGGACGACCAGTTCCACGCGATCGGGCAGATCGATCCGGAGACCGGCGAGCCGGTGGCCTCCTCGTCCGGTCCGTCCTGGACCAGCGTGTTCGGCGAGGAGATCCTGGCGATCGCCGACGAGCGTGAGGACGTGGTGGCGATCACCGCCGCCATGCAGATCCCCGTGGGCCTGGGCGCCATGGCCGCCAAGCACCCCTCGCGGGTGTATGACGTGGGCATCGCCGAACAGCACGCCGTCAGCTCCGCCGCCGGCATGGCCTTCGGCGGCCTGCATCCCGTGGTGGCCATCTACGCGACGTTCCTCAACCGCGCCTTCGACCAGGTCCTGATGGATGTGGGCCTGCACCGGGCCGGCGTCACCTTCGTGCTGGACCGGGCCGGTGTCACCGGTCCCGACGGACCCAGCCACCACGGCATGTGGGACCTGGCGCTGCTGCAGTCCGTCCCGTCGCTGCGCATCGCCGCGCCCCGTGACGCCGAGCGGCTGCGCGAAGAGCTGCGGGAAGCGGTGTCCGTGGAGGACGCGCCCACCGTGGTGCGGTTCTCCAAGGGCTCTGTGGGCCCGGAGATCGCTGCACTGGAGCGGCTCCAGGACGGCACCGATGTGCTGGTGCGTCTGGGTGCGGCCTCGGAGGAGCCCGGCGCCGAACGCGATGTGCTGGTGGTCGCCGTCGGGACCATGGCCGAGCTCGGACTGGACGTGGCAGCGCGCCTGGCGGACCAGGGCGTCACCGCCACCGTGGTGGACCCCAGGTGGGTGCTGCCGGTGCAGGAGAGCGTGATCGATCTGGCGCGCGACCATCGCCTCGTCGTCTGTCTGGAGGACGGGGTGAAGGCCGGTGGAGTGGGGTCCCGGATCCGCCAGGAGATGCGCGCCCGTGGCGTGGACACTGCCCTGAACGAGGTCGGGCTGCCGGTGGAGTTCCTGGCCCACGGGTCCCGTGACCAGATCCTGGAGCGCACCGGCCTGACCGCTCGGCAGATCGCCCAGGACACTCTGGCGCAGGTGCTGGGCACGAAGGTCCCGTTCGCCCGTCCGCTGTCCGAGGGACAGGGTCACGGCCAGGACACCAGCACCGGCCAGTTCCCGACGACGAAGGGTCGCCCATGAGCATCGTCCGCACCTACCGACGCACTGAGCAGGACGGCGGGCAGCGCCGCCTGGAGTATCGCGAAGCCTGGTTCGTGCCGGGGGAGGACGGCCCGGGTGAGTTCGTGGTGCACCACGGGCGCGTGGGCACCACCGGCACCACTGCCGCCGAACCCGTGGCGGAGGCCCAGGACGGAGAGGAGCTGCTGGCCACGTTCGCCGCGCAGTGCCAGGCTGACGGATTCGCTCCGCTGGAGCAGGACCAGCTGGCCCGGGTGGAGGTCACCTACCGGTTCAAGGGCACCGAGCCCACCACGGTGGAGACCTCACTGGTGGAGCGTCTGCGAGCAGAGCTGACCAATCAACTGGCCTGGCGGGGACTGGGTGAGGTCGTGCAGGTGCGCACCGAGAGCGGACAGGCTGTGCTGGAGGTCGAGACCCCGCATGCGGCCAAGGCGCAGGCGGAGATCCCCGCCGCCGCCAAGCACGCCGGGGTGCAGGCCTCGCGGGTGGCCGCCGCCACCCTCCGCTCCTGATCAGAACGACTTCGTGAGAGGACCCTTCCTGTGGACTATCGTCGCCTGGGCCGTTCCGGCCTGACCGTTTCCGTCGTCGGACTGGGCTGCAACAACCTGGGCCGCCCGGGAACCGCCACCCTGGAGCAGGAGGGGACGGACGCCGTCGTGCATGCCGCGCTGGACGCTGGCGTGACCCTGTTCGACGTGGCGGACATGTACGGCGCCCAGCCTGGCCTGAGCGAGGAACGCCTCGGCCGTGCCCTGGGCACGCGCCGCGACGAGGTGGTGCTGGCCACCAAGTTCGGGATGGACATGCAGGGCGTCAACGGCAACGACCATGGGGCTCGCGGCTCCCGCCGCTACATCGTCCGCGCGGTGGAGGCCTCGTTGCGCCGGCTGGGGACGGACTGGATCGATCTCTACCAGTTCCACACCCCGGACCCGCAGACGCCGATCGAGGAGACGCTCTCGGCGCTGGACGACCTGGTGCGGTCGGGCAAGGTCCGGTACATCGGGCACTCCAACCGGTCCGGCTGGCAGATCGCCGAGGCCGAGTTCGTGGCGCGGGAGCAGGGCACCGAGCGCTTCATCTCCGCCCAGAACCACTACAACCTGATGGACCGGCGGGCCGAGCTGGAGGTGCTGCCAGCCTCCCGTGCCTACGGACTGGGCGTGCTGCCCTATTTCCCGCTGGCCAACGGCATGCTCACCGGCAAGTACTCCTCCGGGCAGGCGCCGGAGGGATCCCGCCTCTCCCACACCCGGCAGTCCATGGTGGAGAACGCCGACCTGGACCAGCTGAAGGCCTTCGGCGACTTCGCCCGGGAACGAGGTCTGACTGAGCTGCAGGTCGCCTTCTCCTGGCTCGCCGCCCAGGAGCCGGTGTCCTCGGTGATCGCCGGGGCCACGCGCCCGGAGCAGATCCGCCAGAACGCCGAGGCCGTGTGCTGGGTGTCCATTGAACAGGAGCGTGCTGAGCTGGACGAGATCTTCGCCCCGGCTCAGAAGGTGGCACTGTTCTGACCATGGCCGACCAGATCCCCGTGGCGGGGCAGATCGGGCTGTGGGTCCTCTCGGCGGTCCTGCTGGGGCTGCTCGTGACCGCCCTGGTGTCCCTGATGCGCTCACCGTTGGATGAACACCGGCGCCTGCCGTGGCTGCTGACCCTGTTCGTCCTGCCGGGGATCGGCCCGGCCATCTGGCTGTGGTGGCGCTGGTGGTACTACCCACGCCGGCTGGCCGAGACCCCGGAGTGGGACCCCAACCGGCGGGAGAGCATCGTCAACGCCCCACGTCGACCCCGGCCCTGAGCTCAGAGGGTGACGGTGATCCAGTCACCGTCCACCGCTGCGGTGAACTCGGTCAGTGGCTTGCGGGCCGGGCCGCCGTAGGGCACTCCCGTGGTGACATCGAAGTGGGAGCCGTGGCAGGGGCAGGCGAAGGTCGGTTCCCCCTGACGCTCTCCCAGCCCGACCGTGCAGCCCTGATGCGTGCACACGGCCGAATACGCGTGGACCGTCTGCTCGGCAGAGCGGTGGATCAGGAGAATGCGGCCGCGCAGCTGCACCGACGCCGAATTGCCCACGGGCAGCTCGGCGGTCTCGATCGCCCGGGTGGGAGTGCCTCCCACATGGTGGGAGGGGGCGTTCTGCTCGTTCCGAATGGCGTCGGTGCAGCCGGAGAGCCCGACAGCGGCCACACCGGCGGCTCCGATCAGGGCCCCCCGCTCCAGGAAGGTCCGCCGTGTGGGGCCGCACCCGCCACAGCATGAGGTGTCCTCCGGGGACGGGACGCGGTCAGGGGCAGAGGAGCGATCGGAGGAGGTCATCCCCCCATTATCCGGGGTCGATGCCGTCCCCGGCGAATCCAGGCCTGCGCGTGGCGGCACCGTGGCGTTCAGGACAGAATGGATCAGACACCCGAGACGGAACAGGAGGGCGCATGGAGCGCTGGGAGACGATGTACTTCGAGGGTCGGCGGGCGGGCTTCCTGCTCCGTTCCGTGCAGGACGGAGTGCTGACCACCCGCACAGCCTTCGGCGGGGCGCGGCCCGGGGAGCATCGTGCGGGGCCGGCAGAGCGATTCCTCTCCGAGTCCACGATCACCCTCTCCGCGGGGGCCACTGTCCAGGGATGGCGCGCCTGCACCTTCCAGGACTCCTCGGCGACCCAGCGGGTGAGCGTGGACCGAGAGCGCGCCGGCCTGGACCGGGACGCCCTGCCCAGCTACGGAGAATGGATGCTGCTGCAGCAGCTGGCTGCGCAGGGGACGTCCGGGGCGGAGTACATCCGGCTCGAGGAGTCCCAGTTCTTCACCGGGACCCTGGCACCCTCGCCCGCCCGGATGGTCCGCCGTGGTGCCGAGCCGGTCCAGCGGCCCGACGGGCAGACGCTGGTGGCGGACAGGGTGGAGGTTCTCAGCCACGGACTGGTGCTCGCCACCCACTGGCTGGCCGGAGAGCAGGTGGTGATGAGCGACTGGGGCGGTCCAGCCGTGTCCGTCCCGGTGGACTCCCTGGCCCAGGCGCTGGAGGGGATGGACGACAACATGACGGCCTTCGCCCTGCGCGGCTTCGGCTTCTGAGGCCAGGCCGAATGCCGGACGGGCCCGGCCACACAGTGTGCGTGCCTGGGCCCGTCTCTGCAGGGCGGGCTGCGGTGTCTCAGGTGTGGAAGCGGCGGCCGTTGACTCGCTCTGAGGCTCCGACCTCGTCCAGGTACGGGGTGATCCCGCCCAGGTGCAGCGGCCACCCAGCGCCCAGGATCATGCACAGGTCGATGTCCTCGGCATCGGCCACCACGCCCTCGTCGAGCATCAGGCCGATCTCTTCGGCCAGGGCGTCCTGGACGCGGACCAGCAGCTCCTCGGAGGTCTGGGGAGCGTCCCCGAACTCCATCAGTGCCAGAGTCTGCTCCGGGATGGTCTGCGAGCCGTCCTCAGCCCAGATCCCCTTCACCCGGTGGTCCACCAGGGCCTGCAGGTTCTGGGAGACCGGGAAGCGCTCATCTCCGAAGGAGGCGTTCAAGGACTCGGTGACATGCTGGGCCACCGGCACGCCCACCATGGCCAGCAGGGTGAACGGCGTCATCGGCAGCGCCATCGGATCCAGGGCATGGTCGGCCACCTCGGCCGGCGTGCCCTGGTCGAAGGAGTTCTGGATCTCACCCATCTGACGCAGCAGGATCCGGTTGACCACGAACGCCGTGGCGTCCTGGACCAGCACGGCGGTCTTGCCCAGGGTCTTGGCCGTGGCGAAGGCCGTGGCCAGCACCTCGTCGGTGGTCTGCGGGCCCCGGACGATCTCCAGCAGGGGCATCACGGCCACCGGATTGAAGAAGTGGAACCCGACCATGCGCTCGGGGTGCTGGAGCACCGAGGCCATCTCGGTGACCGAGAGCGAGGAGGTGTTGGTGGCCAGGATGCACTCGGGAGAGACGATCGCCTCGAGCTCGCTCAGGACCTGCTTCTTGACGCCCATCTCCTCGAAGACGGCCTCGATGACGAAGTCGGCGTCGGCGTAGACGTCCTTGGAGACGGAGCCGGAGACCAGTCCCTTCAGGCCCTCCGCCATCTCGGACTTCAGCCGGCCCTTGGACACCAGCTTGTCCACCTGCTCGTGGACGGAGGAGACCCCGCGGTCCACGCGCTCCTGATCGATGTCGGTCATCACCACGGGCACCTGGAGGCGCTGGGCGAACAACAGGGCCAGCTGGCCGGCCATCAGCCCGGCGCCGACCACGCCCACCTTGCGGACCGGCCGGGCCAAGTCCGCCGAGGGCGCGCCCGCCGGATTCTTGGAACGCTTCTGCACCACGTCCAGGAATGCATAGACGGTGTGATGGAACTCAGGGGTCTGCATCAGATCCGCCAGAGCGTCGCATTCGGCCTGCGCGGACTCCTCACGGGTGCGGTGCTGGCCCTGGGCGAACACCTCCAGGGCCCGAGCCGGCGCGGGGACATGCCCACCGGTCTTGGCCTGCACGATCCTCTCGGCCTTCTGCACCGCGCGGCCCCAGGCCTCCTCGGAGGTGTCCCGGCTGCGGTGCCGCTCGATCTGCTCCAGGGCCTGCGCGTCGCCGGCCACCACCTGGGCGGCCCAGTCCACCGAAGCCTGGACGAAGGCGGTGGTGTCGGCGGGATCCTGTCCGGCGTCCAGCAGCGCGTCGGCCAGGCCCAGCTCGTAGGCAGCGGCGCCCTTGAGGGTGCGGTTGCCGTTGAGGGGGTTTTCGAAGATCAGGGTGACGGCAGCCTCCGGTCCGATCAGCCGCGGGGTCTTCCACACGCCGCCCCAGCCCGGGATCAGCCCCAGGTGGGTCTCCGGCAGCCCGAGCCCAGCGGCAGCGGTGGAGATGGTGCGGTACTGGCAGGCCAGAGCGATCTCCAGCCCACCGCCCAGGGCCATGCCGTTGATGAAGGCGAAGGAGGGGACCGGGAAGTCCGTGAGGGTGTTGTACACCTCGTGTCCCAGCTCGGCCATCAGCTGACCGTGCTCATGGCGGGTCAGGCGCTTGATGGAACCCAGGTCGGCGCCGGCCACCAGGAAGCCGGGCTTGCCCACGATCGCCACGGCGGCGATCTGGCCGTCTCGAGCGCGCTGGGCCTGCACGTCCAGGACCTCGCCGATGCCGATCAGGGAGTTCGGGCCCAGCGTGGTGGGCCGGCGCGGTCCCGCGTGGTTGTCCAGGGTCAGCAGCGCCAGGGTTCCTCTGTCGCCGGGGAGGTCGAGGTCGGTCACCTCAGCGCGGGTGATCACCTCGTCGGGGAACAGTGCGGCCAGTTCGTGGAAGCGGTCGAAACGATCTGCAGTGGTCATGACTCTCCTGAGCGGGGGTTCGGTGGTCTCGCCCCGAATGTTACCGGCCAGTAACAGGTTGCTCAAGGAGTGCGGACCCTCGGCGGTTCACTCGGCCGGATCGGGATCCAGCAGGGCGACGGTGATGATGGGGGCGGTGATCCTGACCTGCCACGGGCGGGCCCCGAGGGCGGTGAGCGCAGCGGCCACGGTGTCTGGGTCGATCGGGGACGGCGGTCGCCAGCAGACCCGCCGCAGGGTGTCCGGAGTCAGCAGGTTCTCGGTGGGGATTGTCAGCTCGTCCGCGCGCCGGCCGATCCAGGCCTTGGCCGTCTTCAGGCGACGGTCCGCGAGGGGGTCACGGTCCTTCCAGGCGCGCGGGGGCGGCGGTCCGTCCTGGGGCAGGTGCAGAGCAGGCAGGCCCCCGGGCTCCCGTGCAGCCTGCTGCCCGTCCTTGATGGCCCGCAGCCAACGCGGAGCCTCGCGGCCGGCGGCCCGACCGTGGAAGCCCTGGGTCTTGAGCAGGTCGGGGACGGTCTGCGGCTGCGCGGCCGCCGCCGCCACGATCGCCGAATCGGGGATGAGGCGCCCAGGGGCAGTGTCCCTGCTCTGAGCCAGCTTCTCCCGGGCGTTCCACAGTTCACGGACCACCGCCAGCTGCTGGGGGCGGCGCAGCTTGTGCATCCCGGAAGTGCGCCGCCACGGATCCTGCCGAGGGCCGGGCAGGGGAGCGGTGCGGACGGCCTCGAACTCCTCCTCGGCCCAGTCCATCTTCCCCTGCTCCTCCAGCAGGCCGATGATCGCCTCACGCAGCTCCACCAGCAGTTCCACGTCCAGGGCGGCGTAGGTCAGCCAGTCCTGCGGCAGAGGGCGCTTGGACCAGTCGGCGGCAGAGTGCTCCTTGGCCAGGGTCACGCCCAGCAGGGACTCGAGCATGGCGGCCAACCCGACGCGGGGCAGCCCGGCGATCCGGCCAGCCAGTTCGGTGTCGAACAGGCGGTCCGGCCACAGCCCCAGTTCGGACAGGCACGGAAGGTCCTGCGTGGCTGCGTGGAGAATCCACTCGACCCCGGAGAGGGCCTCCTGGATCACCGTCAGGTCCTCGAACTCCTCGGGATCGATCAGCCAGATCCCGGCACCCTCGCGCTTGATCTGGACGAGGAAGGCCCGTTGGCCGTAGCGGAAGCCCGAGGCGCGTTCGGCGTCGATCGCCACCGGGCCGGTCCCGTGGGACAGCAGGTCCGCGCAGCGATCCAGCTCCTGAGCCGTGGTGGTCAGGAACGGAAGCCCGCCGGCGGGCTCGGTGATCAGGCGCGGCTCGGAGGTCGGGGCCTGATCGGGGCCGTCGTCGAGGCCAGCAGTGGTGACGGGTGCCGGTTCGGTCTCAGCGGTGATGTCAGTTCCTCCTGATGCGGGGCAGTGGGGTGACGCCCTCCGGCACGGGAGGCAATCCGGCGAAGGCGCAGACCATGTCTGACCAGGCCTCCAGATGAGCCGTCGAATCGGGGCCCGCCGGGGTCCAGGAGGCACGCAGCTCGATGTCGATCGTGTCCGGGCGACCCGCCAGTCCACCGAAGCTCTCCGAGAGCACGCGCGTGGCCGTGCCGCCAGCTTCGCTGTACTGGGCCCGGTGGCTCTCCAGTGCCTCCACCAGCCAGGTCCAGGCCACCGCCCCGACCATGGGATCGTTGCCGAGGTCGGCCTCCAGAGAGGCGCGGATGTAGGTGACCACGCGGAAGGTGCCGTTCCAGACGGCTGAGCCGGCGGGATCGTGCAGCAGGATGAACCGACCGGTGGCCAGTTCCTGGGCCGGGGCGTCGTCCTCGCCGGGAGGATGGTCGTGGACCTCGGCGGCCAGGGCCACTGCATAGGGGGCCAGACGGCTCGGCGCCGGGATCTCCTCGAGGGTGACCTCACGCCGGGATCGGGCGCGCCGCAGTCCGCTCAGCGCGGACCGGAAGTCTCCGGGGAGGCGCTGCAGCTCGGCGGGGTGGTGGCCTATCACAGTCACGGACACCACGGTAGATCCGGTGCGGCCACCGGCGTCGGCACCACGCCGTCAGCGCGCTGAGGCCAGGGCCTCCTGCAGAGCGAGCGCGAAGCCGGTGACATCGTCCGCAGTGGTGTCCCAGGAGGTCATCCACCGGACCTCTCCTGTGGATCGGTCCCAGTCGTAGAACGGGAACTGCGCGCGGACGCGATCGGCCACGGCGGGGTCCAGCACGGCGAAGACGGTGTTGGCCTCGGGGCGTTGGGTGAGACGCACGCCGTCCAACGGCTCCACGGCTGCGGCCAGCAGGGCGGCCATGGCATTGGCGTGACGGGCAGAGCGCAGCCACAGGCCGTCCTCCAGCAGCGCGACCAGCTGCGCGGAGATGAAACGCATCTTGGAGGCCAGCTGCATGGAGGCCTTGCGCAGATGCTCCACCGCCAGTCCGGACGTGGTGGCGGTCTGGCCCCGGCCGGTGCCGCCGCCGATCACCGCATCCGGATTCAGCACGATCACCGCTTCGGCTCCCAGGGCACCGTTCTTGGTGCCCCCGAAGGAGACCAGGTCCACGCCGGCATCCGTGGTGAAGGCACGCAGGGGCACCTCCAGGGCGGCCGCAGCGTTGGCCAGCCGGGCCCCGTCCATATACACGCCCAGGCCCAGTCCATGGGCGTGGTCACTCAGAGCCCGGATCTCCTCCGGCGTGTAGACGGTGCCCAGCTCGGTCACCTGGGCGATCTCGACGACGGCCGGCTGGGCCCGGTGGACGAATCCGAAGCCGTGAGCCTGGCGGTCCACGAGTTCCGGGGTGAGCTTGCCGTCAGGAGTGGGCACCGTGAACAGCTTGGTCCGGCCGACCCGTTCCGGCGCCCCGCCCTCGTCCTGGTGGATGTGTGCGGACTCGGCGCAGATCACCGCGCCCCACGGCGGGAGCATGGCCTGCAGGGCCACCACATTGGCTCCCGTGCCGTTGAACACAGGATGGACCGCGGCCCGCTCGCCGAACTCCTGGGTCACCAGCTGCTGCAGACGCGCGGTCCAGGAGTCCCCGCCGTAGGCCGGCTCATGTCCGACGTTGGCGCGGGCCAAGGCCTGCAGCACCTCGGGGTGGACGCCGGCATAGTTGTCCGAGGCGAAGCCACGCCGGGAGACGCCCACGGACACGGTGTCCGCGCTCATGCGCCCGCTGCAGGGTCGGCGGGCTGCAGGGTCAGGGAGATCGAGTTGATGCAGTACCGCAGATCGGTGGGGGTGTCATAGCCCTCGCCCTGGAAGACATGTCCCATGTGCGAGCCGCAGCTTCGGCAGCGCACCTCGATCCGCTCCATGCCCATGCTCATGTCTCGGATGTACTCCACCCGGTCCTCGGCCAGGGGGGCGAAGAAGGACGGCCACCCGCAGTGCGAGTCGAACTTCTGCTGGGACCGGAACAGCTCGGTGCCGCAGGCCCGGCAGGAGTAGACGCCTTCGGTGTGGGTGTCCCAGTACTCGCCGGTGTAGGGGCGCTCGGTGCCGGCCTGGCGCAGCACATGGAACTCCTCCGGGGTGAGACGCTCGCGCCACTGGTCATCGGTGACCTGCCCCACCTGAGGCGAGGGGCCGTCGTCGTGGTGGTCCGTGGCGGTGGCCGGCTGGTCTGGGGACTGGGGACTCTGATGATCGCTCACACCCCCCATAACACCACGGACAGGGCAGCCATTCCGAGCCCTGCGCCACGCCGGACCCGCCGAGTGGACGGGGTGGGCAGGTCGGTGGTGACAATGGAGCATGAGCTCGCGCGCCGCCACCTCCTCCGGACTGTCCCCGCTCCGTGCCGCTGTGACCCAGCGGATCGGCAGGGGAGTGCAGAAGGCGGCCCCCACCGTGAAGTGGTCCTCCTTGGCCGCCGGCGCCGGCGTGGTGGCCGGGTCCCTGGCGGCCGGGGCTGTCTCCGGTCTGGCCGGCGTGTTCGCGCGCACCGTGGTGACCCCGGTCAAGACCCCGGCGGAGGATCTGGAGATCCTGGCGGTGGTGGACGGTGAGACCGGTCAGGAGATCATCCTGCCGGCCACGGAGGAGACCACGGTGCCCGGCACCTACTCCCTGGTGTTCGACGGCGGTGCCTCCGTGGCACGGATCGGCGCGGTGACCTCGTTCGACCCGCGGGACGGCACCGTGCAGCGCCAGGTGGAGCAGGTCTACTCCGGAGACATCACCCGCGCGGTGCGGGGACGGTGGACCGGATTCGTCTACCCCGATCCGCGCGCGGCGGGGTATGAGACCGAGGACGTGAAGATCCCGGTGGAGAACGGCTCCGCCCCGGCCTGGCTGGTGCGCCCGGAGCCGCTCAAGGACGGCTCCCGACGACGGCCCGGCGAGGGCGCCTGGGCGGTGATGGTTCACGGGCGGGGCACCAAGCGCACCGAGGGGATCCGCGCGGTGAGCACGGCGCGGTCCCTGGGCATGACCTCGCTGATGATCTCCTACCGCAACGACGGTGATGCCCCGGCCGCGCCGGACGGACGGTACGGCCTCGGCACCACTGAATGGCAGGACGTGGAGGCCGCGGTGGCCTATGCCCTGGACCAGGGGGCCACCGAGGTGGTCCTGTTCGGCTGGTCCATGGGCGGGGCCGTCTGCCTGCAGCTGGTGGACCGCTCCGAGCTGGCCGCCACCGCGGTGGCCGCCATGGTGCTGGACGGGCCGGTCATCAACTGGATCGACGTGTTGGCCCACCAGGCCAAGGCCAACCGCCTGCCGGAGGCGTCCGGCAGGCTCGGGCAGTGGCTGATGTCCAACAAGGCCGGGCGGTGGGCCACCGGTCTGGCCGCGCCGGTGGACCTGAAGGCGATGAACTGGGTGGCACGCGCTGAGCAGCTGCGCGTGCCCACCCTGATCCTGCACTCCGAGGACGACGACTTCGTGCCTCTGGGCCCCTCCGTCGAACTGGCCGCCAAGGCACCTCAGCTGGTCTCCTTCGTCCGGTTCCGTCAGGCCCGGCACACGCGGGAATGGAACGTGGACCCGGAGAAGTGGCACCGGGCGGTGAGCATCTGGCTCTCCGCCGTGCTCACCTCGCCCCGGCCCGGGGTGCCGCAGCTGACGTCCTGACTCAGGCCAGCCCGCGCCGCACCAGCAGCGGCTGCGGCTCCGGGTCCCGCCCACGGAAGGCACGGTAGGACTCCATGGGGTCCCGCGTGTTGCCCCGAGCCAGCAGCTCGGTCCGGAAGCGGTCGCCGTTCTCCCGGGTCAGCCCGCCGTTCTCCTGGAACCACTGCACGGTGTCCGCGTCCATCACCTCGGACCAGATGTAGGAGTAGTAGCCCGCCGCGTATCCGCCGGAGAAGATGTGCTTGAAGTAGCTGGAGCGGTAGCGCGGCGCCACCAGCTGCGGGTCCAAGCCGGCCGCCGTGAGCTGCTCGGCCTCGAACGCCAGCGGGTCCGCCACCGTCTCGCCGGGGCGCAGCGCGTGCCAGGCCAGGTCCAGGACGGCCGCACCCAGGTACTCGGTGGTGGAGAAGCCCTCGCCCCAGAGCGAGGCGGCCTGGAGCGACTCCAGCGCCGCAGGATCCAACGGCTCTCCGGTGTCCACGTGACGGGCGTAGGCCTGGACGATCTGCGGCCACTGGATCCACATCTCGTTGACCTGCGAGGGGAACTCCACGAAGTCCCGGGGGACCGAGGTGCCGGAGAGCGTGGCATAGCGGGCCTCCGCCAGCAGCCCGTGCAGGGCATGGCCGAACTCATGGAACAGGGTGGTCACCTGGTCCAGGGTCAGCAGAGTGGGCTCACCAGCGGGAGGATGGGGGATGTTGAGATTGTTGACCACCACGGGCCGTTCGTCCAGTTCCGTGGAGCGCTCCCGGATGGGGTTCATCCACGCACCGCCAGACTTGGTGGGACGGGTGTAGAAGTCACCCAGGAACAGTCCCAGTCCGGTGCCGTCGGCGTCGAAGACCTCCCAGACGCGCACATCGGGGTGGTATCCGGCCAGATCGGTGCGTTCCCGGAAGGTGATGCCGTACAGAGCTGTGGCGGCGGCGAACACGCCCTGGGTCAGGGTGCGGTCCAGCTCGAAGTAGGGCCGCAGGGCGCCGGCGTCCACGGCGTAGTCCTCGCGCTCCACCTGCGCGGAGTAGTAGGGCCAGTCCCAGGGCTGGATCGGGTGACCGGCCAGCTGCTCCAGTCGTTCCCGTTCGCGTCGGGCGTTGGCGGCGGCGGCGGGGACCAGCCGACCCAGCAGATCCTGGACCGCCGGCAGATCCGGGGCGGTGCGGTCCTGCAGGGCGTAGTCCGCCCAGGTGGGGTAGCCCAGCAGTCCAGCCTTCTCCGCGCGCAGCGCGGCCTGCTCGGCGGCGATGTCCAGCACGTAGTGCTCTCCGGGCTCGGTGCCGCGCACCCAGGCGGCCTCATGGACCCGCTGGCGGGTGTCTCGATCCTCCAGCTGCTCCAGCCAGGGCTGGGAGGTGAACATCGAGAGCGTGAGGAGGTGGCCGTCGTCGTGCCCTGCCTCCGCTGCTGCGTCCGCCGCGGCGGCGCGGTCGGAATCGCTCAGTCCGGCCAGCTGGGCGGGGTCGGTGATCAGGACGGCGCGCGCCGCGTTCTCGGCGACCATCCGACGGTTGTACTGGGCACCGAGCACCGCCAGGCGCTCGTTGATCTGCTCCAGTCGGGCCTTGGCCGGTGCGTCCAGGCCGGCTCCGCGCAGGATGAACTCCTGCAGGACCACCTCGGCCAGCCGGGCGTCCTCCCCGGTCAGTGCAGTGCGGTCCACGGCCGAAAGGCGCGCGAAGAGCCGTTCGTTGAGGTAGATCGCGTCCTCGTGGGCCGAACGCACGGGCTCGAGCTCCTCATGGATCTGCTGACGGGCCTCAGTGCCGTCCGCAGGGACGAGCGTGTAGAAGACCATCTCCACCCAGCGGCGCAGCTGGCCCGAGCGCTCCAGTGCCAGGAAGGTGTTCTCGAAGGTGGGCTCGGCGCTGTCCGCGGCGATCGCCTCGAGCTCCTCACGGTGCAGCGCCACGGCGTGGCGGAAGGCTGGCACGAAGTGCTCGTCCCGGATAGCCGCGAAGTCCGGCAGGCCATAGGGGAGGTCTGACGGGATCAACAGCGGATTGTCGGCGAGGGCGGGGTCAGTCACAGTCATGGACAGCAACTGTTTCACATTCCCTGTGGTGAGGGGAGTGCCGCGCCGGGATCGGCCGGTAGACTCGGGCGCGGACTTTCTGCAGAGCCGGACGCAGTGGCACCGCCAGCTGCACAGCCGGACGACCACCAGCACTCGGCCGGACGCCTCACGGGCTCGGCCTCGAGAGGAGAGCACATGTCAGGGCATTCCAAGTGGGCCACCACCAAGCACAAGAAGGCCGCCCTGGACGCCAAGCGCGCCAAGGCCTTCGCCAAGTACATCAAGGGGATCGAAGTGGCCGCCCGCGTCGGCGGCGCGGACCTCTCCGGCAACCCCGCACTGGACCTGGCCGTCACCAAGGCCAAGAAGCAGTCGGTGCCCAACGACAACATCGAGCGGGCCATCAAGCGTGGCGCCGGCCTGACCGGTGAGGTCATCGACTACACCGAGATCATGTACGAGGTCCGAGGACCCAACGGCTCCGCACTGATGGTGGAGTGCCTGACCGACAACAAGAACCGCGCCGCCTCCGAGGTCCGGGTGGCCGTCACCCGCAACGGCGGCACGATCGCCGACCCCGGTTCGGTGGCCTACCTGTTCGCTCGCACCGGTGTGGTCCGCCTGCCTGCCGAGGGCAACACCGAGGATGACATCCTGATGGCCGTGCTGGACGCCGGTGCCGAGGAGGTCGTGCAGTCGGGGGACAGCTTCGAGGTGCTGTGCGACCCCTCCGACCTTCAGGCCGTTGCTGCCGCGCTGGATGAGGCCGGCATCCACTACGACACCGACGAGGCCGAGTTCGTGGCCTCCATGAAGGTCGAGCTGGACCTGGACGGAGCCAAGAAGTTCATCCGTCTGGAGGAGGCCCTGGAGGAACTGGACGACGTCCAGTCGGTCTATTCCAACGTGGAGATCCCCGCCGAGGTCATCGAGCAGCTGGACGAGGACTGATCTCGACCGTGGACACGGGCGGGGGCGTCGGCGACCGCACGGCTCGACGTGAGCCCACCGCACTGCGGGTGATCGGGGTCGATCCCGGCCTGACCCGCTGCGGCATCGCCGTGGTGGATGTGACCGCCCGCCGCACGGCCACGCTGGTGGACGTCACGGTAGTGGGCACCCCGGCGGACCACACCCTGGATGCACGGCTGCTGGAGATCGACTCCGCCATCACGCGCATGCTGCAGCTGCATCAGCCGGACCACCTGGCCGTGGAGCGGGTGTTCGCCCAGAACAACACGCCCACGGTGGTCGGCACGGCGCAGGCCTCCGGTGTCGTGATCGCCGCCGCCGCCCGGGCTGGCATCCCGGTGGCCCTGCACACGCCTTCGGAGGTGAAGGCGGCCGTGACCGGCAACGGCAACGCCGGCAAGGAGCAGGTCACCTCCATGGTGACGCGGATCCTGCGCCTGGACGCCCCGCCCCGTCCGGCCGACGCCGCGGACGCCATCGCCCTGGCCATCACCCATGCCTGGCGCGGGGGTCTGATGGGCCGAGGCCTGGAGACCGCCTCCCTCACCAGCCCGGCCCGCCCCTCCAGGTTCCCGACGACGCCCGGCGCCTCTCGCGGTCAGGGTGGCGGGATGACGGCGGCACAGAAGGCCTGGCTGGCCGCCGAGAAGAAGGCGGCGGGCGGGCGGCGCCCTGGAGGGCGTGGCGGTGCCTGAGTGCTCCGGAACACGCGCTAGGGTGGACGCGTACCTCGTAGATGTGTTCGAATCCTCTCGCGCTCGGAGCTGCCTGTGATCTCCTCCCTGACCGGCACGGTGGACCATGTGGGTCTGCATCAGGCCGTCCTCAACGTCTCCGGCGTGGGGATGCTCGTCCACGCCACCCCGCACACCCTGGCCGGACTGCGTCTGGGGGAGACCGGCACCGTGCACACCTCCCTGGTGGTGCGTGAGGACTCCCTGACCCTCTACGGCTTCGGCACGCCGGATGAGCGTGAGGTGTTCGAGGTGTTGCTGGGCGTCTCCGGGATCGGCCCGAGGCTGGGGCTGGCCGTGCTGGCGGTGCACACCCCGGAGGCGGTGCGCGTGGCCGCATCCGGCGGGGATGACAAGGCGTTCACCAAGGTCCCCGGCATCGGTCCCAAGGGAGCGCGGCGGATGATCCTGGAACTGGCGGACAAGCTGGTCCCCACCGGTACGGAGGAGTCCGGCTCCGGCCCTGCCGCGGCCACCCCCGCTGCGGCGTCCTGGACCGATCAGGTGCTCGAGGCCCTCACGGGTCTGGGCTGGTCGGAGAAGGACGCCGAGAAGGCCGTCACCTCCACCCTGGCTCACCAGCCCGAGCTCGAGGAGTCCGGGGATGTGGGCGCCGTCCTGCGCGCCACGCTGCGGCATCTCGGTCAGGGCCAGACCGCGCGGAGCGGGCGGTAGTCGGTGTCCATGTCACCCGAGGAGCGGATGGTCGCCCCCGGCGCCGAGGCCGAGGAGCGTGAACTCGAGGCAGCCCTGCGCCCCAGGACCCTGGACGACTTCGTCGGCCAGCACCGGGTCCGCGAACAGCTCTCCCTGGTCCTGGAGGCCGCCCGCCTGCGCGGCAAGACCGCCGATCACGTCCTGCTCTCCGGCCCGCCGGGCCTGGGCAAGACCACGCTGTCGATGATCATCGCCGCGGAGATGAACGCGCCCCTGCGCATCTCCTCCGGACCGGCCATTCAGCATGCCGGTGACCTGGCCGCCATCCTCTCCTCCCTGACCGAGGGGGAGGTGCTCTTCCTGGATGAGATCCACCGGATGTCCCGTCCGGCCGAGGAGATGCTCTACATGGCCATGGAGGACTTCCGCGTGGACATCGTGGTCGGCAAGGGCGCCGGAGCCACCTCGATTCCGTTGGAGATCCCGCCGTTCACCCTGGTCGGGGCCACCACGCGCGCCGGTCTGCTGCCGGGTCCCCTCAGGGACCGGTTCGGCTTCACCGGTCACCTGGAGTTCTACAGCAGCGCAGAGCTGGAGCTGGTGCTGCGTCGCTCGGCCCTGCTGCTGGACCTGGCGCTGAATTCGGCGGCGTTCGCTGAGATCGCCACCCGCTCCCGGGGCACTCCGCGCATCGCCAACCGGCTGCTGCGCCGGGTGCGGGACTGGGCTCTGGTCAAGGGCCTGGACCAGGTGGACGCCCGCGCCGCCTCCGCAGCCCTGGACATGTATGAGGTGGACGCGCGCGGCCTGGATCGTCTGGACCGCGGCGTGCTCCAGGCGCTGTGCACCAAGTTCGGCGGCGGCCCGGTGGGCCTGTCCACCCTGGCCATCGCCGTGGGCGAGGAGGTCGAGACCGTGGAGACCGTCGCCGAGCCGTACCTGGTGCGGGAGGGACTGCTGGGACGCACGCCGCGCGGGCGCATCGCCATGCCGGCCGCCTGGGAGCACCTGGGACTCCAGCCCCCGCCCGAGGCTCCCGGGGCCGCCTTCTGGACGGTCGCCGCCGGCGCCGCGCAGGAGGCTGAAGGCTCTGGTCTACCCGACGACGACCCCACGGACACGCTCTTCTCCCCGTGACCTGGGGCCGAGGGAGCGCCCGGCGTATGGCTCGGACCACACGCGGCAGGCTCACGTTCCGCTCAGTCACAGGTTCAGCCCCTAGACTGACCCAGTTGACCTGTGCCCCGAACCCGAATGTGGTGTCTCCTTCATGCCTCTGAGCGTCTTCGACCTCGCCCCGACCGCCTCCGTCCTCGCCCAGAACGGCCAGCAGGCCGCTCCGGGCTTCGATCCGTTCCTGCTGGTCATGCTGGCGCTGTTCGGCCTGATGATCTTCTTCATGTTCCGCAAGAGCAAGAAGGTCCAGCAGCAGCAGCAGGAGATGCGCTCCACCGTCGCCCCGGGCGTCGAGGTGATGACCTCCATGGGCCTGTTCGGTCGTGTCGTCTCCGTGGACCAGGAGGAGAACAAGGTCGTCCTGGAGCTCTCGCCGGGCAACACCGCCACCGTGCACATGCAGGCCATCGGCCAGGTCATCGATCCGGTGAGCACTGAGGCCGCCGCTCAGGCAGAGGGCTTCGAGGCCCCGGCCTACGAGCAGGGCAGCGACTATGACCTCAACGGCGAGTCGACGCGCCCGGCCGGTGACCCCACCGACCCCCGCGGTCCCATCGACCCTCAGGACCCCCGCCCGGACACCGGTCGCCCCCAGGCCTGACCTCCCTGCGGCCGGGGCACCCCGGCGCCTGATGACCCTCCGCTGAACGAAAGCCGTCCTCTCCATGTCTGACAAGACCCCTCGAGGCCGGGCCAAGCGCACCCTGTGGTGGCTGCTGGCCCTGACCCTCGCCCTCACCGCTGCCCTCGGCGTCGGCGTGGCCACCGGCCAGACCGATGGCGTCCCCAAGCTCGCACTGGATCTGGAGGGCGGCACGCAGATGGTCCTGGCGCCCCAGGTCAGTGGTGGTCAGCAGGCCACGGAGGAGCAGCTGGGCCAGGCGGTGGAGATCATCCGTCAGCGCGTGGACGGCTCCGGTGTCTCCGAGGCAGAGATCGCCACGCAGGGCGGCAGCAATGTCGTCGTCTCCCTGCCGGGCATCCCCGATGAGCGGACGCGGCAGCTGATCCAGGCCTCCGCGGACATGGAGTTCCGCTCCGTGCTCTCGATCGCCGGCGGTGATCCTGTGCCGGAGGAGGAGCGGACCGCGCTGGAGGACTTCCCCCAGCCCGAGGGCGAACCGGCCAACGGCTCCGACCCGGCCTGGATCACTCCCGAGCTGGCCGCCGAGTTCGAGGCCATGGACTGCGCGGCCGAACTGGCGAACCCCAATCGAGAGCCGAAGCCGGCTGATCAGGGGACCGTGGCCTGCCAGCCTGCCGATGAAGAGCGCGGCATGCCGGCCATCAAGTACCTGTTGGGACCGGTGGAGGTCAAGGGCACCGAGATCGCCGACGCCGACTACGGGATGACCCAGTCTCCGACCGGCGTCTCCACGAACCAGTGGGCCGTCAACCTGTCCTTCACGAACGAGGGCACCGAGAAGTTCCGCGAGGTCACCACCCGACTGACCCCCTTCGCCGACGGCGACCCGCGCAAGCAGTTCGCGGTCCTGCTGGACGGTGCGGTCATCACGGCACCGCAGTCCAATGCCGTCATCACCGACGGGCGCGCCCAGATCACGGGCAGCTTCACCGAGCTGACCGCCCAGGGACTGGCCGAGCAGCTCAGCTACGGCGCGCTGCCCATCAGCTTCGAGATCCAGTCCGAACAGCAGATCTCAGCCACGCTGGGCTCTGACCAGCTGCGGATGGGCCTGATCGCCGGACTGATCGGCCTGATCCTGGTGGCGATCTACTCCTTCTTCCAGTACCGCGTGCTGGGACTGGTCACCATCGCCTCCCTGGTGGTGGCCGGCGTCCTGACCTACCTGGCGATCGTGCTGCTGGGCTGGTCGGACAACTACCGACTCTCGCTGGCCGGCATCGCCGGCATCATCGTGGCCATCGGCCTGACCGCCGACTCGTTCATCGTCTACTTCGAACGCATCAAGGACGAGCTGCGGTCCGGACAGAGCCTGGAGGCGGCCGTGGAGCTGGGCTGGGCCCGCGCCAAGCGGACGATCACCGCCTCCAAGGCCGTGAACCTGCTGGCCGCCGTCGTGCTCTACTTCGTGGCCGTGGGCAACGTCCGCGGCTTCGCCTTCACCCTCGGCCTGACCGCCGTGGCTGACCTGATCGTGATCTTCATGTTCACCCACCCGGTGATGCGCCTGCTGGCTCAGACCCGGTTCTTCGGCGGCGGCCACCGCTGGTCCGGACTGGATCCGTCACTGCTGGGCGTGGAGCCGCTCTACAAGGGCGCCGGCCAGGTCCGTGCCTTCCGTCCTCGGGCCGCGGCAGCGGCCAACGGGGCCGGCGCCAACGGCGGCGGCAAGGCGGCTCGCCGCAGTACCAGATCCGCCAAGGAGGCCGAGCGCCGCCAGACCATCGCTGAGCGTCGGCGCGCCGAGCGGCAGGAGCAGCTGGCCGGAACCCCGGTGGGCGAGGCCCTGAGCTCCCGCCCTGGCTCATCCACCACCCTCAGCCCGGCCGAGGCCGATCAGGCCGGCCGCCGCCCCCGCGGCGGCAGCCACGCCGCCGGCCCTGACACCATCCGCACCCAGGACGGGGAGGACTCCAAGTGACGTCACTGGCACAGTGGGGCAACGAGCTCTACACCGGAAAGCGCTCCTACCCGTTCGTCCAGAAGTGGAAGCTGTGGTTCGCCATCGCCGCCCTGCTGCTGCTGGTCAGCGGCGGCCTGACGATGATGCGCGGCGGATTCAATCTGGGCATCGAGTTCCGTGGCGGATCCGAGTTCACCGTCTCCGGAGTGGAGAACACCGATCCGTCCTTGGGGCAGGCCGCCATGTCCGAGGCCGCGCCTGAGTCCGAGTCCACGGTGACCAACATCGCCCCCGGCACCATGCGGGTCCAGACCGAGCAGCTGGACGACACCCAGACCCTGGCCGTGGGCGACCGCCTCCAGCAGGCCTACGGGGTGGGCGAGGACCAGGTCACCTCCAACTTCATCGGCCCCACCTGGGGAGAGGCCGTCTCACAGCAGGCGCTGTTGGGCCTGATCATCTTCGTGGTCCTGGTGGCCCTGTTGATGGCTGTGTACTTCCGGACCTGGAAGATGTCCCTGGCCGCCGTGATCGGCCTGCTCTATGTGGTGGCCCTCTCGGCCGGGATCTACGGGGCCGTGGGCTTCGAGATCACGCCCTCGGCCATCATCGGGTTCCTGACGATCCTCTCCTACGCCCTGTATGACACGGTGGTGGTGTTCGACAAGATCAGAGAGAACACGGAGACCTCCCTGGAGGACTCCCGCCGCACCTTCGCTGAGAACGTCAACCTGGCCATCAACCAGACCCTGGTCCGCTCCATCAACACCTCCATGGTGGGCGTGCTTCCGGTGGGCTCCATCCTGTTCATCGGCGTGTTCCTGCTGGGCGCCGGTACCCTGCGTGACATCGCGCTGGCCCTGTTCGTGGGCATCATTGTGGGCACCCTGGCCACCCTGTTCATCCAGGCCCCGCTGTACGCGCTGCTGCGCCGCAACGAACCGTCCATCCAGGTCCACGACCGCAAGGTCCTGGACCAGCGCGTGGGCGAGGAGCCGGCCGAGTACGCCGCGACCTTCGAGACCGAGCTGGAGGAGAAGGAGGCCGCTGCCGCACGCAAGCCCGGCGCGGACCTGGAGGAGCGTCCGGCGCACTAAGCTGGAGTGCATCCTCCTCGCGGACTCTCCGTGAGCACGGATGACCATGGCAGCGGACCTCGGCCCGCGGGAAGGACAGCGGTGACAGCGAACCCTGCTCAGCCCGAAGGAACCAGCGCGCCCGGCCCCGCCGGCTCACGCCAGGAGACCGGTCCCGACGACGTCGCAACCGCCCCAGCAGGGGAGGCCGCTCCCAGCCCGGTGGGCAGTGCGTCCACGGCAGGTGTGGGCACCGTCGTCTCGCGGCGTCCGCGCGGTCGTCTGGCCCGGCTGACCGGTCGTCACGTCACGGCCTACTCGCCGATCCTGGAACCGCTGATCCGCACCCTGAAGGTCCGGCAACCCAAGGAGGACCTGGACCTGATCATCCGGGCCTACGAGGTGGCCGAGGCCTGCCACGCCGGTCAGCGGCGCAAGAGCGGGGACCCGTACATCACCCATCCGGTGGCCGTGGCGACCATCCTGGCCGAACTGGGCCTGTCCGGGAACACGTTGGCCGCCGCCCTGCTGCATGACACGGTGGAGGACACCAGCTACTCCCTGGACCAGCTGCGCAAGGATTTCGGCGAGGAGGCCGCCCACCTGGTGGACGGCGTGACCAAGCTGGACAAGGTCAAGTTCGGGGACGCCGCCCAGGCCGAGACCGTGCGCAAGATGGTCGTGGCCATGGCCCAGGACGTACGGGTGCTGCTGATCAAGCTCGCCGACCGCCTGCACAATGCCCGGACCTGGAGGTACGTCTCCCCGGAGTCCAGCGCCCGGAAGGCCAAGGAGACCCTGGAGATCTACGCTCCACTGGCCCACCGGCTGGGTATGAACACCATCAAGTGGGAGCTGGAGGACCTCTCTTTCGCCGCCCTGCATCCCAAGGTGTACGCCGAGATCGTGCGCCTGGTGGGGGAGCGCACCCCGGAACGGGAGAAGAACCTCACCGGCCTGCGCGGCGAGATCGAGAGGCAGCTGCGCGAGTCCAAGATCAAGGCCGTGGTGACCGGCAGGCCCAAGCACTACTACTCCGTGTACCAGAAGATGATCGTGCGGGGTAAGGACTTCGACGAGATCCACGATCTGATCGGCGTGCGCGTGCTGGTCGACTCGGTGCGGGACTGCTATGGCGCGTTGGGTGTGCTGCACTCCACCTGGAGTCCGCTGCCGGGGCGGTTCAAGGACTACATCGCCATGCCCAAGCTGAACATGTACCAGTCGCTGCACACCACGGTGATCGGTCCGGGCGGCAAGCCGGTGGAGATCCAGCTGCGCACCCACGAGATGCACCGGCGTGCCGAGTACGGCGTGGCCGCGCACTGGAAGTACAAGAACCAGGCGCAGACCGGTGAGGGCGGTGCTGCCGGCACCGTGGAGGGCACCCCGGCCTGGTTGCGCTCGGTCATGGACTGGCAGAAGGACACCAAGGACCCGAACGAGTTCCTGCAGTCGCTGCGCACCGAGATCGACGCCGCTGAGGTCTTCGTCTTCACCCCCAAGGGGGAGGTGATGGCCTTGCCGGCCGGCTCCACGCCGGTGGACTTCGCCTATGCCGTGCACACCGAGGTGGGTCACCGCACCATCGGGGCCCGCGTGAACGGCAAGCTGGTGCCCCTCAACAGCGAGCTGGCCCACGGCGACTGGGTGGAGGTCTTCACCTCCAAGACCGAAGGGGCCGGCCCCAGCCAGGACTGGATGAACTTCGTGCGCAGCCCTCGAGCGCGCAACAAGATCCGGCAGTGGTTCTCCAAGGAGCGCCGTGAGGAGTCGATCGAGAAGGGCAAGGAGCAGCTGACCCGTCAGCTGCGGCGGATGAACCTGCCCCTGCACCGGCTGATGAGCGCGGAGGCACTCGGCGAGGTCGCCACCGTCCTGAGCCTGCCGGATGTCCCGGGTCTGTATGCGGCCATCGGTGACGGAAACGTCTCGGCGCAGAACGTGATGGAGCACCTGGAGGCACTGACCGAACCGGTCGAGTCCGAGCCGAGCCTGGACACCGTGCCGATCACGCAGGTCTCCCGGGCACCGCGCCATTCCGACTCCGGCGTGGTGGTCCAGGGCTCGGCCGATGTCATGGTCAAGCTGGCCCGGTGCTGCACGCCCGTGCCGCCGGATGAGATCGTGGGCTTCGTCACCCGCGGATCGGGTGTCTCGGTGCACCGCGCGGACTGCTCCAATGTGGGTCCGCTGACCCAGGAGCCCGAGCGCATGGTCGAGGTGTCCTGGGCCCCCACCCAGTCCTCTGTCTTCCTGGTGGAGATCCAGGTGGAGGCCCTGGACCGCAAGTCGCTGCTCTCGGACGTGACTCGGGTGCTGGCCGAGCACCACGTGAACATCCTCTCGGCCTCGGTGAACACCTCCCGGAGCCGGGTGGCGATCAGCAAGTTCGTCTTCGAGCTGGGGGATCCGAAGTTCCTGAGCCACGTGCTCTCCTCGGTGCGCCGGATCGACGGCGTGTACGACGTCTACCGCACCTCGGGGCGGCAACAGCACCGAGAGTCCCGCTGAGCACCGTTCCGGTCAGACCGTGACCACGGTGCGCTCCAGGACCGCCTCGAGCCGTTCGCGGGCCTGGAGCATGCCCGGCAACCTGCGCCGGCGTTCGAATCGCGCACGCAGCGCGGCGGGGTGAGTGCATCCGGCGAGGCGCTGCACGGTGTGCTCCAGAGCCAAGTCCACGCTGCCGTCGGCGCTGTCCCGCAGCAGGTCCTCCAACGTGCGGTCGGGAGTCGTGCACCGCAGTCCGTGCAGGATCTGGACGTCCTCCTGTGCCTCAGCGGTGTGACCTGCCGGGGCGGCGACGTCGAGCTGACGCAGGACCAGGGGCAGGGCCACGGCCAGGGCAGGTGGACGGTGGAAGTGGCTGACCGCCGCCTCCAGCCGCGTGGGTGCCGTCCCGCCGACGTGGACCCACGCTGCAGTCCTGCCCACGGCACACCAGTGGCCCGCCAGCACGGGGGCGGCGATCTGCAGCACCGCTGCGGCCCGCAGGGCGGCGTCGGCCGGAGTGGCCGCTGAGCGGTAGAGGCCTCCGAGCAGAGGCCGGACCATGCCTGTCTGGGCCATCAGCTGCAGCTCGGGCGCGGTGAACGGGCTGCCGGGGACCAGCAGTGCGTGGTCGGTCGCGGGGTCGTCAGTGGGGTGCACTCCTCCAGGGTGGCAGAGACAGCTGTGGCCCGGCACAGGGCCGGGCCACAGCTGTGGACAACCTCTCCGTAGGGGAGGCTGCACCGGGAGAGTCAGCTCTGGGAGGCCTGGAGCATCTCCAGCCACTGACGCCGTGCGTCCAGGGCCTCCTGGGCCTGGGTGATCTTCTTCTGATCACCCTGGGCCTGTGCCTGCTCCAGGTCCTTCTCCAGTCCGGCGATCGTCTCCTGCAGCTGGCTCACCGCCGAGCTGGTCCGAGCCTGGGTCTCCGGATTGGTCTTCTGCCAGTGCTCGTCCTCGGCCTGCTTCAGCGCCTCCTCGAGCTTGCGGAATCCCGACTCCATGCGGGAGATGTCCTTGCGGGGGACCCGCCCTGCGTCCTCCCAGCGGCCACGGAGGTCATTGAGCGCTGCACGGCCGGCCTTGAGGTCGGTGAACGGCAGCAGCTTCTGGCCCTCGGCGAGGATCTGCTCCTTGACCTTCAGGTTGTCCCCGTACTCCCGGTCGATCTCGTCGTTGGCGGCCTTCCGAGCGGCGAAGAACGTGTCCTGGGCACCCCGGAAGCGGGCCCACAGGGCGTCGTCCTCCTTGCGTGAGGCCCGTGGCGCGGCCTTCCACTCATCCATCAGGTCACGGTAGGCCGCCGTGGTGGGGCCCCAGTCCGTGGAGCTGGAGAGCTTCTCGGCGCGGGCGATCAGCTTCTCCTTGACCGACTTGGCCTCGGCATTGGTGGCATCCAGCTGGGAGAAGAAGGCGCGGCGGTGCTTGTCGAAGGTGGTTCGGGCGGCACGGAAGCGCTTCCACAGTCCGTCCTCGACCGACTTGCCCAGACGAGGACCGGCCTTCTGGGCGGCCTTCCACTGATCGAACAGCTCGGCCATGCGTGCGCTGGCCTGCTTCCACTGGACCTGGTGAGGGTCCTTGGCAGCCCAGTCCTCCGCCTCAGCGACGATGCCCTCACGGACAGCCAGCTGCTCAGCCTGCGCGGCCTCCAGCGCGGCCTTGTCAGCGGTGCGACGCTCGTCCAAGGTGTCCTGCAGGGCGGCGAGTCGGTCCCGGAGCGTGGGCAGATCGCCGACCATGCCGCGGGCCTCGACCGTATCCTGCAGGTGGTCCAGGGTCTTCTGGATCTCCCCGGCCGGAGCTCCGGCGGCAACGCGCTGCTCCAGCAGCATGGTCTGGGAGACGACGTCGTCGTACTTGCGCACGAAGTAGGCCAGGGCCTCCTGCTCGGTGGCGTCCGGGTACTGCCCGACCTGGACCTCCTCACCGTTGTCCAGCAGGGTCACATGGCCGTCCTCGCTGACCCGGGCGAACTGGGCGGCCTCCTCCAACGGCGTGGAGTAGGCCGGGGCGACCAGGGGAGCGGCGGCGGGCTTGGCCCCACTCTTGCCAGCCCCCTTGGCACCGGAGCCGCCGGGGCGCTGGGCCGGCTTGGGCAGAGACGCCGGAGACGGGACTCCGGGCGTGGGCGGCCGGGGAACCGCGGCAGGCTTGGGTGCAGAGAGCGCCGCCGGTGCGGCCGTCGGCTCCTCTGCCGTTGGCGCGGCTTCGGCCTCCGGTGCCTGCTCAGCTGCCGGAGTGCCCTGCTGAGCCTGGTCCTGCGGCTGGTCCTCTCCGGCGGCGGCCGCCGGAGCTTCGGTGCTCTCCACCGACTCCAGCACCGCTGCGGTCTCGGCCTCGGCCGCAGGAAGGTCGGTCTGGTCGGCCGGTGCGGGGACGGGCATGTCCTCGGCGGGGGTGGTGGGCTGGTCGTCGGGCTGCTGACTGGTGGTCACCGCTGGAACTCTCTTTCGGTGCCCTGCACCGACCCCAAGACTGGGTGCGCGCAGGGGGCACGGACACGATCACGGCCAGCCTACCGGCACGGATGCACCGGTGTGACGCATCTGACGCACCGCGGTCACCTGGACGGGAACGCCGAGCCGAAGGACGGGCGACCTAGAATGTGAAGGCGTGTGGCCGTCGTCGGGACGGGCCTGTCTGTGGGGCTCCTTCTGATCACGGGTGTCCACGCGCGTCACGTCCTGTCCCTGAACCGATGAGAAGGTCTCCCATGTCCCGCAAGGCATCCCTGTCCGGCTTCCACGAGTGGCTCCCCGCGGAGCGGATCGTGGAGCAGCATGTGCTGGACACCCTGCGGCGGACCTTCGAGCTGCACGGTTTCAGCTCGATCGAGACCCGCGCGGTGGAGACCCTGGGACAGCTGCTGCGCAAGGGGGAGATCGACAAGGAGGTCTACGCGGTCTCCCGGCTCCAGGAGGACCAGACAGCCCAGTCAGGCGCGGAGGCCAAAGATCCCAACGACCCCAAGCGACTGGCCCTGCACTTCGACCTGACCGTGCCCTTCGCCCGCTACGTGGTGGAGAACGCCGGCCACCTGGCCTTCCCGTTCCGCCGCTACCAGATCCAGAAGGTCTGGCGTGGGGAGCGTCCTCAGGAGGGGCGGGCCCGGGAGTTCACGCAGGCGGACATCGACGTGGTGGGTGACGGCACCCTGCCGTTCCGGTACGACGTGGACGTGGCCCTGGTGATCGCCGAGGCCCTGGGCGCCCTGCCGATCGGGGACTTCACGCTGCGGATCAACAACCGCAAGCTCGCCGAGGGCTTCTACCGGGGGATCGGGCTGGAGGACACCGCCGGGGTGCTGCGCTCCATCGACAAGCTGGAGAAGGTCGGCGCCGAGCGCGTGGCCGAGCTGCTCCAGGAGGAGCTCGGCGCCACCGCCGAGCAGGCCGCCCAGGCCCTGGCGCTGGCGCAGATCCGGACCGAGGACACCTCCTTCGTGGAGCAGGTCCGCGCGCTCGGTGTGGAGCACGAGCTGCTGGAGGTGGGGCTGGCCGAGCTGACCGAGGTGATCGGTGAGCTGCACCGCCGCGCCCCCGGACGTGCGGTGGCCGACCTGTCGATCGCCCGCGGCCTGGACTACTACACCGGGACGGTCTACGAGACGGTGCTCACCGGACACGAGCAGCTGGGCTCGATCTGCTCCGGCGGCCGGTACGACGCGCTGGCGTCCAAGGGCAACCGCGTGTTCCCGGGCGTGGGCCTGTCCATCGGTGTCACCCGACTGGTGATGCGCATGCTCTCCCAGCAGATGGCCACCGCCAGCCGCTCCGTGCCCACCGCCGTCTACGTGACCCTGGCCAACGAGGACTCCTGGAGCGCCGCGCAGGACACCGCCCAGCTGCTGCGCGCCCGCGGGATCGCAGCCGAGGTGGCCGTGTCCGCCGAGAAGTTCGGCAAGCAGATCAAGTACGCCGACCGCCGTGGGATCCCCTTCGTCTGGTTCTCTGAGGTCGGTGAGGACGGTGCGCTGACCCACCAGGTCAAGGACATCCGTTCCGGCGAGCAGGTGGACGCTGACCCGGAGACCTGGACCCCGCCGGCGGCGGACCTCGTCCCGCAGGTGGTGCAGGCCTGACAGGCCTGACGGCGGCCACCTCCATCCTCAGCCGCCGCGCTCACTGGACAGGGTGAGGGCGGGGTCATCCAGGTCACCGAGCAGACGCTCGACCGACCACGGCCCGGCCCACCAGGCCCACGGCGAACACAGCCACCATGGTCAACACGGAGACCGGGGGCAGCGTGACAGCCAGCAGTACGCACAGCGCCAGCCCCACCAGGTTGAACCACCGGGGCCCGGCGATCACCCGCTCCTGCAGCGTGCTCGCGGCCAGGTTGGACACCGCGTAGTACACCAGCACACCGAAGGAGCTGAACCCCACCACGGTGAGGATGTCCGTGGCCAGCACCAGTCCGATCACCACCACGCCCGTCACCACCTGGGCCACCCACGGCACCGAGGTCCGCTCGTCCACCCGGGCCAACGGCCGCGGCAGATCGCCCTCACGCGCCATGGCCAACGCCGTGCGGGAGATCCCCGTCACCAGGTTCAACATGGAGCCCAGGCTCGCCAGCGCGGCTCCCACCACGGCCAGCCAGACCCACCCTGACCCGAGGGTCGCCTCCACGGCGTCCCGCACGGGGGCAGGCGACCCCGCCAGCCCTTCGGCCCCCAGCAGCTGCAGCAGCGCCACAGCCAGCACCACATAGAGCACCAGGGTGAAGCCAAGCGCGCTCATCACGGCACGAGGGATCGACCGCCTCGGGTCCACCACCTCCTCGCCCAGCGTGGCGATCCGGGCGTACCCGGCGAAGGCGAAGAACAGCAGCCCCGCCCCCTGGACCACGCCCCACAGCGAGCCGGGCTGGGAGGTGCCGGCCGTCGTCGGGAACTGCTGCGGTGAGCCGCTGAAGGCGGCGATGATCACCACCACCAGGATCAGCACCACCGGGACCACGATCGCCATGGTGGCCTGGGCGGTGCGGGTGATGCCCAGCAGATTCACCCCGGTGATCACCACGACGGCGGCCACCGCCACCCAGCGCGGCGTCCAGTCGGTGCTGGGGTCACCCGGTGCCACATAGAGGGCGAAGGTGTAGGCCATGGCGGCCACGGAGGCGGACTTCCCGGTCACGAACCCCCAGCCGGCGATGAACCCTGCCGTGTCATTGAGCTGTCTGCGGCCGAAGGTGTACGCCCCGCCCGAGGTGGGGTGGACTGCGGCCAGCTGCGCGGTGGACGTGGCATTGGCCCAGGCGGTGAGCCCGGCCAGCGCCAGGGCGGCCAACAGCCATGCCCCAGCGTGCGCGGCGGCCAGGCCGAGGGCGGAGAACACCCCGGCGCCCACCATGGAGCCGACGCCGATCACGATCGCCTGCGGCAGGGTCAGCCTGCGGGCCAAGGACGGTGTGGCAGACATGGCGGACTCCTTGCGGACGAAGGGACGTGCGGACCGGTCAGGGTGCGGGACGCACTAGACTCGACGGCGAACCCGATCTCTATCACACCGAACCGACGTCCACGTGAACCGTCTGCCACCGCGCCTGCGCGCGGGCTGGAGAGCACCACGATCGGACGGGAAGGACCTCTGTGCTGCGCACACATCAGCTGGGCGACCTCAACGCCTCGCTCATCGGACAGACCGTCACCGTCACCGGCTGGGTGGCCCGCCGGCGTGACCACGGCGGCGTGGCCTTCGTGGACCTGCGCGACGCCTCCGGCTTCGCCCAGGTGGTGGTGCGGGACGAGAAGGACTTCGATCCGCTGCGCAACGAGTACGTCCTGCAGGTCACCGGCACGGTGGAGCGCCGCCCGGAGGGCAACGAGAACCCGAACCTGCCCTCCGGCGAGATCGAGCTGATCACCGAGACCGTGACCGTGCTCAACACCGCCGCACCGCTGCCGTTCCAGATCGACGAGCACGTGGAGGTCGGCGAAGAGGCGCGCCTGCGTCACCGCTACCTGGATCTGCGCCGCCCGGACCCGGCCCGCATCATGCGCCTGCGCTCGGACGTGAACCGAACCGCTCGCGAGCTGCTGCACGGCGAGGGGTTCATGGAGGTGGAGACCCCCACCCTGACCCGCTCCACCCCGGAGGGTGCCCGTGATTTCCTGGTCCCGGCCCGCCTGGCCCCGGGTTCCTGGTACGCCCTGCCGCAGTCGCCCCAGCTGTTCAAGCAGCTGCTGCAGGTCGGTGGCGTGGAGAAGTACTACCAGATCGCCCGCTGCTACCGGGATGAGGACTTCCGCGCCGACCGCCAGCCTGAGTTCACCCAGCTGGACATCGAGGCCTCCTTCGTGGAGCAGGACGATGTGATCGAGCTCGGCGAGAAGATCGTCAAGGCCGTGTGGTCCCTCGTGGGCGTGGACGTCCCCACACCTATCCGCCGGATGACCTACCACGAGGCCATGCAGAAGTACGGCTCGGACAAGCCCGATCTGCGCTTCGGCCTGGAGCTGACCGAGCTGACCGAGTACTTCCAGGACACCCCGTTCCGGGTGTTCCAGGCGCCCTACGTGGGTGCCGTGGTCATGCCCGGCGGTGCCTCGCAGGCCCGCCGCACCCTGGACGCCTGGCAGGAATGGGCCAAGCAGCGCGGCGCCAAGGGGCTGGCCTACGTGCTCATCCAGGAGGACGGGTCCCTCACCGGACCCGTGGCCAAGAACATCTCGGACCAGGAGAAGGCAGGACTGGCCCAGGCCGTGGGCGCACAGCCCGGCGACTGCGTCTTCTTCGCCGCGGGCGAGGCCAAGGCCTCTCGTGCGCTGCTGGGTGCCGCCCGCGTGGAGATCGGACACCGAGTCGGCCTGATCAAGGACGCCGGACCGAATGTCCCCGCCTCTGAGGCCGACTGGGCCTTCGTGTGGGTGGTGGACGCACCCATGTTCGAACCGGCCGCTGACGCTGTGGCCTCCGGTGACGTGGCCGTGGGCGCCGGCGCCTGGACCGCCGTGCACCACGCCTTCACCTCGCCCAAGCCCGAGTTCGCCGAGACCTTCGACACCGACCCCGGCGCCGCCCTGGCCTACGCCTACGACATCGTGTGCAACGGCAACGAGATCGGCGGCGGCTCCATCCGCATCCACCGCCAGGAGATGCAGGAGCGCGTCTTCCAGGTGATGGGACTGTCCGAGGAGGAGGCCCACGAGAAGTTCGGCTTCCTGCTGGAGGGCTTCAAGTACGGCGCCCCGCCGCACGGCGGCATCGCCTTCGGCTGGGATCGCATTGTGGCCCTGCTGGCCGGAACCGAGTCCATCCGCGAGGTCATCGCCTTCCCGAAGACCGGCAACGGCTACGATCCGCTGACCTCTGCCCCGGCCCCGATCACCGCTCAGCAGCGCAAGGAAGCCGGAGTCGACGCCAAGCCTGAGCCCAAGGCCGCTCCGGCCACGGCTGCCGAGGCTGAGGCTCCGGCCACGGCATGAGCCAGCACCCGCAGCAGCCTGCTCGGCGGCAGAATTCTGCCGCCGGGCAGGCGGAGCAGCCCTCACGCTGGGTGATGGCCTTTCCGGTCATCCTCGTGACCTTCCTGGCGAACATGGCCATCGACATCTGGACCGACTGGCCCATGTTGCTGCGCTGGCTGGTATCCATCGCCTTGGGCGTGGTAGCCGGATCGCTGTTCCAGGTGTGGCTACAGCGCCGTCACGACTCAGCTGGCCGCCGGTAGATCGTCGGTATCGACCAGCAGGGTGAACGGTCCAGAGTTGACCAGGGCGACGTCCATCATCGCCCCGAATTCTCCGGACTCCACCCTGGCACCCTGGGCACGCAACTCGGCCATGAACCTCTCGTAGAGCGGTTCTGCCTGGCTGCCCGGAGCCGACCGGGTCCACGACGGTCTGCGACCCTTGCGCACGTCTCCGTAGAGGGTGAACTGGCTGATCACCAGCAACGGCGCCTCGGCGGTAGCGCAGGAGCGCTCATTCTCCAGCATCCGCAGTGTCCATATCTTCTGCGCCAACTGCACAGCCTGGGCCTCGGTATCCTCAGTGCTCACCCCGAGAAGCACCACTAGCCCCTCACCTTCGAAGGAGCCGACCACCTGCCCGTCGATCGTGACGGAGGCGGACCGGGCTCGTTGACACACAGCTCGCATGAACCCATCGTGACATGAGACTGCCCCGGACACCGTGCAGTCTGCTGTCTCGTGCTCAGACGCTCAGCGCGATCAGCGGCGAGTCGGGGTGATCTCGTAGACGCTGGTGGAGCCGGAGACCTCGTGGGCCACGATGACCAGGGCCTTCTTGCGCGGGGAGTCCGAGGCGGGAACGAAGGTCAGACCCTCGGCGCCCAAGTCGCCCTGGCCGGCCTCGGCGTCGTCGCCCTCGGCATCCCAGTTGCGCTCATTGACGTACTGGACGAACTCGCCCTTCGTCGGGTCGGTGATGTCGAAGACCATCACGCCACCGATACGCTCCAGACCCACGAAGGCGTAGGTGTTGCGCTGGATCTCGCCGATCACGACGCCCTCAGGCTCCGGACCCTTGTCGTCGGAGCGGGAGTCGAAGGTCGGGGATTCATCGTTGTTGGCGTTGAAGGCGTGCTCGGGCAGCTCGCCAGCGTCGATGAGGTCCTTGATGGACTGCTCGATCAGGCCAGCCGAGTCGAACAGGCGCTCCCCGTCGGCCGTGAAGATCGAGAAGGACCGGGCACCGTAGGCGTGCAGGGTCTCGTAGCAGTCACCGGAGGCGGACAGGCCCAGATCGGCGATGATCTTCAGGCGTCCGATGTTGGCATCCTTGCGCAGCTCCTTGGCATCGGGGAAGGCGCTGGTGCACAGGTCGACGTCCTTGATGCGCTCCTCGTCGATGAAGTCGCCCCACTCGCGGCCGTCACCCTCGTTGGCGGTGACGACCAGGTCCTGGCCGCGGTAGCGGTAGGAGTCCATGCCGTCGGGCATGGGCACACCCATGACCGGCCAGTTCTTCAGGTTGATTCCACCGTCACGGTCGGAGGCGTCCAGTGCGCCCTCGGTGGACCAGTCGGTCAGCTGCAGGGCCCACAGGTCGGTCAGGGTGGCCGAGGCCAGGTCGACGACGGCGACCGCGTTGGCCTCCTGCACCGAGACGTAGGCTGTCTTGCCGGTCGGGTCGATGGTGACGTACTCCGGCTCCAGATTGCGGGCGATCCGGCCAGCATCAGGCTGGTCGGCCGGGGTCTGCACATCCGGACCGAACACGCGCACGCCCTCGGGAAGGGCCGTGCCCTCGTCGTAGGCACGGAAGTTCACGGTGCGGACGCTGTCCTGGCTCAGGCGGGAGAACTGGTTGACGTTCTTGGGCAGGGTGACCACGGAGATCGTGCCCTCGGGGTCCACCGAGAAGTCATCGGCCGGCTCACCCTCATTGGCGACCACGGCGTAAGAGCCGTTGCCGGCGACTGCCACGGAGTCGGGCAGGGCGCCGACGCGGACAGCGCCCAGCGGGGCCAGGGTCTTGCTGTTGTAGAAGACCAACCAGCCCAGGTCGGTCTTCTCATCGGCCTCCACGGCCACCGAGAGGATGCCGTTGGATACGGCCACCGAGTTCACGGTCGCGCCGGACTCGATCACCGAGCCGTCAGCGGCGCTCACGCCGGCGACGGTCAGGGTGGTCTCGAAGCTCAGGGAGGCCTTCGTGTCGACCTTCAGCACGTCGATCGCGCCCTTCTGGGCGTTGACCACGAACAGGCGGCTGTTCTTGGCGTCGAAGGCGGGGATTTCGGCGGCGGACTCGCCGTACACGCCGGTCTCGTAGCTGCCAGCCAGCGCGAGCTCAATGGACTTCTGATTGGTCGAGACGGCCGGGGGAGCGGCGATCGCCATCGGGGCCATCACGGCGGCGGACAGAGCCGCGGCGCCTCCAGCCAGGGCAAGACGGTGCGAGGTGCGCATGAGGGGTCCTTCCAGGACGGTCGGGGGATGTGAGCGTCCAGGCCGCGTTGCGCAGCCACCCAACGCTCAAGGGTCCAGAACACTCACGTCAGATGAACAGCACGTGTCCACCGCCTCGCGTGTCCATCCTCGTCGTCGTGAACTCCCGGTAAACATCGTCCCGACGGCGTCGCCCACCGATCTCGTTAGGCTGGATGGGTGAGTGACCTGTTCAGTGCCTTCCACGCCGACGACGAGCCGGATGACCCGACCGACTCCGCCGGGCGCGGCGCCGGCCGGTCCCGTCCCACCGCACCCCTGGCCGTGAGGATGCGACCGCGCAGCGTGGAGGAAGTCGTCGGACAGCAGCACCTGCTGCACCAGGGGTCTCCGCTGCGTCAGCTGGCCGAAGGGGGCTCCGGTCGCGGCGGAGCCGGCCCGTCCTCGGTGATCCTCTACGGGCCCCCGGGGACCGGCAAGACCACCCTGGCCCACGTGATCGCCCGTGCCCCGGATCGCAAGTTCGTCGAACTCTCCGCCATCTCCTCCGGGGTCAAGGACGTTCGAGCCGTGATGGACCAGGCCCTGACCGACCGCGACCTATACGGCCGCACCACGGTGCTGTTCCTGGACGAGATCCATCGGTTCAACAAGGCCCAGCAGGATGCACTGCTGCCGGGCGTGGAGAACCGCTGGGTCGTGTTGGTCGCCGCTACCACGGAGAACCCCTCGTTCTCGGTCATCGCCCCGCTGCTCTCCCGATCCCTGATGCTCACCCTCCAGCCGCTCACCGACGAGGACATCGCCGGGCTGATCCAGCGGGCCGTCGCCGACGAGCGTGGCCTGAACGGTGTGGTCGACCTGACTGAGGACGGGCTCGACTACCTGGTGCGCATGGCGCAGGGCGATGCCCGCCGTGCCCTGACGACTCTGGAGGCTGCCGCCGGGGTCACCCTGGACCGCCAAGACCACAGCACCACAGCGAACGCTGACAGCTCCGGCGAGACCTCCAACGGCACGTCGTCCGATGCCGCGGCCACCACTGTCCCGCAGGTGACGGCCGAGGACGCCGCCCAGGCCATGGACCGGGCGGTGCTGCGCTACGACAAAGCCGGGGACCAGCACTACGACGTCATCAGCGCCTTCATCAAGTCCCTGCGTGGCTCCGACGTCGACGCCGCCTTGCACTACCTGGCCCGCATGATCGAGGCGGGGGAGGACCCCCGGTTCATCTGCCGGCGCCTGATCATCTCGGCCTCCGAGGACGTGGGCATGGCCGACCCCACGGCCCTGCAGACCGCCGTCGCCGCCGCCCAGGCCGTCCAGCTGATCGGCATGCCCGAAGGCCAGCTGATCATGGCCGAAGCAGTGGTACACATTGCCAGCGCACCCAAGTCCAATGCTGTCACGACGGCGATCGGTGCGGCCATCGCCGACGTCCGGGCCGGACGGTCCGGACACGTGCCCTTCCATCTGCGTGATGCCCACTACCCGGGCGCAGCGGCGCTAGGCCACGGCAAGGGGTATATCTACTCTCACGATGCTCCCCATGCGGTCGCCCAGCAGCAGTACCTGCCGGACACCCTGGTGAACCAGCAGTACTACCAGCCCACCGACCGCGGCGTGGAACGCGGTATCGCCGAGCGCTGGAAGCACCTGCGATTGATCATCCGCGGATTGGGCCGGGACAGCTCCCGCTGAGACGGAATAAGACACCCTGTCGGGAAGTTGACAACTGTGAGACATCCCACCTCACGAGCCCAGGAGCCACCGTGTCCATGCCCGCCCAGAGCCCCTCGTCCCGCCTGATCCCCAACACCACTGACGTTGACTACCGCGTGCTGCAGTCGGTAGATACCTATGCCAAGGCCCAGGCGCTGGTGGACCGGCTCTCCGACGGCGGATTCCCGGTGGAGAAGGTGCGGATCGTGGGCACCGGCCTGCGCTCTGTGGAGCAGGTGGTCGGTCGACTGACCACGGGCAAGGCGGCCCTGCAGGGTGCGCTGCAGGGTCTGTGGTTCGGCCTGATGGTCGGCATCCTGCTGGGCATCTTCGCGGCTCCCGGCAGCTGGCTGTGGACCGTGCTGGTCGGTGTGGGCATCGGTGCCGTCTGGGGCGCGATCTTCGGGGCCATCTCCCACGCCATGACCGGCGGCAAGCGAGACTTCGCCTCACTGTCCACCTTCGAGGCGGAGGCCTATGACGTCCTCGTGGAGGCCACGCACGTCTCCCAGGCGGCCGAGATCGCCCGCGCGCCGAAAGGTCCGGCCGCCCAGGGCTGACCTGGTAGAGTAGTGCGCTGTCTGGCAAGCGCCGCCAGTTCTCCTCTGCTTCCTGTCCACTCGGGCGGGCATGAGGTCCTCGTTCTCGACATCGCCTCCGGGCGTGGTTCGATGTGCGGCGTTGCAGCGTATGACGGGCAGCGGCATGCCCCTCAGCTCTCCGATGGACGACCGGAGGCCAGGTTCCAGCCCACCCTTGTCTCCGTGGTTCCACGGTGCGCCGGCACGCAGTCACGCGGTCCGGCATCAGGGCTGGAGATCAACCACAACCGTGCCGCCTGACAAGAAAGGAGCCCTCGTGGCTTCCAACCTGCGTACCCGCCGTACCGTGCGTCACTCGCGCGCCCTCGGCATCGCCCTGACTCCCAAGGCCGAGAAGTACATGGAGCGCCGTCCGTACGGCCCCGGCCAGCACGGCCGCGCCCGTCGCAAGGCCGACTCCGACTACTCGGTGCGTCTGAAGGAGAAGCAGCGTCTTCGCGCCCAGTACAACATCCGTGAGGCCCAGATGCGCCGCTACTTCGAAGAGGCCAAGCGCACCTCCGGCCTGACCGGTGAGAACCTGGTGGAGCTGCTGGAGATGCGCCTGGACGCCCTCGTGCTGCGCTCCGGCTTCGCCCGCACCATCCAGCAGGCCCGCCAGATGGTCGTGCACCGCCACATCATGGTGGACGGCAAGCGCGTGGACATCCCCTCCTTCCGCGTCAAGGAGGGACAGATGATCCACGTGCACGAGCGCTCCGAGAAGATGGTGCCCTTCCAGATCTCCGCCACCGGCGCCCACCAGGAGGTCCTTCCGGCCGTCCCCGGGTACCTGAACGTGGAGATCGAGAAGCTGCAGTCCACGCTGACCCGCCGCCCGAAGCGCTCCGAGGTCCCCGTGACCTGCGAGGAGAACCTCGTGGTGGAGTACTACGCTCGCTGATCCTGCGAGTGCGCAGCGGCATCGCCGCCCTGCAATCCTGAGACGGCCCGGTCCTCACACCAGAGGATCGGGCCGTTCCGTTCCCGGTGGGCACCCTGGCGGTACAGTGGTCCAGGCACTCCCGAAAGGACTTCTGTGATCAAGCGTGTTCTCATCCTCGGTGCCGGTGCGGCCGCCGGATGGATCGGCCACACGGCATTCAGCAAGGGCCGTCAGCAGCTCGGCGACCGCGCGGACCGTGCGGTCCGCGATGCCGTGAACCCAGAGACCTGGGGGCAGCAGGTGGGCCAGATGGCCGCCTCCGCCCTGGCCGCCGGTGCTCGTGGCTTCGCCAGCCAGCTGCGCGACGAGCTCCCATCGTGGCGCACCGCCGGCGAACCCCGCTCCACATCAGGAGAGAGCACCGACCCTGGGCATCGGTCGGCCCCTCGTCAGCAGGCTCGTTCGTCGTCCACCTCGGGATCGCCCGATCCTGAGGCGGAGCGCCGAGCGGCAGAGCACCGAGCCCAGCTCCAGGAACGGATGAAGGACATCGCGGCCTCCACGGACTGGAGGGCAGTGGCTGAGGCGGCCGCCTCCCGGAACTGGAGAGGTGCGGCCAACAGCTTCATCAGCACTGGGCTCAGCGGGTCACGGACCACAGCTCCAGGCCAGACCATCCCCGGCACCGTGGCCGATCCCACCCCCACCGACCCGTCCAACCCCGGAGAACGAAAGCAGTCATGAAGTCACAGGAAATCGCCCAGCGTTGGCTCCGGTTCTTCGAGTCCAAGGGACACGCGGCCGTGCCCTCGGCCTCCCTCGTCTCCCCGGACCCGTCCCTGCTGTTCACCATCGCCGGCATGGTCCCGTTCATCCCCTACTTCCTGGGCCAGCAGACCCCTCCCCATCCGCGGGCGGCGAGCGTGCAGAAGTGCATTCGCACCGCAGACATCGAAGAGGTGGGCAAGACGGTCCGCCATGGCACCTTCTTCCAGATGTGCGGCAACTTCTCCTTCGGCGACTACTTCAAGGAGACCGCGATCCCTCTGGCCTGGGAGCTGCTGACCACCTCTCAGGACCAGGGCGGCTATGGCCTGGATCCTGAACGCATCTGGGTCTCCGTGTATGAGGAGGACGACGAGGCCGCACGCATCTGGCGTGAGGATGTGGGCTTCCCTGCCGAGCGGATCCAGCGATTCGGCAAGGCCGACAACTACTGGAACACCGGACAGCCCGGCCCGGGTGGGCCCTGCTCGGAGATCTACTACGACCGCGGTCCCGCGTACGGCCAGGACGGCGGCCCTGCGGTGGACGAGACCCGGTTCATGGAGATCTGGAACCTGGTGTTCATGCAGTACCAGCTCTCCGAGGTCCGTTCCAAGGAGGACTTCGACGTCGCCGGAGAACTCCAGCACAAGAACATCGACACCGGTCTGGGACTGGAGCGGCTGGCCATGCTGCTGCAGGGCGTGGAGAACATGTACGAGACCGATCAGGTCCGTCCCGTGCTCGACCGGGCCGCTGAGCTCTCCGGCAAGGAGTACACCTCCACCGAAGACCCGTCCGATCCGCACTACGCCGATGACGTCCGACTGCGCATGATCGCCGACCACATCCGCTCGGCGCTGATGCTCATCTCCGACGGCGTGGTCCCCGGCAACGAGGGCGGCGGCTACGTGCTGCGCCGCCTGATCCGCCGCGCCGTGCGCGCCATGCGCCTGATGGGTGTCACCGATCCAGTGCTGCCTGAGCTGCTGCCGGTCTCCCGCGATGCGATGAAGGGCACCTACCCCGTCGTCGAGACCGACTTCGAGCGGATCTCCCGCATCGCCTATGCCGAGGAGAAGGCGTTCCTGCGCACCATCACCGCCGGCATCGCCCGGCTCGAAGGTGCCGTGACCGCTGCCAAGTCCGCAGGCGCCGGCATCTCCGGTGCCGACGCCTTCGAGCTGCATGACACCTTCGGCTTCCCCATTGACCTGACCCTGGAGATGGCCGAGGAGGCCGGAGTCCAGGTGGATGAAGCAGCCTTCCGCACCCTGATGACCGAGCAGCGAGACCGTGCTCGTCAGGACGCCAAATCCAAGAAGTCCGGCCATGCGGACACCAGCGGGTACCGTCAGCTGCACGCCGAGGGGGACACGGTCTTCACCGGCTACACCGAGCACACCACCGAGTCCCGGATCCGGGGGCTGCTCAGCGGTGGTGAGGTCGTCCCCTCCGGCGCGGCCGGTCAGGAGCTGGAGGTCGTCCTGGACGCCACTCCGTTCTACGCCGAGGCCGGTGGACAGGCAGCCGACACGGGTCTGATCACCGGTGACGGGTACGTCCTGGAGGTCCTGGACGTCCAGGCCCCGGTCAAGGGACTGAGCGTGCACAAGGTCCGCGTGAAGGAGGGCGAGGTGCCCAGTGGCGCCGTGGCCCTGGGACAGATCGACCTCCAGCGCCGCCTGGACGCGCAGAAGGCCCACTCCGGAACGCACATCATCCACGCGGCGCTGCACCAGATCCTGGGCCCTGAGGCCACCCAGTCCGGGTCCTTCAACAAGGAGGGCTACCTCCGGTTCGACTTCCGGTGGAGCGAAGCGCTCTCGGCGATGGCCCGTTCAGAGGTCGAAGACCTCTCGAACATCGCCATCCGCGACAACCACACCGTGCTCACCCAGGAGATGTCCCTGGACCAGGCCAAGGCACTGGGTGCCATGAGCCTGTTCGGCGAGAAGTACGGAGACCGGGTTCGCGTGGTGGAGATCGACGGCGCCTGGTCGCGTGAGCTCTGCGGAGGCACCCATGTGGGCTCCACCGCCGAGATCGGCTCCCTGGCTCTGCTGGGCGAGCAGTCGGTGGGATCGGGCAACCGCCGCGTGGAGGCGTTGGTCGGGCTGGATGCCTTCCGGCACCTGGCCACCGAGCGCACCCTGGTCAACGAGTTGACGGAGATGCTCAAGGTGCCGGCCGATCAGGTCAAGGACCGCATCAGCGGAACGATGGCGCGTCTGAAGCAGGTGGAGAAGGAGCTGGCCGGGCTGCGCGCGGCACAGCTGCAGGCAGAGGCCGGACGCCTGACCGCCGGTGCCCGCGAGGTCCAGGGCATCACGGTCCTCACCCACGAGGCCGGGCCGGTCGGGTCGGCCGATGAGCTGCGGACCCTGGGCCTGGACCTGCGCGGTCGCCTGGAGTCCGCCGCAGGCAACGCGGCCGGGACACCGGTGGTGGTGGCCCTGTCCGGGATCGCCAAGGACCGTCCGCTGGTCCTGGTGGCCACGAACCAGGCCGCTCGCGACGCCGGCCTGAAGGCCGGCGCGCTGGTGAAGACTGCCTGCGGCGTGCTGGGCGGCGGTGGCGGCGGAAAGGACGACGTCGCCCAGGGCGGCGGCCAGCAGGTGGAGAAGATCGCCGAGGCGCTCTCCGCTGTGGAGGACGCGGTGCGTGCAGAGGCCGGCCGCAGCGCATGACCGCTGCGGGAGTGCTCCGGGGTGTCCGTCTGGGCGTCGACGTCGGCAAGGCCCGTGTGGGCCTGGCCGCCGCCGATCCGGACGGCATCCTGGCCACCCCGGTGACCACACTCAAGCGTGATGCCAAGAAGGGCTTCGACCAGCGGATCATCTGCAAGGAGGCCCTGCAGCGCGATGCCGTGGTCGTCTATGTGGGTCATCCGGTGAACCTGCAGGGGAGGCCGACCGCCTCCACCGAGGACGCCGTGCACTACGCCGAGCAGCTGGCCGAACGTCTGGTGCGAGAGGGCAGTGCCGCCCAGGTGCGGCTCGTGGACGAACGGCTATCCACCGTCACCGCCCATCAGCAGCTGCGGGAGGCCGGCCGCTCGACCCGTGACCACCGCTCGGTGGTCGATCAGGCGGCGGCGGTTCAGATCCTTCAACAGGCCCTGGATATGCAACAATCTCAGCACAAGGATGTCGGCCGCCTCGTGGGCGTGCCCGCCGAAGGACAGAAGGATTCCCCGAGTGACTGATCAGACCCCTGACGACGCAGCCGAGGACCAGCCACAGGCACGTGCCCGGCGGGAGCAGGAGCACCGGGAGGATCGGGATCAGTCGGCGGAGCCGCAGACGTCCACCAACGATGAGCCCGAGACGCCGGCTCCACTGGTGCCGGAGGACGAGCGGGAGTACCCCGTCCTGGACGACGCCATCCACACCACCGATCGTGATGGAACACCGATCATCGTGGCCCCGTCCACCTACGGTCGCGGCTACCAGACCGTCACGGTCAATCCGGACCGGCCCCATGATGAGGCCAAGCGTGAAGCTCGTCGCAAGCGCCGACGCCGCCGCAACTTCGTCCTGGCCGGTGCCTTCGGCGTGTTCGTGCTCGCCGTGGCGGTGCTGTCCCTGACCCTCAAGGGACTGCTGCCTCAACCCACCGCCGAGGACTATCCCGGTCCGGGCGGTGAGCCCGTGAGCTTCACCGTGAACGAAGGTGAGGGCGCCCTGGCGATCGGCAGCCGACTGGTCGAGCAGGACATCGTCGCCAGTCAGGACTCGTTCATCACGGCCATGAACCAGGCGCGTTCGAGCAATGACATCCAGCCGGGAGACTATGAGCTGAAGAAGCAGATGCCGGCCGCTGATGCCGTGTCCGTGCTGCTGCGCGAGGGACAGGAGGCCGTGCACTACGTGGCGATCAACCGCGGCATGCGTCTCTCGGAGGCATTCCAGGCACTGAGCACCTCCACCGGTCGATCGGTCGCGGAGTTCGAAGACGCCGCTGAGGACCCCACTCAGTTCGGACTGCCGTCCAGTGCGCCGAGCCTGGAGGGGTACCTGGCCCCGGGCGAGTACCGCTTCCCCGTCACGGCCGAACCGGCCGAGATCCTCACGATCCTGACCGAACCCACCTTTGAGGAGTTGGAGGACCTGGGGATCACCGACGAGGAGGAGCAGTTCCGCATCGTCACCATCGCCTCGATCGTGGAGGCTGAGGCGCTGCCGGAGGACTACGCCATGGTGGCGGGCATCATCGAGAACCGCTTGGAGCCCAACGAGGAGACCAACGGGTACCTGCAGATCGACGCCACGGTGATCTACGGGCTGGGACAGCGTCAGCTGCAGTTCTCCGAGTCCGAGAAGCAGAACGCCGACAACAAGTACAACTCGTACTACTACAAGGGCCTGCCGCCGGGGCCGATCGGTGCGCCGTCCCGCCAGGCCCTGGACGCGGCCGCCGATCCTGAGGACAGCGACTACTTCTACTGGATCACCACCAACATCGAGACCGGCGAGACGAAGTTCTCGGCGGACTACGCCCAGCATCGTGCCTACCAGCAGGAGTACCGGGAGTACTGTGCCCAGAACGCCGAGATCTGCGGGAACGCTGGGTCCACGGCAGGCGACGGTGCCACTGCGGCGCCCGAGGAGTGATCTGCGGTGAGCCTCTCCCGTCCCCGCGCCGGGGTGCTGGGGCACCCGATCGCGCACTCGAAGTCCCCGGTGCTGCACCGTGCGGCCTATCAGGCCCTCGGCCTGGACATCGCCTATGACGCCCATGACCTGAGTCCGGAGCAGCTCGACGGGTTCGTGGGAGAGATCCGTGCGGGCCAGGCTGCCCGAGGCGCCGACCGCTGGGTGGGCTTCTCGGTCACCATGCCGCACAAGGCGGCGATGGTGCCACAGATGGACCAGGTCTCTGAGCGCGTCCATCTGCTCGGTGTGCTCAACACCGTGGTCTGGGACCGCGACGGGACTGCCACCGGCCACAACACCGATGTGGACGGGATCGTGCGGGCGCTGGAGTTCGCCGGGCATGATCCGCTGCAGCGCGGAGGGACCCTCACCGTGGTCGGGGGAGGCGGCACCGCTGCGGCCGCTGTGGCCGCCGCGCGCGGGCTTGGACTGGACGCCGTGCAGCTGCTGCTGCGCAGCCCGGAGAAGGCTGCGGACCTGATCCGGCTGGCCGCGCAGCTGGAGCTGCAGGCCACAGCCCACCCCCTGGAGGAGCTCAACGCTCGAGCTCCCTCCAGCCGGGCTGTCATCGTGACGCTGCCGCCGCAGGCGGCCGACCCCCTGGTCGCCGCCCTGACGCCTCCGGCCTCGGACGGCGTGCTTCCCCCGCTGCTTGACGTGGCCTACGACCCCTGGCCGTCCGCCCTGGCCCTGGCCTGGGAGTCCCATGGTGGTCGTGTGGTCAGCGGACTCGAGATGCTGCTGTACCAGGCCGTGGAGCAGGTCCGGCTGTTCACCGAGCAGCTGCGCCGGGGTGATGCCGAGCCGGACTGGGCGGCCGTCACCGCACACATGGCCGGCGCCGTGGGACTGCCCCCGCGCTGATCCCGGGGTTCACACGTCCGGGGTGAGCGGCCTCGCGTGAGAGAATCGCAGCTATGGTGCGCTGGTTGACAGCGGGCGAATCACATGGGCCCGCACTCGTAGGAATCATCGAAGGGCTGCCCGCGGGCATCCCCCTGACGACCGCCATGGTCCAGGAGGCGCTGGCCCGCCGGCGCCTGGGCTATGGACGCGGCGCACGCATGAAGTTCGAGCAGGACCAGGTCACCCTCGTGGGCGGCGTCCGGCACGGCCGCACCCTCGGCTCTCCCGTGGCGATCGAGGTGGGCAACACCGAATGGCCCAAGTGGGAGAAGGTCATGTCCGCCGATCCGGTGGACCAGGACGAGCTGGACGGGCTGGCTCGCAATGCCCCGCTGACCCGTCCCCGCCCGGGCCACGCCGATCTGGCCGGGATGCAGAAGTACGGCTTCGAGGAGTCCCGGCCCCTGCTGGAGCGCGCCTCCGCTCGCGAGACCGCTGCACGGGTGGCTCTGGGCACGGTGGCGGCCTCGTTCCTGAACGAATTGGGCATCACCCTGGTCTCCCACACCACCGCCGTGGGCACGGTGTCCGTCCCGGAGGGGACCGCACTGCCCACACCGCAGGATGTGATCGCCCTGGACGCTGACCCGCTGCGCTGCTTCGATGCGGCCACCTCCGAGGCGATGGTGACCGAAGTGGATGTCGCCCACAAGGACGGGGAGACCCTCGGCGGCGTCGTCGAGGTGCTGGTGCATGGAGCCCCGGTGGGCTTGGGCAGCCATGTGCACTGGGACCGTCGGCTGGACTCCCGGCTCTCCGGAGCCCTCATGGGCATCCAGGCGATCAAGGGTGTGGAGATCGGCGACGGGTTCACCACGGCGGCCCGTCGTGGCAGTGCCGCGCACGACGAGATCGTGCGCGGTGAGGACGGTCATCCCGTCCGGGTGTCCAACCGCGCCGGCGGGATCGAGGGGGGCATGAGCACCGGGGGAGTGATCCGGGTGCGCGCCGCCATGAAGCCCATCGCCACGGTCCCCAAGGCCCTGCGCACGGTGGACACCTCGACCGGCGAGTCCACCCGCGCCCACCATCAGCGTTCGGACGTCTGTGCCGTCCCGGCGGCCGGCGTGGTCGCCGAGGCCATGGTCGCCCTGGTGATCGCCGAGGCAGTGGTGGAGAAGTTCGGTGGGGACAGCATCCCGGAGACCCGCCGGAACCTGCACGGCTACCTCGCCGCACTGGCGCCCCTGCCGCAACCGGACGACGTCGATCCCCAGCGCGCCGCGGCGCCCATGGGAGACCCCCTGCAGTGAGGCCCGACGACGGCCAGGGCACCTCGGGCGACCATCTCGCCCCGGTGCCGCATCAGGCCTCGACCACCGATCGCGTCCGGTCACTGGTGGAGGCTCGGACCGACAGCACACAGGTGCCCGAGGACCCCCGGTTTGCCGCTCGCCCGATTCAGGTTCCTGTGGTGCTGATCGGACCCATGGGCTCAGGGAAGTCGACCGTCGGCGCCAAGCTGGGCGACCTGCTGGGAGTGGCCGCCCTGGACACCGATCACCTCTTCGACGAGGTGCACGGACCCATCCCGGCCTACTTCGCAGTCCACGGGGAGCCGGCCTTCCGGGCGGCCGAGTCCGAGATCGTCCTCACCGCCCTCTCGGTGGCCCGGCCCACGGTGCTCTCGCTGGGCGGCGGATCCGTGATCTCCGCCACCACGCGGCAGGCGCTGCGTCAGGGTCCTGCCGTGTCCTATCTGGATGTGGACGAGACGGAGGCCCTGGCCAGACTGGGTGGGGGAGAGGGGCGACCGGTGCTCGCCGGAGACCCGGCCCGGACGTGGCGCCGTATCCGCTCCGAGCGCGAACACCTGTACCGTGAAGTGGCGACCTGGACCGTGACGACCACGGGCCTGGACGCCGATCAGGTGGCCGAGCGCATCGCCGATCTGCTGGCCGCCCAGGCCGTGCAGGCCCCTCCGGCCGTCCCTGACCGGCAGCACCCCGACGACCAGCACCCAGGAGATGCCCGCTGATGAGCGAGCCCACCACTGACCCCGTCCAGCAGACTCCCGCCCCCGCACCGGAGTCGCCCGAACCGACCGTCATCCCGGTCTCCGGAGGCTCGGCCGCCGCTGCCTCAGGAGGCTATGACGTCGTCGTCGGGACCGGACTGCTGGGCCGTCTGCCCGAGATGCTGGGGCCCCAGGTCCGCCGAGTCCTGATCATCCACCCCCGAGCGCTGCGCGCCACCGGAGACGTGGTCAAGTCCGACCTGGAGACAGCAGGCTTCACCGCTCTCTCGGCCGAGATCCCGGACGCCGAGGAGGGCAAGCACATCGAGGTGGCGGCCTTCTGCTGGCAGGTGCTGGGCCAGAACGACTTCACCCGCTCGGACGCCATCGTGGCGGTGGGCGGCGGTGCCGTGACCGATGTGGCCGGATTCGTGGCCGCCACCTGGCTGCGCGGAGTGCGTGTGGTGCACATGCCCACCACCCTGCTGGGCATGGTGGACGCCGCCGTGGGCGGCAAGACCGGCATCAACACCGCCGAGGGCAAGAACCTGGTGGGCGCCTTCCACCCGCCGGCCGGTGTGCTGGCGGATCTGGACACCCTGCTGACCCTGCCCCGCAACGAGCTGGTCTCCGGACTGGCCGAGGTGGTCAAGTGCGGCTTCATCGCCGACCCCACGATCCTGGAGATCATCGAGTCCAACCCGGAGCAGGCTCAGAACCCCCACTCCACCCAGCTGCGCGAGCTGATCGAGCGGGCCATCTCGGTCAAGGCCCGCGTGGTCTCCGAGGATCTGCGCGAATCCGGGCTGCGCGAGATGCTCAACTACGGGCACACCCTGGGCCATGCGATCGAGCACGCCGAGCGGTACCAGTGGCGCCACGGGGCCGCGGTGGCAGTGGGCATGGTCTTCGCTGCGGAGCTGGCCCGATCCGTGGGTCGCCTGGATGACGCGACGGCGGACCGGCACCGCAACGTGCTGGAGTCACTGGGGCTTCCCGTCACCTACCGCGGAGACCGGTGGGAGACCCTGCTGGAGGGCATCCGCCGGGACAAGAAGAACCGCGGCGACCAGCTGCGCTTCGTCCTGCTGGACGGGCTGGCCGATCCCACCACCTATGACGTGCCGGACGCCTCGCTGCTGTTCGCGGCGTACCAGGAGATCGCCGAACAGTGACCGGCCAGGAGGTGGCGCTGCCGTGCGTGGCCCGCACGCGCAGGGTCACCCCTGGAGTGCCCGTAGAATGGGTCACCGGATTGACGACTGCATGACCGCTGACCGACGGAGAGAATGACTGTGGCATCGACGAACGACATCAAGAACGGAACCGTGCTGAACCTGGACGGTCAGCTGTGGAACGTCATCGAGTTCCAGCACGTGAAGCCGGGCAAGGGCGGGGCGTTCGTGCGCACCAAGCTCAAGAACGTCACCACCGGCAAGACCGTGGACAAGACCTTCAACGCCGGTGCGAAGGTCGACACCGCCACCGTGGACCGCTCGGACTACCAGTACCTGTACCAGGACGGCGAGGACTACGTGTTCATGGACACGAAGACCTACGACCAGATCAATGTCCCTGCCTCCGTGGTCGGCGACGCCGCCAACTTCATGCTGGAGAACCAGGAGGTGACCATCGCGCTCAACGAGGGCACTCCGCTGTACCTGGACATGCCCGCCTCGGTCATCCTGGAGATCACCTACTCGGAGCCGGGCCTGCAGGGCGACCGCTCCTCGGCCGGCACCAAGCCCGCCACCCTGGAGACCGGCTATGTCATCCAGGTGCCCCTGTTCGTGGAGCAGGGCACCAAGGTCAAGGTCGACACCCGCACCGGGGACTACCTCGGCCGCGTCAACGACTGATCGACGGTGAGCGCACGAGGCAAGGCCCGCAGGCGGGCACTGGAGATCCTCTTTGAGGCTGAGGCCCGCGGGACGGTGGCCACGGACGGCATCACCGCCCGCCGTGAGTCCACCGAACAGGTCATCAATCCCTACACCGTGGAGATCGTGAACGGCGTGGTGGCCGAGCAGGAGCGGATCGACGAGTTCCTCTCCTCCTACGCCCAGGGGTGGACCCTGGACCGGATGCCCGCTGTGGACCGGATCATCCTGCGGGTGGGCTCCTGGGAGCTGCTGTTCAACGATGAGATCCCGGACGGCGTGGCCGTGGCCGAAGCGGTCTCCATGGCCAAGGAGATGTCCACGGACGCCTCCCCGGACTTCGTCAACGGTCTGCTGGGCCGGCTGCAGCAGCTCAAACCCACCCTGCTGGCCTGACCCAGGACCACTCCGATCGGTTGCCCTGGCGTGGCCGGTCACACAGTGGCCGGCGGGCCAGGGCGTCCCGACCCGCTGATACAGTGGACTGCGGACCACACACCCCCACCACGGGGATGCGTTTCCTTTAAATTCCGTCCTGTGAGGCGGGGAAGGAGGCAGTGTTGGCAATGTCCCCAGCGCCCGATCCGGCGCCGACGACTGCTGCACCGCGAGCGGCTCGGACCGTGCTGTCCGCCGCTGACATCGACCGGGCCCTGACCCGGATCGCCCACGAGATCCTGGAGTCCAACAAGGGCCCGGAGAACCTCGTCCTGCTGGGCATCCCCCGCCGCGGCTACCCGCTGGCCCAGCGTCTGGCGGCCAAGCTGGCCGGCATCGAGCCGGGATTCGACCCAGAGGCCTCCACCGGACAGCTGGACGTCACCATGTACCGTGACGATCTGCGCCGCTCCACCTCACGCACCCCGGCCCCCACCCGCCTGCCGGCCCGCGGCGTGGACGGGGCCGTCGTCGTGCTGGTGGATGATGTGCTCTTCTCCGGCAGGACCATCCGCGCGGCGTTGGACGCGCTCTCGGACATCGGCAGACCTGACGTGGTCCGACTGGGCGTCCTGGTGGACCGCGGCCACCGCGAACTGCCCATCCGTGCGGACTTCGTGGGCAAGAACCTGCCGACCTCCACCGCCGAGCGCGTCCAGGTCCGGTTGACCGAGATCGACGGGCCGGACGGCACCGGTGAGTCGGCCGAGGACGGCGTGAGCATCTTCGACCGTGCCGACGAGCCCGGTGATGCACGATGAAGCACCTGCTCTCCACGGCCGACCTCTCCCGGTCCGATGCCCTCCAGATCCTGGACACCGCCGAGGAGATGGCCGCCGTCTCCGGGCGCGAGGTCAAGAAGCTGCCGGCCCTGCGCGGCCGCACCGTGGTCAACCTCTTCCTCGAGGACTCCACCCGCACCCGCATCTCCTTCGAGGCCGCGGCCAAGCGGCTGAGCGCCGATGTCATCAACTTCTCCGCGAAGGGCTCCTCGGTCTCCAAGGGCGAGTCCCTCAAGGACACCGTGCAGACCCTGGAGGCGATCGGCGCGGACGCGATCGTCATGCGCCACTGGGGATCGGGCGCCGCCGCTCAGCTGGCCTCCTCCGGCTGGATCACCTCCGCCGTGGTGAACGCCGGGGACGGCACCCATGAGCACCCCACCCAGGCCCTGCTGGACGCCTTCACCCTGCGCCGGCACCTGAGCCGCCGTCACGGTTCTGCCCCGCACGGGCGGGACCTGGAGGGCATGCACGTGGTGATCGTGGGGGACATCCTGCACTCCCGGGTCGCCCGCTCCAATGTGTGGCTGCTGACCACGCTCGGCGCCCGCGTCACCCTGGCCGCCCCGCCCACCCTGATGCCCTTCGGGGTGGATGCCTGGCCGTGCGAGGTCACCTACTCCCTGGACGAGGCCCTGGCCACCGGACCGGACGCCGTGATGATGCTCCGCGTGCAGGCCGAGCGGATGAAGGACGCGTTCTTCCCCTCCGCCGCCGAGTACACCCGCTCCTGGGGTCTGACGGACGAGCGCCTGGCCGTCTTCGAGTCCACCAGCGCCGCTGACGCCATCATCATGCACCCCGGCCCCATGAACCGCGGACTGGAGATCTCCTCCGCCGCGGCAGACTCACCGCGCAACACCGCACTGGAGCAGGTCACCAACGGCGTCTCCGTGCGCATGGCTGTGCTCTACCTGCTGCTCTCCGGCAGCGCCCCCGACTCCCAGGAGGCCACCGTATGACCGCCACCGAACCGTCCCATCTGATCCTCGGTGCCACGATGCCGAACGGGACCACCGCCGATGTCCTGATCCAGGGCGAGGTGATCGCCGCCGTCGGGACGGACGCCGCGGACCGCGCTGACGAGGCCACCGTGCGCATCGAGGCCGCTGGCCGGGTGCTGCTGCCGGGCCTGGTGGACCTGCACACCCACCTGCGTGAGCCCGGCAAGGAGGACGCCGAGACCGTCGAGACCGGCACCCGCGCCGCGGCCATGGGCGGCTTCACCTCCGTGCACGCCATGGCCAACTCCACGCCGGTGGCAGACACCGCGGGCGTGGTGGAACAGGTCTGGCAGCTGGGCCAGGAGGCCGGCTGGTGTGATGTCCACCCGGTGGGTGCGGTCACCGTGGGCCTGGCGGGCGAGCAGCTGGCCGAACTCGGCGCCATGGCCCAGTCCCGCGCCCAGGTCCGGATGTTCTCCGATGACGGCATGTGCGTGCAAGACCCCGTGCTGATGCGCCGAGCACTGGAGTACGTCAAGGCCTTCGACGGCTTCATCGCCCAGCACGCCCAGGAGCCGAAGTTGACCGCCGGTGCGCAGATGAACGAGGGGGAGCTCTCCTCCATGCTCGGTCTGGCCGGCTGGCCTGCCGTGGCCGAGGAGGCGATCATCGCCCGCGACGTGCTGCTGGCCCAGCATGTGGGCTCGCGGCTGCACGTCTGCCACGTCTCCACGGCCGGTTCGGTGGAGATCATCCGGTGGGCCAAGGAGCGCGGGATCGAGGTGACCGCCGAGGCCACTCCGCACCACCTGCTGCTCACTGAGGAGCTGGTGCGCACCTACAACCCGGTGTTCAAGGTCAACCCACCGCTGCGCCGTGAGTCGGACGTCATGGCCCTGCGCGAAGGCCTGGCGGACGGCACCATCGACACCATCGGCACCGACCACGCCCCGCACACCGCCGAGACCAAGGAGTGCGAGTGGACGGTGGCCGCCATGGGCATGACCGGTCTGGAGACCGCCCTGCCCGTGGTCCAGCACGCCCTGGTGGACACCGGTCTGATGGACTGGGCCGGCGTGGCGCGGGTGATGAGCGTGAATCCGGCGCGCATCGCGCGCCTGGAGACCCAGGGGCAGATGGACCCCGACGGCGGCCTGGCAGCAGGTGCCCCGGCCCACCTGGCCCTCTACGACCCCAACATCACCCGCACGGTGGATCCGGAGACGCACACCACCAAGTCCCGCAACAGCCCGTACCGCGGCATGGAGCTGCCGGGCCAGATCACCGACGTGTTCTACGGGGGACATCCCGTGGTGCGCGACCGTGCCCTGTCCGCCCCGCGCCAGCACCGCTGAACCAGACTGCCTCCCGTATCCCCTCCGAGCACCGAAGGACCAGACCGCCTGTGACCGAGAACGCCGCAGCCTCCCCCCTGACCTTGCTGACTGTGGCGGCGATCGCCGCCCTGATCTTCGCACTGATCGCCTGGGGATGGCGCAACCGCAAGCGACGTCAGCAGGATCTCGCCGCTCCCGCCGGGGTCCCGCAGCGGGTTTTGGACGCCGAGCCGCTGGCCGGCGCCGAAGGGATGTATGTCTCCACCGTCCGCGGTCGTGACTGGCTGGACCGGATCGCCGTGCATGGCCTGGGTCTGCGCACCACCGCGCGCCTGGAGGTCCACCCGGACGGCGTGGCCCTGCTGCGCAGCGGAGCCGAGAACCTGTTCATTCCCGCTGCGGACCTCACGGATGTGCGTCTGGAGTCAGGGATGCAGGGCAAGTTCGTGGAACGCGACGGACTGCTCGTGGTCTCCTGGATGCTGGGAGCGGACGAGGTCTCCACCGGCTTCCGCACCCGGGCCGCGGCTGACCGGGCCCCGCTGATGGAGGCCCTGCAGTCACTGACCGGCACGGCCACCGCCGCCGTTCCAGCCACCCCTGATCCCACTGACACCACCGACCGTTGATTCGCCGCTGACACGCCGTTGAGAAGAGAAGAACCCATGAGCCAGAACCACTCCCCGTCGGCCGCGTCCGCTGCAGGATCCGCTGCCGCCCAGCCTGCTCTGCTCGTCCTGGAGGACGGCACCGTCCACCGTGGCCGGTCCTACGGCGCCGTGGGCACCACCCTCGGTGAGGCCGTCTTCACCACCGGGATGACCGGGTATCAGGAGACGCTGACCGATCCCTCCTACGCCCGCCAGATCGTGGTGCAGACCTTCCCGCACATCGGCAACACCGGGGTGAATGACGAAGACCCGGAGTCCCGGGCCATGTTCGTGGCCGGCTACGTGGTGCGTGACGCGGCCCGCCGCGCCTCCAACTGGCGTGCCCAGCGCACGCTGGACGAGGAGCTGCAGGCCCAGGGCGTCGTCGGGATCCAGGGGGTGGACACCCGGGCGATCACCCGTCACCTGCGCTCCGAGGGCTCCATGAAGGCTGGGATCTTCTCCGGAGAGGCTGCCGAGCGTCCGGTCGCCGAACTGGTGGCCGAGGTCCAGGGCCAGCCCTCCATGGCCGGGGCGCGCCTGGCCGAGGAGGTCACCACGGTGCAGCCCTACACGGTGGAGCCCGCCGACCACGGATGGGAGAGCGAGCCGCTGTTCGAGGTCGCGGCGATCGACCTGGGCATCAAGGCCGCCACGCCCCGCCACCTGGCCCAGCGTGGGGTGCGCCTGCACGTGCTGCCGGCCACGGCCAGCTACCAGGACATCGCCGCGCTGGATCCGGACGGCGTGTTCCTCTCCAACGGTCCTGGCGATCCGGCCACAGCCGACGCCCAGGTGGAGCTGCTCACCCAGGTGCTGGACGCCGGGCTGCCCTTCTTCGGGATCTGCTTCGGCAACCAGATCTTCGGACGGACGCTGGGCTTCGGCACCTACAAGCTGCCGTTCGGCCACCGCGGTCCCAACCAGCCGGTGATGGACAAGGCCACCGGACGGGTGGAGATCACCTCCCAGAACCACGGGTTCGCCGTGGATGCGCCGCTGGGTGAGGTGGTCACCGCGCCGAACGAGCGGTTCGGCCGGGTGGAGGTCTCCCACTGGTCCCTGAACGACCAGGTGGTCGAGGGACTGCGCCTGCTGGACCGCCCCGCCTTCTCCGTCCAGTTCCACCCCGAGTCGGCGGCCGGACCGCATGACTCCGCCGGTCTGTTCGATCGGTTCATCACCCTCATGCAGCAGCGCTCGGCCGCCGCCGGCACCGCCGCCGCCCAGACCACCTCCGAAGGAGCCTGACCCACGATGCCCAAGCGCACTGATCTGAACTCTGTCCTGGTCATCGGCTCCGGTCCGATTGTGATCGGACAGGCCGCCGAGTTCGACTACTCCGGCACCCAGGCCATCCGGGTGCTCAAGGAGGAGGGCATCCGCGTGGTGCTCGTGAACTCCAACCCGGCCACCATCATGACCGATCCCGAGCTCGCCGATGCCACGTACGTCGAGCCCATCACCCCGGAGGTGGTCGAGAAGATCATCGCCGCTGAGCGTCCGGACGCCGTGCTGCCCACCTTGGGCGGCCAGACCGCGCTGAACACCGCCATCGCCCTGGACAAGAACGGGGTGCTGGAGAAGTACGGCGTGGAGCTGATCGGCGCCAACATCGAGGCGATCGAGCTCGGTGAGAACCGTGAGCTGTTCAAGGGCGTGGTGGAGCGCTGCGGCGCCGAGTCCGCGCAGTCCGAGATCGTCCACACCATGGATGAGGCCCTGGCCGCCGCCGAGAAGCTGGGTTACCCCATGGTGGTCCGCCCCTCCTTCACCATGGGCGGGCTGGGCTCGGGCATGGCCTATGACGAGGCCGACCTGCGCCGGATCGCCGGAGCGGGCCTGCAGTACTCGCCCACCTCGGAGGTGCTCCTGGAGGAGTCGATCCTGGGGTGGAAGGAGTACGAGCTGGAGATGATGCGCGACCGCAACGACAACGTCGTGGTGGTCTGCTCCATCGAGAACTTCGACCCGGTCGGCGTGCACACCGGCGACTCCATCACGGTGGCCCCGGCCATGACCCTGACCGACCGCGAGTTCCAGAAGATGCGGGACATCTCCATCGCCGTGATCCGTGAGGTCGGCGTGGACACCGGTGGCTGCAACATCCAGTTCGCGGTGAATCCCGAGGACGGCCGGATCATCGTGATCGAGATGAATCCCCGCGTCTCGCGCTCCTCGGCCCTGGCCTCCAAGGCCACCGGCTTCGCCATCGCCAAGATCGCCACCAAGCTGGCCGTGGGCTACACCCTGGACGAGATCCCCAACGACATCACCCAGAAGACCCCGGCCTCCTTCGAGCCGGTGCTGGACTACGTGGTGGTCAAGGTCCCGCGCTTCGCCTTCGAGAAGTTCCCGGCGGCCGACCCCACGCTGACCACCACCATGAAGTCGGTGGGCGAGGCCATGGCCATCGGCCGCAACTTCACCGAGGCCCTGCAGAAGGCTCTGCGATCCCTGGAGCAGAAGGGCGCCGAACTGGACTTCTCCTCGGTGCCGGACCAGGCCGAGCTGGCTGAGCTGATGGACCAGGTCAGGATCCCGACGACGCAGCGCCTCTCCCAGGTCCAGCGCGCCCTGATGGGTGGGGCCAGCATCGAGGAGATGTTCGAGGCCACCGGCATCGACCCCTGGTTCCTGGACCAGCTGGTGCTGATCAACGAGGTGGCGGCGCAGACCGCTCAGGCTCCGGAGCTGACCGAGCAGGTGCTGCGTCACGCCAAGCGGCACGGGTTCTCCGATGCTCAGATCGGCCTGCTGCGCCACATGGACCCCTCCGTGGTGCGCGGCGTGCGGCACGCGCTGGGGGTGCGCCCGGTGTACAAGACCGTGGACACCTGTGCCGCCGAGTTCGAGGCCTACACCCCGTACCGGTACTCCACCTATGACCTGGAGGACGAGGTCACCGAGCATGAGAAGCCCTCGGTGATCATCCTGGGGTCGGGGCCGAACCGGATCGGACAGGGCATCGAGTTCGACTACTCCTGCGTGCACGCCACGATGGCCCTGCGCGACGCCGGGTACGAGACCGTGATGGTCAACTGCAACCCGGAGACCGTCTCCACGGACTATGACATCTCCGACCGTCTCTACTTCGAGCCGCTGACCTTGGAGGACGTGCTGGAGATCATCGCCGCCGAGGAGCGCACCGGCGGGGTGATGGGCGTGTTCGTCCAGCTGGGCGGTCAGACACCGCTGAAGCTGGCCCAGCAGCTGGCGGATGCCGGAGTGACGATCCTGGGCACCTCCCCGGAGGCGATCGAGCTGGCCGAGCACCGCGGCGAGTTCGATCAGGTCCTGCAGCGTGGGGGACTGGTGGCCCCGAAGAACGGCACAGCCGTCTCCTTCGAGGACGCCAAGCGCGTGGCCGACTCGATCGGCTACCCGGTCCTGGTCCGTCCCTCCTTCGTGCTGGGCGGCCGTGGCATGGAGATCGTCTATGACGAGCCCTCGCTGTCCCGGTATGTGGAGCACGCCACCGAGATCACCCCGGAGCACCCCATGCTGGTGGACCGCTTCCTGGAGGACGCCGTGGAGATCGACGTGGACGCGCTCTTCGACGGCACCGACCTGTACATGGGCGGGATCATGGAGCACATCGAGGAGGCCGGCATCCACTCCGGCGACTCCGCCTGCGTGCTGCCCCCGCTCACCCTGGGCCCGGACACCGTGCAGCGGGTGCGTGAGGCCACGCGGATCATCGCCGAGGGCGTGGGCGTGCGCGGACTGATCAACATCCAGTTCGCCCTGGCCGCTGACGTGCTGTACGTGATCGAGGCGAACCCGCGCGCCTCCCGCACCGTGCCGTTCGTCTCCAAGGCCACCGGCGTGCAGCTGGCCAAGGCCGCGGCGCTGATCGGCACCGGCAGCAGCATCGCTGACCTCAAGGACCAGGGCATGCTGCCCTCCACCCATGACGGCTCCACCCTGCCACTGGACGCCCCGGTCTCGGTGAAGGAGGCCGTGCTGCCCTTCACCCGCTTCCGCACGCCGGAGGGTCGGGTCGTGGACTCCCTACTGGGCCCGGAGATGCGCTCCACCGGTGAGGTGATGGGCATCGACCGGTTCTACGACACCGCCTTCGCCAAGGCCCAGACCGCTGCCGGCGGACCCCTGCCCACCTCGGGCCGGGTCTTCGTCTCGGTGGCCAACCGGGACAAGCGCGGCGTGGTCATGCCCGTCAAGCGTCTGGTGGACCTGGGCTTCACCATCGTCTCCACGGGCGGCACCGCCGAGGTGCTGCGCCGCAACGGCATCCAGGCGGACGTGGTGGACAAGATCGCCGCCGCGGACGACGAGACCGGGGCCGGCACCATCCTGGAGCAGCTCACCGCCGGTGAGGTCGCCCTGGTGCTCAACACGCCCTCGGGCGGTGACTCCCGCGGGGACGGCTACGAAATCCGCGCCGCAGCCACCTCCATCGGCGTGCCGATGATCACCACGCTGGCCGAGTTCGGCGCGGCGATCCAGGCCATCGAGGCGGTGCGCGAGCACGAATGGTCGGTGACCAGCCTGCAGGACCATGACCGAGCCCTCCAGGAGGCCATCACCCGCGCCGGGGCCGCACAGTGAACCAGCCCGACGACGTCCGGCAGGCGAGCGTTCCGGCGCCGGTCCGCGTTCCCTTCGGTCAGCGGCTGGCCGCCGCGATGCAGGAGCACGGTCCGCTGTGCATGGGCATCGATCCCCATGCGGGACTGCTGGCCGAGTGGGGACTGACGGACACCGCTGAAGGCCTGGAGACCTTCTCGCTGCGGTCGCTGGAGGCGGCCGCAGCGGAGGGGGTGGCCGCGATCAAGCCGCAGGTCGCCCTGTATGAGCGTCACGGATCGTCGGGCATCGCCGCGTTGGAACGGCTCCTGGGCCAGGCGCGCGATGCCGAGGTGCTCACCATCGCTGACGCCAAGCGCGGTGACATCGGCTCCACCATGGCTGGATATGCCGAGGCCTGGCTCTCGGACGGATCCCCTCTGGCCGCAGACGCGGTGACCCTGAGTCCCTACCTGGGATACGAGTCGTTGCGACCGGCCATCGATCTGGCCGTCCAGAACGGCCGAGGCGTGTTCGTCCTGGCACTGACCTCCAATCCAGAGGGAGCCTCGGTCCAGCATGTCGGCGGCGCCGACGGGTCGGTGGCGCGGTCCATCGCCAGGGCCGCTGCCGCGGACAATGCTGAGGCCGGGCCGGACCACCTGGGCCCCGTCGGACTGGTGGTGGGTGCCACGGTGGCTGAGGATGCTGCGCGGCTGGGCCTGGATCTGGCCACCGTGGGCGGTGCGTTGCTGGCCCCTGGCTTCGGCGCCCAGGGAGCCACCGCCCACGGCATGAAGACCGGGTTCGGGCAGGCCTGGCCGCACGTGGTGGCGACGTCCAGCCGAGCCATCCTCCAGGCCGGACCCACGATCGAGAGCCTGCGCGAGGCGATTCGTCGAAATCGGGCTGATCTGGCCGGATGACCTGTCGGCTTTCCTGGAATCGAGCCCCGGTTACCGATCAGTTTCATATTTCACTGCACCTTGGATGAGGCCTGTGCATTGTATTCATAGAGGCCCAGGTCGCTGTATAGTCTGAACCCAGATCTTGTATTCTCAGGTGTCATTGTGGGAACCAGAACCCCACCCCGACTGGATCTCGACACCCCAAGGTGGTTCAGCATGGCATTGAAGGATCTTTCACCCCAGGAGCGTGCGGCCGCTCGCGCCAAGGCGCTGGAGGCCAGGTCGGCACGAGCCGACCTGAAGGAGCAGTTCCGGCAGGAGAAGATCGGACTGCGTGAGGTGTTCGCAGCGGCGGACCAGGACCCGGCGATCGCGAGGATGCGCACCATCGACCTGCTCCAGACCCTCCACGGAGTGGGGGAGGTGCGTGCCAACGGCATCATGGACTCCTGTCAGGTGTCCCGCAGTCGTCGCCTGGGAGGCCTGGGCCGTCGCCAGCGCGAGGCGCTGATCGCCTATATTGGCCGGTAGGCCACCTCTGGCTGGCAGGTCCCTGCACGGGCTCGCCGGGTGCGGAGGCCCGCCAGACCCACTGCACCTGATCCACCAGCGCCTGTCCGGGAGGACCTGTGACCTCATCCAGCCCCGATGCTCCCGCGATTCCCGGACCTCGACCGGTCCGGACTCGCGAGGAGCTCAGCTCTCCAGGCCGTCCACAGGTCACGGTCCTGGCCGGACCCACTGCGGTGGGCAAGGGGACGGTCTCGCAGTTCATCCGCGAGCACTTCCCTCAAGTGTGGCTCTCCGTCTCCGCCACCACCCGGGCGGCTCGGCCAGGCGAGGAGGACGGGCGGCACTACTTCTTCGTCAGTCCCGAGCGGTTCGACGAACTGGTCGAGCAGGACCAGATGCTCGAGTGGGCGGTGGTGCACGGTGTAAACCGCTACGGAACGCGGCGGGACACCGTCCAGCAGGCGTTGGACCAGGGACAGCGTGTTCTGTTGGAGATCGACCTCCAGGGAGCTCGCCAGGTGCGCGAGTCCCTCCCGGAGGCGACCTTCGTCTTCCTGGCCCCGCCGAGTTGGGACGAACTGGTCCACCGTTTGGTCGGGCGCGGCACGGAGTCGCCTGAGGAACAGCGGCGTCGCCTGGAAACAGCTAGAATGGAACTCGCTGCCGAGCCGGAGTTCGATGCTGTGGTGGTCAATGACACCGTGGAGCGCGCCGCTGAGGAGCTGGTGCGCATCATGGGCCTGGACCCCGCTGAGCGTCGCTGAGCTCGGCACCGGCTGCCTGAGCAGCCCATCAGACTCCGCCCTCACACCGAGTGGCGCGACCCCTAGACAGACCGTGGAGACCCTGTGACCGAACTGTACGAAGGCATCGTCAACCCGCCCATCGACTCCCTGCTGGACAAGGTTGACTCCAAGTACGCCCTGGTGCTGTTCGCCGCCAAGCGAGCCCGCCAGATCAACGCCTACTACTCCCAGCTGCACGAGGGCCTCTTCGAGTACGTCGGCCCCCTGGTGGACACCAAGCTCAACGAGAAGCCGCTGTCCATCGCCCTGCGCGAGGTCGATGAGAACCTGCTGGAGATCGCCCCGGCCGTGGACGAGCCGGCCGAGCCCGCCGCTGACGAGTTCGCCGACTTCAGCCTGGAGGGCCAGGACGACTCCGCAGCCTTCTCCGATGAGGGCTTCCTGCCGGACGCTCCGGTGGCCGACGCCACCACCGACCCCGGCACCGCCACGGATGACGTCCCCGCAGCCGAGCAGGCCGAAGGCGGCGATCTGGACGGCACCCCCACCGAGGGTGACGAAGACCAGCAGTGACCCCCTGCTCCGGCCGGTGCCTGACGGCGCCGGCCGGAGCTGTCTTCAGGCCCAGAGCTCCGGAACTGCACCGGAGTGCAGCAGACAGGAGTGCCACGGATGCGGATCGTCCTGGGAGTGACCGGCGGAATCGCCGCCTACAAGTCAGCGCTGCTGCTGCGCCTGATGAAGGAGGCCGGACACCACGTGGACGTGGTCCCCACTCCAGCGGCACTGAACTTCGTGGGGAAGGCCACCTGGGAGGCGCTCTCGGGGAGGCCGGTGCACACCGACACCTTCGAGGCTGTGGACCAGGTCAACCACGTGCGCCTGGGCCGAGAGGCCGAGCTGGTGGTGGTGGCCCCGGCGACCGCTGACTCCCTGGCTCGAGCGGCGACCGGCCTGGCCTCGGACCTGCTGGGCAACGTCCTGCTGACTGCCACCTGCCCGGTGCTGATGGCGCCGGCCATGCACACCGAGATGTGGCTGCATCCGGCCACCCAGGCCCATGTGGCCACGCTGCGCGAGCGCGGTGTGCACGTGATGGACCCGGACTCGGGCCGACTCACGGGACGGGACTCCGGCCCCGGTCGCCTGCCGGAGATGGATCGGATCTGGTCCGAGGCACAACGATGGGCCGCCACCGCTCCTCGTTCCTCGCGCCAGTCAGCCCAGACTGCATCCGAGGACTCACCCCAGAGCGCTGCCCGGCATGAGTCCTGGGCATCAGTGCTGTCGTCCCCCTCGCCCTCGAAGACCGCCGCCGGCCCTCTCACCGGCCGGACCGTCGTCGTGACCGCCGGAGGCACCCGGGAGGCACTGGATCCGGTGCGCTATCTGGGCAACCGGTCCTCCGGGAAGATGGGAGTGGCCCTGGCTGAGGCCGCTCTGGCAGCCGGGGCGTCGGTGCGGTTCATCGGGGCCGCCATGGACGTGCCGGCACCGAGCGGTGCGGAGGTCACCCGCGTGGAGTCCACCGGGGAGCTGCGCGAGGCGGTGTTCGCCCACTGTGCCGGAGCCGACGGACTGATCATGGCTGCTGCTGTGGCCGACTTCCGGCCGGCCGAGTACACCGACGCCAAGATCAAGAAGACCGAGGATGGAGCCAGCCCGGTCATCACCCTGGAACGGACCCCGGACATCCTGGCCGAGACGGTGTGCCGCCGAACCGAGGGAGCGGACGTGCCGCCGGTGATCGTCGGCTTCGCCGCCGAGACGGGGGACGACTCAGGCTCCGTGCTCGAGTACGGCGCGGCCAAGCTGCAGCGCAAGGGGTGTGAGGCGCTGGTGGTCAACCAGGTCGGGCGGGACCAGGTGTTCGGTCAGGACACCACGGAGGTCACCGTGCTCTTCGCCGACGGGCGTGAACCGGTCCAGGCGGCGGGAAGCAAGGCCGAGGCGGCATCCGTGGTGGTGGAGCAGCTCGCGGGCCTGATGGGCCGTGAGGTCCAGCCTGGCTAGGATGGTCCGGTGACTGACGCTGCGAACACCTCCCCGAGCCCGTACGAGTCCTACTCCGGAGTGGGAGGACGCGGACTGCGCCTGTTCACCTCCGAGTCCGTCACGAGCGGACATCCGGACAAGATCTGCGACCAGATCTCCGACTCCATCCTCGACGCGCTCCTGGCCGCCGACCCTGACGCCATGGTGGCAGTGGAGACCCTGACCACCACCGGACTGGTGCACGTGGCCGGAGAGGTCACCACCTCGGCCTACGTGGAGATCCCCACGATCGTGCGCCAGACCATCCTGGGGATCGGCTACGACTCCTCGGCCAACGGCTTCGACGGCGCCCGGTGCGGGGTGTCCATCTCGATCGGCCAGCAGTCACCGGAGATCAACGAGGGCGTGCAGTACTCCTGGGAGTGGCGCAACGGCTCCCGCGATCCCCTGGACCGTCAGGGCGCCGGCGACCAGGGCATCATGTTCGGCTACGCCTCCTCCGAGACCCCCGCCTTCATGCCCACGCCCATCTACCTGGCGCACCGACTCTCCGAGCGACTGACCCGCGTGCGCCAGTCCGAGAACGGGCTGGCCTACCTGCGCCCGGACGGCAAGACCCAGGTCACCGTGGGCTACGACGAGCATCACCTGCCCGTCTCGGTCGAGACCGTGGTGGTCTCCACCCAGCACACCGACGACGTCAGCCTGGACCAGCTGCGCCAGGACATCGCCGACCACGTGATCGCACCGGTGCTGCGAGACTCGGGACTCAAGCACGACCACACCCAGCTGATCGTCAACCCCGGGGGCCAGTTCGTCATCGGCGGCCCTGTGGGCGACGCCGGACTGACCGGACGCAAGATCATCGTGGACACCTACGGCGGCATGGCCCGCCACGGCGGCGGCGCCTTCTCCGGCAAGGACCCCTCCAAGGTGGACCGTTCGGCGGCCTACGCCATGCGGTGGGTGGCCAAGAACGTGGTGGCCAGCGGCCTGGCCGAGCGCGCCGAGTTCCAGGTGGCCTACGCGATCGGCAAGGCCCGTCCGGTCGGCCTCTATGTGGACACCTTCGGCACGGCCAAGGTCCCGGAAGAGCAGATCATCGAAGCGGTCAACCAGGTCTTCGACCTCCGCCCGCTGGCGATCATCGACCAGCTGGACCTCAAGCGTCCCATCTACGCCCGGACCGCGGCCCACGGCCACTTCGGCCGCACCGATCCGGACTTCACCTGGGAGCGGCTCGACCGCGTGGACGCTCTGCGCGACGCCGTCGGCTGGTGACCGCCGCGCCGCCGCCGGACGACGCGCTGTTCATCCTGCCCGATCCGGAGGAAGGGCCCCGAGGCCTGCCGGAGGTCGCGGGGGGATGGCCTGACGATCCCGTGGCCCAGGTGCTGCTCGACAGCCCGGTGCCCCACCTGGACCGGGAGTTCGACTACCTGGTGCCCCGGGAGATGGACGCCGAGGCTCAGCCGGGCGTGCGGGTCAAAGTCCGGTTCGGGCACCGCGACGTGACCGGGTGGCTGATCCGTCGCACAGCAGAGCCGTCCACGGGGACGAAGCTGCAGCCTCTGCGCCGGGTGGTCTCCGCCGAGCAGGTGCTCGCTCCTGAGGTGCTGGCCCTGGCCCGGGCAGCGGCGCGACGCTATGCCGGGACCACCGCGGACGTCCTGCGCCTGGCCCTGCCCCCGCGGGTGGCCAAGGTCGAGAAGGAGCTGCGCGTGGCACAGGTGGTTCCGGAAGCGACCGGCCAGTCCGGGGTCACGGATACACCCTCGGGTGCTGAGGCTGAGGAGACCTCATCGGAGCCTGCATCCCAGCGGGCTCAGGTCTGGTCTGAACTGTCCGGGGCAGAGGCCTTCTGGACGGCGGTCGCTGAGGGTGGACACCCTCGTTCTGCCGTGGTCCTGCCCAGCGCGCACGGCGCCTGGGACGCCGCCGTCATCCTGGCCGACTCGGCAGCCCTCGCCGTCAGCGCAGGGCGAGGGGCCGTCGTCGTGGTCCCTGATCAGCGGGATCTGGACCGGCTGTGCCGCGCGCTGGACGAACGGGTGGGGCCAGAGGGCTACGCCCGGCTCACGGCTGAAGACGGCCCGACGCCGCGCTACCGGTCGTTCCTGCAGCTGCTGCACGGCTCACGACGGATCGCCGTGGGGACACGGTCGGCGATCTGGGCCCCGGTGCAGGACCTGGGGCTGATCCTGGTCTGGAACGACGGAGACTCGCTGCTGGCCGAACCCCGAGCTCCCTATGCCCACACGCGGGAGGTCGCCCTGCTGCGGTCCGAGCTGGACGGCGCCGCGCTGATGTTCGCCTCCACTGCTCGAACTCCGGAGATCCAGCGGCTCGTGGAGTCCGGCTGGCTGCAGGAGCTGGCGGTGGACCGTCCGGGCCTGCACGCTGCGACGCCGCGCGTGGTCTCCACCGCGGACTCCTGGGAGTCCGAGCGTGATCCGTTCCTGCAGCGGGCACGTCTGCCTCAGGCGGCCTGGCGTGCGGCCCGGGAGGCGCTGGAAGGGCGTCACGGGGAACCCGGTCCGGTGCTGGTGCAGGTGGCCCGCAGCGGGTTCATCCCGGCGGTGCTGTGCCAGGACTGCGGCACTCCGGCGCGGTGTCAGGCCTGTGCCGGGCCGCTGGGTTACCCGGACCGTCATGCCGCCGCGCGCAGTGAGCTGGCCTGCAGGTGGTGCGGACGCCGTGAGCGTCGGTTCGCCTGTCCCGAGTGCGGGGGGCAGCGGCTGCGTGCTGGTTCACGTGGCGTGGACCGGACGGCGGAGGAGCTGGGCCGGGCCTTCCCCCACACTCCGGTGCTGTCCTCCTCGGGCGACCACATCCTGTCCACCGTGACAGATCGTCCCGCGCTGGTGGTGGCGACCACGGGCGCGGAACCGGTGGCCGAAGGCGGCTATGCGGCGGCGCTGCTGCTGGATGGAGACGCGCAGCTGCAGCGTGAAGGTCTGCGGGTGCCGGAACAGGTGCTGGCCCACTGGTTCGCGGCGGCATCGCTGGTACGGTCCCGGCAGGACGGGGGAGCCGTGGTGGTGACGGCCTCGCAGCAGGAGGTCGTCGGTGCCCTGGTGCGGATGGATCCTGCAGGCTTCGCCTCCCGCCAGCTGGAGGAGCGGCGGCAGCTGCACCTGCCGCCGGGCGCCCGGATGGCAGAGGTCACGGGGCCGGCCGGCGCCGTGGAGGCCTTCCTGACGCTGGTGGACGAGGCACTGGCCGTGCAGCCCCAGCGCCCGGGCGCGCCTGCAGGGGCGCATGCCCTGCCGTGGATCGGACCGGTGCCGGTGGAGGATCCGCGCGTGCTCGGCACGGCGGAGGCCTACGACGACGTCCCTCACCGTGCCCTGCTGTTCTTCCCCTATGCGCGGGCCGAGCAGGTGGTGGGCGCGTTGCGCGCGGCCCGGTCGGCCGCCAGTGCGCGGCGGGAGCATGAGCCGGTGCGCGTCCGTGTGGATCCGGCGGATCTGCCGTAGCCTCTGCGGACCGGATCGGTGACGGGCCATCCGGCGGCCCAGAGGCCACAGGGACCACACAGGGGGAGACCATGACCACCCAGAGCATCCGTCAGATCACCGGCGTCACCATGGCTGCGGGATTGGGACTGGCACTGCTGTCCGGCTGCGCACAGGAGCCTGCCCAGTTGACCTCCGGCACGGCAGCGCAGGCCTGCACGGAGGACACCTCGGCAGACACCGTCACGGTGGAGATGCTGGAGGAGGGCGTCCCGGTGGGCACGGCGGAGATCCCCGTCCTGCACAACGACTGCGACTGAACCGCCAGTCAGCTGTTCATCCACTGGGTCAGCGGGTCACGAACTCCTGCAGCAGCCGGGCGGTCTGCGGCGCGCGTTCGTAGTGCACCAGGTGACCCACGCCGTTCAGCATCTCGAGCCGTACCGACGGCGAGACCTCACCGACCCGCTCGGCCAGGTGCTCCTGTCCGGCCACGGAGCCCAGCTCGTCCTGCGCTCCGGCCACCAGCAGCACCGGCAATTCCAGCTGATCGGCCACGTCCAGGACCGTCCCCGACGTGGAGGCACGGTAGGACTCCACCAGCACCTGGCGGGTGTCGAACGCGGAGAAGTACTGGTGGTGCTGATCATGCAGGTAGGCCAGTGTGCGCCGGTCCTGGGTCTTGGTCATCACCGTCCCGGTGATCCACACGACCACCGGCGAGCCGAGCAGCGCCATGCCCAGCCGTTCGGGCACCGCGGCCGAGACCTCGTAGTAGCCCTGGGCCACCCGCGCCAGGACCCGTTCGAAGACTGAGCCATCTGCGCGCAGTGCCGGTTCGCAGATCGGGTTGAGCAGGGCCAGGCCCTCCCACCGGCTCGGCGACTGGGCGGCCAGGTGCGAGGCCACCACCGAGCCGAAGGAATGCCCCACCAGCGTGGGGCGAGATGCCCCGTGGCGGTGCGTGCCGTCGTCGGGAATCACGCCCAGCTGAGTCATGGCCTTCCCGACGACGGCCGCATAGTTCTCCACGGAATGCTCGGCCTGGGGGAAGGCAGGGGAGTGGCCGAAGCCGGGGAGCTCGGGCAGGTAGAGCTCGAGATCGGGCAGGCAGTCGGCGATCAGCGCCAGGCCGTGGTGGTCCCCGCGGAAGCCGTGGACCATCACCAGCGGCGCCGACGGTGCGAGGTGGTCGGCAGTCGACTCCGGGGTGTAGTGCCAGACGGCCAGGGGAGTGGGCTCTCCGGAGACCGGGTCCGGGACCTGCACCATCAGCCGCTCGGGCGTGCGTGCCGGGTGCCCTGTGATCAGGGAGGTGTCGCGAGGAGCGTGGGGGACCAGGATGCGGTCGCGCAGCCGGATCGGCAGGGGAGCGGCGGGACGGGATGGGGTGCGCACCGGCCCAGCCTATCCAGGCCGTCCCGACCCAGGGACCCGCCTCATCCGAATCACGTGCGCAGATCATGGCGAGACACGCCGCGGCAGAACCCTGTTGGCGTGATCGTGTTCGGGAGGTGGGTGTGGTGTGCGTCTCGGTAGGCTCACTCCATGAGCGCCAGCACCGGTTCCTTCGTGATCAGCATCGACCAGGGCACCACCTCCACCCGCGCCGTGGTGATGGGGCAGGACGGCCAGGTCGTGGCCACCGCCCAGCGCGAACACCGTCAGCACTTCCCTCGGCCAGGCTGGGTGGAGCATGATCCCGCCGAGATCTGGGAGAACACCCGTGAGCTGACCGGCCTGGCTCTGACGCGCGCCCGCCTGCGCCCGGCTGATGTGGCCGCGGTGGGGATCACCAACCAGCGCGAGACCACCGTGCTGTGGGACGCGGACACCGGCCGTCCCGTGCACCGTGCGATCGTCTGGCAGGACACCCGCACGGACTCCATGATGAACCGCCTGCGAGCGGACGGGCACGAGGACGCCGTCCGGGAGAAGACCGGCCTGCCGCTGGCCTCGTATTTCGCCGCGGGCAAGATCGCCTGGACCCTGGAGCACGTGCCGGAGGCCGCCGAGCTGGCCGCCAACGGGAGACTGCGCGCCGGGACCATGGACACCTGGCTGCTCTGGAACCTCACCGGTGGACCGGACGGAGGAGTCCACGCCACCGACGTCACCAACGCCTCACGCACACTGCTGATGGACCTGACCACGTTGGACTGGGACAGCGACCTCGCCGCCGTGTTCGGGATCGACCCGGAGCTGGCCGCCGCCATGCTGCCCCGCATCCACCCCTCTGTGGGTGAGCTGGGCACCATCAGCGGCCCGATGTCCCTGGCCGGCATCCCCGTCTGCGGCATCCTGGGCGACCAGCAGGCGGCCACCTTCGGTCAGGCCGCGTTCAGCCCCGGGGACGTGAAGAACACGTACGGCACCGGGTGCTTCCTGCTGCAGAACACCGGCACGACGACGGAGACCTCCTCCCACGGTCTGGTCACCACGGTCGCGTATCAGGTGGAGGACCAGCCGGCCCACTATGCGCTGGAGGGCTCCGTAGCGGTGGCCGGGTCTCTGGTGCAGTGGCTGCGGGACAACCTGGGGCTGATCCGCACCTCGGAGGAGGTCGAGGCTCTGGCCGGGTCCGTGGAGGACAACGGTGGGGTCTACTTCGTGCCCGCCTTCTCCGGTCTGTACGCCCCGCACTGGCGACCGGACGCCCGTGGGCTGATCGCCGGGCTCACCGGCTACGCCACCGCAGGCCACCTGGCCCGGGCGGCGGTGGAGGCCACGGCCTATCAGACCAGGGACGTGCTCGAGGCCGTGGTGGCCGACACCGGGCAGCGTCCCGAGGAGCTGCGCGTGGACGGCGGGATGACGGTGAACGATGACCTGATGCAGTTCCAGGCCGACATCCTCGGTGTTCCCGTGGTCCGTCCCCTCCAGACCGAGACCACGGCCGCAGGGGCAGCCCACGCCGCCGGCCTGTCCGCCGGTCTGTGGTCCGGACTGGATGAGCTGGCCGGACTCTGGCAGGAGGACCGTCGCTGGGAGCCGGGCATGGACGCCGCCCGGCGGGATGACCTGCTCGAGCACTGGGACCGTGCCGTGGCCAAGTCCATGGACTGGGTGCAGGACGGTCCGGGTGCCTCCCGTGGCTGAACCGCGCGTGGTCCCGCCCCTGTTCACCGGACTCAGTGCCTTCCCGCTGACCCCGCTGCGTCAGGACCGGGTGGACGAGCGATCCTTCGTGCACCTGGTGGAACGCTGCGCTGCCGCCGGGGTCGACTCGATCACCGCGCTGGGGTCCACCGGCTCCTACGCCTACCTCCACCGGGACGAACGAGCGGCCGTGGCGCGGCTGGCCGTGGAGCATGCAGGACAGACACCGGTGTTCGTGGGGATCGGGGCCCTGCGCACCTCCGATGTGCTCGCCCATGCCGAGGACGCCCAGGCCGCAGGCGCCGCCGCGCTGCTGCTGGCCCCGATGAGCTATCAGCCCCTGACGGACGACGATGTGGTCGACCTCTTCGCGGCGGTCACCGCGTCCTCCTCCGTGCCGGTGATCGTCTACGACAACCCGGGGACCACGCACGTCACCTTCACCCCGGAGCTGTACGGGCGGATCGCACAGCTGCCCGGCATCGCCTCGATCAAGATCCCCGGAGTGCCCCCGGACCCGGACGAGGCGCGAGAGCATGTCTCAGGGCTGCGTGACGCGGTGCCGGAGCACATCGGTCTCGGGGTCTCCGGAGACGCGCATGCCGCCCGTGGCCTGCTCGCCGGCTGTGACTCCTGGTACTCGGTGATCGGCGGCACCCTGCCCGAACTGGCTGTGGCGATCACCCGCGCCGCGCAGCAGGGCCGCCCGGAGGAGGCTCAGGAGCTCTCCGCCCGGCTGCAGCCGCTCTGGGATCTGTTCGCCGAGCACGGCAGTCTGCGCGTGGTGGCCGCGATCGCCGAACAGCTCGGCGTGGCGGAACGCTCCTGCCTCCCGCTGCCCCTGCGCGGACTGGACGCCGCCGCACGCGCCCGCGTCGCCGACGTGATGGAGGGGTCCGTCGCCCCGCTCTGCCTGCACTGAGGCACGGAGTAGAATGGACTGGCACACCGGTGCGCCCCCGGCGCCTGCCCGCCCTCAGCGGCAGGCGCCTGTTGTTGCCCTACGGGACGCGCCGTCGTCGGGAAGTTTCCCTGCACCCGCCCACCAGATGACAGGACCAGCGTGAACCAGCCAGCGCAGAGCACCCCAGAGACCACCGGGCCCCAGGAGTACTCGTTCCGGGCCCTAGAGGAGCGCTGGGGCGGGTACTGGGAGCAGGCCGGCACCTTCACCCCTGCCGATGACGGCTCGCGCGAGCGCAAGTACGTCCTGGACATGTTCCCGTATCCCTCGGGCGATCTGCACATGGGGCACGCCGAGGCCTTCGCCATGGGCGATGTGGTGGCCCGGTACTGGATCCAGCGCGGCTATGACGTTCTGCACCCCATCGGTTGGGACTCCTTCGGTCTGCCCGCCGAGAATGCCGCCATCAAGCGCAACGCGCACCCGGCCGAGTGGACCTACGCGAACATCGAGACCCAGAAGGGCTCCTTCCAGCGGTACGGCATCTCCGCGGACTGGTCGCGCGAGCTGCACACCTCGGACCCGGAGTACTACCGGTGGACGCAGTGGCTGTTCCAGCAGTTCCACCGGAACGGGCTGGCCTACCGCAAGGACTCCCCGGTCAACTGGTGCCCCCAGGACCAGACCGTGCTGGCCAACGAACAGGTGGTGAACGGGGCCTGCGAGCGGTGCGGGACCGCGGTGACCAAGAAGTCGCTGAACCAGTGGTACTTCCGCATCACCCAGTACGCCGATCGCCTCCTGGAGGACATGGCCGAGCTGGAGGGACACTGGCCCGAGCGCGTGCTGGCCATGCAGCGCAACTGGATCGGCCGGTCCGAGGGCGCCCACGTGCGCTTCGAGGTGGAGGCTGTCGAGGGTGCCGACGGTGCTGCCCCGGTCGAGCCGATCACCGTGTTCACCACCCGCCCGGACACCCTCTACGGGGCCACGTTCATGGTGGTCGCCGCGGACGCCGACCTGGCCCTGGACCTGGTGACCGAGGAGCACCGGGCTGAGCTGGAGCGCTACCGCGAGGAGCTCACCCACGTCTCGGAGATCGAGCGTCAGGCCACCGACCGCACCAAGTCCGGCGTGTTCCTGGGCCGCTACGCCCTGAACCCCCTGAACGGGGAGCGCCTGCCGATCTGGGCCTCGGACTACGTCCTGGCCGACTACGGCACCGGTGCCATCATGTCCGTGCCTGCACACGATCAGCGTGACCTGGACTTCGCCCGCGCCATGGACCTGCCCGTGCGCATGGTCGTGGACACGGGGGAGGAGGACCCGGCGGTCTCCGGTGTGGCCACCACCGGCGAGGGCACTTTGGTGAACTCCGGCGAACTGGACGGACTGGACAAGACCGCCGCACTGGCCCGGGCCATCGAGATCATCGAGGAGCGGGGCACCGGTGAGGGCACCGTGAACTACCGTCTGCGCGACTGGCTGCTCTCCCGCCAGCGCTTCTGGGGTGCGCCCATCCCGATCATCCACTGCCCAGACTGCGGTGAGGTGCCCGTCCCGCAGGACCAGCTGCCGGTGCTGCTGCCCTCGGACGTCTCCGGCGAGCAGCTGGCGCCCAAGGGGCAGTCCCCGCTGGCCAGCATCGAGTCCTGGGTGAACACCGACTGCCCGTCCTGCGGTGGCGCGGCGCAGCGGGACACGGACACCATGGACACCTTCGTGGACTCCTCCTGGTACTACATGCGCTACATCTCCCCGAACGACTCCACCCAGGTCTTCGACCGTGCGTCCGTGGATCGGTGGCTGCCGGTGGACCAGTACGTGGGCGGTGTGGAGCACGCGATCCTGCACCTGCTCTACTCCCGGTTCTTCACCAAGGCGATGTACGACATGGGCCTGATCGGCTTCACCGAGCCCTTCAAGGCCCTGCTGAACCAGGGCCAGGTGCTCAACGGGGGCAAGGCCATGTCCAAGTCGCTGGGCAACGGCGTGGACCTGGGCGAGCAGCTGGACCGGTTCGGTGTGGATGCCGTGCGCCTGACCATGGTCTTCGCCTCCCCACCCGAGGACGACGTGGACTGGGCGGACGTCTCCCCGTCCGGCTCGGCCAAGTTCCTGGCCCGCGCGTGGAGACTCGCCCAGGACGTCAGCCTGGGCGGTGCCCCGGCCGGCACGGCTCCCGACGGCGGCGATCGCTCCCTGCGTCAGGTCACCCACCGCACGGTGCAGGACGCGGCCGGGCTGCTGGACGAGCGCAAGTTCAATGTGGTGGTCGCCCGCACGATGGAGCTGGTCAACGCCACGCGCAAGACCATCGACTCCGGCGCCGGGGCGGCCGATCCCGCCGTGCGGGAGGCCACCGAGGCCGTGGCCATCCTGCTGAGCCTGTTCGCCCCGTACACCGCTGAGGACATGTGGGCTCTGCTGGGTCATGAGCCGTCCGTGGCCCGTGCGGGCTGGCCCACCGTGGACGAGTCACTGCTGGTGCAGGACACCACGGTGGCCGTGGTCCAGGTCAAGGGCAAGGTCAAGGACCGTCTGGAGGTCGCACTGGACATCTCCGCCGAGGAGCTGGAGTCGATGGCGCTGGCCTCGGAGGCGGTGCAGCGCTCGATCGGCGATGCCCCGATCCGTAAGGTGATCGTCAAGGAGCCCAAGCTGGTCAACATCGTCATCTGATCCTGCGGGCGGGCCGAGGTGTCTCGGCTCGCCCAGCAGATCCACCCGACGCAGAGGAGAGGAGCAGGATGGCCGAGATCGTCCAGTGGCACGACGACCTGCTCCAACGGCTGCGTCGCCGGCGCGGCGGTCCCTCCGGCCGCGCCAAGTACAGTCCGCGCCGACCGCGTCGTCGGGATCGGACCGCGGTGGTCACGGACTCCTCAGCGGCGCTGCCGCGCGTAGTGTTGGAGCACCCTCTGGCGGCCGGACTGCGCCAGGTGCCCATGCCCGTGATGATCGGGGACCAGATCCACAGCGAGGGCACCGCCGAACTGGACCGCGACCTGCCTCTGGCTCTGGCCGCCGGCACCACCGTGCGCACCTCTCGACCGGCCCCGGGCGTATTCTCCGGGGTCTACCAGGAGGTCGCCGAGGCCGGCTTCGCGCGCATCATCTCCATCCACCTCTCCGGCAAGCTCTCCGGCACGGCCGACGCCGCACGGATCGCCGCGCGTGAGGCGCTGATCCCGGTGACCGTGGTGGACACCGAGACCACCGGGTTCTGCCAGGGCACCGTGGTGCTGGACGCCCTGATCCGCGCGGGGTTCCATGAGCCGATCGAGGAGATCGCCGACGGTGCGCAGCGAGCCGCAGCGGACTCCCGGGTGTTCTTCACCGTCCCGAACCTGGAGCAGCTGCGGCGCGGCGGCAGGATCGGCACGGTGGCCGGGCTGCTCGGCAGCCTGTTGCAGGTCAAGCCGGTGCTGACACTGGCGGACGGCGTGGTCTCCCTGGTCGACCGTCCCCGCACCACAGCCAAGGCCGTGGATCGCATGGTCGAACTGGCCCAGGAGTCCTCCCAGGGCCGGCCGGTGCGGATCGCCGTCCACGGATTCGGCAACGACTCTGCCGCCCACGAGCTGGCCGCTCGAGTCCAGCCCGAATCAGCCACCCCGGTGCCGGTCATCACGCTGCCCGCCGTCCTGGCGGCTCACCTGGGCCTGGGCGCGCTGGGCATCACCGTCAACCCGGTGGACGAGGCAGCCCTGGGCCTGCTGCACTGACCCGTCTCCCGTCACCCCACCAGAGCGGGAGGATCCACGGGGGATGAGCTGTTCCCGCAGTCACCCGCACAGGCATAGCGTCGCACCATGACACCATCCCCCGGTGGTCGTACCTCCGTGACGGCCCCTGCAGCTCCGCCGTCGCGGGTGCGGGTGCACAACTTCTCGATCTCTCTGGACGGCTTCGGCACCGGAGAGGGACAGACTCTGGACGCACCGTTCGGACACGCCGGACACCGTCTGCTTCAGTGGGCCCTGCCGACAGCCACCTTCGCGGCGATGGGACTGCATGGTGCGTCGACACCCACCACCGGTGTCGACGACGCGTTTGCAGCTCGGTGGGCGGATGGCATCGGTGCGGAGATCATGGGCCGGAACAAGTTCGGGCCGCAGAGGGGTCCCTGGGAGGACACGGACTGGCGAGGCTGGTGGGGTGCGGACCCTCCGTTCCACACCCCTGCCGTCGTCCTGACCCACCACCCTCGGCCCACGCTGCGGATGGATGGGGGAACCAGCTTCCACTTCGTGGATGCCGCCCCCGTGCAGGCGCTGGCCGCCGCTCGCGCCCTGGCCGGTGGCCGAGACATCCGGATCGGTGGGGGTGTCTCCACGGTCCGCGAGTTCCTGGCGGCTGACCTGATCGATCAGATGCACCTCGTGGTGGTGCCGGTCCTGCTGGGCCGCGGCGTTCGGCTGTGGGAGGGACTGGAGGGGCTGGACCAGCGCTTCCACATCGAGTCGACGGCCTCGCCCCGTGGTGTCACCCACCTGATGTTCTGGCGGCGCTGACTCCTGCACAGCTGAGCCACCGAGGTCGCCGGTCCACAGAACCGGGAGCATTCACCGCATCCAGGGATCCTGAGAGCCAGTCTGGAGGCATGCCCCGCCATCGTGAAGGACTGCACCGCTCTGACATCACCGAAGCCATCGACGCAACCGTCGACCCCAAGGGCAGTGGTGAGGAACTGACGGATGTCGAGTGGGAGGAGGCCCCGCCACCTGCACCCCTGTGGCGTTCGCGGATCCTCATCCCCGCAGTTCTGATGATCGCTGTGGTCGCCGTCGTGTGGTGGACCGTCTCCTGGCTGACCACTCCCGGCATCTCCGACTCCGAGACCGTCCCGGCCTCGGTGCCGCTCTCCGCGGGGGCGGCATCCGCGGAATCGTCAGTGCAACGGGGTTCACCGACCGCGGACGGGTCCAGTGAGCAGGCGCAATCGGACGATGAGGCGATCGTCCACGTGGCAGGACAGGTGCGCACACCGGGCATCGTCCGTCTTCCGGCCTCCTCGCGGGTGGTGGATGCGGTGCAGGCGGCCGGCGGACCCACGGACGAGGCACGCCTGGACCTGGTGAACCTGGCCGCACCGTTGACAGACGGCGCGCAGATCCTCGTTCCCGGCTCGGATGACGCAGCGACGTCACCCCCGGGGACCGTCCCATCCGGGGCTGCTGCGGGAGCAGGCGGGGCCGGCGCGGCCACGGTGAACGTGAATCGCGCGGATGCCACCGCCCTGGAGAGCCTCCCGGGGATCGGCCCAGCATTGGCCCAGCGGATCATCGACCATCGAGAGCAGGTCGGACCCTTCGGATCCTTCGACGATCTGGACGCCGTGTCCGGAATCGGCCCGGCGATGCTCGAGCGGCTGGACGGGCTGGTCTCCTGGTGAGACCAGAGCACCAGCACCAGCGCCCACTCACCCTGGGGCCGCCGTGAGCGCGGCAGATGGACCAGCCGCCACGGGCCGGCCACCTCTGCCCGTGGACGTGCGACTGGTGCCCTCGGTCCTCCTGACCCTGGCCTGTGCCCTGTGGGTCCCGGTGGCACCCTGGGGGGCCGTGCGGCAGCTGCCGCTGGTGCTGATGCTGGCAGCTGGTCTGTGCACGGCGGCGGTCCTGGTGGTCCGTCACCGTGAGCGCCATCTGTGGACTGGCCTGCAGACCGTGCTGGCGATGATGTCCGTGGCCCTGTGGATCGGGTCCATCGTGAGCGTCCAGGCGATCGCCCACCGGGAGGAGTCCAGGGCCCTGGGGTGGGAACAGTCTGTGACAGCGGAGGCCACGGTGCTCGTGGAGGGGCTGGCAGCTGGCCCCGCCGTGTATGCACCAGGACGGTTCGCAGACCGCTGGTACGTTCCAGCGGAGGTGGAGTCATTCGGTCATCCGGGGGCCGCCGCCCCGCGGGAAACCCAGGTCCAGGCGGCCGGGGACGTCAGCTGGTCCTCGGTGGCACCAGGTGATCGCCTCTGCTTCACGGCAGACCTGGAGGGGGCGGGCGCCACTGTCTTCGCCCGAGTGCGCACCGTTCCTGACACCGGGCGGTGCGGCCCAGGGCGTTCCGATGCGCACGGACAGACCGGACGTGATCACCTGCGTGAGGGCCTGCGGCAGGCTGCGGCCGGGACCGTGGCGAGGGCCCCGGAACTTCTGCCTGGCCTGATCCTGGGGGACCGTTCCGTGCAGAGCCCTGAGTTGGACACGGCGATGAAGGACTCTGGCCTGTCTCACCTCTCTGCCGTCAGTGGCGCGAACTGCACACTTCTGGCCGGGGCCGTCACCATGGCGCTGCGCACTCTCCGTGTCCGTCGACCTGTAGTGCTGGCCGCGGTGTTGGGCACCTTGGTCATGTTCGTGATCGTGGTGGGTCTGGAACCGTCCGTGATACGCGCCGCGGTGATGGGCGGCATCGGGGCTGCCGCCCTGTTCTTCGGGCGAGGTCGCCAGGCGCTGCCTCTGCTGTGCGTGGCGGTCTGCGTGCTGCTGTGCTGGCAGCCTGGCCTCGCCACCGAGGCGGCCTTCCAGCTCTCCGTCTGCGCCACCGCGGGGATCGTCCTGGGCGCTCGGCCTGTCGAACAGTGGCTCACCGCAGTGCTCTCCAGGTGGCTTCCCGGACCGGTGGCTGGAGTCCTCAGTGCGGCCCTGGCCGTCACGGTGTGCGCGCAGATCGCCTGCCAGCCGGTGCTCCTGGGCCTGTCCGGCAGCATCAGTGCCTACGCCGTCCCGGCGAATCTCCTGGCGGCGCCTCTGGTCCCGTTCGTCACGGTTCCCGGAACCGTGGCGGCAGCCCTGGTGCCGCTGTTGCCCGGCGTGGCGGAACTCATCCTGTGGTGGGTGGCCTGGCCGGCGGCAGGGATCGGCTGGATCGCCACCACGGTCTCCGCCTGGCCGGGCGCGTTGCATCCCTGGCCGGAGGGGTTGGTGGGCGGGGCGCTCATCGGCGTGCACCTCCTGTCCAGCCTCGCACTGCTCTGGCTGCTCCTGCGGTGGGAGAGGGTCCGTCCGGCACGGGTCCGTCGCACCGGTCGGGGCCGCAGGACTCCGGAACCTCGCCGAGTCCTCTGGGCCACGCGGGCCTGCTGGGCGGTGATCGCCGCGGGCATCGGCAGCCAGGCCGCGATCCTGGTGCCGCCTCCTGTGGGAGCGGTCCCGGCCGACTGGGCGCTGGCGGTGTGTGACGTCGGTCAGGGAGACATGCTGGTCCTGCGCTCTGGCGCACGCTCGGCCGTGGTGGTCGACACCGGACCCGAACCCGGCCCGGCATCGGCGTGCCTGGACGAGCTGGACGTGGGACAGGTGGACCTGCTGGTGCTGACCCATCTGCATCAGGACCATGTCGGTGGGACGGTTGCTGTCCTGGACTGCTGCCCTCCTGCGCGGACCATCTACTCCACCTCACAGCGTCCGGTCAGCACCGACGGCGAGGACACCGTCTCCCGTCAGGCGCCGGCCGAGGCCGAGCTGGTGCCAGCGGGGGAGCAGGGCCACCACGGGCAGCAGGGCTGGGCTGTGGACTGGACGGTGCTTGCCGCCGACCACGCCGCCCGGTCGGAGAACGACGCGTCCGTCGTGCTCCACGCGGTGCTCACGGCGCCACAGGGACGTTTCACCGTGCTGCTCACCGGGGACCTGGAGGAGCAGGCGGCAGCGAACCTGGTCAGGGCCGGAGGCCTGCCCGAGTCAGTCGATGTGCTCAAGGCCAGCCATCATGGGGCACGCAACGGCGGGCTCGACATCGCCGAGACCGTGAATCCGCTCGCCAGCGTGATCTCGGTGGGAGCCGACAACGACTACGGCCACCCGCACTCGCAGATCACCGGGGCGCTGTCCCGCTACGGTCCCGTGGTGCGGACCGATCACCACGGCACCTTCGTGTTCTCGGTCCGGGACGGGATCCTGGAGCCGACCGTCCGACCACGCCGCTCGGCACCGGCCAGCCGATAGGATGTCAGCCATGCCCGCACCGAGTCGTTCCCGCCGCACCAAGACCTCTGGCGCGGACTGGCGCACCGTCGGACGCGCTCCGCTGATGCTGCTCAAGGGGCCGGAGGACTTCATCGCCACCCGGGTGACGGACCGGGTCCGAGCTCAGCTCCGGGAGGCAGATCCCGGACTGGAGACCCACCGGATCGCCGCCGCCGACTACCAGGCAGGTCAGCTGTCCATCCTGGCCAGCCCCTCGCTGTTCGGTGAGGCCAAGATCATCGTGGCCGAGGGGCTTCAGGAGATGAACGAGGCCTTCTTGGCCGACTGCCTGGACTATCTCAGCGCTCCGGCAGAGGACGTCACCCTGATGCTGCGTCACACGGGTGGCAATCGCGGCAAGAAGCTCCTGGACGCGGTGACCCAGGCCGGAGTGCTCGTGGAGTGCCAGCCGATCAAGTCCGAAGCGGAGAAGTCCGAGTTCGTGGCCCAGGAGTTCCGTTCGGTGCGTCGATCCATCGACCCGGAGGCCGTGCGGGCACTGATCGACGCCAACAGCTCCTCGCTGACCGATCTGGCGGCGGCGATCCGTCAACTCCTCTCGGACACGGAGGGTGCCGTGACCGTGGAGGTCGTGGATCGGTACTACGGAGGACGGGTGGAGGCCACCGCCTTCAAGGTGGCCGATGCGGCTCTGGCCGGCCGACCAGGACCGGCCACCGCACTGCTGCGTCATGCCCTGGCCACGGGCGTCTCGGCGCCGGCCTTGACCGGGGCCCTGGCCATGAAGGCCCGTCAGATCGCCCGGATCGTGGATGCCAGGATCGGACAGGGCCAGATCGCCTCCGTGCTGGGGGTGGCTCCGTGGCAGGCACGCCAGGTGCAGGAGAGCGCCCGATTCTGGAACCCGGCCAGCATCGCGGCCGCCATCGAGTGGATCGCCCAGGCCGACGCCGAGGCCAAGGGGCTGTCCAAGGACGCCGAGTACTCCGTGGAGCGGGCCGTCACCCGGATCGCCCTCACCGCCCGCCGCTGACGGCTCACGCAAGCCTCTCAGGACACAGCGAAGCCCCCGACCAGAACGGTCGGGGGCTTCGCTGAAACGTCTGTGCTGCGGGTGTCAGCCCTGGGAGCCCAGGCCCAGCACGCGCTTGGCGATGCCGGACTTGCGGTTGGCGGCCTGGTTCTTGTGGATGACGCCCTTGCTCACGGCCTTGTCCAGCTTGCGGCTGGCGGAGGCCACTGCCTTGGTGGCGGCCTCCTGGTCACCGGCGGCAACGGCCTTGTCCACGGCGCGGATGAGCGTCTTGAGCTCGGACTTCACGGCGACGTTGCGCTGGCGCGCCTTCTCGTTGGTGAGAATGCGCTTCTTCTGGGACTTGATGTTGGCCAAGTTCGGTCCTTCTGGTTGTCAGTTGACGTGGTCGGTGAGGGAGTTTCTCGGTCATCGGCGACTGAGCGGCGTGGGGATGCCATGGGAGCCGATCCAAGAGTGCCCGTCGACCTGCGCGGACACACAGCGATAGATCTTAGCATGATCACCAGAGCAGACGGTCGCGGCCCGCCGGTGCCGTCCGTGCTCGTGCCGTGTCCTCAGGACCAACCCTGGTTCTGACGCAGCGCCTCGGCCACTCGCCCGAAGATCTGCTCCGAGAGGACGCCGCCCTCACGGCGCACGTCACGCGGGTTGACCAGCAGGATGCGGTCCAGCTTCACCTCGGAGGGCCGACCCTTGGAGTCCCAGGGGCCGGAGCCGATGTCCAGGTAGTCCCGATCGCGGGAGACGGCGTTGTTGCGGTCCCGCGTGGTCAGCTGGGCGCCGAGCAGATAGCCGTCCTGGCGCCCCACGATCAGCACTGGCCGGTCCTTGCCACGGCCGTCCAGCTCCTCGAACGGGACCCAGGTCCACACCACCTCGCCCGGACCCGCCTCGCGTCCGGCCACCGGCGCATACTCCACGTGCGCGGATCCGTGGAAGTCGCCGGGGTAGTCCAGCACCTGTCCCTCGGGGCCCACGCCGGCCCCCTGTCCAGCTGGACCACCGGATCGGCCGGCATGGCCGCCGAGGTCTCCGGGCGTCGTCGGGAACCCGGTGCCTCGGGGCGGACGCGGGGAGGCGCCGCGGCCCGCGTGATCCGGCGAGCCGGCGCCGCCACGCTGCTGCTGAGACCGCTGGACCTGCTGGACCACGCGGTAGACCTGACGGCCCACGGACAGGATGCGATTGAGATTCCACGCCATGGTGTCCAAGATAGCGGCCGGGCTGAAGCATGGAAGAATGGGCAGTCAGTCCCTCTCCGCTCCACCCGAAGGAAGATGCCTGTGTCGCCCATGGCGCGCAACGCCCCGGTGCCCTCTGCCACCGATCCTGCGGTGATCCGCAACTTCTGCATCATCGCGCACATCGATCACGGCAAGTCGACCCTGGCCGACCGGATGCTCCAGTCCACCGGCGTGGTCCAGCCGCGCGACATGAAGGCCCAGTACCTGGACCGCATGGACATCGAGCGCGAGCGCGGCATCACCATCAAGTCCCAGGCCGTGCGCATGCCTTGGGAGGTGGACGGGACCGCCTACGCGCTGAACATGATCGACACCCCCGGGCACGTGGACTTCACCTATGAGGTCTCCCGCTCGCTCGCCGCGTGCGAGGGCGCCATTCTCCTGGTGGACGCCGCGCAGGGGATCGAGGCCCAGACCCTGGCCAACCTGTACCTGGCCATGGAGAACGACCTGGCCATCATCCCGGTGCTGAACAAGATCGACCTGCCCGCGGCCGATCCGGACCGGTACGCCAAGGAGATCGCCGGACTGATCGGGTGTGAGCCGGAGGAGGTGCTGCGCGTCTCCGGCAAGACCGGTGTGGGCGTGGAAGAGCTGCTGGACAAGGTGGTCGCCACCATCCCCGCACCCCAGGGCGACGCCTCCGCCCCAGCGCGGGCGATGATCTTCGACTCGGTGTACGACACCTACCGCGGTGTGGTCACCTATGTCCGCGTGGTGGACGGCAAGCTGCACCCGCGCGAGAAGATCGTGATGATGTCCACCGGGGCCACCCACGAGCTGCTGGAGATCGGCGTGTCCGCCCCGGAGCCGGTGCCGAGCCAGGGCCTGTCCGTGGGCGAGGTGGGATACCTGATCACCGGCGTGAAGGACGTGCGCCAGTCCAAGGTCGGCGACACCGTCACCAACTTCGCCAAGCCGGCCTCGGAGAACATCGGCGGCTACGAGGATCCCAAGCCCATGGTGTTCTCCGGCCTGTACCCGATCGACGGTTCGGACTACCCGGTGTTGCGGGACGCCCTGGACAAGCTCAAGCTCAACGACGCCGCCCTGATCTATGAGCCCGAGACCTCCGTGGCCCTGGGCTTCGGCTTCCGCGTGGGCTTCCTGGGGCTGCTGCACCTGGAGATCGTCCGGGAGCGCCTGGAGCGCGAGTTCAACCTGGACCTGATCTCCACCGCACCGAACGTGGTCTACGAGGTCACCACCGAGGACCGCTCCGTGGTGACGGTGACCAACCCCTCGGAGTTCCCGGAGGGCAAGATCCACGAGATCCGCGAGCCCATGGCCTCGGCCACCGTGATCGTCCCGGCGGAGTTCATCGGTGCGGTGATGGAGCTGTGCCAGTCCAAGCGCGGTCAGATGCGCGGCATGGACTACCTCTCCGAGGAGCGCGTGGAGATCCGCTACTGGATCCCGCTGGCCGAGATCGTCTTCGACTTCTTCGACCAGCTCAAGTCACGTACCAAGGGCTATGCCTCCCTGGACTGGAAGGCCGACGGCGAGCAGGCTTCGGACCTGGTCAAGGTGGACATCCTGCTCCAGGGCGAGGCGGTGGACGCCTTCAGTGCCATCACCCACCGGGACAGCGCCTACTCCTACGGTGTGATGATGACCGGCAAGCTCAAGGAGCTCATCCCGCGCCAGCAGTTCGAGGTGCCGATCCAGGCGGCCATCGGCTCCCGGGTGATCGCCCGTGAGAACATCCGCGCCATCCGCAAGGACGTGCTGGCCAAGTGCTACGGCGGCGACATCTCGCGCAAGCGCAAGCTGCTGGAGAAGCAGAAGGAGGGCAAGAAGCGCATGAAGATGGTCGGCCGCGTGGAGGTCCCCCAGGAGGCGTTCATCGCCGCACTGTCCTCGGACGGTGCCGGCGGTGAGAAGTCCGGCGCGAAGAAGTAACCGGTCGCCCCTGTGCCCGCCATCCTTCCCGACGGCGACCCCGCACCTGCCCACGGACGGCTGCCTTCCAGCGCCGTCCAGCAGGTGAAGGACGCCGAGGCGTCCGGTTCTGCCCGCACCTTCAGCCTGTACGTCCACGTGCCCTTCTGCACGGTGCGCTGCGGGTACTGCGACTTCAACACCTACACCGCCGAGGACCTGGGGCCGGGTGCATCCCGTACCTCCTACGCCGGCACTGTCACGGGTGAACTGGACTTCGCCGCTGAGGCCCTGTCCGGCTCCGGCGTGCCGGACCGCACCCTGCACACGGTTTTCTTCGGCGGCGGAACCCCCACTCTGCTGCCGGCCTCAGACCTGGTCTCCATCCTGGGCCGGGCCCGGGAGCTGTGGGGCTTCGAGCCGGGGGCGGAGATCACCACGGAGGCCAATCCGGACTCGGTGACCCGTGAGTCCCTGCAGGAGCTGGCCGAGGGCGGCTTCACCCGGGTGTCCTTCGGGATGCAGTCCGCCGTCCCGCACGTGCTGGCCACGCTGGAACGCACCCATCGTCCGGAGAACGTGCCGGCCGCCGTCGGGTGGGCCCGTGAGGCGGGGCTGGAGGTCTCTCTGGACCTGATCTACGGCACGCCGGGGGAGTCCCTGGCGGACTGGCGCACCTCGGTGGAGGCCGCCGTGGCACTGGAGCCGGATCATGTCTCGGCGTACTCGCTGATCGTGGAGGAGGGCACCAAGTTCGGCGCGCAGGTCTCCCGCGGCGTCGTCCCGGATGTGGATCCTGACGACCAGGCGGACAAGTACCTGCTCACCGAGGAGCTGCTCGGTGCTGCTGGCTTCCGCTGGTACGAGGTCTCGAACTGGGCGCGGGACCTGGAGGGCGCCGGGGTGCACCAGGCGCGGCACAACCTGGCCTACTGGCGGGACCAGGACTGGTGGGGTGCAGGGCCCGGCGCGCATTCCCACGTGGCCGGGGTGCGGTGGTGGAACGCCAAGCACCCGGCCGCCTACGCCCAGCGGCTGGCCACCGGAGTCTCCCCGGCGGTGGGCCGGGAGACCCCGGATGCGGACGCGCGTCTGCTGGAGCAGGTCATGCTGGGGGTCAGGCTGGCAGAGGGGCTGGACGCCTCAGTCCTGGACCAGGCTCCCGACGGCGGCCAGTCGGCTCGGCAGCAGATCGCCGCCTTGATCGGTGAGGGCCTGCTGGACGGTCGCGCCGCACTGGCCGGGCGTCTGGTGCCGACCTTGCAGGGCCGTCTGCTGGACGACGCGATCGTCCGGAGGCTGCTGGGCTTCTGAGGCCGCGTCAGTGGATCAGGCGCAGGTTCAGCGGGTAGCGGTACGGCCGACCCTTGTTGCACTGGATGCCAGCGTTGACGCCGGAGACGGTCATGAACAGCCAGATCACCACGGCGATGATCCCGAAGATCCCCCCGACGACCGGCAACAGCGCCAACAGGTTCGCCACGATCGCCACGGCGGTGGGCGGGAGGGTGAAGTTCAGCGCCTCCTTGGCCTCCTGGGCGGTGAACGGTCCGCGGTGGCGGAAGACCAGGAAGATCACCAGAGAGGGCAGGAAGCCCAGAAGCGCACCGAAGTGGGCGAGCGTGGCCCACTGACGGTCCTCGGAAGGGGTCAGCGGCTCGGCGCGGTCGGACGAGCCCTGAAGGTGCTGGTCGCGACGTGGACCTGCGGAACGTCGCGTCCGATTCGGCCCGGGCGTGTGCTGCTGGGACACCTGGTCTGCCTTTCGATCTGCTGCAGGGTGGACGGCTCTGATCTGGATGGCCGCCGGAGCGCAGGCCCACCGGCCCGGACGCTGGAGTCAGTCTATCCCCGGGAGGGCAGGCTGGTGCGGAGCCCGTGCCGCTAGGGGACGGTCAGGAAGTCGATGACCTCTTCCACCCGTCCCAGCAGTGAGGGCTCCAGATCGGCGTAGGTGGTGACCTGGGCCAGCAGGCGCTTCCACCCCAGGCCGATGTCCTCCTTGGTCCGGTGTGGCCAGCCCAGCCCGCGCAGGATCCCGGTCTTCCAGTCCTGTCCCTTGGGCACCACGGGCCAGGCCTGGATGCCCAGCACCTGCGGCTTGATGACCTGCCAGACATCCACATAGGCGTGTCCGACGATCAGCACGTTGTCCCTGGCCCCGGGCACGCGCATGGCCTCGGCGGCGATCCGCTCCTCCTTGGACCCGGTCACCAGGTGGTCCACCAGGATCCCGAGGCGGCGTTCGGGGCCAGGATTGAAGTCGCGGATGGCCCCGGCCAGGTCGTCCACGCCGTGCAGGGGCTCCACCACGATCCCCTCCAGGCGCAGGTCTTCGCCCCAGACCTTCTCCACCAGCTCGGCGTCGTGGACGCCCTCCACCCAGATGCGGGAGGCGCGTGCGGTGCGGGCGCGGGCGTTCTCCACCCGGACCGACCCCGACGCCGTCCGCACCGGCTTCTGCGCGGCTCGCGCCGCGGCGCTGGGTGCGGGCACCAGTTCGACCGGCTCACCGTCGATCAGGAACCCGTGGCCCAGGGGGAAGGATCTGGTCCTGCCTCTGCGGTCCTCGAGCACCACCAGGTGCACGCCACCGGACTTCTCGGTCCGGATCACCGCACCGGTGTATCCGCTCTGTGCGTCCTCGACCACCGTGCCCACCTGCGCCGGCACCGAGGCGACCGTGCGTGCGGCAGGGCGGAAGCCGCCGTCGAGGGATCCTGGTCCCCAGTTGTTCCAATCCACGGGAGTCGAGGCTAGCAACGCCGGTGGCGCACGAAGCGGTACGGCTCGCGGCTTCTCCGGGCGTCGCCGAGGCGGGGGTACTACACTTGGCACTTGGACCCCCGGAGTGCTAACTGTGCTCCGGCTGTGCTGTGACACCCGAGGAGGGATGAGATGAACGAGATGCCGCGCCGCCTGCAGGTGCTGCAGGCCATCGTGGAGGACTATGTCTCCTCCCGGGAGCCCGTGGGCTCCAAGGCCCTGGTGGAACGTCACCAGCTGGGCGTCTCCTCCGCCACCGTGCGCAATGACATGGCCGTACTGGAGGAGGAGGGGCTGATCGTGGCCCCTCACACCTCCTCCGGCCGTATCCCCACGGACAAGGGGTACCGCCTCTTCGTGGACAGCCTCTCGGAGGTCAAACCGCTCTCCGCTGCCGAACGCCGTGCAGTCCAGGCGTTGCTGGACAACGCGGACGATGTGGACGAGATGATGGCCCGCACCGTGCGGCTGCTCTCCCAGCTGACGCACCAGGTGGCGGTGTTGCAGTACCCGCACCTGGACACCGCCACGGTCCGCCACCTGGAGTTCGTGGCCCTGGCCCCGCACCGAGTGCTGGTGGTGCTGATCCTCTCCAACGGCAAAGTGGACCAGCGGGTGCTGGCCACCGAGCAGGACGCCACCGATGAGCAGCTGCTTGCCCTGAAGCAGGTCTTCCTCACGCATCTGGACGGGCTCACCCCGGCCGCGGCACCTGCCGTCCTGGCCGTCGTCCCCACCCAGGTGCCCGAGCAGGACGCCGGGCTGGCCCGCAGCCTGGCCCACATGCTGGACCAGCTGATCGCCGCTGGACGCGAGGACCGGATCATCATGGCCGGCACCGCCTACCTGGCCCGGTCCACCGGGGACTTCCCCCTGACGATCGGACCCATCCTGGAGGCCCTCGAGGAACAAGTCGTGCTGCTTCGACTGTTGACGGAGATGGAGCAGGATGTGCGGGGCCTGAGCGTGAGCATCGGCTCGGAGAACTCCGGTTCGCTCGCCGACACGTCCGTGGTGGCCGCCTCCTACGGGCCCGGCTCCGTAGCGAAGCTCGGTGTGGTGGGGCCGACGCGCATGGACTATCCCGGCACCATGGCCGCGGTCCGTGCGGTCGCCCGCTACCTCTCCCGCATCCTGTCCCAGTAGAACCACAGAACACCCCTCCATTCGGAAGGAACACCGCAGACCGTGTCAGACCACTACGAGGTCCTCGGCGTCAGCAAGGACGCCTCCGCAGAGGAGATCAAGCGCGCCTACCGCAAGCTGGCCCGCAAGCTCCATCCGGACGTGAATCCCGCACCGGAGGCCGCTGAAGAGTTCAAGGCCGTCACCCGTGCCTATGAGGTGCTCTCGGACGAGTCCAAGCGGCGCAACTACGACGCCACCGGCAACGAGAACGGCACCGGCGGGTTCGGCGGGGGCGGCTTCAGCGGTGACTTCGGCGGATTCTCCGACATCTTCGAGACCTTCTTCGGCGGTTCTGGCGGGGGCATGGGCGGCCGTGGCCCGGCCAGCCGTTCCCGGCGCGGTCAGGATGCCCTGATCACCGCCCGGATCGATCTCGAAGACGCCGTGTTCGGGGTGGACAAGACCCTGGAGGTGGACACCGCCGTGACCTGCTCCAGCTGTGACGGCTCCTGCTGCCAGCCGGGAACCTCGCCGGAGACCTGCTCGATCTGTGGAGGTCACGGGATGGTCCGTCGGCCGGTGCGCTCGATCCTGGGCACCGTCATGGCCACCGAGAACTGCACGGCCTGCCAGGGCTACGGCACCACCATCCCGCACCCCTGCAAGGAGTGCTCCGGCCAGGGCCGGGTCCGCGAGCGCGCCTCGCTGACCATCAAGATCCCCGCGGGCGTGGCCACCGGCACCCGCATCCAGCTGGCCGGGCGCGGCGAGGCCGGCCCGGGCGGCGGACCCAACGGTGACCTCTACGTGGAGATCGACGTCCGTCCCCATGCTGTGTTCACCCGGGACGGCGACCACCTGATGGCGGCCATGACCTTGCCCATGACCGCGGCCGCTCTGGGCACCACCCTGACGCTGGAGACCTTCGACGGCGAACAGCAGATCGAGGTCAAGCCCGGCACCCAGTCCGGCGAGGTCCACACGCTCAAGGGCCTGGGCGTGGGTCGACTGCGGGGGCAGGGCCGAGGCGATCTGAAGGTGAACCTGCAGGTGGAGACCCCCACCCGGCTCGACGACGACCAGCGGCGTCTGCTGGAGGAGCTCGCCTCCCTGCGCGGCGAGGAGACCTCTCCGGGACAGGTGGAGCACCGGGGCATGTTCGCCCGTCTGCGGGAGAACTTCGAGCAGTTCAAGAACCAGTGACCCACCACCTCTTCTACGCCGAACCCGGCGGACTGGACACGGCTGCCCCCGGGCAGCCGGTCTCGATCGGCGGACCCGAGGCCCGCCATGCCGTCCAGGTCATGCGCCTGGAACCGGGGGAGTGGGTCGACCTGGCCGACGGGGCCGGACGCAGGGTCTCAGGCCCCATCACCGCCGCCAGCACCACGGGCCTCACCGTCCAGGTGGACAGCGTCGTGGATGAACCGGCGCCAGCTCCACGGCTGGTCCTGGTCCAGGCCCTGGCCAAGGGGGATCGCGACCTGCTGGCCATCCAGACCGCCACCGAACTGGGCATCGACGCGGTGGTCCCCTGGCAGGCGGAGCGGTCCATCGTCCGGTGGAAGGGCGATAAGGCCGCCAGGGCCCAGGCCAAGTGGGATGCCTCGCTGCACGCGGCCGCCAAGCAGGCCCGGCGCAGTCGGATCCCGAGCACGCGTCCGCTCACCGTGGGCACCGCCGTCGCGGAGCTGACAGGTCCCGACGTCCTGGTGCTGGTGCTGCACGAGGAGGCCGCCCAGAGCCTGGGTGAGGCGGTCGACCGTCACCTGGGACCAGCCGGATCGTCCGCGTCCGCCGAGCCGACCTCCGCGGTCGGGGCCGCCCATCCGGCAGAGGTGATCCTCGTCGTCGGGCCGGAAGGGGGGATCAGCCCCCAGGAAATGGAGGCACTGACCCAGGCCGGAGCCCACCCGGTTCGCATGGGGCAGCACGTCCTGCGTTCCTCCACCGCCGGCCCGGCCGCCACCGCCGTCCTGCAGCAGCTGCTGGGCCGCTGGCAGTCCTGACCGTGATGGACCCGGCCGGTAGACTTGCCGCGGGAGGAGGGCGATGCCCGCTCCCCGCGTTCTCACACCTGATGACACCCACCCCCAGGAGCTGAAGCACACCCCGTGACAGACCCCAAGGACCCGTTGGACGCCACCGCCCCCACCCTGCCGGACGCGCTGACCGCCGCCACCCTGGGTGCGGAGCCGGAGCTGGACCAGATCACCATCACCTTCCCCACTGCCGAGGAGATGGTCCGGACCTTCGGCGCGCAGGACGCGCTGCTGCGCATCCTGGAGGGCATCTACCCTCGGGTGGACCTGATCGTGCGCGGGGAGGACCTGGAGATCACCGGTGCCGGCAAGGACGCCGAACAGGTGCGCCAGGTGGTGGAGGACCTGCACGGGATGTCCCGGCGCGGGACCGTCATCACCCCGGCCGTGATCGAACAGGTCATCGGCCTGGTCCGGGGCGGCTCCGGCGCGGCGAAGTCCGGGCTGCTCTCCGAGTCCATCCTCTCCACCCGGGGCAAGAAGATCCGCCCCAAGACGGTGAACCAGCAGAACTATGTGGCGGCGATCGATCAGAACACCATCGTGTTCGGCATCGGCCCGGCAGGCACCGGCAAGACCTACCTGGCCATGGCCAAGGCCGTCCAGGCGCTGCAGGCCCAGGAGGTCAACCGGATCATCCTCACCCGCCCTGCGGTGGAGGCCGGCGAGCGGCTGGGGTATCTGCCCGGTTCGCTCAGCGAGAAGATCGACCCCTACCTGCGTCCGCTCTACGATGCGCTGCATGACATGGTCGAGCCCGAGTCGATCCCGCGGCTGATGGAGGCCGGCACCATTGAAGTGGCGCCACTGGCCTACATGCGCGGGCGCACGCTCAATGACGCGTTCATCATCCTGGACGAGGCCCAGAACACCACGGGCGAGCAGATGAAGATGTTCCTGACCCGGCTCGGGTTCGGATCCCACATGGTGGTCACCGGGGACACCTCGCAGGTGGACCTGCCGCGCGGCACCGACTCCGGACTGGCCCAGGCCGTCGAGGTGCTGGACGGCCTGGATGACGTGGCTGTGGTCCGGCTGCAGTCCACGGACGTGGTGCGCCACCAGCTGGTCAGCCGGATCGTGGATGCCTATGAGGAGCGCGTGCCGACCCAGCACGGGCGGCCCCGCGGACCCCAGGGCGACCACCGCGGACGGAAGGGGGGCGGCCATGGCCGTTGAGGTGGTCAATGAGTCCGGTATCGAGGTGGACGAGCACGCCCTGCTGGAGCTGGCCCACGCGGTGATGGACGGACTGCACGTGCACCCGGCGGCCGAGCTGTCTGTGCTCTGTGTGGACGAGGCGACCATGGAGCAGCTGCACCTGGACTGGATGGACCTTCCCGGTCCCACCGATGTGATGAGCTTCCCCATGGACGAGCTGCGCCCTGGCACGGCCACCGCCCCCACCGAGGGGCTGTTGGGCGATGTGGTGATCTGCCCCCAGGTCGCCCGGCTGCAGGCCGAGCGCGGCGGACACTCCACCCAGGATGAGATGCAGCTGCTGCTCACCCATGGGATCCTGCACCTGCTCGGCTTCGACCATGAGGACCCCGCTGAACGTCAGGAGATGTTCGAGTTGCAGGACCGTCTGCTCTCCGAGCACCTGGGTCGTCCCGCCCCACGACCCACCATGGACTGACCAGCGCCCCGCTGCGGCACCGCCGCGCCGAATCCCTGCCCCTCGAACTGAGAGACCCCTGACCTGTGTTCACCCCGATCGTGCTGGCCCTGCTGCTGGTGGCATTCCTCGCCCTGTCCTGGGTGCTCTCCGCCGCAGAGACCTCGCTGACCTACCTCTCGCGCAAGGAAGCCGAGGGGATCGTCGCCAAGAAGCCGAAGAGCCCGATCCTCACGGTCATGGCCCAGCTGCCCGAGCACTTGCAGGCGCTGCGGTTCTGGCGGATCTTCGCCGAGACCGCCTCCGCGGTGGCCGCCGCCCTGCTCTTGGACTGGTTCCTGGACTCCACGTGGTGGTCGGTCCTGACGGCCACCGTGCTGATGGGCCTTGCCTCGCTGCTGCTGGTGGTGTGGTCACCTCGCCAGGTCGGGGCCCGGCATGATGTGGGCACCGCCCGCACCACGGCCGGTCTCGTGAGGGTGCTCACCCGCGTGCTGGGCCCGTTGCCGGCCAAGTTCGCCGCGCCGGGCACCCGGACGGAGGACGAAGAGGAGGAGGCCGCGGAGATCGAGGAGCGCCATTTCCGCGAGTTCGTGGCCCGCGCCAATGACGCCGATGTCCTGGAGGATTCCGAAGCGGAGCTGATCCAGTCGGTGTTCGACATGGGGGACACCATCGTCCGCGCCGTGATGGTCCCCCGCACCGACGTGGTCACCGTGGACTCCGGGACCACCCTGGAGGACACCATGAACCTGCTGCTGCGCTCAGGCTGCTCCCGCGTGCCGCTGATCGGCGAGAGCGCGGACGAGGTGTTCGGCATGATCTACCTCAAGGACGTGGCCCAGGCCCTGCACCGCGCACGCATGGACCCGCACGAGCTGGTGGACGGGATCGTGCGCGAGGTCCGCTTCGTGCCCGAGTCCAAGCCGGTCTCCGAGCTGCTGCAGGAGCTGCAGCGCGAGGCCACGCATGTGGCGATCGTGATCGATGAGTACGGCGGCACCGCTGGGCTGGTCACCCTGGAGGATCTGATCGAGGAGATCGTCGGCGAGATCTCCGACGAGTACGACCAGCAGGACCGCCCCGAGGTCGAACCGGTGCAGGATGGACTGTTCCGCGTGGACGCACGGATGAACGTGGACGACTTCGCGGAGATCTTCGACATCGACCTCGAGGACGAGGATGACATCCACACCGTGGGTGGCCTGTTGGCCAAGGAGCTGGGCCAGGTGCCGATCCAGGGCTCCGAGGTGGAGGTCCAGGGCCTGATCCTGCACGCGGAGACCTTGGAGGGCAGGCGCAACCGGGTCGCGCGCCTGTTGGTGCGCCAGACCGAGGACTCCACCGGGCAGATCCGCCTGGACGGGTACGACGACGCCACGCTCCAGGGTGCCCACGGCACCTTCGGATCCACCACCGATTCCCGGGAGGGACGATGACCACCGACGACCTGCTGCTGGACCCCAGCGCCGCACCCGAGGGCTTCCGCGCCGGATTCGTCTCCCTGGTGGGACGCCCCAACGCCGGCAAGTCCACCCTGACCAACGCCCTGGTGGGACAGAAGGTGGCGATCACCTCCTCCAAGCCGCAGACCACCCGGCACACCATCCGCGGGATCGTGCACCGGGAGATGTTCCAGCTGGTGCTGGTGGACACGCCCGGGCTGCACCGTCCCCGCACGCTGCTGGGCCAGCGGCTGAACGATCTCGTGGCCGAGACCCTGGGCGAGGTGGACGCCGTCGGCTTCTGCATCCCCGCAGATGAGAAGATCGGCCCGGGGGACCGGTTCATCGCCCAGCAGCTGGCCATGCTGAACCGCACGCCCGTGGTCGCCCTGGTGACCAAGACGGACAAGGCGAATCCGGCCCAGGTGGCCGAGCAGCTGCTGGCCGTCACCGAACTGGGTGACCAGGTGCTCGGGCCGGAGAACAAGGGAACCGGCTTCGCCGCCGTCGTGCCGGTCTCTGCGGTCAAGGGACACCAGGTCGAGGACGTGGCCCAGGTGCTCTCCGAGCAGCTGCCGGTCTCGCCCCCGCTCTACCCCTCCGGGGAGCTGACCGATGAGCCGGAGCTGATCATGGTGGCCGAGCTGATCCGCGAGGCGGCCCTGGAGGGCGTGCGGGACGAGCTGCCGCACTCGGTGGCCGTGGTGGTGGAGGAGATGAACCTGCGCGAGGACCGGCCCCAGGACCGGCCGCTGCTGGACGTGTACGCCAACGTCTTCGTGGAGCGGGACAGCCAGAAGGCCATCATCATCGGCAAGGGCGGTTCCCGGCTCAAGCAGATCGGCCAGCAGGCCCGGACCGGGATCGAGAGGCTGCTGGGCACCCCCGTCTACCTGGACCTGCGCGTCAAGGTGGCCAAGGAGTGGCAGCGCGACCCGAAACAGTTGGGCCGCCTGGGCTTCTGAGCCGCGCGCGGTGCTAGCCTGATCAGCATGCGTGACCGACAGCACAGCCTGTGCGCCCCGGCCTTCCGGGCCAGCGCCGCAGGTGGACTCTGGCTACTGAGCTGCCGCAGCGAGGGCGTGCAGTCAGCCGTGGTCGCCTCCACGCACTGACACGCCAGGGCACCTGGCCGGGCCGGACCCTCGTTGCGGAGGAGACACAGACCGCCCCGCCACCACACAGTCAGTCCTTTTCGCCCGCCGGAGCATCCGGCCCTCAGAGAGACGGTGAGTCGCCATGCAGAACTTCCAGAAGACCTCCGGGATGAACTTCGCCAAGTACGCCCCGTTCCAGGACCAGATCGAGGTCAGCCTCCCGGACCGCACCTGGCCGGACCAGGTCATCACCAAGGCACCCCGCTGGTGCGCGGTGGATCTGCGCGACGGCAACCAGGCGCTGATCGACCCCATGGGCCCGGACCGCAAGATGAAGATGTTCGAACTGCTCGTGCGGATGGGCTACAAGGAGATCGAGGTCGGCTTCCCCTCGGCCTCCCAGACCGACTTCGAGTTCGTGCGTCAGCTCATCGAGCAGGACCGCATCCCCGAGGACGTCACCATCCAGGTCCTCACGCAGTCCCGTGAGCACCTGATCGAACGGACCTACGAGTCCCTCGAGGGGTGCCACCGGGCGATCGTCCACCTCTACAACTCCACCTCGGTGCTGCAGCGCAAGGTCGTGTTCCGCGAGGACCAGGACGGGATCGTGGACATCGCCACCACCGGCGCCCGGCTGTGCCGCAAGTACGAGGAGCAGATGACGGGCACGGAGATCATCTACCAGTACTCCCCGGAGTCCTTCACCGGCACCGAGCTGGACTTCGCCGCCCGGATCTCCAACGAGGTCGCTGAGATCCTGGAGGCCTCCACCGACCGGCAGATGATCCTGAACCTGCCGGCCACCGTGGAGATGGCCACCCCGAACGTGTACGCGGACTCGATCGAGTGGATGCACCGCAACATCGCCCACCGCGAGGGCATCATCCTCTCTCTGCACCCGCACAACGACCGCGGCACCGGGGTGGCCGCGGCCGAGCTGGGCTTCATGGCCGGTGCTGACCGGATCGAGGGCTGCCTGTTCGGCAACGGTGAGCGCACCGGCAACGTGGACCTGGTTACCCTGGGCATGAACCTGTACTCCCAGGGCATCGACCCCATGATCGACTTCTCGGACATGGACGAGATCCGCCGCACCGTGGAGTACTGCAACCAGCTCAAGGTCGGCGAGCGTGTCCCGTGGGGCGGCGACCTGGTCTTCACCGCCTTCTCCGGCTCCCACCAGGACGCCATCAAGAAGGGCTTCGAGGCGATGGACGCCGAGGCGAAGGCCGCCGGCAAGGGCATCGACGAGATGATCTGGGGCGTGCCCTACCTGCCGATCGACCCCAAGGACATCGGCCGGTCCTACGAGGCCGTGATCCGCGTGAACTCCCAGTCGGGCAAGGGCGGTGTGGCCTACCTGCTCAAGTCCGAGCACAACCTGGACCTGCCTCGCCGCGCCCAGATCGAGTTCTCCCACGTCATCCAGACCATGGCCGACCGCCAGGGCGGCGAGGTCACCGGAGCCCAGCTCTGGGACGTCTTCCAGGACGAGTACCTGCCCGCACCGGAGGGACAGCCGCGCTGGGGCCGGTACCGCCTGGGCTCGGTCCAGTCCGAGACCGCGGCGGACGGCACCTTCACCATGACCGCTGAGGCCGAGGTGGACGGCCAGCTGCGCACCCGCACCGCCGAGGCCAACGGCCCCATCGCCGCGCTGCTCAAGATCCTCGCTGAGGAGGGCACCGACGTCCGCGTGCTCGACTACACCGAGCACGCGCTCTCCGAGGGCGGTTCGGCCATGGCCGCGGCCTATGTGGAGGCAGCGATCGGCGACCGCATCCTGTGGGGCGTGGGCCTGGACCACAACACCACCATGGCCAGCCTCAAGGCCGTGATCTCCGCTGTGAACCGCGCCGTGCGGGATGCCGAGCAGGTCTAGGTCCGGCGGATCGGGCTCCGGCTACGCGGCCAACAGCTACCGCACCGAGGGGCTGGTGCTGCGCACCTACTCCCTGGGCGAGGCCGACCGGATCATCGTGCTGCTGACCCCGCAGCACGGCCAGGTCAGGGCCGTGGCCAAAGGGGTGCGCCGGACCACATCCAAGTTCGGCGCCACCCTGGAGCCGTTCATGCTCTCCAAGCTCCAGCTGGTGCGCGGGCGGAACCTGGACATCATCACCCAGGCGGAGTCGGTGCGGCCCTACGGATCGCTGATCGCCGCCGACTATGACGGCTACACGGCGGCCTCGGCCATGGTGGAGACAGCGGAGCGTCTCACCCTGGCCGAGGTCCCCGGCTCTCCGGTTCCCGACGACGGCCCCGGCACCTCCCAGCTCCAGGCTGGGGTTCCGGGGCGCGTCACCGCTCCCACCCAGTACCGTCTGCTGCACGGCGCCCTGGCGGCCCTGGCACGGCGGGCCCACGCCCCACGTCTGCTGCTGGACTCCTATCTGCTGCGGGCCCTGTCCACGGCAGGCTGGGCCCCCACCTTCACCCACTGCGCCCGGTGCGGAGGCCCCGGACCGCATCGGTCCGTCAACGTCACGCTGGGCGGAACCGTCTGCCCGGACTGCCGTCTGCCCGGATCCTCCACCCCGGCTCCGGAGAGCATCGCTCTGCTGGCCGCTCTGCTGGCGGGGGACTGGGAGGTGGCCGACGCCGCGCCGAGCGGTGCCCGCCGGGAGGCGGCCGGTATCGTGGCCGGGTACCTGCAGTTCCATCTGGAACGCCATCTGAAGTCCATGTCCGTGATGGACCAGTACCGCTGAGGAGCCTCGTGACCCAGGATCCGTACCCGCACGCCGGGGGAGCGCAGCCGCCCCAGATCGATCCGCGGTTCATCCCGCGCCATGTGGCGATCGTGATGGACGGCAACGGCCGCTGGGCCAACCAGCGTGGACTGCCGCGCACGGAAGGACACCGGGCCGGCGAGGCCGCCCTGCTGGATGTGATGGCTGGCGCCGTGCAGCTGGGGATCGAGCACGTCAGCGTCTATGCCTTCTCCACGGAGAACTGGAAGCGCTCACCGGAGGAGGTCCGGTTCCTGATGGGCTTCTCCCGGGATGTGCTGCGCCGTCAGCGGGACACCCTGGACTCGTGGGGGGTGCGGATCCGCTGGAACGGGCGCCGTCCTCGACTCTGGAGCTCGGTGATCAAGGAGCTGGAGATCGCTGAGCAGCAGACGCGGCACCACACCCGCTGCAACCTGACCATGTGTGTGAACTACGGCTCTCGCGCGGAGATCACGGACGCCGTCCAGCGGATCGCCGCAGAGGTGGCCGCCGGGCGTCTGAAGCCCAGCGGGATCCGTGAGGAGACGATTGCCCGTCATCTGGATGAGCCGGACGTCCCGGACGTGGACCTGTTCCTGCGCACCTCGGGGGAGCAGCGGCTCTCGAACTACCTGCTCTGGCAGTCCGCCTACGCCGAGCTGGTGTTCCTGGACGAGCTCTGGCCGGACGTGGACCGCACCACCCTGTGGAAGACCGTGGAGATCTACGCCCGGCGTGACCGCCGGTACGGGGGCGCTGTGGACCGGGCGAAAGCCTGATCGCTGCCGACGGGTCGCCGCCCTGTCATGCCGCTGGGAGGCAGGTGGTGGCTGGGACTCATTCCTCGTCGTCGGGAATGAGGGGGTCCACCGCGTGGCCCGGCGTGGTGTCCGGGCCCGCATAGACCGACATCCACCGGAACAGCTCACGGGCCGCCTGGCGGCGCACGTCTCGGCGTGAGGCCATGACATCGTGCATGGCGCCCTCGTGGCGCACCACCGTGACGTGCCGTCCCAGCCGGGTGGCGCGCTGGGCCAGCACCTCCACGTCCAGGACACTGTCTGCGGCCAGCATCTCCTCGTTCCACTTGGTGCCGAACATGGTCTTGGCGGCCAGCATGACGTACACCGGCTCAGCCAGCCCGAGCCCGGCAGAGACCTGACTGTGCCCGGCCATGACCGCCTTGAGCCAGCCCGAGGGGACGTCGAAGGCGTACTGCGGCCGCCACGCGGGGTGCAGGTCCCAGTCCCCGTCCGCCGAGGCCGAGAGGGAACGCCAGTAGTGGTCCACCTTGGGCAGCTTCAGGAAGCTCTTGGGCTGGACGCGCGTCACCGGGTTGACCACCGCACTGGCCATCAGCCGCACCAGGGTGGATCCCTGCATCTCCAGCCAGGGACTGTTCAACACCAGCGCGCGCAGCCTGCCCTGGTGACGGGCGGACCACAGGGCGGCGGTCAGACCGCCCGTGGAGTGGCCCATCAGCACTGGCAGAGCCGGAACCTCCTGCGCGATCTGGTGGAGTGCGGCGCCGATCTCGTCGTCGTACACCTCCAGGGAGTCCGCCCACCCCGGAGTCTGGCCCGGCCGCAGGGAGCGGCCATAGCGGCGCAGGTCCAGAGCGTAGAACGCGTAGCCGTGCGCTTCGAAGTGCTCGGCGAGCGGGGCGTTATAGAAGTAGTCCGACCAGCCGTGCAGATACAGCAGCGGGATGCGGTCCTCCCGGCCCGGGGTGGGATCAGGGCGGACCAGGGTGGCCACGTTCTGGCCCTCCTCGTCCACCTCGAGGGGAATGGTCAGACGTTGGAAGCCCTCCATCACGTCCGGAACCCACTCACCGGGCGGAGAGTCCTCGAGCAGGTCAGGTCCATCCGCTGGGGTGATCATCCACCGAGCCTAACGGTGGCCCGGCAGCCCTGCTGCGGGAGCAGCGTGACGAAGGGCCCAGGTGCCGAGTTGCCGCCCCGGGGTGCCTACGATGGAGTCATGCTCGCACGCCACGGACTCCAGCTGCCCCGCGTCTACCCGACCTTCTTCCGACTCGCCTTCGCCGAGATGGACGCCGAGAAGGCCCATCACACCGGCTTCGGGATGATCCGGGCCGCTGAGTCCACGGGCGCCTCAGCCGCACTGCGCCGGTTCACCCGGCCGGATCGCCGCCTGGCCACGCGGGTGATGGGACTGGACTTCCCCTCACCGTTCGGATTGGCCGCGGGCTTCGACAAGCAGGGCCTGGGCACCTCTGCCCTGGCAGACCTGGGGTTCGGGCACATCGAGGTCGGCACCATCACCGGTCAGCCGCAGCCGGGCAACCCGGCACCGCGCCTGTTCCGTCTGGTGGAGGACAAGGCCCTGATCAACCGGATGGGCTTCAACAACGACGGCTCGGCTGCCGTGGCACCGCGGCTGAAGGCCACCCGGGCGAGGTTGACTCGCCGGTTCGGTGCCCGTCGTCCCATCCTGGGGGTGAACATCGGCAAGACCAAGGCCGTGCCCCTGGAGGATGCCACTCGGGACTATCTGACCTCCACCAGCGCGCTGGCCCGTCACGCCGACTACCTGGTGGTCAACGTCTCCTCGCCGAACACGCCGGGGCTGCGCCAGCTGCAGGCGATCGAGTCGCTGGCACCGCTCCTGGCGGCGGTGGGCCGGGAGGCGGACCGGACCACCGGTCGGCACGTGCCCCTGGCCGTGAAGATCGCTCCGGATCTGGCCGATGAGGACATCGATGCCGTGGCCGCCATGGCCCAGGATCTGAAGCTGGACGGCGTGATCGCCACCAACACCACCATCGAGCGCGGGGGACTGGTCACTCCGGGTGCGGAGGTGGAGCAGATGGGTGCCGGTGGACTCTCCGGTGCACCGCTGAAGGAACGGTCGCTGCAGGTGCTGGACCGGCTGCGGGCTGGTCTGCCCGAGCAGATCGGACTGATCTCGGTCGGTGGCGTCACCACCGGTGCAGATGTGGCTGAGCGCCTGGAGCGCGGTGCTGACCTGGTCCAGGGTTACACGGCGTTCCTCTACGAGGGCCCGTTCTGGGCCGCCCGGATCAACCGGGAGCTGGCCGCGGCCAGCTCCGGGATCACGCGGGGTACTGGCCGCGCTTGACCTGAGGCTTGGGCAGGCGCAGGCGGCGCAGCTGCAGGGCGCGCATGACGCCATACCAGGCCACGCCCTTCTCGACCTCGCCGAACTTCTCGGCCAGCTTCCTCTTGAGCGTGCGGCTGAGCAGGATGCCCTCCAGGATGACCAGCACCACCAGGCCCCACAGGGAGAAGGTCAGGATCAGCTGGAGCTCGGGGACGGGGATGAAGGCCAGCAGGACATAGACCAGGACCACGATCATCAGCCATTCGGCGATGCCGGTGCGAGCGTCCACATAGTCACGGGTCCAGCGCTTCTGTGGTCCTCGATCGCGCAGGGGCATGTGCCGTTCGTCCCCGGTCTCCAGGGCCAGGCGCATCTTGCCGCGTTCCATGGCCTCGGCCTGACGTGCGGCCTGGCGTGCTGCCTTGCGGTCATCCGGGACCAGGGGCCGCTTGCGGGCGGCTTCGCGCTCACGACGCGTGGGAGTGGGTGCATTCTTTCCCTGAGAGCGGTCAGGCCGGTCCATCGGCTCGCCGTTGAGCACGGCGCCGGTCTCAGCAGGGGCGTCGACGGCGTGGGAGCCGTTCAGGGTCTCAGGGGTCTTCTTGCGTCCGAACACCGGTCCATCCTACGCGAGGCGGGCCCCGGAACCGGGCAGATCCGGGCAGTTCCACGCTGATCGGACTAGCCTGGCCCCATGTCTGAATCAAGCACTTCACAGCAGATTCCCGCCACCGCCGCCGAGCCGCTCTCTCCGCAGGTGCACCAGAGCATCGCCGAGGCGGTCGACCGGCAGCTGCCCCGGACCATCCAGACGCTCACCGAGCTGGTGTCCATCCCCGGGATCGCCTGGGACTCCTTCGATCGCGAACCGTTGGAGAGGTCGGCACAGGCCGTGGCGGAGCTGCTGCGTGGCCTCGGACTTCAGGACGTGCAGATCCTGACGGAGGACAAGCCAGCTGACGCCACCGGTGAGGTGCGTCCGGGAGGGCCGGCCGTCGTCGGGACCCGCCCGGCGTCGCCCGGGAAGCCGACCGTGCTGCTCTACGCCCACCACGACGTCCAGCCCACCGGGGACACCGCACTGTGGGAGACCGATCCGTTCACCGCGGTGGAGAAGGACGGACGCCTGTACGGGCGGGGTGCCGCCGATGACAAGGCCGGGATCATGGTGCACATCGCCGCACTGCAGGCCCTGCTGGCCTCCGAGAACGACACGGGTGTGGGCGTGACGTTCTTCATCGAGGGGGAGGAGGAGGCCGGGTCCCCGACGTTCCGGACCTTCCTGGAGGCCCACCGGGACCGTCTGCAGGCCGATGTGATCGTGGTGGCCGACTCCAGCAACTGGAAGGTCGGCGTGCCGGCGCTGACCACCTCCCTGCGGGGACTGGTGGACGGCGTGTTCGGCGTGCGCGTGCTGGAGCATGCTGTGCACTCCGGCATGTACGGGGGCCCGGTGCTGGATGCGCCGACGCTGTTGGCCCGGCTCATCGCCACCCTGCACGACGACGAGGGCAATGTGGCCATCGCCGGACTGGAGCAGACCCAGACCGCCGCGGTGGACTACCCCGAACAGGACTTCCGCGTCGACGCCTCCGTGCTGGAGTCCGTCCGGCTGGCCGGCACCGGCCCACTGGCTGATCGGCTCTGGAACCGTGCAGCGCTGAGCATCATCGGCACGGACGTCCCTCAGATCGAGGTCTCCTCCAACACCATCCAGCCGGTGGCGCGGGCGAAGTTCTCACTGCGTCTGGGCGCGGGGATGGATCCTGCTGCCGCGATGAAGGCCATCGAGTCGCACCTGAAGGCCCAGGACGTCTTCGGCGCCGAGGTGTTCTTCGAGGCGGGGGAGACCGGGCTGCCCTTCCACACCGACACCGATGCACCTGCCGCTCAGGCCATGCTCGCCTCCCTGCAGGAGGCCTGGGGCGTGGAGCCGGTCGAGACCGGGATAGGAGGCTCCATCCCGTTCACCGCCGACCTGATGGAGGTCTTCCCCGAGGCCACCATCCTGGTCACCGGCGTGGAGGACCCCGATTCGCGGGCGCACTCGGCCAACGAGTCCCTGCACCTGGGTGACTTCCGTCATGCGATCGTCGCCGAAGCACTCCTGCTGGCCCGGCTGGGAGCCGAGTAGTCTGGGGAGGTCGCCGGCCGTCGTCGGGAATGAACACCGCTGAGGCGGCGTTGGCAACCACAACGGGTCCCCCGTGACCCCGCACCAGACCGTCCCTGTGCGCAGGGTGCCACGGTCCACCGAACGTCAGAAGGAGCATCATGGCCCTCTCCGCCGAAGAGACCGGAGTCGAGATCGCCGCGGCCCAGCCGGCCGACGACCTGCCCACCCACGAGGTCGAGCTGACCGAGGTCGCCGCCACCAAGGTGCGCACCCTGCTCGAGCAGGAGGGACGGACGGATCTGCGCCTGCGTGTCGCCGTGCAGCCGGGCGGCTGCTCCGGCCTGATCTACCAGCTCTACTTCGATGAGCGCGTGCTGGACGGAGACGCACTGCGGGACTTCGACGGTGTCGAGGTCATCGTGGACCGGATGAGCGTGCCGTACCTGAGCGGTGCCACCATCGACTTCGAGGACACGATCTCCAAGCAGGGCTTCACCATCGACAATCCCAACGCCGGTGGTTCCTGCGCCTGCGGTGACTCCTTCCACTGATCGGACCGTCGCCATCCCTGCCACCAGGGTCGACGCCACCCCGAGAGACGGCGGGTCGCCGGGCATGACATGCCCGGAGACCCGCCGTTTCCATGTCATGGTCTCCCGAATGACCGGGGTAAGCTCTACAGTGAGTAGTAAACCTAGGGGCCGATCCATGACCTCTGTGAGCCGACTTCGGACGGCAGGCACGGAATGTGGCACGGCAATCGCACCGAGATGAAGAGGAAGGGCCGTCTGTGAGATCGCAGAATCAAGCCGGCAGCCGCGGTAGGCGTCTCCTGAAGGGGGGAGCGCTGGCCACCGTGGCCGCACTGGTCCTGACCGGGTGCTCTGAGCAGGTCCAGCGTGGCTGGCTGCCGGGCACGCGTGAGACCACCAACAACACCGCTCAGCTCACCGACCTGTGGGTCAACTCCTGGATCGCCGCTCTGGCTGTGGGCCTGGCGGCCTGGGGCATGATGCTGTGGTGCATGGTGGCCTACCGTCGCCGCAAGAATGAGCAGGGTTACCCCCGCCAGATCGCCTACAACGTGCCGATCGAGGCACTGTTCACGATCATCCCGATCATCATGGTCTTCACCCTGTGGGGCTTCACCGACCGCGTGCAGCGTTCCGTGAACACCCCGGTAGATGACTCCCCGCTCGTGGTGTCCGTGTACGGCAAGCAGTGGTCCTGGGACTTCAACTACCAGTACGAGGGCCAGGAGAAGCACTACACCGGTGTCCAGGCCCAGCTGGACGGCACCGAGGGTGTGGAGGAGACTCTGCCGACCCTGTACCTGCCGGTCGATGTCCCCGTCACCTTCGAGCTGGAGTCGCGTGACGTCATCCACTCGTTCTGGATCCCTGCCTTCCTCCAGAAGCTGGACATGATCCCCGGCAAGACCAACTACCTGTACCTGACCCCGCAGGAAGTGGGCCAGTTCCAGGGCAAGTGCGCAGAGCTCTGCGGTGAGTACCACTCGGAGATGCTGTTCAACGTCGAGGTCGTGGAAGAGGACGAGTTCCAGCGCCAGCTCGATCAGATGGACGATGGCCTGCTGGAGTACGAGTACAGCCGTAACCCCAATGAGAACGATGGTGGCGCCACCCGCCAGGAGATCCCTCAGGGTGACCCGGAGATGGATCGGAGCAACGACTGATGACCACCTATGAGTACACGAGTGACGAAGGACGTGCTGCGGCACAGCCTCGTATGGTTCCGGTCTCCAAGGGCAAGATCATTGTCAACTGGCTGACCTCTACCGACCACAAGACCATCGGGTACATGTACCTGATCACCTCCTTCCTGTTCTTCTGCATCGCGGGCGTGATGGCCCTGCTGATCCGTGCTGAGCTCTTCGAGCCCGGCATGCAGCTGCTGCAGACCAAGGAGCAGTACAACCAGCTGTTCACCATGCACGGCACGCTGATGCTGCTGATGTTCGCCACCCCACTGTTCGTGGGCTTCGCCAACGTCATCGTCCCGCTGCAGATCGGTGCACCGGATGTGTCCTTCCCGCGTCTGAACGCCCTGGCGTTCTGGTTCTTCCTGTTCGGCTCGCTGATCGCCACCGCTGGCTTCCTCACCCCGCAGGGTGCGGCCTCCTTCGGCTGGTTCGCCTACGCGCCGCTGTCCAACACCACATTCTCGCCCGGAGTGGGTGGGGATCTGTGGGTGTTCGGGCTGGTCCTGCAGGGGTTCGGCACCATCATGGGTGGCGTCAACTTCATCACCACGATCATCACCATGCGTGCACCGGGCATGACCATGTGGCGCATGCCGATCTTCACCTGGAACACCCTGATCACCGGTATCTTGATCCTGATGGCCTTCCCGCCGTTGGCCGCCGCTTTGTTCGGCTTGGGCCTGGATCGTCGCTTCGGTGGCCATATCTTTGACCCGGAGAACGGCGGCGCCATCCTGTGGCAGCACCTGTTCTGGTTCTTCGGACACCCTGAGGTGTACATCATTGCGCTGCCGTTCTTCGGCATCGTCTCCGAGATCATCCCGGTCTTCAGCCGCAAGCCGATCTTCGGCTACAAGTCCCTGGTGTTCGCCACCACCGCCATCGCTGCCCTGTCCGTGACCGTGTGGGCACACCACATGTACGTCACCGGATCAGTGCTGCTGCCGTTCTTCTCGCTGATGACGATGCTGATTGCGGTACCGACCGGCGTGAAATTCGTGAACTGGATCGGGACGATGTGGCGAGGGTCCATTACCTTCGAGAACCCCATGCTGTGGGCACTGGGCTTCATGGTGACCTTCCTCTTCGGTGGTCTGACCGGTGTCATCCTGGCTTCCCCGCCGCTGGACTTCCAGGTCTCGGACACCTACTTCGTGGTGGCACACTTCCACTACGTGGTCTTCGGAACCGTCGTGTTCGCGATGTTCGCCGGCTTCTTCTTCTGGTGGCCCAAGTTCACCGGCAAGATGCTCAACGAGCGCCTGGGCAAGATCCAGTTCTGGATGCTGTTCATCGGCTTCCACGGCACGTTCCTGATCCAGCACTGGCTGGGCGTCATGGGTATGCCCCGTCGTTACGCGGACTATCTGGTGGAGGACGGATTCACGGCGATGAACCAGTTCTCCACGGTGTTCTCGCTGCTGTTGGGGGCCTCGATGATCCCATTCTTCTGGAACGTGTACATCACGGCCCGCCACGGCAAGAAGGTCACGGTGGACGACCCCTGGGGCTTCGGTGGATCCCTGGAGTGGGCGACCTCCTGCCCGCCGCCGCGGCACAACTTCCACTCCCTGCCCCGCATCCGCTCCGAGCGTCCCGCTCTGGACCTGCATCACCCCGAGCTGCTGCCGTACTCCCCGCAGAACGAGCCGGAGCTCTTCGGACAGAAGGCGAGCGTCGAGTGAAAGCCAACATCAAGATCTTCGCGATCATCGGAGTCTTCTTCATCATCATCGCCACGATCTATGGCTTCTGGGTCCGCTGGACCGAGTGGGCTGGGATCCCCGCCATCTACGCCCTGGGCGGTATGGCACTGATGATCTCCTTCTACCTGTGGCTCACCGACCGCAAGTTCGGTGTCGGGCCCGCAGATGATGAGGACGGCGAGATCGAGCAGTACTCGGGCACCTACGGCAACTTCGCTCCGTGGAGCTGGTGGCCACTGGGCCTGGGTGCGGCCGCAGCCATCGTGGTCCTCGGCCTGGCCATCGATTGGTGGATCTTCTTCATGGGAGCCGGACTGGGCGTCTACTTCCTGGTGGGGTGGGTCTACGAGTACTCCCGCGGTCAGCACGCGCACTGATCATCTGAACTGAATCAGCAGGACATAGTCGGCTGTGGCCCCTCTACGGAGGGGCCACAGCCGTTTCTGGCGTCATGATGAGGAGACCTCCCTGCTTCCACGGGATTCAGATGGACCTGCATGGACCTAGGCCTGCGCGCTCCGTGAGCTGAACGTGCTTCAGCCATCGGGACGCCCCCTCGGTCTGCGCGGGGGCCCCGAATCCAAGCTGTGACCGGACAGTGATGACGAGAGGGCACACATGGGGGAGGTCGGCAGATGAACACTGGTGGGAGCGTCATGATCGGGCGCATGATGGAGCATGACACGCTACCTGGTCTCCTTTCGGAGCAACACGATGCGCCTGGCCCCAGGCGGGCTTGATGCCGTCATCGATTCCTCCCACCGAGTCATCCGCGAGGCTAAGGCAGCCGGTGTCCACCTGTTCAGCGGGGGAATCGACGAGAACGTTGATCCGGTCATGGTGCACTCTGATGGGAGCGTGACCGCAGACACCTCGGATCTGGATGGTGGATTCTGTGTCATCGAGGTCCCTACGCGGATCGAGGCGGAGAGGTGGGCGGCTCGCATCGCTCAAGGCTGCCACGCGCCCCAAGAGCTCCGTGAGTTCGGGGAAGACCCGGAGTCATAAGGGCATCGACGACGGCCGTGATCTGACCGGTTCTGGTGGGTGTCCCTCGGAGGCAGGGTCGCGCTGGCCTCGCGCAACTGGCGGTTCTCCCGCCCTCAGCTGCTTGATGCGCTCCGTCTGCCTGGAGTGCACTGCCTGGCGTTCTGCGGTATCGATCTGGGCTGACGAACCCAGAGCGGCGAAGGGAGTTCCTTCCCGATGCCCAGTCGGTCGCCAACGCACTGACAGGCCTCATCATGAATATTCGGCGTTCTGAGCGCCATCCGTATTGAGTTTGAGAGCCAGTGACTGCTTGAGACGTTGGGCGCCTTGAGAGCCATCGGTATTTTCGTTCAGAGCCACCTGCTTAGGCTCCTTCCGCTGGGTGTAAAGGGCACCCGGCGGAAGGAGCAATTCAATGGTAAGGAAGATCAAGGCCAAGCTCGTGCTGCAGTTACGGGCTGAGGGCCTGTCCGGGCGGGCGATCGCCGCGTCTCAGCAGATCTCGCGGAGCAGTGTCGCCGAGGTGCTGGAGGCCGCCGACGCGGCCGGGGCGCGGTGGGACGACATCGCGGCACTCCCCGACGCGGAGGTGTATTCGCTGTTGTTCCCCGGCCGTGGGGAACACGAGAGTGTCTTCGCCGAGCCTGATTGGTCCCGGGTGCACCGGGAGATGGCCCGGGTAGGGGTGACGATGAGGTTGCTGCACGGCGAATACGTGGACCAGTGCGCTCAGGCGGGATCCCCGTCGATGGGCTATGACCGGTTCTGCAAGTCCTACCAGCGGCATGTGCTGGTCACCGGATTGGCCTCCCGGATCGGACACAAGGCCGGCCAGACGGTCGAGGTCGACTGGTCCGGGCCCACGATGCAGCTACTCAATCCGGCCACCGGAGAGTTGAGCCGGGTCTACTTGTTCGTGGGGTGCCTGCCGTATAGCCGGTACTCCTTCGTGGAGCCGACCCTGGATATGAAGCAGGTCACCTGGCTGCGGGCGCATGTGGGCATGTTCGAGCACTTCTCCGGCTCGGTGCCGAGGATCGTGCCTGACAATCTGAAGACCGGGGTGATCAAGCACCCGAAGGAGGGCGAGATCGTCCTGAACGAGGCCTACCGGGAGATGGCGGCCCACTACTCCGCGGCTGTGCTCCCGGGACGGGTGAAGAAACCGAAGGACAAGGCCAGTGTGGAGAACACCGTGGCCCACGTGGCAACCTGGATCATCGCCGCCCTGCGCAAGCGGCAGTTCACCACGCTGGCCGAGCTCAAGGCTGCCATCGCCGTCCAGCTGAAGGCCTATAACGCGGAGCCGTTCCAGAAGCGCGCCGGCTCCCGCGCCTCGGTGTTTGAGTCGGAGGAGAAGGCGTTGCTGCGCCCGCTGCCGGCCGCCGCCTATGAGATCAGCCGCTGGGTCTACGGGCGCCGGGTAGCGCGCAACGGGCACGTGGCCTTCGCCCGGAACTACTACTCGGTGCCCTACCCACACGTCGGGGCCAAGGTCGACCTGCGGGTCACGGACACGATGCTGGAGGTCCACCGTGGCCATCAGCGGTTGGCCAGCCACCTGCTGGTGGCGGAGAACGTGGTGAATGAGTACCGCACCCACGACGCCGACCTGCCGGCCGGACCGAAGTACCGGCAGTGGGACGAGCACCGCGTCAGAGAATGGGCCGGGCGCATTGGACCATCGACGGTGACCGTGGTGGACAGGGTCTTCGAATCCGTTCCAGTGGCCGAGCAGGGCCTGAACCCGGCGCTGGCGGTGTTGCGGCTGACCCGCCGGTTCTCCGCCGAACGGGTGGAGGCGGCCTGCGGCATCGCGTTGGCCGGACCGATCCGCTCCCCGCGGTATGCCCACCTGCGCCCGATCCTGGACACCGGCCAAGACAGACCAGGAGCACTCTCCAGCAGCTCGCCCGGGACCCCGCCGGCCGAGGAGATCGGCGGTTACGTTCGTGGCGCCTCCTACTACGCGGTGGGAGGCACCCGATGAGCCGGATCGACACCGAGACCAAACGCAAGCTCCGTGAGATGGGCGCCACCGCCCTGCTGGAGTCCCTCGAGGCCCGGGACGAGACCCTGATGCTGGGCCTGGGCTTCGAGGACCAGGTCAGGCTCGTCGTGGACGAGGCCCACACCTCCTTCACCCATGCCAAGGTCGAGGGCCTGATCCGGCGGGCCGGACTGCGCTACCCCAACGCCGACCTACGCCGGGTGGACCTGCTCACCGAGCGCGGCCTGGACCAAGGGGTGATCGCCCAGCTCGGAACCTGCTCGTTCATTGACCGTCAGCAGAACGTCGTCTTCCAGGGCTTCACCGGCTCCGGGAAGTCCTATCTGGGGTGCGCGCTGGCCAAGCAGGCCTGCCAGCACCGGATCCGGGCGCACTACATCCGGATGCCGGACCTGGCCGAGGCATGGGCCCTGGCCCGGGACAAGCCCCACGGGCAGCGGACGTTCTTGAAGAAATACGCCGCGTTCACCCTGCTGGTCATCGATGAATGGCTCCTGGACCACCCGGACGAGGGGATGCGCAGCATGCTGCTGGAGCTGCTCGAGCGCCGGTATGGGAACACCTCGACGGTGTTCTGCACCCAGTACGCCCAGAAGGATTGGCACCAGCGACTTGGCTCCGGAGTCCACGCCGACGCCATCATGGACCGGATCGTGCACAACACCCTCTGGATCGAGACCGGTAGCTTCAACATGCGCGAACACACCGCGATGAACGGTCTCTAGAAACCGCCGTTGAGAGCCGGTGGCTCTGACCCCATCGGCCACCGGCTCTCAACGGCAATACAGGTGGCTCTGAAAGGCAATACTGGGTGGCTCCCAGACCCTCAAATACTCAACGAACAAGCGGCACTTCGTTATCGCCCCGTCCAGGACCACCCAGATTCCCCCGAAGTCCACCTCGGCCTCAGCAGCCGGCGCGTGCTCCTGCGGGACGAATGCCGCCATACGGCGAACGGCCTCGACATCGATCTGCGCCACATCGATGCGCGCCCGATGCACCCGCACTGTAAGGCCCGCACCGTGGCCTACGTCAGTTCCTCAGCCCCGTGCTCCTCGATCAGCCGGGCCAGAAGCAGCCAGCCTCCAGGCCACCCCTTGGCGCGGTGTGGGTTCCGGCAGGGCCGCCGACCCCAGGGCTTGAGGGACCGGTCTGCGGTGGACCCCATACCGGGCGGTCAATGCGCGAACGGCCACGAGAACCGCCCCAGGTGCCCGGCGAGTCACCCAGCCGGCCAGGGACAACCGTCCTCCTGGGGTCACCCACACCTGTCACAGTCACCGTGAGAGATGGTCCGGTGAACGTCTAGGACTCCACGAGGCGGTGGCATCGAACATGGGTGCGGTCACAGGAGGGTGAGTGTGTGGAACCGACAGATCTGGCCCTTCCAACGGCTGAGGCCCCGCACCAGATGGTACGGGGCCTCAGGGGCTCAGCGGAACTGATCAGCGATCGATGCCGTGCGCTCCGTGGTCTGCCTCGACGGCGTCGTGGTGCCCATGAGCACGAGCGGCAGTCAGCTCATCCCGGGTCACGGGCTCGACACGCTCCTCGTAGAACCACTTGTTCAGCTTGGCGCGCTGCTTCTCGAGCCCGGAGACCTTGCCATCCTTGCCCGGCTGAGCGGGGACAGGGCGGCGGTTCTCGAAGCCGACCAGGCGGTAGAGCTCGTAGTCGGAGAGGTGCTCATGACGCTCACGGAACTCGCCCGCCGGAGTCATCTCGATGACGCCAGCCTCGCGGCCGTGCAGAGCGATCTCGCGATCCTTGCGCTGCAGTGCCAGGCAGATGCGACGCGTCACGATGAAGCCGATGATCGGCCCAGCGAAGTACAGGAATCGCAGGATGTACAGGACATCGTTGAGCGACATGTGGAAGTGGGTGGCGATGAGGTCCGAGGAGGCCGCAGCCCACATCACGCAGTAGAAGATGATGCCGGCTACGCCAGCGGCGGTGCGGAACGGGGCGTTGCGCGGACGGTCGAGCAGGTGGTGCTCGCGGTCGTCACGAGTGACCCAGCGCTCGATCCACGGCCAGACGATCATGCCGACCATCAGGATGCCCACGGGGATCATCGGCAGCAGCACACCCAAGGGGATGCTGTTGACGCCCCACGGGAACGGAATGTCCCACTTGAAGGAGAAGTCGCCGAGCACACCCGGCATCAGGCGCAGAGCGCCGTCGAACCAGCCGATGTACCAGTCCGGCTGGGTGCCAGCCTGGACGGGAGAGGGGTCGTACGGACCGTAGTTCCAGATCGCGTTGATGGTGAAGAAGCCTGCGAGCAGGGAGATCACACCGAACACGATGAAGAAGAAGCCACCGGCCTTGGCCGCGTACACCGGTCCGACGGGGTAGCCGACGACGTTGTCGTTGGTGCGTCCCGGGCCGGGGTACTGGGTGTGCTTGTGCACGACGACCATGAACAGGTGCACGACGATCAGCAACAGGATCGCAGCCGGCACGATCAGGATGTGCAGGACGTACAGACGGCCGATGACCGCGTAGCCGGGGAACTCCCCGCCGAACAGGAACATCGAGATGTACGAGCCGACCACCGGGATGGCCTTCAGGATGCCGTCGATGATGCGCAGGCCGTTGCCGGAGAGGACGTCGTCCGGCAGCGAGTAGCCAGTGAAGCCGGCAGCGAGGCCGGCCAGCAGCAGCAGGCAGCCCACGACCCAGTTGAGCTCACGCGGGCGACGGAACGCACCGGTGAAGAACACACGCAGCATGTGCACCGACATGGCCGCCACGAACAGCAGTGCCGCCCAGTGGTGGACCTGGCGCATGAACAGGCCGCCGCGGATGTCGAAGGAGATGTCCAGGGAGGAGGCGTAGGCCACCGACATCTCCAGGCCGTACAGAGGCTTGTAGGAGCCCTCGTACGTGGTGTGGGCCATGGAGGGATCGAAGAAGAAGGTCAGGAAGGTGCCCGACAGCAACAGGATGACGAAGCTGTAGAGGGCGACCTCACCGAACATGAACGACCAGTGATCGGGGAAGATCTTCCGGCCGAACTCCTTGACCATGGGGGAGACCCCCATGCGGGTGTCCACGAAGTTCGAGATGCGTCCGGTACGCGTTGCCGCGCTGTACTCAGTGGTTGTGCTCATGTTGATCAGCCACGCTCCCAGTAGACGGGACCCACGGGCTCCTGGAAGTCGCTGCGCGCGACCAGGAAGCCCTCTTCATTGACGGTGATGGGCAGCTGCGGCAGCGCGTGGCTCGCCGGGCCGAAGACCACCTTGGCCTCGCGCGTCACGTCGAAGGTCGACTGGTGGCACGGGCACAGCAGGTGATGGGTGTGCTGCTCGTACAGGGCCACGGGGCAACCGACGTGCGTGCAGATCTTGGAGTAGGCGACGATGCCGTCCACGTTCCAGTCTTCACGACCTTCAGAGACCTCCAGCTTGTCCGGGTCCAGACGCATGAGCAGGACCACAGCCTTGGCCTTCTCGTTCAGCTTGCCGTACTGCAGCTCGTTCAGACCTTCGGGGATGACGTGGAAGGCCGAGCCGATGGTCACGTCCGAGGCTTTGATCGGGGTGCCGGAGGGGTCACGGACCAGGCGCACACCCTCATCCCACATGGTGTGGCGGAAGCGCTCAACGCCGAAGTTCTCGGCGGCCAGGTCGCTGCGGTTGTCGGTGTCATCCAGATCGCGGAAGATCGCGATGGCCGGAAGCGGGGCCAGGGCGACGGCGCCGATCAGGGTGTTGCGCAGCAGCGGGCGACGCTTGATCTGGGACTCCTCGAGGATGTCCTCGATGATGCCCTGGGCATCGGCACGGTCGGCCTCAGTGCGGACCTCGTGACGCTGCTCGACCATCTCGTGGTCCGGCATCAGGGTCTTGGCCCAGTGCACGATGCCCACGCCGATGCCGAGCATGGCGAAGGCGGTGCCCAGACCCAGCAGCATGTTCTGCAGACGCAGGGTCTCTGCGGCGGTGTCCGGCCCGACCTGGCCGATCACGAAGTAGCCGACGAAGAAGAGGATGGTGCCCAGGATGGACAGCAAGAACAGGAACGCCACCTGGCGCTCGGCCTTCTTTGCGGCCCTGGGGTCTTCGTCAGCCAGTCGCGGACGGTGCGGAGGGAGTCCGGGGTTGTCGATGGCGTACGTGCCCGAGTCCTCCACACCGGCGTGCTCGACGGCGTCCGAGTGGTGCCCCGGACCCCCGTAGCCTTGCTCGCCCATAGATCTCAATCCTTTGCTTCGAGTGATGTTGACGTTGTGTGCGATCGGCGCCCCCGCGGCGCCGGATCAGGTCAGGAGGACCGCGAGGTCAGCCAGACCATGAAGCCGATCAGGATGCCGAGGCCGGCGGTCCAGATGAACAGGCCCTCAGAGACCGGACCCAGCGAGCCCAGTGCGGCACCGCCCGGGGAGGGGTTGGCCTCGATGGTCTTCAGGAAGGCGATGACGTCGCGCTTGTCCTCAGGGGTGAGGTTGGCGTCGGAGAAGACCGGCATGTTCTGCGGACCGGTGGCCATGGCCTCGTAGATGTGCTTCTCGCTGACGTCGGCCAGGCCAGGGGCGAACTTGCCGCGGGTCAGAGCACCACCGGCGGCGGCGGCGTTGTGGCACATGGCGCAGTTCACGCGGAACAGTTCACCACCGCGGGCGATGTTGACGTCCTCGTGGTCGGTGTCCAGGTACTCGTCCTCGGGGACAGCCGGGCCGGCGCCCAGGGAGGCGACGTAGGCGGAGAGCTGCGCGGTCTGCTCATCGTTGAACTGAGCCGGCTTCTTCTGAGCCTGGGGACCCTGCATCTGCATCGGCATGCGGCCGGTGCCGACCTGGAAGTCCACGGAGGCTGCGCCGACGCCCACCAGAGTGGGACCGTCCTCGGTGCCGACGGCGTCGAAGCCGTGGCATGTGGCGCAGTTGGCGTTGAAGAGCTTCTCGCCCTCACTGATGTCCTGGGCGCTGTAGCTGGTGCCGGAGGTGGCGGCCTGTGCCTGATTCATGGTGCTGGCCAGGGCGTACATTCCGCCGGTGAGCAGAAGTCCCAGGACCAGCAGCACCACACCCGCGAAGGGGTGGCGGCGGTTCTGTGCGAGTGCCTTCACTGGATGGTTCCTAACGTGTTGTGACCGAAGCTGGTGTGACGGTTCCGTCTCCGGTCGGCCTGATCAAGGTGCGAGCGTCCCGGTGACGTTCGGGTTACTTCAAGAAGTAGACGATCGCGAACAGCACGATCCAGACGACATCCACGAAGTGCCAGTAGTACGAGACGACGATGGCCGAGGTGGCCTCGTGGTGCCCGAAGCGCTTGGCCAGGAAGGCGCGCCCGATGATGAAGAGGAAGGCGATCAGACCGCCGGTCACGTGGATCGCGTGGAAGCCGGTGGTGATGTAGAACGCGGAGCCGTAGGCGTGTGCCCCGACGGTCACGCCCTCGGAGAAGAGCACCGCGTACTCATAGGACTGCACGGCCACGAAGACCGCGCCCATGATGAAGGTGAGGATGAACCACTCGACCATGCCCCAGCGCTTGAAGGCGAAGATGCCTCCGGTGCGGCGCGGCTGGAGACGCTCTGCGGCGAACACACCGAACTGAGCCGTCACCGAGGAGAGCACCAGGATGATGGTGTTCACCAACGCGAGGTTGACGTTGAGGATCGCCGTGTTCTCGGCCCACAGTTCCGGGGAGGTGGAGCGCAGGGTGAAGTACATGGCGAAAAGGCCGCCGAAGAACATGAGCTCGGATGCCAGCCAGACCATGGTGCCGATGGAGACCATGTTCGGGCGGCTCGGGAGCCCCGCGGCATGCTGGGGGAGGGTATGGGTTGCAGTCGTCACCCGCCCATTATGGCCCGAAAACTCCCCAGGCCACCAATGCGTCGAACGTGTCGGCGTGCCTCGGACATTCCCGCCTTCGGGGCATCTCACCGAACTCGCCCGGATTTCCAAGGTTTTCCTCAGGAATCGACCCCCTCGACACAGCCGGACCCGGTGCAGAAATAGCCGCCGGCGGGGTCTACCATGGCGGCGTGAAGACTCCTGCCTCAGAACTGACCTGGCCGTACATCTTCCAACGCCTGCTCGGGCGGGAGGACCTCTCTCAGGACGAGGCGGCGTGGGCCATGCGCGAGATCATGGCCGGTGCCGCCACCGATGCCCAGATCGCCGGTTTCCTCATCGCCCTGTCTGCCAAGGGGGAGACCGTGGCAGAGCTGTTGGGCCTGACGGAGGTCATGCTGGACCACGCCGTGGCACTGGACATCCCCGGAGAGACCCTGGACATCGTCGGTACCGGAGGTGACCGCCTGGGCACTGTGAACATCTCCACCATGTCCTCCCTGGTCGCTGTGGGTGCAGGTGCCACCGTGGTCAAGCACGGCAACCGCGGTGCCTCGTCCACCGCGGGTGCGGCCGATGTCATCGAAGCTCTGGGCGTGGACCTCTCCCTGAGCGTGGACAAGGTCATCCAGTGCGCCACTGAGGCGCACATCACCTTCCTCTTCGCCCAGGGCTACCATCCGTCCATGAAGTATGTGGCCCCCGCGCGCAAGCAGCTGGGCGTGCCCACTGCGTTCAACTACCTGGGACCTCTCTCCAACCCCGCACGTGTGAAGGCTCAGGCCCTGGGCTGTGCCAGTGAGCGCATGGCGCCCCTGCTGGCTGGGGTGCTGGCCGACCGCGGCATGCGCGGCCTGGTGTTCCGGGGCAGCGACGGCCGGGACAAGATCACTACGTCGGGACCCTCCACGATCTTCGAAGTGCGCAACGGCTCGGTGCAGGAGCACCAGCTGCAGCCCCAGGACTTCGGAATCCCCCTGGCGGCGGTGGAGGACCTGGCCGGTCAGGACGGTGTCCACAACGCGAGCATCGTGCGCAGCCTGCTGGCGGGGGAGAAGGGACCGGTCCGTGATGCCGTGCTGCTCAACGCCGCCGCCGGTCTGACGGCCGCGGACACCCAGGCCGAGGGGCACCTGTTCGAGCGGATCGCCGCGAACATGGAGCGTGCACAGGAGTCCATCGACTCCGGGGCCGCCGCACGTGTCCTGGAGGACTGGGTGCGCGTCTCGCGCTCCTGAGCTGAGCCCGCACAGACCGAAGGCCACCCGGCACGTGCAGGGTGGCCTTCGTGGTCAGGGAGAGCAATGGAGTCGGCGCGGCGCTCAGGAGTCGAATCCCAGCGCGAACCCCTCCTCCAGGTCGTGCTGGGAGTAGGCGCGGAAGGCGAGCATGGTCTCGGTGTCTCGGATGCCCTCGACCTTGGAGAGCCGATCGGAGATGGTGTCGGCCAGCTGGTCATACTCGCGCACGCGCACCATGGCCACCAGGTCCCAGACACCGGTCACGGAGTACACCGCAGTGATGTTCTCCAGGTCCGCGAGCTCGGTGGCGCATTCGGGGATACGGGTCGGATCGGTCTTGATCATCACGAATGCGGTCACCATGGCGGTTCCTCCTGGTCTTGACGTACAGGTCCCGACGACGGCTGGTCGCCGCAGCGGGAGGGGCGCCTCCCAGCGGGGGAGGCACGGTCAGTCTAGGACGCGCGGTCGGTCCGGCTGCGGCGCCGCAGCACTGTGACCAGGCGGCGGCCCAGCAGCAGCACCAACAGGGTTCCCGCGGCCACGAGCTGGAAGGCCAGCGCAGCGGTCTGATCGAACAGGCTCACGCGCAGCAGCAGCCCGCCGAGCACGGTGATCATCCAGCTGAGCACACCGGCCGGCCAGATCTGATGCCAGGTGTTCCAGTGCCGGGTCACCGCGGCGGCCACCAGCAGGGCGATCAGGAACGGTGCGGCGGTGCCCAGCACTCCGGCCAGATCCAGGCTGGAGTCATGGGACCGGCGTCCCAGTGCGGCGAACGCGATCACCAGGACGGCGTCGATCCCCAGGGTGATCCAGGGCCAGGCAGTGGAACGGTTTCTCTGGCCGGTGTGACTCATGGTCATCGATCTTCCCCCTGGGGGGCCTGCTGGGCGTCCAGGACGGCGATCACGGTCTCCACGGGCAGCTGTCCCGGTGCAGAGACCTGCCCGATGGAGGCAAACGTGGCGGCGGATCCGAACAGGCCTCCGCAGAGTCGGGAGGGCGTTCCCTGGGCCCCCATGGACATGGTGATGATCGGCCGGCTCATCCGTTCGGCAGCCGTCAGGGTGGACTCGAGCAGCGTCAGGACGTCCTGAGGGGTGTGCGGCATGACGGCGATCTTCAGCACGTCCGCCCCGGTGGCCTCCATCTCGGCCAGGTGGCCCAGGATCTGTGGGGCTGACGGGGTGCGCTGGAAGTCGTGGTGGGAGGCGATCACCGTGGTCTCGGAGGCCTGTGCGGTCTGGATGGCCTGCCGGGCAGTGGAACAACGGTGCTCCACGTCTACCGCATCCACTGCGGCGCAGGCGCTCAGTGCGGCCACCAGGTCCAGGTACTGCTGATCCGAGACCTCTGCCGCACCACCCTCCGCCGCCGTCCGCACGGTGGCCAGCAACGGGATGCCGCCAGCGGTCTGACGCACACGCGTCGCCAGCGCCGTCAGGTCATCCGCGCTGCGCTGGGCGTGGTCGTCCAGCAGGTCCACCCGCCACTCCACCAGGTCGATCCGCTCGGTGAGCGGATGCTCGGCCACCGCCTGCGCCTGGCGCATCAGCTCGTCTTCACTGGCGCCCGTCAGCGGCACGATCACCGCAGTGTGTCCCGAGCCCAGCGTGCGCTCACCGATCGTCACGGTGCTGCTTGGATCCACGGTCGCCTCCTTCATCCTGCTGACCCTGGGGGTCGGCCATCACTGTACCGGCACCCACCGGGAGCCGAAGCCCCAGGGCGCGGGCCGGCGCCGTGGTGGTGGCGTGCCGGATGGCGGCGGCACTGATGCCGATGCTCTCCAGGTGCGCCGCCGCTCGGTCCATGGTCAGGGTGCTGCCGGCCAGGATCTCGGTGCCCGCGAGCACCGCCCGTCCCTCCAGCACGCTCAGGGTGCGATCGCCCAGACGGTGGGTGCCGCCGGTGCATCCGGTGGGGGAGAGTGCGTCCGTCACCACGGCGATCCGCTCTGGCGCGGCGATGAAGAGCAGCCGGAGCAGCGGGGCGTGGACGTGGACGCCGTCGGCGATCACCTCCAGCGTCACCTCGGGCGTGTCCAGTGCTGCGGCCACCGGTCCTGGCGCACGGTGATGCAGTCCAGGCATGGCATTGAACGCGTGGGTGAGCAGGGTGGCTCCGACTTCGAAGGCGCCCCGGGCCTGCGCATAGTCGGCCCCGGTGTGCCCGACGGCGGCGCGCACCCCCGCCGCGGTCAGGTCCCGGATGGCCTGCAGGGCACCGGGCAGCTCCGGGGCGAGGGTGACCTGACGGAGCAGTCCGTCTCCAGCTCCCAGGAGGCGATCGACGAGGTCGGCAGTGGGGGAGACCAGATGGGCTGGATCGTGGGCACCGCGATGGCTGGCCGCCAGGAACGGGCCCTCCAGATGCACTCCGGCCAGGATGGTGTCCGGGCGCGCACGTCGGTAGGCCGCCAACGCACTGAGCTGGGCCTCCAGGCGGTCGATCGGGGCGCTGACCAGCGAGGCCACCAGGGCTCCGGTCCCGTGCCGCGCGTGCAGCTCCAACGCCGGCGTGGGGTCCGTCTCCCCGTTGATCTCGACCCCGGCCCCGCCACGGCAGTGGATGTCCACGAACGCGCCTGGGGACCGGTGCGGATTCATTCGCGCTCCCGCAGCCCTTCGACCCCCAGGGCGCGGATGGCCTGGCGGATGCGGTGGGCGGAGGCGGCGAAGCGCTCTGCCAGCTCGGGGTGGTCGTCCCAGGCGTCGGGGATCAGGTGCAGACGGGCCCGCTGGGTGCGGTCCATGCTCAGTCCCTGGATCATGGTGGGGGCGAATTCGGCGTCGGTGACGGTGAACCCGCCCTCGGGCTGTTCGGTGAACGTCAGCTCCACGATCGCGCCGTCGTAGGTCCCGGGGCGGCCGGACTCCTGCAGGGCCATCATATTGCCGGTCCCGTAGACCACCCAGACTCCGTTGACGATGTCCACCGGCTGCACCCAGTGCGCGTGCTGACCGAAGATCACATCCACCTCACCGGAGGCGGTGACCTGCTCCGCGAAGCGCCGCTGCTGGCGGTCCGGCATGGTCTGGGAGACGATCGCCACCTTCACGCCCTGGTCCGTGGTGTGGATGAACGGGCGCTCGGCCTCCTCTTGGGTGCGGTAGGCGCCGGTGGCCTCGACTCCTGCCGCCTCCAGAGTGTCCAGAGTGCGCACGAGTCCCTCGAACCCCACGTCCAGGGTGTGGTTCGAGGCGGTGGTGCAGACATCGAAGCCCAGCTCGGCGATGGTGTCCGCGATCTGCGGCGGAGCGGAGAAGTCCGGGTAGCTGGTGTAGGGACCTCCCTCGGGCGCGAACGGCACCTCCGCTTGGCAGACGGCCACATCGGCGGCGCTGATGTACTCCTGAATGTCCTCCAGCTGAGGCAGGAAGTCCATCTCACCGTTGCCCGTGTCCTGGGCATCCATCTCCGCGACCTCCCACAGGGGGGAGTGCCAGAGCAGGTCGCCGGAGACGTTCAGGGTCATGGTGCGCGGCTCGGCAGGTTCAGTCGAGGACGGGGCCGCGGACGGGGATGCCGCAGACGGACGACCCGACGACGGCGCCGTTGCCGAGGCATTCGCCTCACCAGAGGCGAGGGCCGAAGGCGGGGAGGAAGAGTCGTCCTCGGGTGTCACGGCGCAGCCGGTCGCCAGGAGAGCGACAGTGAGCAGGGCGGCACCGCTGCGCCCACTCCTGCGGTGGGCAGAGGACGGGCAGGATGAAGTCACCGATCCATCGTGACACAGCGGCGCCGTCTGACCGGCATCCACCCGCATGATCGCGCGCAGACTCACGGCAGCATGATGCTCGGATCGGTGACGACGTGGTTCAGAGGCTGCCAGCGACCAGTCGTCCGCCGACGACGGTGGCGGTGACGCGCACCGACTCGATCTGCTCGGCGGGGACCGTGTACAGGTCCTCCGAGAGCACCACGAAGTCCGCGAGCTTGCCGGGGGAGAGGGTGCCGAGGTCCGCTTCCCGGTGGACGGCCCGTGCGCTGCCCACGGTGTAGGCACGCACGGCCTGCTCCACGGTGATCCGCTCGGCAGGCACGAAGTCTGCGCCGGAGGAGGTCTGACGGTTCACAAGTGCGGCGATGTTCAGGATCGGGTCGGCACTGACCACGGAGACGTGTTCCAGGCAGTGCCGGGCGTCGGGGCGGGGTCGGATCTGCTGGGCCTCCTCGATGATGTCCATCACCACATCCAGGGCGGCGTCGCCGATGGAGTGGATGGCCAGCTGCCAGCCCGCCAGGTGGGCACCGATGAGACGCTCGCGCAGATCGGACTCGGGGAACTGCAACAGCCCCTTGTTCTCCCGCCCCTGGTCCAGATCAGCCTGGTAGTCGCAGCACATGTAGGCCGAGCGCCCGATCAGGGAGCCGTCGGAGATGACCTTGGTGGGTCCGATCCGCAGCCGGTCATCACCCATGCCCGAGCGCAGGCCCAGATCCAGCGTGTAGAGCGGATGGCCTTCCTGCTCGGTCTCGCCCACGCGGTGCAGCGTGGTCAGATAGGGCATGACGGTGGCGCGCACGCCCAGCCGGCCCTGCTCCTGGGCGATCTGGAACCCGGCCAGGTCGAACCGAGACATGCCGATGTGATCCGGCGCGCCGATCCCGGGCTCCACGATCGAGGTGATGCCCAGCTTGAGCACCTCCTCCGAGCCCGCGGCCACCATGTCCGCCACGTCCTGGGCGGTGTTGGCCGGGATGTGGTCCATCACCAGGGACCTGGCCGTCTCCTGCAGGAGCCCTTCGGCCTGGCCGCTCTCGCTGGAAGGCACGGCGCCGCCGTCGGGAACGGGGACGTCACGGCGCTCCGGGAAGCCGGCGATCTCGAAGGCCTTCGTGTTGGCCACGCCGATGTGGCGGGAGTTGTGGATCAGGTAGACGGGGTGGCCGTGGCTGACCTCGTCCAGCTGCTCGGCGGTGGGGTGCTCGCCCAGCCGGTTCTGGTCGTAACCCTGGCCGATCACCCAGCTGCCTTCCGGCGCGTCTGCGGCGAACGCATCCACCGCGGCCAGCAGCTCCTCCATGGAGGAGACGGCGCTGGGGCGCAGGTCGATCTGCATGCTGGCCTGGCCGATATGGGTCAGGTGGCAGTGGGCGCCATGGAAGCCCGGCACGACGGCGGCGCCTCCCAGGTCGTGGACCTCGCGGAAGGCGGTGGCCGGCAGATCCTCATCGAGGCTGACGATCCGACCCTGGTGGACGCCGACGGCGTGAGCGGTGGGACGCTCGGGATCCTGGGTGTGGAAGACACCGTTCGTGAAGAGGACGTCGAAGACGGGGGTGATTTGGGAGCACATGTGAGGCTCCGATCCTGGTCAGGGGAGGCGGAGCGTGGCGTCGAGTCCCGCAAGGGATCGGAGGCCCGCCTGCCGCATCGGTGTTCACTCCCGTATCTCGCACAGACTACGGGGTGGCCGGTCAGGTGACTCGCGTCAGGGCAGGGGAGTGACCTGTGTCCTTCAGACCCTGTGGCGCTCCAGGACGGTGCCGGTGCTGCCGAAGAGCACGCCGAGCGCGCCACCCACGATGATCATCAGCCAGTTCTCGTGGGCCACGGCGAAAGCAGCGCCGAGGACCAGGCCGACGACGATGTGGAGCATCAGTCGGTCGGCAGAGCTGACGCCGCCTGCGGGCGCGGGTGCCGTCCGATCGGTCTGGAGGTCGCTGTGCTGAACGGTGCTGGTGGTGGCGTCGGCGGCGAGCATGACTCCATCCTGTCCGGGGACGGGCCCCGCGCGGATCCTCCGAACGGACCGTATCGTCACCCGGTCACCTCATCCTCGAGGATGAGGTGGTACATCCGGGGGAGGACAAGACTGGTCATCGGTATCGATAAACAATAGATTGTTCTCGAGAAGCGGTGGGTTCCAGTGAGAGGTCGATGTGTGATGGATGTCCGACGAGGCAGGCAAGGCACCAGCGCCAGGCTCTCCGTGCTGGGGTGCAAGGCGACGATCGCCGTGGTGTTCCTGGCGGTCCTGTGGGCGCAGGTGTTCGTAATCCCGCGGGTGCTGCGGGATGTGGTCGGGATGTGGAGCGCCCAGCGCGTCCTCGACCTGAGCCTGGTGGGAGCGGTCACGGTGGTCGTGGGGACGTTGGCCGCCCAGGTGGTGCTGGTGTGCATGTGGCGCCTTCTGACGCGCGTGCGGCAGTCCACGGTGTTCGAGGCCCGCTCGTTCCGCGAGGTGGACGTCATCATCGGGTGCATGGCCGTGGTGACACTGTGCCTGCTGACCGCGGGCGTCGCCCTGGCACCCGGAGACGCGGCACCGGGGATCGTGCTGATGTTCGGCGTGGCAGGCGTGGCCGCTGGGGGAGCGGCGGTGCTGATGGTGGTCATGCGCATGCTCCTGACGCAGGCGGTGGAGATGCGCGCGGAGCTGGCGGAGGTGATCTGAGTGCCGGTCGTGGTGGACATCGACGTCATGCTCGCCCGGCGCAAGATGCCCGTGGGGGAGCTGGCCCAGAGAGTGGGCATCACGCCGGCGAACCTGGCTGTGTTGAAGAACGGTCGAGCCAAGGCGGTCCGGTTCTCCACACTGGAGGCACTGTGCGAGGTGCTGCAGTGCCAGCCCGGCGATCTGCTGCGATGGGAGCCGGACGCGAGAGGCCAGTCGCCCTCAGGGACGGGCTGAACCGGCGACGATGATGCAGACGGCAACAGGGGAGTCGCCTTTCCCGAGATCTCGGTTACTGCAGTGGGTGAACTGATCGTGGACTGTCAGGTAAGCATCTATCTGTTACCAATGACTGATATGTAGCTTCGTTTGTCAAGTGGCAGAGAAGAACGGCTCCGGACCAGTCGGTGTCCGGGGCCGTTCTTCATGTACCGCTGCGGTGGTGGGGCGTAGGCGCGTCTTGTCGACGACAGGGTCAGACTGATATTCGCGGGTTGGGTACCGCATGACGATTGTTCGGCAGGAGCATTCCGAGGTCTAGAGTCGGGCGTCGCCGGGACCGGGGTCTCGGTTGTCCATAGTCAGGTCTCGGGTTGGCTCCACGTGCTGCCTCATCGCCCCACGCGGTCCGCAGGGTACGTTCAGGGGGTTCAGGCCGCGTTCATCGCGGCTCCTTCCGGCACCGGCCAGGCCTTGTCCTGGACGGCTTGTTGTAGCGGTGCGGCGACCGACCAGCACCAGCCGGCCAGTTCCCGGGCGATGGCGGTGTTGGCCTTGGTGCGCAGCTTGTCTCGGGCGTTGAACCGCTCCCAGGCCCGGTGCAGACGCCGGTTGCCCTCCAGCGCCCGGATCCGGGTTGCCGAGTCCACAAGCTGGAGCTGGCGCAGCAGCCTGGTCCCGGGGCGTCTGAACGGCCGGTCGTGTTGCCAGGCGGCTTCCACGAGCAGGCGCCGGGCGTAGGTGTTGCCGGCCTTGGTGATCGGGCCCTGGGCCCGAGAGGCCCCGGAAGAGTGCTCGGAGGGCACCAGCCCCAGGTAGGCGCCGATGGACGATCCGGTGAAGCGGGTCCAGTCGCTGATCTCCACGGCGAGCCCGTAGGCGGTGGTGATGTCGATCCCCCGGAAGCACATCAGCGCGTTGATCACCTGCGCATACTCGGAGTTCTTGGCCTGTTCGGTGATCTCGGCCTCGAGCCGCTTCAGATGCTGCATCAGCAGCACCTGCTGCTCGAGGTAGGACTCGAGGGTCGATGCCGTGGCCGTCGAGTCGAAGCGTTGCCGGCCCAGCCAGGCAAGGTGTGGGCTGGTCCACCGGCTCTTCTCCGGGTAGTGGAGTCCGTGGCGCAGCAGCAGCGAGTTGATCCGCTGCCGGCAGTGGGCCAGGTCCTTCGCCGCGGCCATCCGGGCTCGGGAGAGGTCCCGCAGCCCTTCCTGGCCCAGGGTGGGAACCCGCACCTGGGTGATCTGGCCCAGCGAGAGGATCCTGGCCAGGCCCATCGCGTCGCGCTTGTCCGTCTTAACCCGGTCGCCGGGGGCGCGCAGCAGTTTGGACGGGGCCGCGACAACACAGTCGATGCCGTGTAGGCGCAGGTGCCGGGCCAGCCCGAAGCCGGTAGGTCCGGCCTCGTAGACCACTTGCAGATGCTCGGGGTCGAAGCGTTCCAGCCAGGCGGTCACGGCCACCGGGTCGCAGGCCATCTTGTCCCGGACGATCTCGCCGGTGGCCGTGTCCAGGGCACAGGCGACGACGTTCTGAGCATGCACATCCAGCCCCACATAAGTACGATCGAACATGTCGGGACCTCCCAAAGATTCAACTGTGGCACTACCAGTCAATCCCCGTCACCGGGCGACCGGGAAGGGAAGCACGGCCGGCAACCCACGCAATGTTGAACAGTGCAGGTCCCGACCTCCCTTCACCTCATAGCGTCTAGGCCCTCCTTATGCCGTGGCTGTGCAGAACCTGTGAGGTGCCCCGACGTGGTGGTCTGTCCATGCAGGCCAGGGCAGGTGTGGTGTGGGGCGAGGTGAATCCTGGCAACGCCAGCGCGCGTGGTTGCCTCAAGAGGACGGCAGAGAGTCAGTCTCGGCCGGTCACGCTGTCGGTAGCTCCACCATGAACGTGGTCCGTCCTAGTTCGCTCTCCACGGTGGCCTCTCCACCGTGGGCGCGGGCGACCGAACGGACGATGGATAGCCCCAGTCCCGTGGACCCCTCCGTGGTGGTGCGAGCGGTGTCCCCGCGGATGAACCGGTCGAACAGGTCGGGCAGCAGCTTCGGGTTGATCCCTGGACCGTCATCCTCCACCGTCAGCCGGGCGGTCCGTGCCCCGCTGGCCGTCACACGGTCCCGCGGTTGGGCCGCGTCGCACGTGCCGTCTTCCTTCAGCCGGACCACCACGGTGGTACCGGCTGGGGTGTGCTTGCGGGCGTTGGATAGCAGGTTCGCAACCAGTTGGGCCAGCTGCTGCCCGTCGCCGAGCATCGTCACGGGGTCCTCGGGCACGTCCACCGTCCAGGTGTGGTCCCGGCCGGCTGCGGTGGCGTCCATGACGGCATCCACCACGATCTCGCCCAGGTCCACCTCGCCGCGTGGCACGTCTCGTCCGGCGTCGAGCCTGGCCAGCAGCAGCAGGTCCTCCACGAGTGACCCCATGCGGTCGGCCTGGCTGAGCACCCGCGCCACCGATTCCCGGCCCTGGTCCGAGAGGGGCTCGGTCAGCCGGATCATCTCGGTGTACCCGCGCACCGCGGCCAGGGGGGTGCGCAGTTCGTGGGAGGCGTCGGCCACGAAGGTACGCAGCCGTTGCTCTGAGCGGTTACGTTCCTCGAATGCCCCGTCCACGGAGCCGATCAGCTGGTTCAGGGCGAATCCCACGTCCCCGACCTCGTCACCGGGGCGGGCCAGGTCCCCGCGGACCCGGTAGGGCGCCAGCGAGACCTCACCGGATCCCATGGGGACGTCGGCCACCCGAGCCGCGGCGTGGGACACGTCGCCCAGCGGACGCAGGGCGCGGCGGATCCACCACCAGCTCAGCAGCCCGGCCAGCACCAGCGCGGCCAGCGAGCCGAGCACCTGCACCCGCGCCAGCCCGGCCTTCATCCTGTCCACTGCCGCCGTGGGCACTCCGACGACCGCCACGCCGTCCTCGTCGTCGACGACCTCCGAGAGCACGAGGGACTGGCCCCCGTCCAGGTCCATGGTGCGGGTCAGCCGGACATCGAACACGTCCTCCGCTTCCTCCGCAGGCAGCTCAGCCAACGCGGCGTCCTGTGCCGCCTGGGCTCGTAAGGTCTCCTCGGCCAGCGCGGCCAGTCTCTCCGCGTCCTGCGCGGAGAGTTCCACGGCGTGCCAATCCGCGTTCAGCCGCGAGGCCTGGGCCACCTGGCCACCGGTCATGAGCAGCAACAGCATCCCCTCCGGCTGGGCGGAGGCCTCCAGCGGATTGCGGCCGGTGAAGTCCGGCGCGTCCCTGGAGCCTCGCCACAGGAAGTTGTAGGTGCGGTCCCAGGCCTGTTCCACGCTCTGTTTGAGCTGGGCCTCCACGGTCTGTCCGGTCAGGGCCAGGGAGGTGACGGTGAAGACACTCAGCACCACGGTCAGCAGCGCCACGACGCCGGCCATGGTCCGTACCGCCAAACCCACCCGGCGCCGTGGCCGGGCGGCGGGAGAGGGTAGGACAGATGTAACAGGCGATGACGAGGCAGGCGGCAACGGCAGCGACGAGGTGGAGGGAGAGGGTGAGGTCACCGGCGTGGCCTCAGGTCGCCGGCCGCAGGACGTACCCGGCGCCCCGGATGGTGTGGATCATCGGGGTCCGGCCGGCGTCGATCTTCTTGCGCAGGTAGGAGATGTACAGCTCGACGATGTTGGCCTGTCCGCCGAAGTCGTACTGCCACACGTGGTCCAGGATCTGCGCCTTGGACAGCACGGCCCGGGGATTCTCCATGAGGTACTGCAGCAGGTTGAACTGAGTGGCGGTGAGGTCCACCGGCACGCCGGTGCGGGTGACCTCCCGGGTGCGGACGTTGAGCACCAGGTCGCCCACCACCAGTTCGTGCGCGTCCTGGGCGGCCACCCCGGAACGCTGGACCAGCCGGTGCAGGCGGATCAGGACTTCCTCCAGGGAGAACGGCTTGGTGACGTAGTCGTCCCCGCCCGCGGCCAGGCCGCGGATGCGGTCGTCCACCGAGTCCCGGGCGGTGAGGAACAACGCCGGCACCTCGGGACGGAAGGCCCGGATCCTCTCCAGCACCTGAAGTCCGTCCAGTTCCGGCAGCATCCAGTCCAGCACGAGCACGTCCGGCTGGGATGAGCGGGCGGTCTCGATGGCGGCGCGTCCGGCGTGCGCGATGTGCACTTCCCATCCGCACAGGGACAGGCCCATGGAGACTAGGTCGGCCAGCATCGGCTCGTCGTCCACGACGAGCGCACGCAGGGGGCTGCCATCCGGGTGGGAGAGCTTAGGCAGAATCTCGTGCAGCGCCGCGAGGGACGTAGGCGAGCCTGGGGCAGACGATGAGGACACGAAAGACTCCTGGAATCGGACGGAGACGGGTCGGCAAGGTGCCGGCAAAACCTTACTGACAGTCCAGACTCCCATCCTGTCAGGAACGACAACCGGAGCTGTGCCCAAACTGTGCATTCCGCATCCGGGATGGAACTCCCGCAGCCCCGTGGCCACCGAGGTGCCCGTCTCCGAGCCGTCTACGGCGCCGGGGAGGCCAGCCGATATTCCACGGATCGCGCTGGTGGCCCAATGCCTGAGCCGGGCGGACGATCCACCGGTCGCTGTAGACCCACAGCTCCCTCGGCACGCCCTCAGAGAGCTTGATCTCCTCAATCTCCATGTGTGTTCGCTGTCGGCGGCCTCCCGGCATGCTGTCAGGACGTTCTGGCGCCCGTAAACACGCGCATGGCGATCTATGATGCCCGCGAGGCGGAAGTGTCAGTGAGGGAGGCCGAGGGCACCGTCTCTCGTCACCGGCGCGAGGGACACCGATGTGCTGGCGTGCCGCCTCTAGGATGAACCGCGGTCGAGTACCCGGCCGCGGGACGGGAGGGAGATCTCGGTCGACTTTGAGACGACAGCTCAGGCATTCTCGGAGGCACGCACGCGAGCATCGCGCGGTACGAGGAAGCACGAATGTGGCATATGGTCGTGTACGACGCCCGAAAGGCCGGCCTCGGCTAGGTCTCACAGCCCGATTTCGCCGCAGCGGGTGTCAACCACGTGTGTGGGGCCGACGACGTCGTACCCGTGGTTGGACCCCTCTTCCACGCCGAGCACCGGGGACAGGTAGAGCCAATCGATGCCTGGATCCATCAGGGAGGGAAGGGCGGTCCGGTTAACTTCCAGGGTGAAATCCGCGGCGGGCTGCAGACGGAACGCGGAGGGGATAATCCTGCAGACCGGCCACGGCATGGACGGTGGCAAAACGCGGGCGTCCGATGCGGCCTACTCCGTGCCGTCGGTGGCAGGGCCGCCCAGGTCACGGTTGATCTGCGGTTCGCCGGAGTCCTCGAAGACGATGAGGACGTCCTGGTGGACGGTGCCGTCAGGCATGGTGACGTCGGCAGTGAGCGCATTGCCGCGCCACCCCTTGTCTTCCACCGATTCGACCCCGTACTTCTTGGCGACGTTGTCCTGGATGTTGTTCTTCGAGGTGATGTCTCCGTAGATCGCATAGGCGAGAAGCGCCAGGCCGAGGAAGAGGACCCCTGCCCCCGCAAACGTCTCACGGACGGCATCCTTCACCCGATCCGGTCCGGCGTAGCGGGCGTCCTCGTCGTCCAAGTGAGCCTGGTAGCGCTTGCGGCGCCACACCCCATGGGCAAGGACCGCCAACCCCACGATTGCCAGGAGCGTGCCGGTCCATTGGGTGACGAGGGGGGTCTGAAGATCGATCGGCGCGTACATAACTCCATTGTCTCCCGAGTGTTCGATCCGAGAGACCTTTGGTCGCGTACTGCGGCACTAGTCAAGGCCCGTCACCCCCGTGGACTGTCCCGTCTTCAACGCATGATCCCGTTGGCCACGCGTGTACCGGCCATCACCTCTGTCGATTTCAACACTGGCCTGCGTGAATGTCGGAAGTGCGTCAGCCCGGCGGTGCCGCGCACCTCGACCCGGCGGACGTTAGCGGGCCTGCGACTCCTGGGCGCGGCGCTGGTGCTGAACGTCATGCTGACCGGTCTGAGCGCCCCGCCCCTGATCAGCGAGGGTGCCCGTTGGCGTCGGTCGTTGCCCGGCAGGCGCCCGGACGGCACGTCGGCCATATCGCACTCAACCTCCCCAAATCGTCCAATACTGATATCATCGCTGCATGACGATATATCCAATCCATGACGAGCCTGCGGGGTTCGAGGACCGCGGCGCCTACGCAGCACTGTTCCATGCGCTGGCGGAGCCGACCCGGTTGGCGCTGCTGGAGCACCTGGCCACCGGTGAGCATCGGGTCCGGGATCTGGTGGACCACATGCACCTGGCACAGTCCACGGTCAGCAAACACCTAGCCTGCTTGCGGGACTGCGGCCTGGTCATGATGCGCGCCGAGGGTCGGTCCTCGTGGTTCTGCCTGGCCGACCGGCCCCGTCTGACAGATCTGATGCAGAGTGCGGACGCGCTGCTGGGGGCCTCCGGGGTGTCGCTGTCCCTGCGCGACCACCACGACCACGACGATCTGATCACCGAGGAGGGCTGATGGGTGCCGGACACCAGCACAGCCATAGCCACGTGCCGCGGGAGGCTGATCGGGGGATGCGCGCCCGGCTGCTGATCGCGTTCAGCATCACCGCGGTCATCGTGGTGGCTCAGGCCGTGGGCAGCGTGGTCACCGGAAGCCTGGCCCTGCTGACGGACACCGCCCACGCGTTGGCCGACGCCTCCGGGCTGGCCGTGGCGGCCATCGCCGCCACCATGATGTTGTGCCCGGCCAACAGCAAGCGCACGTGGGGCTTCGCCCGGATCGAGGTTTGAATCGCCCTGGGTTTCTTGGAGACTCCTGACCTTGGAAACGAGGATGGGGTTATGCCGAAGGATATCTGGCAGGATCAGCCGACCACGCGTCGGTACAGCGCGGAGGAGAAAGCCGCAGCGGTGCGGATGGTGCGCACGCTGCGCGCCGAGCTAGGTACCACCCAGGGCACCGTGAAACGAGTCGCCGAGCAACTGGGATATGGCACTGAATCGGTGCGGACCTGGGTCAAGCAGGCTGACATCGATGAGGGCCATACCCCGGGCGTCACCACCGACGAGGCCGCGAGGGTGCTGGCTTTGGAGCAGGAGAATCGCGAGTTGCGCCGGGCCAACGAGATTCTCAAGAGGGCTGCTTCTTTCTTCGGGGCGGAGCTCGACCGCCAGCACAAGAGATAGTCGCGTTCATCGA
>NZ_FPCG01000020.1 GCF_900116905.1 Micrococcus terreus | reverse complement strand
TTCTTCGCCGCCCACGGGATCACCCGGATCCAACGGTTGATCACCGATAATGCGTGGGCCTACCGATATTCGCTGCGCGAGGTCTGTGCCCAGAACGGGATCCGGCAGAAGTTCATCAAACCGCATTGCCCCTGGCAGAACGGCAAAGTCGAACGCTTCAACCGGACCCTGGCCACGGAGTGGGCCTACCGGCAGGTCTACACCAGCAACGATCAACGAACCAACGCCCTTGCACCCTGGCTCGAGCACTACAACAATGAACGCCGTCACAGCGCACTAGGAGGCCGCCCACCCGCCAGCCGGCTGCCACCAACCTGATGGCCGGGTACACCTAGACGGGGGTGGTGAAGGTCCCGGCGAGGTTCTGGAGTTGGTAGATCCATGCCGTCCAGATCCCGGTGGCCATCAGGACGCCGACCAACACGAGCAGGGTGCCGCCGGCGATGTTGAACGCGCGCATGTGGCGGCGCACGAAGCCCAAGGTGGTGCTCACCCAGCCCAAGCCTCTGGCGACGAGGACGAAGGGTATGCCCAGTCCCAGGCAGTAGGAGAATCCCAGTAGTGCCCCGCGCCAGGGGTCGCCGGTGGTGGTGCTCAGGGCCAGGACGGCGCTGAGGGTGGGGCCCATGCAGGGCGTCCAGCCGAGGCCGAAACCGAGGCCCAGCAGCGGGGCTCCGGCCAGTCCCGTCCTGGGGGTGAAGGAGGGGGCCTTGGTCCTTTGCATAAAGGACAGCATGCCCATCAACGCCAGCCCCATGAGGATGACAACGACGCCCAGGCCTCGGATCAGCAGATCCTGCCAACGCAGCAACCAGCCGCCGATCAGGCCGAAGGCGGCCCCGTAGAGGGTGAACACGGCGGCGAAGCCGAGGATGAACAGGCCCACCCCCGTCATCACCCGTCGGCGGTTGTCCGGTCGGGTCGGGTCGGACAGACCGGAGACGTAGCCGAGGTATCCGGGGACGAGCGGAAGGATGCAGGGAGAGAGGAAGGAGACGAGCCCGGCGATGGCCGCCAGCGGGATGGCCATCAGCAGCGCCCCGGACTGGACAGTCTGAGCGAAGTACTCGCCCATTCATTTCCTCCTACGGGTCAGGACCGGGCTGTACGGCCGAAGGTTTCGGGCGGGCAGGGTGCGGCGGGTGTGGGTGAGCGATGAAGGCATGTTCTTTCCTGGACGGGCGCCGGGTGATGGCCCGGTGGCTGGAGGTGTGAGGGACAGGGGTGGTCAGTGGATGTAGGAGAAGACGCCCATCATCCCGGCCTCGGCGTGGTAGGCGTTGTGGCAGTGGGTCAGCCACTGTCCCGGGTTGTCCGCCTCGAAGTCGAAGACGATGGTTTGCCGGGGTTTGACGATGACCGTGTCCTTGCGTGCACCGTTGTTGGCCAGCTGGAAGGTGTGGCCGTGCAGGTGCATGGGATGCCACATGTCGGTGTCGTTGGTCATCGTGACCCGCACACGTTCGCCCAACCGGAGTTCGAAGGCGCCTTCGAAGGGATTGGCCGGGTCGAAGCGTCGCCCGTTGATGCCCCAGTCGTACTCCATCATCGAGCCGGTGAGGCGTACCTCATGGGTCCTGGTCGGGTCCTTGGGCGCGAGCAGGACGGATTCGTGGGCCTTCAGCCGGCTGCCATCGAGCACGGTCCCGCCCAGGGTCTGCGGAAGCTGTCCGGAGAGGGCAGTTTTCGATCCGGCGTGGATGATGCCGTAGGCGTGACCGGTCTTGCCCTCGGGTAGCGCCAGTACGGGCACGGCCTGGTCACCGAGGGTGACCAGCACATCCAAGCGTTCACCCATGCCCAAGACGACGGCATCGGCCTGACGCGGCTGGACCGGGAACCCGTCGGTGTGGGTGATGGTCAGTTCCTGGCCGGGGATCCCGACCCGGTAGGCGGTGTCTCCGGCGGCATTGATCAGTCGCAGGCGGATACGGTCGCCGGGCTTGCCGTCGAGGGTGTCGGGCTCGGCTGGGGGACGGCCGTTGAACAGGTGCACGGGGATCTTCACGTCGCCGGCATCCCCGCCCAGATAGTCGCTCTCAGCCCCCATGAGCATGTGCTTCATGGGCATGTCGGAGGAGCTGTCCTCGCTCATGGACCCGTGATCCATGCCCTCCATGCCCTCCATGCCCTCCATGCCGTCAGACATGTCCATTCCGGCAGAGAGCTCCTCGACGACTTCCTCGGGCGTTCCGGTGATCCCGTCGAGCCAGTCGTCCAGGATCACGACCCATTCCTGGTCATAGTCGAGGGTTTCGTTGGGATCCTCGACGATCAGTGCACCGTACAGGGCGCGTTCGCGCTGGGTGTCGAAGTGAGAGTGGTACCAGTACGTCCCCGGATGGGAGAGCCGGAATCCGTACGTGTAGGTTGCTCCTGCGGCGATGGGGTCTTGGGTCACTCCTTGGACTCCATCGGCGTCATTGCGCAGGGCTAGCCCGTGCCAGTGCACGCTCGTTCCCTCCGGGAGATCGTTGGCGACGGTGACGTTGAGCAGGTCACCCGCTTTGGCGCGCAGCAGTGGCCCGTTGAGGCTGTTGTTGTATCCCCAGGTGGTCAGTCTCTGGTCCTGCAGGGAGGTCTCGAAGGGCGCGGCCGAGAGGCGGTTGGCGACGGTGGTGCCTGAGTAGGCGCGTCGTTTTTCGTATTCGGCGATCAGCGGGTCGGTGGGCAGGATGCGCCCTGATGGCTGAGGGCCGGATGTGGGGTCCGCGCAGGCGGACAATCCGGCCAGGGCCAGGGCTCCGACGGAGGCGCTCAGGAAGGCGCGGCGGGTGGTCAGTGAGGAGGTCATCGGTTCTTCTTTCCTTCGTCCGGCCCAGCGGCGCAAGCAGGCGCGACGGGGCCGGGCACGGTCTATCGGTGTTGTGGCGACCATGGCGGGCAGGTGCTGCGTGGCGCTGTCGCCGGAGGTATGGAGGGTCCTCCGGTGGGGCGCGGCCGGGCTTCTCAGGTGCGGCTGATGGCCAATTGCGCCAGCGAAGGAGTCCAGGCAGGCCTGAAGTGGGCAACCCAGGGCAGGGGTGGTGGTGCGGTCAGTCCCCCACCGGGGCTAGGCAGGAGGGCCCGGGAGGCCAGGTGGGACACGACAGGTGCCTTGGTCAGGGCCGAGGTGCAGTTGTCGTCCACGGCGTCCAGGGCACAGTCCGGCGGCCCGTGGCCAGCTGCCTCATCCCCGGCAGGCTCCGCCGGGAGCACTACCCCGAGCACCGTGCCGGCCGGGCCAATGGTCGTCGGTCCGAAGTGTTGAGCTGCCGTGGCTACGCCCGTGTCGGTGGCGGCCCCAGCCGCGCTGGTGCCCGTGCCGGCGTGCATCCCGAGCAGGCTCAGGATCAGCGCGAGGGTGCCCAGAACGGTTCGCAGGGCGGGCCAGCCGGACAGGGGGTGGCGGGAAGTGCTTCGGTGTCCTGCCGCCATCCGCGTTGTCCTTTCCTGTCCGTCTGCGCTGATCGAGGTTCGGGTCCGGGCCGGCTGGGGGCGGTGGGGCCCGGTCACAGCAGCTGTTCGGTGGTGTTCCCGCCGTCGGTGGTGGACAGCACGGTCGAACCGATGACCAGCAGTGCTTCGGTCCGCCCGTCGTCGGTGATGCCGGCGCCCAGCGCGGAGGCCGTGCCGACCGGGCGGTCGCTGGAGGTCCAGGTGTCACCGGCGTCGGTGCTGGTCAGCAGGTGTCCCTCGGTGCCGGCGCCCACGGCGGTGGTGTCATCGGCCCAGGCGATCAGGTGCATCAACCGGGGGGTGTCCAGGGTGGTCCAGGTCGCGCCGTGGTCCGCGGAGCGAAGCATGCCGGTTTCGGTGGTGGCCAGCACGGTCCCGGCCTGCGGGGAGATCGCCAGGGCCGCCGGGGCGGCGGAGATCGTCAGACTCTGCCAGGTGCGGCCGTCGGTGCTGGCGCGCAACTGCCCGTCGAAGCCAAGGACCCCGTTTGGGCCGGCGGCCAGGGCGTGGAAGTCGGACGCGCCCCCGCGGGAGAGCACCGTCCAGCTCTGGCCCCGGTCGGTGGACTCGGCCAGGCCCAAAGGCTCGGGCAAGTCGGTACCCGGCGCGGGGTGACCGGAGGCCAGATAACGGCCCTCGGGAGTCAGAGTGAAGCCCATGAAGTCCACGACCGGACCGACCTGGGTCAGCTCTCCGCCCTGGAGACGGAACAGGCCCTGGTGGGTGGCCAGCAGCACGTCACCGGACTCGGGATCCCGGGTAATGGCATGGACGTGGGTGATAGCCGTGCCGGTGCCGGCCGCCGGTGACGTGGTGGGGTTCGGCGCGGCGCAGGCGGTGAGGGTCCCGGCGCCGAGCAGGGTCAGCCAGCCGGCGATCAGGGTTCTGCGGGTCGGGGGGGTCATGGAGCCTTTCCGCCCCGGGCCAGGAGGCGGGGCTACCTACCATTGTCGGCCGGTGATTCACCGGTCCGGTGCGGTTTGCCTTGAAGATTCGGTGAAGATTCCCCGCCCCGGCGCCGTTCTGAGCCGCCGGGGCACGGGGCAGGGGGAGACTGAACCCATGAACTCTGGAACTGGGACTGCCCCGGCGGCCGGCCGGGTGTTGGTGGTCGATGACGAGAAGCCGTTGGCGCGCCTGGTGGCCACCTACCTGGAACGGGCCGGTTACGCGGTGGCCATCACCCACACCGGGCCCGAAGCGGTCCAGGCCGCCCGCGCTCACGAGCCCGACGTGATGGTCCTGGATCTGGGCCTGCCCGGGCTGGACGGGATCGAAGTGTGCCGGCGGGTGCGAGCCTTCTCCGAGTGCTATGTGCTGATGCTTACCGCCCGCGACGATGAGCAGGACAAGCTCGCTGGACTCGGTGCGGGGGCCGATGACTACATCACCAAGCCCTTCAGCGTCCGGGAACTGGTCGCCCGGGTGGGGGCGGTGCTGCGTCGGCCGCGCACGACCGTGGCGGCCCCGGAGCCCGAACGGGTCTACGGGGACCTGGTCATCGACCTGGCCGCCCATGAGGCCCGCGTCAACGGGCAGGCGGCACCACTGACGCGCACGGAGTTCGACCTGCTGGCCGCCTTGTCGGGGCGCCCGCACCAGGCGTTCTCCCGGCGTCAGCTGATCGATATTGTCTGGGACCCGGCCTGGGTCGGAGACGAGCGGTTGGTGGACGTGCACATCAAGAACCTGCGCCGCAAGCTCGACGCGGACCCGACCCGCTATATCGACACCGTGCGCGGGGTCGGCTACCGGATGGCGGAGCAGTGAGCGGCCGGCGGCGCTACCAGGGGCTGGCGGCCCGGTTCTTCCTCGCCCAGCTGCTGGTGGTGGCGGCCAGCGTGCTGGCCGCGGTGGTGGTGGCCTCCCTGGCCGGTCCCGCACTGTTCCACGAACACCTGGAACAGGCCGGGGCCGGACACGATGCGGCCCAGGTGCTGCACGTGGAGCAGGCCTACCGTGCCACCAACTTCTGGACGCTGGGCGTGGCCCTGGCCACGGCCCTGGCCTGTTGCCTGGTGTTGACCTGGAATGTCGCCCGCCGGATCCAGACCCCGATCCACGCCCTGACCCAGGCCGCCCAGGCCATGGCCGGCAGGCGGTACGACACCCGAGTGCCGGCCATGGGAGCCGGCACCGAGGTGGAGGATCTGGCCGGTGCGTTCAACACCATGGCCGCACGGCTCGAGCGCACCGAGGACACCCGCCGGCGGATGCTCTCGGATCTGGCCCACGAGCTGCGCACCCCCGTCTCCGTGCTCAGCGTCTACCACGAGGCCCTGCAAGACGGGGTCTCCCACTGGGACGAGCCCACCGGGGCACTGATGGGTGAGCAGTTGGCCCGGCTGACCCGGCTGGTGGAGGACATCAACGACGTCTCCCGCGCCGAGGAGGGACGGATCGGGCTGGACCGCACCACCGAACCCGTGGCCGAGCTGCTGCACGCCGCCGCCGAGGCCCACCGCGAGGACTACGCCGCCAAGGGCGTGGCCCTGGCCCTGGACGCCGATCCGGGCCTGGCCGTGGACGTGGACCGACAGCGCATGGGTCAGGTGCTGGGCAACCTGCTCACCAACGCCCTGCGCCACACCCCGCCCGGCGGCCGGGTCACCCTCGAGGCCCGGCAGGGCCCGTCGAAGGTCACACTCCGGGTCGCCGACACCGGCGAGGGCATCTCCCCCGAGCATCTGCCGCACATCTTCGAACGCTTCTACCGCGGGGACACCGCCCGCGACCGGGACCACGGCGGCTCCGGGGTCGGCCTGGCCATCTCCCGCGCCCTGGTCCAGGCCCACGGCGGAACCCTGACCGCGACCTCCACCACGGCCGGGGCGACGTTCACCATCGACCTGCCCACCGAACAACCCACGGACCGGCGCACCCGTTCATCCACCGCGAACATCGGCGTCCCATCCCTTGAATGATACCCCCGGGGGGGTATATACCGAGGGTGGAGGTGCCGTCCGGTGCCGCCCCAAGACCTGTAGGAGACCGTCATGACCGAATCCCCCCGCACCCCGCTGCCGATGGCCACCACCGACTGCTCGTGCTGCGCCCCGGCCGCCGACACCCCGGCCCCCGCCGGGCGCCAAAGTGCCGATCCGACCGGGACGAGCGCAGGCACCGCGACCTACCAGGTGGAGGGCATGACCTGCGAACACTGCGTGGGCTCCGTCGCCGAGGCGGTGAGCGCCCTGGACGGGGCGGACGACGTCCGGGTCGAACTGGTCGCCGGCGGGGCCTCCCCCGTCACCGTGACCGGGCCCGCCTCCGCAGGGGCCGTGCAGGCCGCTATCGAAGCGGCCGGCTACCGCGTCCTCACCCACTGACCCATCCCCTCAGCGCCGGAGCTTCATCGCCGAGTAGGCCACCGCGTAGACCGCCTAGCAGAAGGAACACCATGAGCACCCCGCACCACCCCGAGCACCCCACCGGCCAGACCGCCGAGCACTCAGACCCGAACCCCCACGCCAATCGCGACCGGCACGCCGGCCACGCCCACCACCCCGCGGACGCCGACACCCACGGTCAGGCCATGCCGCAGGGTCACGCCCACTCGGCCCTGGACGAGGACCACCAGGTCCACGACCACGGTCAGCACGCCGGGCATTCCACCGCGATGTTCAAGAACCGGTTCTGGGTCTCACTGGTGCTCTCCATCCCGGTGGTGTTCTTCAGCCACATGGTCGGGCAGCTGCTGGGCTACCACGTCCCCGAGTTCCCGGGCTCGGCGTGGATCGCCCCGGTGCTGGGCACCGTGATCTACCTCTATGGCGGCATGCCCTTCCTGAAGGGCGGGCTGACCGAGTTGCGCGCCCGCCAGCCCGGGATGATGCTGCTGATCGCGATGGCCATCACGGTGGCCTTCGTCGCCTCCTGGGTCACGACCCTGGGCATCGGGGACCTGATGCTGGACTTCTGGTGGGAGCTGGCGCTGCTGGTGGTCATCATGCTGCTGGGCCACTGGATGGAGATGCGCGCCCTGGGCGCGGCCTCCTCCGCCTTGGACGCGCTGGCGGCGCTGCTGCCGGAGGAGGCCGAGAAGGTCGTGGACGGTGACACCATCACCGTGCCGATCACCGAGTTGGCCGTGGGCGATGCGGTGCTAGTGCGGGCCGGGGCCCGGGTGCCGGCCGACGGGACCATCCTCGAGGGCGCCGCGGAGTTCGACGAGGCGATGATCACCGGGGAGTCGAAGCCCGTGCTGCGCCAGGCCGGGGACACGGTGGTCGCTGGGACCGTGGCCACCGACAACACCGTGCGGGTGAAGGTGGCCGCCGTCGGGACCGACACGACCCTGGCCGGGATCCAGCGGATGGTCGCCGACGCCCAGGAATCCTCCTCCCGCGCCCAGGCGTTGGCCGACCGGGCGGCGGCCCTGCTGTTCTGGTTCGCCCTGGTCGCGGCGATCATCACCGCGATCGTGTGGACCGCGGTCGGCCAGCCCACCGACGCGGTCACCCGAACCGTGACCGTGCTGGTCATCGCCTGCCCGCACGCCCTGGGCCTGGCCATCCCGCTGGTGATCGCCCTCTCCACGGAGAAGGCCGCCAAGTCCGGGGTCCTGATCAAGGACCGGATGGCCCTGGAGCGGATGCGCACCATCGACGTGGTCCTGTTCGACAAGACCGGCACCCTGACCGAGGGCGCCCACGTCGTCACCGCCGTCACCGCGATGCCCGGCGAGTCCGAGGCAGAACTGCTGGCGGTGGCCGCCGCGGCCGAGGCTGACAGCGAGCACCCCGTGGCCCGGGCCATCGTCACCGCCGCCGGGCAGCACCCGCAGGCCAGCACGTTGCGCAAGCGCGGCACGGACTTCAGTGCTGCCATGGGCCGCGGGGTGCGCGCCACCGTGGACGGCTCCGAGATCCTCGTCGGGGGCCCGAACATGCTGCGCGAGCTTAACCTGACCATGCCGGCGGAGATCACTGAGCACACCGCCTCCTGGACCGCGCGCGGGGCCGGGGTGTTGCACGTGCTGCGCGAGGGGTCCGTTATCGGCGCGGTCGCCGTGGAGGACAAGGTCCGCCCCGAGTCCCGGGCCGCCGTGGCCGCCCTGCACGCCCGCGGCATCAAGGTCGCGATGATCACCGGCGATGCCCGCCAGGTCGCCGAGGCCGTCGGGGCGGACCTGGGCATCGACGAGGTCTTCGCCGAGGTCCTCCCCCAGGACAAGGACACCAAGGTCACCGAGTTGCAGTCCCGGGGACTGTCCGTGGCCATGGTGGGCGACGGCGTCAACGACGCCCCGGCACTGGCGCGGGCCGAGGTCGGCATCGCCATCGGCGCCGGCACCGACGTGGCCATGGAGTCCGCCGGCGTTGTGCTGGCCAGCAACGACCCCCGCGCGGTGCTGTCGATGATCGAGCTCTCCCAGGCCAGCTACACCAAGATGATCCAGAACCTGGTGTGGGCCACCGGCTACAACGTGCTCGCCGTGCCGCTGGCCGCCGGCGTGCTCGCCCCGATCGGGTTCGTGCTCTCCCCCGCGGTGGGCGCGATCCTGATGTCCGCCTCCACCATCGTGGTCGCCCTCAACGCCCAACTGCTGCGCCGGATCAACCTGGACCCGGGCCACCTGGCCCCCCTCGGCGCCCCCCGGCCGGAGGCTGCCCTTCAACCCGCGACCTCCTGATCGCGCCTCTTGGCGCGAACTCTGATATGAACCCTCAACCCACTATGGAAGGACCCACCATGAAACGCACCATGACGCTGACCGCCCTGGCCCTGGCCTCCGCCCTGACCTTGACCGCCTGCGGCACCGGCGCCCAGGACGAGAACGCCGGCGCTGAGGCCTCGGCCACTGCGACCAGCTCCGCCCCGGCCGCCACCCCTGCGGCCACGGCCACCGCGACACCGTCCACCACGGCGACCGGTTCGGCTGAGGAGGTCTCCGCCGAACACAACGACGCGGACGTGATGTTCGCCCAAATGATGATCCCGCACCACCAGCAGGCCGTTGAGATGAGCGAGATGCTGCTGGCCAAGGATGACGTCCCGGCGGAGGTGGCCGCGTTCGCCCAGAAGGTCATCGACGCCCAGGGGCCGGAGATCAAGCGCATGAACTCCATGCTCACCGCCTGGGGCCAAGACCCCGTGGACACGGACGGCATGGACGGTATGGAGGGCATGGACCACGGGGGGATGTCCGGGATGATGTCCGAGGAGGACATGACCGCCCTCGACCAGGCCCAGGGCACCGAGGCCGCCCGGTTGTACCTGGAGCAGATGACCGCCCACCACAAGGGCGCCGTGGACATGGCCAAGGACGAGGCCAAGGACGGCCAGAACCCGCAGGCCGTGCAGCTCGCCGAGCAGGTCATCGCCGACCAGGAGGCCGAGATCACCGAAATGCAACAGATGCTCGACAAGCTCTGAGCACCGTCGTCCGCTGCGGGCATCCGGTGAGACGCGGCTGGCGATAGACCCCGAAACCGGAACGGGTCCTCCAGGAAAGGAGACGAGCATGCAGGACAAGATCAAGGTCGCGGTGAACGGGTACGGGGTCATCGGCAAACGCGTCGCTGACGCGGTCCGGGCCCAGGAGGACATGGCGCTGGTCGGAGTCAGTGACGTCATCGCTGACTACCGGATCGCCGCGGCGGCAGGGAAGGGTATCCCCGTCTACGCCTCTACCGAGCAGGCCCTACCGGTGATGGCGGATGCCGGCCTTCCCGTCGTCGGAGGCCTGCACGACCTGCTCGAGAACGTTGACGTCGTGGTGGACTGCACCCCGGCCCAGGTGGGCGCCGGCAACCTGGAGCTCTACCGTGCCCACGGGGTCAAATCCGTGTTCCAGGGCGGGGAGAAGCACGATCTCACCGGCCACTCCTTCGTCGCCCACGCCAACTACGCCACGGCCCTGGGCCGGGACAGCACCCGGGTGGTGTCCTGCAATACCACCGCCACCGTCCGGGCCCTTACCGCGCTGAAGGACGTCGGACTGCTGTCCAAGGCCCGGGGGGTGCTCATCCGCCGGGCCACCGATCCGTGGGAATCGGACCACTCGGGGATTATGAACACCATCGTCCCCGAGGGCCGAATCCCCAGCCATCAGGGGCCCGACGCCCAGTCGGTGGTCCCAGACCTGGACGTGGTCACCATGGCCGCCAAGGGAGCCCACACTCAGAACCACCTGCACTACTGGACGATCGAGCTCACCCGCCCGGCCGAGAAGCAGGAGGTGTTGGAGGCGTTCCGGGCGATGCCGCGGATCGCCTTCGTCCGGCGCTCGGACGGCGTCGTGGCGGTCAATAGCACCGTGGAACTCATGGAGGACCTGGGCCGGCCCCGGGGTGATATGTATGAGGTGGCCCTCTGGGAAGACATCCTCACCGTGGACGGCAACGAGCTGTACTACACCTACACGGTGGACAACCAGGCGATCGTCGTCCCCGAGAACATCGACGCGATCCGGGCCCTCACCGGAACCGTCGACGACGGCGGCGAGTCCATCCGGCGCACCGACCGCGCCTTGGGGGTGCGCCAGGACTTCGTGCGCTCCTCGGTGGCTGCCCGTTGAACTGCGCGGCAGACGCCGCTGAGGCGGTGCCCGGCCCCAGGAATGGGGGGTGGTCGGACACCGCTTCGGCGGCCGCGGACTACCGCAGCGGTCCTATGGCCTCCGGTCAGGTGCGAGAGGCCGTCGCGATCGCGTTGATGGCCTCATCCAACACCGCATTGAACTGCGCTGGGCTCTGGGCCGTGCTCAGCCCTTCGGTCAGGGCGCGGGAGAAGCTGGCGATCACGCCGTGGTTGCGGGCCAGCAGGGTGGTGGCCTGGGCCCGGGTATAGCCGCCCGACAGGGCCAGGACGCGGATTACTCGGGGATGGTCCACGAACTCGCGGTAGAAGTCCGCCCGCTCCGGCAGCGTCACTTTGAGGATGACCGACTGGTCGTCTCCGAGCTTGTCCAGTTGGGCGAGGATTGCCGCCTTGAGCTGGTCCTCCACCTCGGCCTTGCGGGGGCTGCGGATATCCACCTCGGGCTCGATGATGGGCACCAGCCCGGTAACGAGGATCTGACGGGCGAGCCCGAACTGCTGCTCCACGACGGAGCCCACCCCGTCCCCGGGCAGCTTGATGACCGAGCGCATCTTCGTCCCGAACATGTGCTTGTCGACGGCTCGAGACAGTAAGTCATCCAGGTGCGGGATGGGTTTCATGAGCTGGGCGCCTTGCTGTTCCGGGGCCGAGCCCTGGTCGATTTTGAGGAAGGGCACGATGCCTTTGCTGTTCCACAGGTAGTCGCCCGTGGGGGAACCCTCCACCTGGCGGTTCATTGTGTTCTCGAACAGGATGGCCCCCATGACGCGCTCACCGTCGAAGCTGGGGCTGGTGATGATACGTGTGCGCACCTGGTGTACCAGGTCGAACATCTCCTCTGGGCCGGAGTAGGCATCCTTGTCGATCCCGTAGAGGTGCAAGGCCGCCGGGGTGCTGCCCCCGCTCTGGTCCAGCGCCGCGACGAATCCGGCACCGTTCCTGACCCTCTGATACTTCTCCGAGTCCATGGGAGCCTGCCGCGGCGAGGGAGCACGGTGGTCCGGGTTCCCTGTGCGCGTCATGGACGACTGGCCGCCCTCAAGGGGGAACGGTCATCAGCAGGCTCAACCCAGGGTGACGAGCAGGTCCGCGCAGGCCTGCTCACACCGGCGGCAGGCCTCGGCACACACCTTGCAGTGCTCGTGCATCTGGGCGTGGCTCTCGCATTCGTCCCCGCACGTCTTGCAGGCGGCCCGGCAGGCCTCGAGCAGGGCGCGGGTGGTCTCGACGTTGTTGCCGGTCTGCCGGGACAGCATCCGGCCTGTGGCGGCGCAAACATCGGCGCAGTCCAGGTTCAACCGGATGCACTGCCTCAGGTCGGCCACCATGTCCTCGGCCAGGCAGGCGTCCGCGCAGGCCGTGCAGGTCTGGGCGCACTCGAAGCAGGCCTGGATGCACTCGGCCAGCTTCTGCCGGTCGATGTTGCCCACATTCTTTGGGTAGGTGTCCAGCATGGCGCTCACGTGATGGGTCATGAGGTGCTCCTTTGTTGATCCGATCGGCCCGACGCGCGGGCCCCGGGCGGGCCCGCCATGCCCCCTACCGTAGGCCGCCCCTCCGACACGTGTGAAGGCCTGAACCTTGAAGATTCCGTGAAGATCGCCTTTTGCCAGGGCCAATCTCTGCGGGAGCCGGTGCGGGGAGGAAGCCCGCCATTACAGCGATTCCGGGCCCCGGCCGGCCCCAAAAGGCGTCACCGAGTCCCCTACCGCCGAATTGCGAATAGATAACAGCCCGCTATCGTCGCATCACGCTTTGGTCACGGCGACCGCCGTCAAGGGATGGCCTCCTCGGGGGCCGCATCCTCGGCACCGTCTACAGCTTCCAGAGCGTCGCGTCTGTCAACGTCTACTGAAGGAAACCATGTCCTATCCCACCCGCCGTGCTCGCCTCGAAGCCGAGAAGCAGGCCCACCGTTCTCACCGCCGCCGCTCCCTGACCATGGGTGCGGTCGGGCTGACCACCGTCGTGGGAGCCACGGTGGCGGGCATGGGACCGGCCGCCGCCAATGAGGGCGCCTACTCGGCGCCCAGCGGCTCCACCGGCAACACCTGGAGTTGGGAGGCCGACTCCACCGCCGGTTTCGACCGGTCCTCCAGCGCAGGCACCCACACTCACCCCTCCACGGCTAGCACGGAGCCGGTCGCAGAGATCCAGCGGGCCTCCTACACCACTGCCTCCAGCGGCAGCGGTTGGGGCTCGGCCGTGCGGTGGGCCACAGCGAAGGCCGCCGACCCGGGTGTGCGCTATGTCTGGGGTGGCAACGGCCCGAGCGGGTACGACTGCTCCGGTTTCACCCAGAACGCTTTCGCCCAGGCTGGCAAGGAGTTGCCGCGCAACTCCAAGGCCCAGTACGCGGCGGCCCGTCAGTACGTCTCCTTGGACAACCTCCAGGTCGGAGACCTGGTGTTCTGGTCCAGCAATGGTTCGGCCTCGGGGATCCATCACGTGGCCATGTACATCGGTGATGGCAAGATCGCCCACGCGCGCAACCCGCAGATGGGCGTGGCCGTCACGGACGTCGATTACAGCCCGTGGGGCATGATGGGCACCGCTGCTCGCTACTGAGCAGCCCGGCTCCACCCGGCCCCCGCCTGGCGCCAGCCTGCGGGGGCCGCCTTGCGTCAGGGCCGGGTTCGTCCTTAGGGAGTGTCTCCCTTATCGGTGATGAGGCTCGGGGCAGGCTGGTCGGGTGAGGTCAACGGGATCGCGGTATCGGGTGTTCACGGACGAGCAGTGGGATCGGATCGAGCCGTTGTTGCCCTCGAACCAGGGCCGGCGCGGTCATCCGTTCGGGGAGCACCGGCGGGTGGTGGAGGGCATCGCGTTCCGGTACCGGACCGGGATTCCGTGGCGGGACCTGCCGCGGGAGCAGTTCGGGCCGTGGCAGACGGTGTGGAAACGACACCGCCGCTACGCCGCGGACGGCACCTGGGACCGGGTCCTGACCCAGGTGCTGGCCGAGGCCGATGCTGCCGGGATGATCGACTGGGCGGTCTCGATCGATGCCACCATTGCCCGAGCCCATCA
>NZ_FPCG01000012.1 GCF_900116905.1 Micrococcus terreus | reverse complement strand
CCCCGGAGTCTTCCAAGACATCGACCACGCCCAGACCTGGGTCACGGACTGGGTCTGCTGGTACAACACCGAACACCGCCATTCCGCTCTGGCCGGATACACCCCAGCCTCCATGCACGACGGGAGCTGGACACAGCAGGCGGCGGCCCGGCAGCAAGCCATGCACGCTCACTACCGGGCACATCCACGCCGCTACCGCCAGGAACCAACCGTCCTGACCCCACCAGCTCGGGCCACGATCAATCTCGCCAACGACGGCTCCCGACTGAAGCTACCCCCGACCATTCACACCCTCATATCCCACTAACGGTTCACAACAGGTTGACACCCGTCGGCACGTACAGCTGGACGGAGAAGGAGTGTGCGCAGCTCTGGGCGGACGTCATCCGTGCCGGCCAGAATGATGACACGAACGCCCACTTCATCGGGTCGGTGGTCTACATCGAAAAGGGGATCTACCAGGTCTCCAGCCAGTCTCCGCTCCTGGTCATTGATGGACAGCAACGCCTAACCACCGTGACGCTGCTGCTCGAATCCCTGTGCCGCCACCTGGGCGACCGTGAACCCCTGGAGGGCTTCTCGGCGAAGAAGCTGCGCAACTACTACTTGCTCAATCCTCTGGAAGACGGGGACAAGGCTTTCAAGCTGCTGCTGACTCAGACCGATCGGGACACCCTGATCTCCCTCGTGCAACAGCGCCCGCTTCCGCAGGAACACTCGGTGCGCGTCCAGCAGAATTTCGACTTGTTCGACCAGAAGGTACAGGGCCTCGGATCCGATCTGGAGGTCCTGTGCCGGGGCTTGAGCAAGTTGATGATCGTCGACGTTGCGCTCAGCCGGGAGCAGGACAACCCCCAGCTGATCTTCGAGAGCATGAACTCCACCGGCCGCGAACTCAGCCAGGCGGACCTGATCCGCAACTACGTGCTGATGGGTTTGGAACCGCACCACCAGACCGAGCTGTACAAACATCACTGGCGCCCGATGGAGCTCGAGTTCGGCCAGGAAAGCTACGGCACTTACTTCGACGCCTTCATGCGGCACTACCTGACCGTCAAGACCGGGGAGATCCCGAACGTCCGCGCGGTGTACGAGGCGTTCAAGAGTTATTCGCGCCGGAAGGACGTCGCGGAGGCCGGAGTCGACACCCTGGTCAAGGACGTGCAGTGCTACGCCGGGTACTACTGCGCCATGGCCTTAGGCAAGGAAGGCGATCACGCGCTCAAGGAGGGCTTCCAGGACCTCCGGGACCTCCGGGTCGATGTGGCCTACCCCTTGCTTCTGGAGCTGTACCACGACTACGCGCAGGAGGTGTTGCCGCGGGAGGACTTCCTGCGCGCCCTGCGCCTGATCGAGTCCTACGTCTTCCGGCGCGCGATCTGTGCCATTCCGACCAACTCGCTGAACAAGACCTTCGCGACGCTCGGCCGGAGCCTGAAGAAGGACCGCTATTTGGAGAGCCTGGAGGCCAATCTTCTCCTGCTGCCCTCCTACCGGCGCTTCCCCAACGATGAAGAGTTCCGCCGGGAACTCCAAACCCGCGACATGTACCACCTGCCCCGGCGCAGCTACTGGCTTCGCCGGCTGGAGAACCACGGCCGCAAGGAGCGGGTCTTCGTCGATGAATACACGATCGAGCACATCATGCCGCAAAACCCCAACCTCTCGGAGGAGTGGCAGCACAACCTGGGCCCCGAGTGGGAACGCGTTCACGCAGCGAAACTGCACACGATCGGCAACCTCACCCTGACCGGCTACAACAGCGAATACAGCGACAAGTCGTTCAGCCAGAAGCGCGACATGCCCGGCGGCTTCCGACACAGCCCGCTGCACCTGAACCGCGGGATTGTCGCCGTGGACCACTGGGGCGAAGAACAGATCGAGGCCCGAGCCGCCGAGCTCTCAAGACTCGCGGTCGCGGTGTGGCCACTTCCCGACGTCGAGGCCAGCCTGCTGGACGCCTACCGTCCGAAGCGGACCGGCTACGGACCGTCCAGATATGGACTCGAGGACCACCCGCACCTGTCCCCCGGACGGCCCATGCGCCGCCTCTTCGATGCCCTGCGGTCCGAGCTGCTCGCCCTGGACCCCAACATCGGGGAAGAGATCCTCAAGCTCTACATCGCCTATAAGGCGGAAACTAACGTGGTCGACATCGTTCCCCAAGCCAGTCGACTGCGACTCTCCCTCAATATGCCTTTTCCCGAACTTCTCGATCCCAGGGGAATGGCCAAGGACGTGACCAACCTGGGCCGATGGGGCAACGGTGACGTGGAAGTGGGCCTGACGACCATGGACGACATCCCATACGTGGTCGGCCTGGTGCGGCAATCCCTAGAACGTCAGCTCAGCAACGGAACTTCTGATGCCGACTAGCTCTAGCTCGTGAGGACACCACGTTCAACCCACCGGCCCCACATTCAGCTGGGAGGCGTCACTGCGACCGGCGCCGACAACGGCGCCTACGTCTGTGGAACACCACGCCCGATGGACACCAGATAGCGTCATCGGTGTGCTTATGCCAACCCCACTTGGGAGGACTTGCCGTGCCCGAAAATCTGATTGACGCCAATGATCCCGACCGCGAGGTCGTCGAGCATGATCGAGCCAAGCTGCAGGAGTTCATCACGACGCTGAGCCCGGATGACATCAAGTCGGGCGGTTGGTTCACCAAGCTCCTCGCTCGGGCCCTGAACTCCTACACCGAAAAGGTCTCCTGGGAGTACTTTCAGGAAAAGTACGAGGGCGTCCCCGCGGACGCCATCGTCGACCAGCGCATCAAAATGGCAGCTCGGTATGCCGCTCTCGAAGGTGGGCTCTCCGCCGGCGCGTACACCGGGACCATCGCGGCCACCATTGGGACCCTTGGTGGGGCCAGCCCCGCCACTGTCCCGGCCGCCATTGCGACCGTCATGATCGACGTCGCGTTCCTCACCCAGCTCCAGCTGCGCCTGGCTTACGACGTTGCGGTCCTCTACCGAATCCCGCTCGATGTGTCCGACCCCGAGGACCTGTGGAAGCTCATCCGGGTGGCCTTCACCATCAAAAGCGGGGAATTCGCCCGCGAGGGCGTCATTAGGGTGGTCCCACCTCTCGTGCGGCAGCTCATCAAGAGATACTTTTCCGGACCGGTCCTGGTTGCCGCCCGGGGACTGCCCTTCGTCGGGAAGTTCCTCCTGCAGCGCAACGTCATCAAGATTGGGATCCCCGTGGTCGGGGTTCCCCTTGCGGTCGTGGTGAACCGCTACACGACGCTGCTCGCGGGACGGCACGCGCAAGCCGTCTTCCGGAACGAGGCGCGGGTGATCGAACTCGCCGAGGGCCTGAGCAAGCGCAGCCAGCATCCGCAGTTGATGCTGTGGGTCGCCTGGCTCGTCATCATGGCTGACCAGAAGATGGCCGACGATGAGGCGCTGTTGATGCGCCACTTGGTGCGACTGGTCCGGGACCAGCATCAGGTGGTCGATGAACAGTTTGCTCACCTTGTTGATCTCGAGCCGACCGAGGTGTGGCGACGCCTGGATGCCGAGGCGGGGGATCTGAGCGACGTCATCGACGTGGCCGAGCGGGTAGCCACGGTCGATGGTCCCGTCAACAAGGCCGAGAAGGCACTCGTCGCCGAGCTTCGCGACCGCATCATGCGCCGTCAGGGAACCTCTAGCAGCGCGGTCTAGACCGCTGACAGCTTCAAAAATCGACGGCACGGCGCTCAGAAGTCACCGGCATGAAGGTCAGAAGCGAACGGGCCTGCCATCGACTTTGCCTCAACAATGGTTGACCGGTTGAGACCGCCGTCCTTTGATGAGAAGAACGAGTGAGCGCCAAGCTGTGACTTTCGCGGGTGACGGGAAGATGTGAGGCCATGATTGCACCTCGAGTCGAGCTCGTCCCGGTGGACGAGGACGTCTTGGAGGAGCTGGTCTGTGTCGCGGTCGACGACGCTGATCCCGATGAGGTGACGCCTCCCCTGGAGCCCGGCCGGGGCCCTGCTCGGGTGGGGTGGCTGCGTGATTTCCATCGCCGGTGCCGGTCGGGGCTGACCGGTGGCGACCAGCTCACCGGGGCCGTTCGCGTCGACGGCCGTGTGAGCGGTTCGATCCGCCTGGAGCGCCTCCCCACGGGGGACCTCGAGTACGGTCTCTGGCTCGCCCGCGCGGCCCGCGGACGGGGACTCAGCCATCTCGTGCTCGACCTCGTCGCCCAACGGGCCGTGGAGGCCGGGGCGCATCGGATCCTCGGGCGCAAGACGGCCGACAACGGTCCCGCGGTAGCGACCCTTCGACGCGCCGGGGCGGTGATCGAGATTGGCCCGGGCACCGAGGTGTCCGCGATCATCGACCTGGCGAGGGGCTGAGCAGCCCTTGTGGGGCAGCCCTTGACCGCCGCCACGGAAATCAGCCGCTCCCCCTCAAGGCCACAGACGGGCGATCAGCCGGGCCCGGCCAGGCCCGCCGTTAACGTCGGGCCATGACTGAGCCCCGCACCTCCCGCGCGGTCTGGACCGCCCTCGGGCTCGCGGCCGGGCCGGTGTCGGCCTTCGCGTTCGCCCGGTTCGCCTACGCTGTGCTGTTGCCGCCCATGCAGGCCGATCTGGACTGGTCGTATGCCACGGCAGCCCTGCTCAACACCACCAACGCGGCCGGGTACCTCGTCGGGGCCATCCTGGCCGCCCGCGTCGGACGGGTGCTGGGGGTGCGCCGGGCGTTCCTCACCAGCATGCTGGTCACGGCCGCGGCGCTGGGTGCCTCCGCGCTGACCACGCTGTTGCCGGTACTGCTCGTGCTGCGACTGGCCGCTGGGGTGTCCGGGGCGGTGACCTTCATCCTCGGGGCGGCGCTGACGGCGGCCCTGGCCTCGCAGCTCGTCGCCGGGCCCCGTACCGCGCACCGTTCGGCCCTGCTGATGGGGATCTATGTCTCCGGTGGCGGCATGGGCGTGGTGGTGACCGGCCTGCTGCTGCCGGCCGCCCTGGCCTGGTTCCCGCCGGAGTCGGGGTGGCGCATCGGTTGGGCCGCGCTGGGCATCGCCGGCGTGGCGGCCTGGCTGATCGCGGTGCCGGCCGCGCGTCGGACCCCGGTTCCACCCCCGCGTGGGGCCGGGTCACGCGCCCCCGTGCGGACCCTGCTCCCGTTGCTGGCCGGCTACACGCTGTTCGGCGCCGGGTACATCGCCTATATGACCTTCATCGTGGCCCTGCTGCGCGGCCGGGGCGCCGGGGACGGGGAGGTCGCCGTGTTCTGGATCGTGCTGGGCCTGGCCGCGATGGTCGGCGGGTTCGCGTGGTCCCCGGTCATCGGGGCATTGTCCGGAGGCCGGGCTCCGGCGCTGCTCATGGTCGTCGTTGCCCTCGGAGCGGGACTGCCGCTGCTCGCGGACCACCCGGCGCTGGCCCTGGGGTCGGCGGTGCTGTTCGGGGGGACGTTCCTGGCCCTGGTGGGTGCGGTGACGCACGCGGCACAGCGGGTGCTGGACCCGTCCCAGGTCACCGACGGGATCGGCACCCTGACGACGGGGTTCGCAGTTGGTCAGTCGATCGGCCCGGTACTGTCCGGGGTGGCCTCGGACTCGGCCGACGGGGTGCAGGCCGGCCTGGCCCTGTCTGTGCTGATCCTGCTGGTTGGAGCCGCGGTCTTCCTCGGCCAGCGCCCCCAAATGGCCCACGCCGGGAGTTGAGGCCGGGAACAGCGCTGGGACAGGCTTAGGGGCGTCGCCAGTCGTCGCCTTCCATCTGCGCCCCGGCCATCGGCCCCATGGTGAGCATGCCTCGGTCGACGGCCCAGGACGCGCCGTCGACCGACCGGCCTCGGGGCCGTACAGGAAAGCCACGGTGGCGGCGACCTCCCGCGCATCCCCCGCCCTGGCCACGGGGACCCCCGGGTGGTGCTTGCCCTCATCACCGTCCGAAATCGACGGCACCAACGTCGGAAGTCGTTTGCAAACCCCTCCAGCTGCCTCAATAAACGTTCCTTCCTTGCGAAGGAGGTCTGGGTCGCAGCAAACAGTGCTTCTCGAGACAGCGTCGAAGAAGTGCCGACCGTCAGTCGGCGGGCCTCCGAGGTCAATGTCCAGGTCGGCCGGCGCCGAATGACGACTCGCATGATCTGCTAACTCGTGCCCGTAAGGGGATCGGCCTACGGGACTTCGACCAGCGCAGCGCCACCTAGTCTGCGACGACCCGCTTCTCGGCGGGTCACTTGTCGCCGGTTGCCGCCGGTGTCTCGATGAAGCGGTCGAGCGCGGTGAACACGCTCAGTGCGACCGGCAGCGTTGCTGAGACGCCGACGAGCCACGCCCACCCAGTGCTGAGGCCCGTAAGCCCGGGCGCAGCACTGACGGCCATGGCAGCGGCACCTGCCCACGCGATCAGGGTGATGGTGTTGATCAACAGCCACCGCATAGTTGCGAGAGGGAGCTGTGTGGGTTCCCTGGGTGGGGTGCTCTCGGCTGTTGGGTCGATCGGGTCTAGGGTGGTCATAGCTGGCCTCTCTCTGCACATCAGCGGGTCTGGTTTGCTTGACGGCTCGAGTCCTGACCGACTCGGGCCGTCCTTGTGCCACAAGACTGTGTGACTGCGAGCATTGTGTCCACTAGACTGAAGCGACGGGTTGACCCGCCAGCAAGGCATGTCTATAGATTCGCTTAAACGGTAAGGTTACTGGCGGGTCAAAACGTTCAGAACAAAAGGTGCAAACTAGTGTCGACTAGGGCCGAGAAGCTCCACGATCAACTCGAAGGCCGTCGCCTCCGCCTTACACGGATTGGGAAAGACCGGATTGAGACGGCCACGGGGCACCTGAATAGCATCCGCAGGCCTGCTCCGCTGAAGGTGCGCACCGGTTTCGTTTACCGGCAACACGACCCTTCCGCTGCCGATTACAGCGATCGAAGGGTTCCGCCACCTGCAGCAAGACCTCCAGCAACACGGTTGTTGTCGCCGCGTGGGAGTGCACTGCGCCTGGAACTGATCCTGCTAGGCGTCGCGCAGCGCCGAAAGGCGGGAACTGAGTTCCACAACGACCTGCTTTTGACGCCTGGGTACACACAGGACAACTCGCCAGCATGGGTTCAGCTGATCACTACCCCCGCGCAGTACACGAGCGCCGGTGAGTTCCGCGCCACTCCCCTTACCAAACGGGCACGCAGCCTGGCTGCTGCCCTGGATGTTCTTTCAGACGCCGGCTTAATCGACTACCCGCGGGCTGCAGATGCAAGAGGAAAGCGCGAAGGGTTTCTCCTCATGGACGAGCGTGCGGCGTCCCCGACGGACCGGATGACGTACCGGGTGCCCACGATGAAAGAGCCAACTGTCCGGGTGCCATCGGGGTTCTTACACCACGGTTGGGTGCATGTTCTAGAAGATTCCGAGATCGCTCTTCTGCTGATGGTGGCGTGCGGTCGGGGCACACTCCCGGACCCCGAGGGTTGGATCGCTATCCCCGCCGGGGAGCGGTTGCTCAACTACGGCCTCAGCCGCGACGCATTCAGTGCGGCGCACCCGGTACTCAAGGAGATGGGCCTTCTGGAAGTCCAAAGCATCCGGCGTCACAGCGACGGCCAGGTCATCGACTTCTCCACCGAAGGACCAAGTCTCCACCGGCTCAGGATTGTACCTGATGGGTTCGAGCAGAACGCCTATGACTGCGCCCATGAGGCATTGGAGCGTCTGAACTCACCGCGGAACTGAATGTCACGGCACCGACGGAACCGGCGGCTTCCATCGATCCTGTCGAGAGGGGGCCGTACGGTGCTGGTCCTCGCCACGACAGCGCTCCGATCAGCCTCTCCGGATGTCCGGGAAGAGGAACCCCCACCGGCCACTCCTACCTCTGACCCGGGCACACTCAAGCACGCCTCGCGGGGCGTCCCGCAGGCCCCGCCCAGTGGCCCGTCCCGGTGACGGGGCGGGCGCCATACGGCACGCCCTGGACAGGGCGGCCGAAGCTGTCGATCCATCTCTCGAGCGCTGATCAGCTGATCCCGCTCCCGACCTGTCCGAGCACGTTTGCCGGTACGCGGCTCGCTTGCAACGGTCTGCGTAGAACGCCCGGATGGACCGCTCAACGGGCCTTGATCATGGGTCCATTCATAACGGGCACCCGTTACACCGTCGGGGACAAAACGAGACGGAATGCACCTTGGTGCCAGAGGTGTGATGACTGATCTTGTGTTCAGGGGCTGTGCGCAGATCAGGGGAGGTATGTCAGTCAGCGAGGGAGAGCACGCGACGCCTGCAGGCGTGGATGTGGGAGGTTGGAAGCGGGGGTGGCGCGCGCCTCTCGGGCAGACGGATGTGTACGTTGTCTCGTGATCTTGTCTCGAGGTGGAGGCCTTGCCGATTCTCCGGCGGCATTCGCCCGTAGCCCCCGTTTGGTTAGGCCACGCACGGACAGACCCAACTCAAACGGCAAACTCCCGATACGATCGAGGGTGTTGGCTTTCTTGGGCCGAAGATCGAGGGAGGATCAACGTGGCTGAGCCGTGGCTGTCCGCAGACGACATAGCCGCCCACCTCGGGATCACCAAAGACACCGTCTACACCTGGATCGCCGAGAAGGCCATGCCCGCCCACAAAGTCGGTCGCCTCTGGAAGTTCCAGACTAGTGAGATTGACGACTGGGTCCGCCGTGGCGGTGCGGTAGGAGAAGACGCCTCATGAGTGCTCGAATATCGGAGGCTCCTGTTGGAATGAGGCCCTCAATGGAGTCCATCACGCGGCAGAGTCGAAATGCAGAGCTGTGGACAAACGATGTGATGTGCACGTGGGAAGGGAGGAATCACCTGCAGATGACGAGTTCCCGTATCGCTGAAAACCATTTCACCCTCGGCACGCTGCGGACGACCGCCAGCCACACGATCGGAATTCCCCACCTAGTGGAGCTTCTTCGCGAGGTGCCGCCGAATGCGCCCGTCGAGCAGTACCGCGACTCGATAGTTGACGAGAACGTCCTCGGCCGTCCGACTCAGGCCGGTCGGCAGCGTTCGTTCCGCCACCTGCGCGAGTTGTACTTCCTTGACCCGAGTCGGCCAGAGTTCGCGGCACTGCGGTACTTCTGGGACATAGACCCATCTTCACGCCCGCTCCTTGCGGGGCTCCTTGCTTTCACCCGTGACGAGGTGCTCCGCGCTTCGTTTGATGCGATTGCGAACCTCCCCTTAGGCTCGAGCGTGACGTCGGCAGACCTCACCGCTGCCGTCGCCGCAGTGTTCGGCAACGAGATGTCGGAGTCGACGCTCGGCAAGACCGGCCGTAACACCGGAGCCTGCTGGACTCAGACCGGACACCTCGCGGGTCGCGCCAAGAAAGTGCGCACCGGAGTGGAATCCCGTCCGGCAGCCATTGCCTACGCGGCCCATCTGGGGCACCTGGCCGGCGGGCGAGGACTCGGCGTCCTCGACAACCCGTGGTCGCAGATCCTGGGGATCGCGCCCGACCGCACTCTGGAGGCATTGCGCGACGCGCACACCCAAGGTCTTCTCGACCTGCTCGTGGCGGGCAACGTGGTTGACGTGTCGTTCCCGGCCCTCGGCGGTGCCGCATGAGTCGCGTCTCCGATCTTATCGACGCCTACAAGGCAGAGTTGTCCCTGACGTGGAAGGACAACGTCTCGGGCGGTGAGCGGGTGTGGATGCTCGTCTACCCGCCCGATCTGGAACGCCAGATGCGCCATGCGCTGCCGAGCATGGAGTTGGCGACTACGCAGGCGGGCCGCGGCTGGGTCGTCCTCGACGTCACCGACGATTTCGGGCGCTGGCTGTCGTCGCACCGGCACGCTGAGGCGTTCTACGAGGAACCGAGCGACCTTACGCAGTCGATCCTCGATCAGTTCGAGACGACGCTGGTCGGGCGCATCCGGGAAGCCCTCAGATTGGCTCCTGCGAACGCTGTCGTGGCACTGGTCGGCATCGGCTCGATCTTCCCGTTCTTGCGTGCTTCGAGTGTGATCAAGTCCGTCGATTCCGCTGTTACTGGACGCCTCCTCGTGCTCTTCCCGGGGCTTCACGACCCGGAGACTCATTCATTCCGCTTGCTCGACGCGCGTGACGGGTTCAACTACCGCGCCCGCGTCCTTGATCCGCAGAAGGACCTCGCGTGACGATTAACAACAACTTGTTCATCCGGCCTCCGCTGAGCTTCGAGATACCGAACGACGGTGTCACCAACGTCGATCGCCCCGAGGACTCCAATCAGTGGGACGTTCTGAAGTACGAGCTGGAGAGCTTCGTCTGCGAGGGCGAGTACGAGCACGGCCTCCAGCGGATCCTCGACTCGTACACCGGCCATCGGAACCGGACGACGCAGCCTGCCGTGTGGGTTTCCGGCTTCTACGGCAGCGGTAAGTCCCACCTCGTCCGTGTGCTTCAGCACCTGTGGGCCGACACGAAGTTTCCGAACGGTGCGACGGCGCGCGGCTTGACCAACGTCCCGCAGGGCATCCAGGACCAGCTGACGGAGTTGACGACGCTCGGTCGCCGGGATGGTGCCGCGCCCTGGGCCGCCGCGGGCGCGCTCGACCGCAGCGGCGACACCCTCAACACGGTGTTCCTCTCCATCGTCCTCGGTGCGGCTCGCCTGCCCACGCGCGTCGCGCCCGCCCAAGTGGCCCTGTGGCTCGCGGGCAACGGGCACCTCGACACCGTCCGCGCCCACATCACGGCCAACGGAGGCGACCTCATCGAGGAGCTGGGCGAATACAACCTCAGCACGCTGCTCGCGGATGCCATCCTCGCCTCAGACCCGGAGTTCGCCGCATCGGCCAGGGAGGTGCGTGCCGCCCTTCGCAGCCAGTTCCCGCCGGACACCCGCTCATTCTCCACGGATGAGACCATCTCGCTGCTAAAGAAGATCCTTGTGTACGTCGGCGGCGGCCAGATCCCGCCGGCACTGATCGTCCTTGACGAGGTGCAACAGTACATCAGCGGCGACGGCGGCCGCGCGATGGAGGTGCAGAACCTCGTCGAGTCGGTGTCCCGCGAACTAGATGGTCGCGTAGTGCTCGTCGCCACAGGCCAGCAGGAGTTGACAGCCGACTCGACGCTCCAGAAGATACAGGACCGCTTTACTGTCAAGGTCGTGCTCAAGAACCAGGACGTCGACGCCGTCGTCCGCCGTGTGCTGCTGAGCAAGGAGCCCGCTAAAAAACCCGGTCTCGACACCGCTTTGGCGTCAGTCGCGGGGCAGATCTCCCGGCAACTCATCGGGAGCAAAATTCAGCACACCGCCGAGGACGATAAGGACCTCGCTGAGGACTACCCGCTGCTCCCTGTGCGCCGTCGATTCTGGGAAAGCGTGCTCCGCCAGGCCGACGCCGGCCGCGCCGGGCAACTGCGCTCACAGCTCCGCATTGTGCACGAGGCGAACCGCAAAGCTGCGCCCGAGTCCGTGGGCACGGTGGTTGGTGCCGACTTCCTCTACGCCCAGAAGAACGAAGACTTGAACGGGGCAGGGCTACTCCTCAAGGAGACGCAGACGCTGATCCATGAGCAGGGGCAGAAGAACGCACTGCGCGGGCGCATCCTCGGCCTCATCCACCTGATCGGCTTGCTCCCGACGTCGGGTCACGGTGACATAGGCGTGCGAGCCACGGCAGACCACTTGGTCGACCTGCTTGTCGAGGACCTTGCCCACGATGGCGACCGGCTTCGGCAGGAAGTCCCTGCCGTTATCGCCGCGCTCGCCGACGAGGGTGTCCTCCAGCAGGATGGCGAGGAGTTCCGTCTGCAGACAAAGGCGGGCCGCGAGTGGGACGAAGCATTCCGCAGACATCATGCGCAAGTAACCGAGAGCGAAGTGAGCACCGAGCGCGACTCGCTGCTGCTCTCGGAGGTCGGTCGGTCGCTGCCCGCTTCGATCCAGCAGGGGCGTGCTAAGGAGTCGCGCAAGCTTGCCCTGCACGCCGACGCCTCGCTCCCGCCCGACTCCGAGGCGATCCCGGTGTGGCTGCGCTCGGAGTGGGACGAAGGAATCACAGCGAAGCAGTTCGATGAGGCGGCCCGCAGTCTCGGCATCGACTCGCCGATCGTCCTCGTCCATCTACCCCGGTTCCAGGCCCCCGCGGTCGCGGCGGCAGTCCGCAACAAGCTTGCCGCACAGCGAGTAATCGACCAGCAGGGGATCCCACAGGACGACGAGGGCAAACAGGCTCGGAGCGCGATGCAGACGCGACTCAACCGCGCAACAGACCAGGTGAACGTCCACGTCCGCGACGTCATCTCCAAGGCCAGCGTGCTTCTCGGTGGCGGGACGGCACCAAGCGGGGTCACCCTGCGCGAAAGGATCGAAGCGGGCGCGCAGGACGCCGCGACGCGTCTCTTCCCGCGGTTCACCGAGGCCGACGACAATCGCTGGCCGCAGGTGATCGCCAGGGTCAAGAACGGGTCGGCGGCAGACGCCCTCAAGGCCGTCCAACACGACGCCGACCCCGAGCAGCATCGTGTCGTCAAGGAGGTGCTCAGCCACATCGGTTCGGCCGGAACCTCCGCAAGCAACGTTGAGAAGGCCGTCACATCGAAGCCGCTCGGCTGGCCGAGAGACGCGCTCATGGCCGCCCTCGGAGTGCTCCTCGACACTGGGGTGATTCGCGCGACGCTCAATGGCAGCGACGCGACTACTACTGACCTACTCAAGCAGACCCGTCTCGGCAACGTGCAGCTCCGCCGAGAGGTCACAATTCTCAAGCCGGCCGAGAAGATTCAGGCACGCCAGGTGCTGAGCACCCTTGGGTTCGCGACCGACAACGACGGACTCGTTTCGGCGGTCGACCAGGCCGTGAAGTCGCTCGTGCAGCGCGCGAAGGACGTGAGCGGACCGGCGCCACTCCCAGACATCAGCGTTCCCAGCAACATCCAGGTCATCGTGAGCAGTTCCGGCAATGACCGTGTGCACGCCTTGCTGAGGGCGAAGGACGACCTCACGAGTTTCAACGACAAGCTCGCGGAGTATGAGCGGCGGCGCGAGAGCCGGATGCCTTCACTGGAACTGGCGCGTGCGCTCTCCACATTCTCTGGCGGATTGTCGGGCGTGTCGGCCGTCCGTGACCGTCTCGACGCACTGGTCGCAAGCCGTGATCTCCTTGCCGACGCCGACCCTGTCGCGCCGATCGTCAAGGATCTGGCCGATGTGCTCCGCGACGCGATCCATTCAGCCGCTGGCGCGTTGAGGGATGCTCGCAAGCAGGCTGCCGAGGGCCTCGAAGCGCAGTCTGCGTGGAAGGCACTTGACCAGGCGCAACGCGCGGCGCTCCTCGCAGAACACCACCTCACCCCCGAGTCGGAGCCCAACCTAGCCGATCCCTCTGCAGTTCTGGCGGCGGTGCAGGCGCGACCTCTCCAAGGTTGGACTGCTGAGCTAGACGCGATCCCACAACGCAGCTCTCGCGCTCTAGAGGCAGCTCTGCGGCTCACAACCCCTGCGGCGACGACCGCCACGGTCACCGTGTCAACGGTGAGTCTGAGCAGCACGGATGAGGTCGAGCGGTACGTCAACGAACTGCGGACGCAGCTGCTCGCCGCTCTGAGCAGCAATGACACAGTCGTGGTGAGGGGCTGACTATGGCCACGGCAACGACCACGGTCCTGAACCCTGACCAACGGCGCTTCCTTGACTCCCAGACGCAACGCGCCCGCGAGGCGGCACAGCGCGCGGCCAAGGATGCCTTGCGCGCACTCGCGGTCGGTGAGCCGAGCCGGCCCGCCTACGTGAGCGAGGAGCAGAATAAGCTGCGCCTGGCGCTTCGCGACAAGGCGCGGCAGCTCGGCGATGACACCTCGAGGGCGGGCGTGCCCTTAACGAACCTCGTTCATGACGTCGCTTACGAGCAGTGGCACCGCTTGCTGTTCGCGCGCTTCCTTGAGGTCAACGGACTTCTGCGACATCCCGAGTATCGCGACATCCCGTTGTCCTTGGACGACTGTGGCGATCTAGCGCCCGACCTCGGCGAGCCTGACGCGTGGGCCGTTGCCGCTCGCTTCGCATCGGAGATCCTCCCCGGTGTGTTCCGTCTGACCGACCCTGCGGTGCAGGTGCGATTCGCGGCCGAGCACCGGAACGCGCTGGAGCGTCTCCTGTTGGAGATCGCGGCCGAAGTGTTCACAACCGAAGACGCGCTCGGCTGGGTGTATCAGTTCTGGCAGACGGCCGAGAAGAAGCGGGTGAACGACTCCGGTGTCAAGATCGGTGGGGCCGACCTATCTCCCGTGACGCAGTTGTTCACCGAGAACTACATGGTCCGCTTTCTACTGGAGAACTCGCTCGGCGCATGGTGGGCGGCACGGCACCCTGAGTCGCCGCTCGTCGGCTCATGGGAGTACCTCCGCCGCAACGACGACGGCACCCCTGCCGCGGGTTCATTCGGCGACTGGCCCGAGCGCGCCGCCGATGTGACCGTCATGGACCCCTGCTGTGGTTCCGGCCACTTCCTGGTCGCTATGTTCGGGATGCTCTGGCGTATGCGTGCCGAGCAGGAGGGGCTGACACCTGCTGAGGCACAGGACGCAGTGCTCCGGGACAACCTGCACGGCTTGGAACTCGACCCGCGCTGCACGCAGATCGCGACTTTCAATGTCGCGCTGGAAGCGTGGAAGCAAGGCGGGTTCCGCGAGCTTCCAACACCTCAAGTTGCATGTTCGGGGGTACCCATTCGTGCGTCACGGAGTGAATGGGAGTCACTCGCCGGTGGAGATTACGAGCTTCGGAAGGTGATGATCCGTCTTCACGGATTGTTCCGTGATGCAGACTCGCTTGGATCGCTAATCGACCCGCGACCGGCCAACGAGCGCGATGGCGGGCTTTTTGGTCGGGACCTCATTGCTGGTGTCGAATGGAACGAAACGCGAGCGCTCCTGACGAAAGCTATCTTGGCGGAGTCGAGGACTGCCGCCGTCCTGGGGAATGCGGTTGACGATGTCGTGCACGCTGCGGGCATGTTAGGGCGTGATTACGTACTAGTCGCAACGAACCCGCCGTTCCTATCTTCCAGTCGCCAGTCAGACACTCTGAAAGAATTTACTAAGGCTGTCGATGGTCCGGCCAGCGGCAACCTCGCGTACACGATGTGGCGTCGGTGGAGCGGGTGTGGCACGGCCTTCGTCATTCCACAGAACTGGCGCTTCCAAGTCACCTACTCCACCCTGAGAAAGGAAATCCTGAGCCAGGACGACGGCCATTTGGTGGCGGCTCTCGGGGTGAAGGGCTTCTCGACGAGTATGTGGGATTTCAATTCAGACCTGGTCATAACGTCCCCTTCCCGCGTCCGTTCGCTGGCAGGAGTCGATGCTGGACACGGGACTAACCCAACGGAAGTCGCCGACTTCTTGAGACGAGGTCCCCTTGTGTCGGTCTCGGCAGACAGCCAGATCACGAATCCCGATCATCGGATCACGCTGACGTCGATCAATCGATCCGCACTACTGGCGGCCATCGCTACTTCTTCACAAGGCGTGACTACGGGGGACAACCCACAGTTCATTCGCAAGATGTGGGAGGTCCAACTTCCCAACTCAGAGTTCCGTCCCATCCAAAGTTCGGTTAGTGGAACAGCTCCGTTTGCTGGCCGAGACCAGATCATTTGGTGGCAGAAGGATGGAGCGGCACTGATTGGAAATCCTCAAGCCCGTATTCAGGGAAGTGCAGCATGGGGCAAGCGCGGAATCGCTGTTTCACAGATGGGCAATCTGCCTGTGACTCTTTACACGGGTGAGATCTTCGATATGAACGCGGCGGTTGTTGTCCCACACGATGAATCCGATCTGCCGGCACTGTGGGCGTACCTGTCGAGCGCGGAGTACGCGCGCGATATTCGGGCAGTGGATTCAAAACTCAATGTGACCAACGCGACCCTCGTGAAGGTGGTATTCGACCGCGATCGTTGGCAGCAAGTGGCTTCTCAGACTGGACCGCTACCGCACCCATACACGGACGACCCCACGCAGTGGCTCTTCCACGGGGACCCCGTGGATTCCTCTCAGCCGCTCCAAGTCGCTGTCGCCCGCGTGCTCGACTACCGCTGGCCCAATCAGAAGCCGGACGAACTTGATCGGTTCGCTGACAGCGACGGCATCGCCGCCCTGCAACCACTTCCCAACGAGCCGGATCTCTCCACTCGTTTGCGGGAACTTCTTGCAGCTGCCTACGGCGCCGACTGGTCCAGCAATCTCGAACGCCAATTGGTCACTGATGCCGGCGGCAAGAACGGCAGGCTCGAGGTTTGGCTTCGCGACACGTTTTTTGGTCAGCACGCGAAGATCTTCGACAACCGGCCGTTCCTTTGGCACGTCTGGGATGGGCGGAAGGATGGGTTCTCAGCGATCGTCAATTACCACAAGCTCGACCGTCGGACGCTTGAAAAGTTAACTTTCACGTCGCTTGGCGCGTGGATCGACCGACAGAAGCACGAGGTTCGCGCAGAACGGCCTGGTGCCGAGGCGCGTCTGGCCGCGGCTGAAAGTCTCCAGCACAAGCTCAAGCTCATCCTTGAAGGCGCACCGCCCTTTGACCTCTATGTGCGGTGGAAGGCCTTGGCTGAGCAGTCAATCGGTTGGGACCCAGACCTTAACGATGGCGTACGGCTCAACATCCGACCGTTCGTCACCGCCGGCGTTCTCCGGTCGAAGGTAAATGTGAATTGGCGGAAGGACCGCGGGAAGAACCCCGACGGGTCTGAGCGGCATAACGATCTTCATCCGACGCTCGATGAGCGCCGCGCATCCCGGCGTCAGGCAGAGGCTGCCGAATGACACTCGTCCGTGCCGTAATCGCCAAAGCCCTCCGTGATGCCGCGGCCTTCAACGCGGGGGCGAACTCTGCCCCGGCGTCTGTCCTATGGGCCGACCCCGAGCGCACATGGGAGCCGGTGATACGTAGCCTTCAAGAGGCAGTGCCCATTCTCGTTCTCGGCGAGTACGACCCTACGACTGCGCAGGGCCCGGCGCTCTGGCTTCGAGCCGTTCTTGCCTCGCCCGAGTCAGCAGAGCTGCCGCCCTATCTTGCCGAACGCGACAAGCGGAACCCCTGGGTGCTCTATCTACCCGGTGTCAGCCGAGAATCCGTGGCCGCGGCATCGGCCCTCAATGATCCTCTCGCGCCGCTCGCCGAGGTCGCGATTCGCTCCAATTGGTGGCCCTCTGCCCACGGCCAGACGCCATGGACGCCGCACTCGTTCCTTGCGTCAAAGCAAGGTGCTGGGCTCGATATCGCGGGCGACGGTGCGACTAGAACCGCTCTCACGCAGGTTCTGGACAAGTTCCTCTTCGAGGACATTGACGACCTCAAGCGCATGGGGCGACTCGATTCGTCGCGCCTTCACCATCTCGTGCTCGATGACTCTGTGCGCACCCTCCTCGAATGGATGGATGACCCTGACACAGTGCGGGCCTCGCTTGAAGGTGCTCGATGGCATGCGCTCATTGCTTCCTGCAAGTCCGTCTACGGATTTAGCCCCGAGAAGGAGGGCACGCTCACCGCCGCCAGCAATCTCGGAAGAAGAGGGGGCGCGTGGAGCGCGGTCTGGCAGCGGTTCGCGGAGAATCCCGCCCGCTACTCGAACATCCCCGACCTTCTCGACCAAGCGCGCCCCTCTATCGTGCCACTCTTTGGAGACACCGACCCCCATCCCGATTCGTGGCCGTCATGGAATCGTGACCAGGAGGAGGTATTGCGGACTGCACTTGGTGAGCTCACGACTCACCAGAACCCAGGCGATCGGGTCAAGGAACTCGCTGCCGCACACTCGGCACGGGAAGACAATGTCTGGGCAGCCCTTGGACAGGCACCGCTCGCGCGGGCCGTTGGCCACCTCGCCGAACTGGCAGATCGCGTAGCGACTCCCTCGTCCCTAACAGACCTCAAGACTCAGCTCGCTTGGTATGTAGACGAGGGCCACATGATCGACGACCTCGCACTGCGAGCGATCGCGTCGGTCAAGACAGCGCAAGACCGGGCCGCAGTCACCGGCGCACTAGGCGTGCTATACGACCCTTGGGTCGACGAGTCGGCACGGGCTTTCCAGAAGGCTGCGATGAACAACTACACAGGGCAGACGGGCCTCGCTATTGAGCCTGAAACCGCCGTCGTGTACGTCGATGCTCTGCGCTTCGACCTCGCTACGCGTGTGGCTCGACGGCTTTCGCCACTCGTCGCTGCTGTCGAGACGCGGTTGGCGGCGTTCCCTAGTGTCACGCCGACCGGTCAGCCGGCGGTCGCTCCGATCGCGGTCGTTACGAGCGGCGGAACCGCCTTCGATGCGGCCGACGACCAGGGTCGAGCACTGAAAGGGGCGGTCCTTCGCACGGCACTTGCGCGCGCGGGCGTTCAGTTCCTTGACTGGGACGCCGCCGAGTCCGGCGACCCCAGCGGAAAGGCATGGACGCAGACGAACTCGATCGACTCGCTCGGGCATTCGCAGGGGCATGCGCTGGCCCACCTCGTTGACCATCAGCTTGATCTCGTCGCCGAGCGCGTTCGCGGGTTGCTTGACGCGGGATGGAGGAAGGTTGTCATAGTGACCGATCACGGGTTCCTCTTGCCCGGCCAGCCAGCACAGAAGGTCATCTTGCCCCTGCAGGTCACTGAAGGGGACGCGGCGCGCAAGCCGCGCGTGGCGCGATTGAAGGCCTCAGCAACGCGCCCGGACTTTCCGATCCTGACCTGGACTTGGGACTCGTCCGTCGACATGGTGAGCGCGCCCGGAACTGCGGCGTTCGAGGCGGGCCGTCTCTACGAGCACGGTGGCTTGAGCCTCCAAGAGTGCGTGATTGCTGTCGTCACAGTGACGCGCGGGGACACGACCGTTGTGCCCGTGCAGATTGAAACCGTCAGGTGGACTGGCCAGCGATGCCGCATCGACTATGTCCCCGCCGAGGCAGACATCGTCGCCGAGATCCGGCTCCATCCCGCCGATTCGTCAAGCGTCGTGGGCGGCCCGAAATCGCCCGCTGAGCCGGGCGAGGTCAAAGTGCTCGTCGATGAGGAACAGGCCGCCGGAGGGGATGTTGCGTGGGTCGTGCTTCTCGACCCGAACGGTGAGGTTCTAGTCCAAACACCAACCACGGTGGGAGGCGCCGAATGACCGAGGCGACCACGCTAGACGAAATCGACGAGACCGCAGCTTCTGCATTCGAGGGGTACGTCGTGCGCAAGGATCTCGCGCAACAGTTTAAGGGGGCATATCCGGTCCCGACATACGTGGGCGAGTTCCTCATCGGCCGCTACTGCGCCACCACCGATCCTGAGGAGATCGAAGAGGGCCTCCAAGTCGTGCGACGGTTGCTCGCCGACCGTACCGTGCGTGCAGGCGAAGAGGAGCTCTTCAAGTCGCGCGCTCGTGAACGCATGACGATTAAGCTCATCGACCTAGTCAAGGCCAGGCTCGACGCGAAGTCGAACGCTTACGTCGCCGAATTGCCGAGCCTCGGTCTTCGCGATGTGAGGATCGACGACGCCGTCGTACGGGACCACGAGCGCATGCTCACTGGCGGTTTCTACGCCGAAGTTGACCTGTTCTACGACGCTGCGATTGCGGAGGAGAGCAACGGCAAGCCCTTCGCCGTCGGCACGCTGCGTCCCATCCAGCTCTCGACCCGCGACTCACTCTCACGGCTGGCCGAAGGCCGCGCGCGGTTCACGACCAAGCAGTGGAAGCACCTGCTACTTCGATCGGTGGGCTTCGAGCCCGCACAGCTCACCGACCGCGAGCAGGACGTGCTGTTGCTTCGGATGGTGCCGTTCGTGCAGCGCAACTTCAACATGGTCGAGCTGGGACCGCGCGGCACCGGCAAGTCGCACCTGTTCCAGCAAGTCTCGCCCTACGCGCACTTGATCTCTGGTGGCAAGGCGACCGTCGCCCGCATGTTCGTCAACAACGCGTCTGGACAGCGCGGCCTTGTAGCGCAGTACGACGTGGTCTGTTTCGACGAGGTCTCCGGCGTCTCCTTCGATCAGAAGGACGGCGTCAACATCATGAAGGGCTACATGGAGTCCGGCGAGTTCTCCCGCGGCCGTGAGTCCATCCGTGCAGACGGCTCGATCGTGTTGGTTGGCAACTTTGACGTTGATGTCGCTCATCAACAGCGCATCGGCCACCTGCTCTCGCCCTTGCCGCCGGAGATGCGCGACGACACCGCGTTCATGGACCGCATTCACGCCTACCTACCCGGCTGGGATGTCCCGAAGCTCAACCCGACGTACTTCACCCACCATTTCGGTCTCGTGAGCGACTTCCTCTCCGAGTGCTGGTCGCGCCTGCGGGACCACTCACGACTCGCATCAATCCAGGGACGTGTGAACTACTCCGACGCGTTGTCTGGCCGTGACTTGTCGGCAGTTAACAAGACGGTCGACGGGCTGCTCAAGCTGCTCTACCCCGACGCCGAAGCGTTCATCTCCGACGAGGACCTTGAGTGGGCCGTGCGCATTGCGCTCGAATGTCGTCGTCGGGTCAAGGAGCAGCAGCGGCGTATCGGAGCCGCCGAGTTCCGGAACACGCAATTCGGCTACCGCATTGGTGAGGGAGTCGAGCAGTTCGTCTCGACCCCCGAGCTGGCGAGTCCCGACTCGATCTGCATTGACCCACTGCCGCCAGGTCAGGTCTGGGCCATCTCCGAAGGCAGCGGCGACGCCGGCCCCGGGCTTTACCGAATCGAGGCGGCTGACACTCCCGGTGCGGGCGCACGGGGCCTGCTCAACCAGGCCGCGCCCGCCACACTCCGTGAGAGCTTCAAGGTGGCCGAGCAGAACCTCATCGCGCAGGCGCGACACCTCGTGGGCGACCGCGACCCGCGCGAGCACAACCTCACTGCTCAGGTCCGCGCCCTCGATGCCGCCAAGACGGGAGCCGGCCTTGGCCTCCCGATCCTCCTCGCGCTTACCTCCGCCATGCTTCAGCGGTCGATGCGTGGCGGGCTAATCGCGGTCGGCAACCTGTCGCTCGGCGGCGGGGTCGAGACGGTACTGAACGCTGCGGCGCTCGCCGAGCACGCGATGGAGAAGGGCGCTTCCGCGCTGCTCCTGCCAGTGTCCGCGCGCCGTCAGCTCCTCGACGTCAGCGATGAGGTGGCGACGAAGGTCTCCTTCATCTTCTACAGCGACGCCCAGGACGCCCTCGTGAAGGCGCTGGACGAGTGAGCCGACAAATGGTCCGAGCATCCCTGTGTCCGACCGAGCGGGCGCTCTGACTCAGATCCGCGAGTAGTCCCGCGCTCTGGGTCAAGTGATGACTACTGATCGAGTATTTCAGGAACCCCGACTGCTACCCGGGACGGTTCACCGTACAACGACTTGCGACCCACGAAGCCTGGGAAGATCAGGGCACGTGGCTTGTCACGCCGCTCCTGTTGGATCTGGCGTGCCCTATGGCGTCGACGGGGTCCTCCAGGTGCTGGAGGGACGTACCCGCGTTGGGATACTGCAGGGGCGGGCACGTGGCGGCCTGCACGTGGCTGGCCGACACACCGCGTGGGCAGGGAGACGAGGGCAGTAGCCTGTTCCATCACGCTCACCAAATCAACCCACAGTCTTCCTGGTCGATCTCACACAATGCGGTACTGTCTGTGGCCATTCTGTGGCCACAGGCGCAGTAACGTCGTATCACGAGGAGGTACGAGACAGATGCAAATCCGCGTGATTCCGGGGAAGTTGGGACATACCGAGACTGACCGGAACCCGCCATTCCGGGGTCGCCGAAACTTGAAAACCAGTAGGCGGTAACCCCGTCTCAAGGGTTCAAATCCCTTACCATCCGCGTCCAGGAGCCGGAGCCCGCACAGGGTTCCGGCTCCTGCTGTCTCCGAGCTCTTGTGGTTCTCAGGGACGTTACCCAGACTTCACTCAGGTGTGGTGGACTGCATACTGTCACCGATCCGCACCTCGTCCGGCGAGACCTGCGCCGGTGAACGAGCCACGTCAGCCCCCTGACCGCTCGCACCACATCACTGGGAAACACGAGGGAACACACATGTCGAAGCAGCCCCCCAAGGCCCTGCTCGCCGGCGTGCTGTCTGCAGGGCTGCTGGCCAGCCCCCTGGCAGCACTGCCCGCCGCGGCCACCACGGACTCGTCACCGGAGGAGACCAGCTCAGCGCAGAGCACCGGCGCCGCCGAGTCCGCACCCGCAGCCGCCACGCCGGAGGTCCTGCCGGCTGTCCCCGGCACGGAGACCATCTCCATCCTGAGCTTCAATGACTTCCACGGCGCTCTCTCGGAGGACTACTCCGGGACGCAGTTCGCTGACACCGTGGAGGACTACCGCTCCGAGTTCGCGGCAGTGCACGGCGATGACCGTGTGCTGCTGACCAGCGCCGGCGATCTGATCGGTGCCTCGGCCTCCGTCTCCAACGTCCAGCAGGACGAGCCGACCATCGAGATCATGAACGCCCTGGGGCTGGCCGTCAGCGCCGCCGGCAACCACGAGTTCGACAAGGGTCTGGACGACCTGCGGGACCGGGTCCTGCCGCTGGCGGACTTCGAGATCGTCGCAGCGAACTTCGTAGACCCCACCACCCGCGAGCCGGTCCTTCCCTCGCATGACCTGTTCGAGGTCGGCGGAGTCACCGTGGCCGTGATCGGTGCGGTGCCGAACAACCTGTATGCCACCACCACCGGCGCCGGGCTGGAGGGCAACGAGGTGATCGACCTCGTCGAGGGCGTGAACACCGTGGCCGCGGAGCTGGAGTCCTCCGGTGCCGCAGACATCATCGTCGCCTCCTACCATGACGGCGCATCCGGCAACGGCGCTCTGGCCGATGAGATGGCCTCCTCCGAGGTCTTCCAGAGCATCGTGCAGGACACCGACCCGGCCGTGGACGTGATCTTCAACGGTCACACCCACCAGACCTACAACTACGAGACCACGGTCGGCGGCACTGAGCGCCCTGTGGTCCAGGCCGGCCAGTCCGGGACCAAGCTGGCCGCTGTGGAGCTGCAGATCGACACCGCCACCCAGGAGGTCGTCGCCTACAGCTCCGAGCTGATCGACCGCTCCACCCAGGCGCCGGCCGAGGCCGCCGCCGAGTCCCCGGTGACCGCAGAGGTCTACGCCCTGGAGCAGGCCGCCGTGGCCGAGTTCGAGGAGCTGCAGTCCACCGTGATCGGTGAGATCGACGCCTCGATCACCACCGACTACCAGACCCGCATCACCGAGAACGGCGCCTGGCGCGCCGGTGGCACCCGTCGTGCCGAGACCACCTTGGGCAACTGGGCCGCCACCGCCATCAAGGACCGCGTGAGCCTGACCAACCCGGAGGTCGACCTCGGCGTCACCAACGCCGGCGGACTGCGCGCGGAGCTGCTCTACGACAAGTTCACCGCCAGTGGACAGTTCTCGGACAAGCCCGCCGGTCTGCACGGCAAGGTGACTCTGGGAGAGATCCTGGACTTCGCCCCGTTCGGCAACACCTTGGTGTACTTCGACATCCCCGGTTCCTCCATCAAGCAGGTCCTGGAGGAGAACTGGCAGGACGACCGTCGCACCTTCACCCTGGGCTGGTCCGAGGACCTGACCTGGACCTACGACGACACCCGTGCGCAGGGCGACCACGTCACCGGCATCTGGATCGACGGCGAGCCGGTGCAGATGGACGAGATGTACACGGTGGGCACCCTCTCCTTCCTGGCGGACACCGCCTATCTGGAGTCGGGCTCCTCCGCCCCGGACGGCTACGCCGGATTCGCGCAGGGTCGTGAGAACTTCGTGGACCTGGGCATCGCGGACAACCAGGCCTTCCAGGAGTACGTCGAGGCCCAGACCGCCGCGGAGGGCAGCATCAAGCCCGACTTCTCCAAGTTGGGCGTCGAGGTCCTCAACCACACCGAGCTGGTCGTCAAGGGCCATGCCCTGACCCTGAGCCTGGGCAACCTGGAGATGGAGTCCGACGGCGCCGGTGACGCCGTGCGCGTGGACGTCGCCTTCGAGGCTGCTGACGGTTCGGTCTCCGAGCTGGGCTCCGTCGAGGTCCCCGCCGAGGGTGAAGTCGCCGACCTCTCGCCGATCCTGGCACCCGACACTGCCGGTGAAGGCGAACTGGTCATGACCGTGACCTATGACGACAAGTACGCCTCCACCACTGTGGTCCGGGCACCGCTGGTCGTCGCCGACCAGGCCGTGTGCAACGCTGCCGACTTCTCGGACAACCCCGAGGGATCGCAGTTCTACGCCCCGGTGCGCTGGATGCAGTGCGCTGAGCTCTCCACCGGCTACACCGACGGCACCTACCGCAAGTCCCGGGACATCAACCGCGGAGAGACCGTCACGCTGCTCCAGCGCTACGTGGATCCGCTGAACAACGCTCCGTACGACTCCCCGTTCAGCGACGTCCTGACCGGCCACACCTACTACGGACCTATCGCCTGGGCAGCCGCTCAGGGCATCGCCTCCGGGTATTCGGACGAGACCTTCCGTCCGTACCGCCCGGTCTCCCGTGGTGAGTTCGCCTCCTTCCTGTACCGCACCGTGACTCCGGAGCACACTGCCCCGGGGACCTCGGAGTTCTCAGATGTGCCCACCTCCAGCGCCCACTACGAGGCCATCACCTGGCTGGCCGCTGAGGGCATCACCACCGGCTACCGGGACGGGACCTTCCGTCCGACCCAGCCGGTGAACCGCGGCGAGGTCGCAGCGTTCCTGTACCGCTACGAGCACCTTGTCGCCCAGCAGGACTGAGCAGGACTGAGGGATCCACAGTCCCTCACCCCACCGCCGACCCCCGGAGCCCCCCGCTCCGGGGGTCGGCCCCGTTAACACGTCCCTTCTGGTCAGGTCATCCGCTGTTCAACCGAAGGTGACAGGATGAGTCAGGTCACATCACTCGCATCAGGAGACCCCATGAAGCACACCCAGCGCCTGACAGCAGTCGGCGCCTCTTTCGCGCTGCTGGCGGCGGCCGTCACCGTGCCGGCACACGCGGCCCCCACCGGTGACGGGATCGTCATCAACGAGGCCTACACCAACGCCGGATCGGCCAACGCCGTCTTCCGCAACAAGTTCGTCGAGCTGTACAACCCCACGGACGCCCCGGTCAGCCTGGACGGCTGGTCACTGCAGTACCGCTCCGCCACCGGGACGGCGAACCCCAGCAGCGTGGTTCCGCTGAGCGGGACCATCCCGGCGCGGGGTCACTACCTGATCCAGGGAGGCTCCAATGGTGACAACGGTGAGGTGCTGCCCACCGCAGACATCGTCAGTGGGGTCAATGTCTCCGGTACTCGAGGAACCATCGTCCTCTCCAACCAGTCGAGCGTCATCACGGACCTGGGCACCGGGTCCGTCACGGACCATGACGCCGTGGTGGACCTGATCGGCTATGGGGACACCAACACCTTCGAGACCGCTGCCGCTGCAGCACCCTCGGCCAACAGCGATCCGAAGTCCATCAACCGCACGGACGGCGTGGACTCCGATGACAACTCGGCTGACTTCTCCCTGTCGGCCCAGGTGAGCCCCACCAATGCCGCCGGAGAGAGCGCCACTCCTCCCGAGGAGCCTGAGCCTCCGGTGGATCCGGAGCCCACCGTGCTGTCCATCGCCCAGATCCAGGGCACCGGTGACACCACCCCTGTGGCCGGCCAGACGGTGACCACCGAAGGCGTGGTCACAGCGCTCTACTCCACCGGCGGATTCAACGGCTACTACCTCCAGACCGAGGGCACCGGTGGCGCGCAGGACAGCACACCCGGCGCCTCTGACGGAATCTTCGTCTACTCCCCGGCCACCGTGTCCCAGGTCTCCATGGGCGAGCTGGTCCAGGTGACCGGCACGGCCGCCGAGCACTACGGCATGACCCAGATCAGTGTCCCGGCCACCGGCCTGGCCCCAGTGGACCGGGATCCGCAGCCGGTCCAGCCCACCGAGCTGACCTTCCCGCTCACCGAGGCCGAACGTGAGGCTCATGAGGGCATGAAGATCGCTCCGGCCGGCGACTGGACCATCACGGATAACTACTCCCTGAACCAGTACGGTTCCCTCGGGCTGACTCCGGGCACCGAGCCGCTGAAGAATCCGACCTCGGTGGCCGCCCCCGGCGCACCGGCACAGGCCGTGGCAGCGGAGAACGCGGCGAAGACGATGGTGCTGGATGACGGCGCCTCCATCAACTTCATGCGCTCCCCCGGCAACCAGAACACCCTGCCCTACGTGAACGCCGACGACCCGGTGCGCGTGGGATCAGCCGTGGAGTTCACCACCCCCGTGATCCTGGACTACCGCTTCGATGCCTGGGGGTTCCAGCCGGTGACCCATCTCACGGACGAGACTCCGGCTGAACTGCAGCCGGCCGCCTTCGAGAACACCCGCCTGGGTGAGGAGGCTCCGAAGGACGTGGGCGGCACCGCCTCGGTGGCCACGTTCAACGTGCTCAACTACTTCACCACCCTGGGCGATCAGTACCCCGACTGCCGGTACTACTCAGACCGTGAGGGCAACCCGATCACCACCAACTACTGTGAGCCGCGCGGTGCCTACAACCAGGAGAACCTGCAGCGTCAGCAGGACAAGCTGGTGGCGGCCATCAACGGCCTGGACGCCTCCGTGGTGGGCCTGGAGGAGATCGAGAACGCCGCCAAGTTCGGCCACGATCGTGACCGTGCGCTGTCCACGCTGGTGGAGGCACTGAACGCCGCCGCCGGCAGTGAAAAGTGGGCCTTCGTCCCCTCCCCGGCCGAGCAGCCCACCCTGGCCAGCCAGGACGTCATCCGCAACGCCTTCATCTACCAGCCCGACGACGTCACCCCGGTGGGCGATTCCGTCCTGTTGGATGACCAGGTCGCCTTCTCCAACGCCCGTGAGCCGCTGGCCCAGACCTTCCAGGCGGCCGGCGGTGATGAGTCCACGCGGTTCATCGCCATCACCAATCACTTCAAGTCCAAGGGTGGCTCCGGTGCCACCGGAGGCAACGCGGACAGCGGTGACGGACAGGGCGCCTACAACGCGGCCCGGGTGAAGCAGGCCGAGGCCCTCGTGGCCTTCGCCGATCAGCTCTCCACCTCCACCGGGGTGGACAAGGTCATCCTGATGGGCGACTTCAACTCCTATGAGAAGGAGGATCCCATCACGGTGCTTGAGGACGCTGGGTACGTCTCCCAGGGTGCGGCCGCCGGTGAGTACACCTACGCCTTCGGCGGAGCAGTGGGCTCCCTGGACGGGATCTTCACCAACCAGGCCGCCACCCAGCAGGTCACCGGTGCGGACATCTGGAACATCAACGCCTTCGAGTCGATCGCCTTCGAGTACTCCCGGTTCAACTACACCGCGGAGCAGTTCTACGCGGCTGACCAGTGGCGCTCCTCGGACCACGATCCGCTCAAGGTGGGGTTGAAGCTCGTCTCCGGCTCCACCCCGGTGATCCCGGTGCCGGTCTGTGAGACCCCCGACTTCTCGGACAATGCTCCGGGCTCGCAGTTCTATGCCCCGGTGCGCTGGCTGCAGTGCGAGGGCTTCGCCAACGGCTACACCGATGGCACCTACCGCAAGTCCACGGACATCAAGCGCGGGGAGACCCTGGGGCTGATCTACCGCTACCTGGCACCGGAGCACACCGCCCCGGCGACCTCCCCGTTCCAGGACGTGGCCACCGGTGACACCTTCTTCGGCCCGATCACCTGGGCCGCAGCGCAGGGTGTGACCACCGGGTACACCGATCAGACCTTCCGCCCGTACCGCCCGGTCTCCCGCGGGGAGTTCGCCTCCTTCCTCTACCGGGCCGTGGACCCGGAGCACACCGCCCCGGCCACCTCGGAGTTCGGGGATGTCTCCACCTCCAGCGCGCACTACCAGGCCATCACCTGGCTGACTGCTAAGGGCATCACCACCGGCTACCGGGACGGCACCTTCCGCCCCCACCAGCCCGTCACCCGCGGAGAGGTCGCCGCCTTCCTGCACCGCTACAACACAGCGGTCGCCGAGGCTGAGGCGGAGGCTGCCGCGCAGGACTGACCTGCCACACCTGCGGCTGATCCACCTGGCGGTCAGTTCTGAACCGCAACGACGCCCCCGGGCGCGCGAGGTTCAGAACTGGCCTCCAGCTGCGTTCACACTGGAGTGTCAGAGGGCTGCGGCGCGGCGCAGCACATCCTGTGCCGCCGCGTGGGCATCGCCCAGGGTCATCGCCCTGCCCTCGGCGTCCTGCCCAGCTTCGGCGGCGATCGCCGTCCCCCATTGAACCGAGGCCAGCTGCAGGCCCAAGACGTACACCCCGGTGCGCACCTGGCCCTCGGCGGAGAGCAGTTGATACGGCCGCTCCGTGACGGACAGGCCCCGTCCGGGGATCTCATCCCCCTCCTCGTCCTGGGCCATATAGGGCGCGGCCAGACCGGAGGTGAGCATCCCTGAGACCAAGGCGCTGCCGGAGCGCTGGACACGGTTGGCCGGCATCATGGCCTCGATCAGCCAGGTCCCACGCTGCACGTCCTGCGGCTCCTCCCCGCCCCCCACCTGGGGACTGGAGACAGTGAAGAGCCCCCGCCCGGCATCCACCTCGATCTGCGGATCCGGTCCCACGAACCGCACCAGACCGGCCCGGGCCACCGCCAACAGCTGCTCCATGCGCAGCAGCGGAGGCCCAGAGGCCAGCCCCTCCACGAGCGTCTCGAACCAGCCCTTGACGTCCCGCAGCCGGGAGGCGTCGGTGATCCGCCCTTCGGCCACCAGACGCTTGACCAGCAGCCGGGCGGCATGCAGGGTGCCCACCGCCACCATCAACGGTGAGTCCTCGCCCTGGTCCGCTTCGGCGCAGACTCCCTCCAGTAGATCCTCCACCGCGGTCTGGTACTCCACACCGGTGCCGAACACCCGGTCCTGGAAGGGCCTGGCCAACGCACGGGTGTCGAAGAAGGGCATGTCCGGGGCGTAGCGATGCAGCAGCTCCTCGGCCTGACGCGCTGTCACCGGTTCACCGCGACCGGCGGCCTCCAGCAGCCCCACCAGTCCGGAGAAGAACTCGGCGGCCGGCTCCACTCCGCCCAGCACCTCCGGGCGGGTGCGGACCAGGTGGAAGTAATAGGCCCGGATCACGTCCCGGTGGATCAGCGGCCAGAGGTGCACCCCGAAGTCCAGCGGACCGTGTGCATGCTCCAGCTCCTGGACGGTGGGGGCCACGAAGTACTTCAGGGCCACACCGTGCGGGACGAAGGCATCCAGCTCGGCCTTGGGGAAGTACGGGGTGCCGCGCCGGGAACACGGGTGCAGCACCGGCTCCTCCCCGGACGGGACGTACCGCAGCGCCCGCCCTGCCCCCTCACCGGTCGGCTCGAACGCTCCCCCACGCCCCAGGGTGAACTGGGCGAGGGCGTCGAAGAAGTTCAGTCCCATGCCGCGCACCAGCACATCGGCTCCAGCCGGGACGGCGTCATAGTCCAGGTCACAGGGGATGTTCGGTCCCCGGTAGTGCAGACCCAGCTCGGATCCCACCGATTCCAGTCGCTGCTGCTCCCGCGTGGGCCGGGCCGGGACATGCCCCACCGCCAGCACCACGGAGTCAGCCGTGAGCTCCCCGTCAGCCCACACCAGCCTCCACCGGCCCTCCTGCGCCGCCTCCAGGGAGGTCACCTCGGCCTGGACCCATTCCAGCGTCCCGACGACGTCACGCGCCTGCAGTGCCTGCGTCACCTGGCCATATAGATCCGTCAGGTAGCGCCCGTACATCGCCCGGGGAGGATAGTCGTTGCGTCCCAGTCCTCGGGCCTCCTCCGGGTGGGCCTGGCGCCAGTCCTCGAAGGCCCGGCCCACCGAGGAGGTGACCAGGCCCTCGTCACCGGTGGGGGCCGCCGTCGGGAAGAAGGAGGGGGTGTTCATCAGCAGCAGCGGTGACTGGTCCGTGCGCCACACGTGGCCGGGGCCCGGCTGGTCCGGGTCCAGGACCACGATCCTCAGCTGCACACCCGTCAGGTCCTCGCCCTCGTGCTCCAGGACGGCAAGCAGCCGCTCCAGGAATGAGGTGCCGCGCGGGCCGCAGCCCACCACGGCCACCGTCTGGGTGCGGGTGTCTGCGGCGGTGGCAGTGCCGGGCATCGGGGTCCTTTCCCTGAGGGTGAGCGTCCTCTCCAGCGTAGGGGGTGGCGTTCGAAGCTCGTGCGGCGGACTGTGCTGAGATGGACGGATGCATCAGCAGAACCCCGCCCCTGAGTCCGCGCCCACCCCCGACGACGAGTTCCTCTGGCTGGAGGAGATCCACGGCGAACGCGCCCTGGACTGGGTCAGGGAGCAGAACGCACGGACCGAGGCGCTGTTGGACGGCCCGGAGCTGACGTCTGTGGAGGTTTCGATCCGGGAGGCGCTGGATGCACCGGACCGGATCGCCATGGTCTCCAAGCGCGGTCCGCTGTACTACAACTTCTGGCGGGACGCGGAGCATCCGCGGGGACTGTGGCGGCGCACGGACTGGGAGTCCTACCGAGCAGGGACGCCCCAGTGGGAGGTGCTGCTGGACGTGGACCGGCTGGCCGAGGAGGAGCAGACGCCCTGGGTGTTCGCCGGTGCCCAGCTGCTGCGTCCGGACTGGGACCGTGCGCTGCTGCGCCTGTCCCCCGACGGCGGGGACGCGGTGCGGGTGCGGGAGTTCGACCTGGCCACGCGGGAGTTCGTGCCCTCCGAGGATCATGGGTTCGACCTGCCGGTGGCCAAGACACACGTCTCCTGGCTGGACCGGGACCGCGTGCTGGTGGGCACCGTGGTGGACCCCGACCCACAGACCGGTGATGTCACCCGGTCCTCCTATCCGCGGTCTCAGCGGGTGCTGCACCGCGGAGCAGAGCTGGCAGAGGCCGAGCAGGTGTTCGCGGTGGACCGGGAGCATGTGGCCGCGTTCGGACACCACGACTCCACGCCGGGCTGGGAGCGGACGGTGGCGGTGGATGCCGTGGACTTCCACCGTTCGGTCACCTGGCTGCGCACGGAGGACGGGAAGGTCGACGGCACGGGAGGCGACCGTCCCGGGTGGTTGCGGATCGATCTTCCCGAGGATGCCGAGGTCGACTTCCACCGGGAGTGGATCAGTGTCTACCTCAAGACCGACGCCGAGATCCGTGGCGCGCGGCACCGTGCCGGGTCCCTGCTGATCGCCCCGGCGGACCGGTGGCTTGCCGGCACCGCCGAGCTGGTCCGGGCATTCCTTCCGGATCAGCGCACGGTGCTCTCCTCCTTCACCTGGACGGCCTCGCATCTGGTTCTGGTGCTGCTGCAGGACGTGGCCTCGGTGCTGCACGTGCTGCCGCAGGATGCACTCGGCACCTCAGATCCGGTTGACTCGGCCCGCCCGGTGTCCGTGGCCCCGCCCAACCCGCACGACCCCTTCCTCACTCTCTCCGCCGCTGCAGTGGACGACGAGGACCCGGACTGCGGGAACGATCTCTGGGTCACCGCCACCGGTGCCCTGACGCCCACCACTCTGCTGCGCCTGACCTTGAGCGAGCCGTCGTCCTGGACGGCCCAGCCCCAGCACGCCGCGGGGAGCGGCGAGGTGGAGGCCGACGTCGTGGTCCGCCGTGAGGTGGTGGCCGCAGCGCCGGAGCGTTTCGACTCCTCCGGACTGGCGGTGAGCCAGCAGTGGGCGACCTCCGACGACGGCACCCAGGTTCCCTACTTCCAGATCGGCCCGCAGGAGGTCGCGTTGGATGGCCGGTCCCCTGTGGTGATGGACGGGTACGGCGGTTTCCAGGCCTCCAAGCTTCCCGGGTACTCACCGGTCCAGGGGCTGGGCTGGCTGGCCCGCCAGAATGAGGAGGGCCGGCGTGGGATCTGGGTGATCGCGAACATCCGCGGGGGCGGCGAGTTCGGGCCGGAGTGGCACCGGGCCGCACTGCGAGAGAACCGGCACCGGGCCTACGAGGACTTCGCCGCCGTGGCGCGGGACCTGGTGGAGCGGGGTGTGACGTCGAGGGCGCGGCTGGCTGCCACCGGCCGATCCAACGGAGGGCTGTTGATGGGCAACATGGCCACGCAGTACCCGGAGCTGTTCGGCGCTCTGAGCTGCGGGGTCCCGCTGCTGGACATGCGCCGTTACACGGTGCTCTCGGCCGGGCACAGTTGGATCGCGGAGTACGGGGATCCCGATGTGCCTGAGGACTGGGCGTTCATCCGCACGTTCTCCCCGTACCACCTGCTGCTGGATCGGGATGTGCAGGGAGCGCAGACGGGACGGGACGCCGAGGGGCCGGGAACCGGGTTCCCGCACCAGCTGGTGTGGACGGCGACCTCAGACGACCGTGTGGGACCAGTGCAGGCCCGGAAGTACGCGGCCCGGCTGCAGCGCCTCGGTGTCCCCGACACCTGGTTCCACGAGGACCTCGACGGCGGCCACGCCGGTGCCAGTGACAACCGCCAGGCGGCGTCCATGAACGCCCGGTCCCTCCAGTTCCTATGGCGGTCGGTGGCGGGGTCAGAGGACGCACTTTGATCTGGAGGTCATGGACCGGATAGCCTGTACTGGTTGGAGACGTGCCAGAGCGGCCGAATGGACTTCACTGCTAATGAAGGGTCCGGCGAAAGTCGGACCGGGGGTTCAAATCCCCCCGTCTCCGCGCGATGGAAGCCCCGGGAACCAGGACTGGTCCCGGGGCTTCTGCGTACCCCCAGACAGTCACTCTGCTGTCATCGCGCCGACCCGTATCCAGCACCCCGTCTCGGCGCAAGAGCTGACACCCTGCTCAGCTTCGAACATCTCCATTGCTACCTGAGAGTCAACTGGGAGTCCGCTGTCTGAGGATGACAAGCCCCCCTCGCGTCTGCCTACGGTGGAGACAGATCGACCGGGACGGAGGCGGGCCGCACGATGGCCCCCCGGACCGAATCGATTGAGCAACTCCGTGGCGGGATACCCCCGTCACACACCCCAAGACAGGAGTTCACCCCATGCAGGACTTCACCTCCATCGATCGCCTTCAGGATGCCAACGTCTACGACACCAACGGTGACAAGGTCGGCTCCGTGGGCCAGGTCTACCTGGACGACGCCACCAATGAGCCCACGTTCGTGACCGTCAAGACCGGCCTGTTCGGCATGAAGGAGACCTTCGTCCCGCTGAACCAGGCCTCCCAGGCCCAGGACGGCCTGACCGTGCCGTTCGACAAGGACTTCATCAAGGACGCCCCGAACGTGGACGCCGACGGCTCCCTCACCCCCGAGGAGGAGCAGCGCATCTACGAGTACTACTCCATGGAGTACACCGCCGCCCGCGGTGACCGTCGTGACCGCGACGGCGTGGACGCTGGCCGCGAGCACGATCAGCAGCGCCGCGACGCCTCCGTGCAGACCGGCCACGCTGCCGGTATCGCCGGCGGTGCCGGTGTCGGCGAGAGCCGCGACTACCCCGAGGGCGATGTGACCGGCACCCGCGGTGTGGACGACCGCGCCGTGGCTGGCCGCGACGTCAACGACCACGGTGCCGGACGCGTGGACGACGACGCCTCCGTGGTGGTCCGCGATGAGCAGCTGGACGTGCACACCGAGCGCCAGGCCACCGGCGAGTACCGCCTGCGCAAGCACACCTACCAGGACACCGAGACCATCGAGGTCCCCGTGGAGCGCGAGGAGGTCGTGGTGGAGCGCACCCCGGTCGACCCGAACTCCGCTGAGGCCCGCACCGCTAGCCATGGTGACGAGGAGGTCTCCGTGACCACTCACGAGGACGTGCCGGTGGTGGACAAGAACGTCACCGCTGAGAAGGTCTCCCTGGGCAAGACCGCCGTGCAGGACACCGAGACCGTCACCGAGACCGTGCAGCACGAGGACGTCGACATCGACCGCGACGTCAAGCGTGACGGTCTGGACGGCGACCTGGACGGTCGCGACGGCCGCCGCGTCTGATCGACCGGTCGCCGTTGAGCCCCTTCGGCTCGGCTGACTGACACCGAACGAACCCCCCTCCCGCGCTGGGAGGGGGGTTCGTCGTCGTGTGATGCCTGTCAGGCTCCGACATACTCGGCCAGGTGCTGGCCGGTCAGGGTGGAGCGATCCTGCACCATCTGCGCCGGAGTGCCCTGGAAGACCACGGTGCCGCCCTCATGCCCGGCGCCGGGCCCCAGATCCACGATCCAGTCCGCATGCGCCATCACGGCCTGGTGGTGTTCGATCACGATCACCGACTTGCCCGAGTCGACCAGCCGGTCCAGCAGCCCCAGCAGCTGCTCCACGTCGGCCAGGTGCAGCCCGGTGGTCGGCTCGTCCAGGACGTAGATCCCCCCGGACTCGGACATCTGGGTGGCCAGCTTCAGCCGTTGCCGCTCGCCGCCGGAGAGCGCGGTCAGCGGCTGCCCCAGCGTGAGGTATCCCAGCCCGACGTCGGCCAGTCGGGTCAGGATCTTCTGGGCGGCAGGGATCCGGGACTCGCCTTCACTGAAGAACTCCAGGGCCCGCTCCACCGACATGGTCAGCACCTGGCTGATGTCCTGTCCCCCGAGGGTGTACTCCAGCACCTCGGCCTGGAACCGCTTTCCCTCACACACCTCGCAGGGAGTGGAGAGACCGGCCATCATCGCCAGGTCCGTGTAGATCACCCCGGCACCGTTGCAGGTGGGGCAGGCCCCCTCCGAGTTGGGGCTGAACAGAGCGGGCTTGACGCCGTTGGCCTTGGCGAATGCCTTGCGGATCGGCTCCAGCAGCCGGTGTAGGTGGCCGGGTTGCTGCGCCGGGAGCCTCGGATGGCGCCCTGGTCGATCGCCACGACCTCCTGCTCAGTGGGCAGTGACCCGTGGATCAGGCTGCTCTTGCCCGAACCCGCCACACCGGTGATGGCCACCAGCACGCCCAGGGGGATGTCCACGTCCACCTTCTTCAGGTTGTTCCGGGATGCCCCGCGGATCTCCAGCGCCCCGGTGGCCTCCCGGACGGTCTCCTTCAGGTGGGCGCGGTCATCCAGATGCTGCCCGGTCAGGGTCCCGCTGGAGCGCAGCCCCTCCACGGTCCCCTCGAAGCAGACGGTGCCGCCCCCGGAGCCCGCGCGCGGACCCAGGTCCACCACATGGTCGGCGACCTCGATGGTCTCCGGCTTGTGCTCCACCACCAGCACGGTGTTGCCCTTGTCCCGCAGCTGCAGCAGCAGGGCGTTCATGTTCTGGATGTCATGCGGGTGCAGTCCGATGGTGGGCTCATCGAAGATGTAGGTGACGTCGGTCAGGGCCGAGCTCAGGTGCCGGATCATCTTGGTCCGCTGCGCCTCACCACCGGAGAGCGTGCCCGAGGGACGGTCCAGGGACAGGTAGCCCAGGCCGATCTGGACGAACGCGTCCAGGGTCTGCTGCAGGTTCTCCAGCAGCGGCTCCAACCCCGGGGCCGTCAGCCCGCGGACCCACTCGGCCAGGTCGCTGACCTGCATGGCACAGGCATCGGCGATGCTCCTGCCCTCGATCAGGGAGGACCGGGCGATCTCGTTCAGCCGGGTCCCACCGCACTCGGGGCAGTCCTGGAAGGTGATGACCCGGTCCACGAACGCCCGGATGTGGGGCTGCATGGCCTCACGGTCCTTGGAGAGCATGGACTTCTGGATCTGCGGGATCACCCCCTGGTAGGTCAGGTTGATGCCCTCGATCTTGAGCTTGACCGGCTCCTTGTAGAGCAGGTCGTCCAGTTCCCGCTGCGTGTACTTCCCCAGGGGCTTGTCCATGTCGAAGTAGCCGCTGCCGGCGAAGATCCGCCCGTACCAGCCGTCCATGCTGTACCCGGGGACGGTGAGCGCCCCCTCGTTCAGGGACTTGGAGGAGTCGAACAGGGCGGTCAGGTCGAAGTCCGAGACCACGCCCATGCCCTCGCAGTGCGGGCACTGTCCGCCCTGGACGTGGAAGCTCTTGCGTTCCACGCTCTTGCCTCCGCCCTTGGCACCGGACTTCTCCACGGTCAGGGCGCCCTTGCCGCTGACCGTGGCCACATTGAAGCTGAACGCCTGCGGGGAGCCGATGTGCGGGGTGCCCAGACGGCTGAACAGGATCCGCAGCAGGGCGTTGACGTCTGTCACCGTGCCCAGCGTGGAGCGGGAGTTGGCACCCATCCGCTCCTGGTCCACGATGATCGCCGTGGTCAGCCCCTCCAGCACGTCCACGTCCGGGCGCGGCAGGGAGGGCATGAACCCCTGGACGAAGGAGCTGTAGGTCTCGTTGATCATCCGCTGGGACTCGGCGGCGATGGTGGCGAACACCAGCGAGCTCTTGCCGGACCCGGAGACGCCGGTGAAGACCGTGAGCCGGCGCTTGGGGATCTCCACGTCGATCCCCTGCAGGTTGTTCTCCCGGGCGCCCTGCACCCGGATCAGGTGGTGCGTGTCAGCCGGATGGGTGGTCGAGGACTCGGTCACAGGGCACTCCTGGGTCGCGGGGATGGCGACGGTCAGGATACTCCCTCTGCTGGCGTCTCAGCCCCTGGAGCGGATCAGCCGCCCAGCTCCCCCCGGCGGTCGCGGCCCATGATCTGCAGGAACTGCAGTGCCTCATCCGTGGTCAGCACGCTGTGGTTGGCCAGCTCTTCGGCGGCCGGCTCCAGCTGCCCGTCCCGCACCATGGCGGTGAGCTGGTCCCGCAGCCACGGCGGCAGGTCTGCGCTGGAGACCCGCACGGTGGTGTCCTCCCGGACCACCTCAAGCTCGAACTCCGGGTCCACCGCCGGGCCCTGCTCGGCCCACTCGTCCGGCACCCGCAGATCGGTCAGGTCAGCAGGGACGTTCAGGGTGGGTGCCTCCACAGCATCATCCGACCCTGCCGACGGGGCACCCACCGCAGGCGAGGCACTCGGATGGGGGACGTCGTCGGGACGGCCGGGGGCCTGCTCATCGGCCTGCACCTGACCGGGCTCCTCGGCGCCCGGGGCCTGCCACGGCTGCGGGTGCGCGGCCAGGGCCTGCACGTCCCACACCGACTCCAGCGGCCCCCGGTCGGTGTGGCGGCGGTAGGCGGCGATGGCCTCGGCGGGCTTGCCCTGGGCGATCAGGCGGTACACCTCACGGTGGGTCTGCTGATCCAGCCGACCGGCGGCAGCGCGCGCCGCCTCGATGCCCCCGCGCGGGGCCTGATGCTCCTGCGAGCGCGGCTCGCCCGCCGGACGGGCACTCGTGGACCCGCGGCCCAGCCAGCGCACGAGCACGACGACGATCAGCGCGACGGCGGCCATGATCAGCAGGGGGACGAGGTACTCCATGCTCTCAGTGTAGGGGGGATGGCTCAGGGGGCGTCGATGGTCCAGACGCGGTGCCCCGGGGCGATCGCCTCCGGTGCGGAGGAGGTGAACAGCACCACGCCCGGGTAGTCGGCGAGCTCCTCGCGCAGCAGGTCGATGCCGGCCGCATCCAGGTCCGCGTCGATCCCGTCCAGCACCAGCAGCGGCGGATCGTCCATCAGCGCACGGCCGAGCTTGAGCCGTGCCCGCTGGGACGCGCTCAGCGGCTGCCCGCCGTTCTTCAGCCGGGTCCCGGTGCCGTTGGGCAGGGCTTCGACGGTCTCCACCAGGCCGACCCGGTCCAGGGCCCGCAGCATCTGCTCCTCGTCCGCCGAGGGGTGCCGATAGGTGATGGAGCGGGAGACGGAACCGCGCTCGAGCGGGATCCGTGCGGAGGCGTGGCCCAGCAGCCGCCGGCGCTGACGGCCCGGGGCCCGCGTGTAGTCGTAGCCGTCCACCATCATCACCAGCTCCGGCACCTCGTGGCCCTCCGGCCCCGGGGTGTTCTGCCCGGCGAGCAGGGCGGCCAGGAACGGCTGGATCCGTCCTGGGTCATGGGAGTGCACCAGGATCCGCTCCCCCGCACGGGCCGCGAGCAGCGGGGCGCGCTGGCCGTCCACGCACATCCGGGAGATCCGCAGTCCGTGGCGGCCGGTCACCTCACGCTGACGCGGCACCTCCTTCCAGGCCTGCTCGCGCAGCCGCTCATCCTCCTGCAGACGGTCCGCCTGACTCAGCAGCGGCGCCTGGATCCTGCGGGCGGCCTTGTAGTTCTGGCGGTACTCCACCACCCGGCCCAGCTCGCCCAGCGGGGCGGCCATCACGCCCACCAGGGTCAGCGCCGAGGCCACACCGGCGGCGTCCACCAACCCCAAGGCGCCCAAGGTGACCACCGCTGCGGTGGACAGGGCGGCGGCGGTGATGGCCAGGGCACGCACCAGCCCGGTCACCTTCGCCCGCGCGACGGCGGCGCCCACCACCTTGCCGGAGTCACGGTCCAGCGCGTTCAGCTCACGCTTGACCCCTCCGGCGGCCTGGATGGACTCCCCCGCCTGGACAGTGTCCGCGATCCGCGCAGACATCCGCCCCCGACGACGGCGCAGGTGCCTGGCGCGTTCGAAGGTCGCCTTGGCCAGGGGCGGCAGCAGGACCACCAGCAGCAGGATGGGCGCCCCGACAGCCGCACCCACCAGCGGCGTGGACAGGGTCAGCACGGCGACCAGCACGGCGATCAACGGCACCGCGGTGACCAGGGGAACCAGCCCTTGCGAGATCCAGTTCCGCACGGCGGTCAGATCGTTCGAGGCACGGGTGATGGTCACCCCCAGCGAGGGGTTGCCTGCCCCGGCCAGCGCCGAGCCGATCAGCCGGCGGCGCTGCTCGAACACGTAGTCCTGCCCCAGATCCTCGGCCACCACGCGCTCGGCCCACCGTGCCGCTCCCAAGGAGAGCACCGCCCCGGCCAGCAGGGCCAGCTGAGGCCAGGGGATGTAGGTCCCCATCTGCGCCAGGGCTGCCGGGTTCAACGCGTGCCCGTCCGGGCCGACGCCCGAACGCAGGGCCTGGTTCAGCTGGGCCGGTCCGCCCAGCAGGGCGTCCACGGTGAAGGCCATCACCAGGGCCATGGCTGCCTGGAACACGCCCAGCAGCAGGAGGAGCACCAGCAGCCAACGACGACGGCCCCGCCAGACGGTGGGCATCCGCTCGTCCCGGCCCCACGCCTCAGTGCCCTCGTCGTCGGACTCGGCCGGGCCCGGGGCAGATCCGTCCTGCGCCACGGCCAGCTCCGCGGGATCCTCCGGCTCAGGTGACTGGGCACTGAGGCGGAAGACCCGTGGGCGCTGCCGGGCGTCGTCGGGATCTGCTGAACGGGTGGCCATGATGTCCTCGAGCGTGTGCTGGACGGGGGTCCGCGCAGGGGTCTGCTGCAGGGCGGAGGGGCGGGGGGCGGCTGGCACCCTCAGGGGGCTCCGTGGGCTCAGCGCCGCGGGAGCAGGTCCCGTGCGGTGTCAGCGGCGGTCATCCCGAAGGTGTCCAGGACCGGGACGTCCAGCACCTGGCGGGCCTCGGCGGTGGCCAGCGGCGAGGAGGTCAGCACGCCCGAGACGGCGGCCACCTCGAGTCCGGCCTCCTGCAGCTCCCGCACACCGGCCACGGCGCCCAGGGCGTCCGAGGCGGCGAAGACCACGGTGTCCAACACGGACTGGAAGAGCGGATCACGCAGCAGGCGGGCAGTTTCGCCCTGGTAGACGCCGTCGGCGATCTCCACGACCACCACGTCCGTGTCCGTCTCGGAGAGGGCGTCGATCAGGTTCACGGTCAGGGAGCGGACCTGTTCGTACTCGAGCTTGAAGGTGGTGGGGAAGCCGAAGTCGGTGAAGTCCAGGACCTTGGCGGCACCGCCGTCGTGGTAGATCATCGGGTCATTTCCGGCACCGGTGCCGGTGGACTTGCCGGCGGAGACCTTCAGGCCGGCGTTGGTCAGCCCGTTGACCAGGCAGGCCATGGCCGTGGACTTGCCGGAGTTCATCGAGGTGCCCAGCACGCCGATCACCCGCGGACGGCCCGGCAGGGGTGCGACCTCGGCGCCCACCGTGGCGGGCAGCGGGCGCAGCTGGTACGGGGAGAAGCGGGTCAGGTTGACCACACCGTGCTCGTCCGCCAGCAGGCCCAGGGGCTCGATCCGCGTGGGGTCATCCATGTTCACGTGCTGCTCGGTGACCATCCCGGCCACACCGCCGGCGGCCACCAGGTGGCAGGGCTCCAGGGAGTCCGGGACGTGCGCCAAGAACTGGTCGGCGGCGTAGCGGTTGCCGTAGGCCAGCATGATGATCGCGCCCTCGAACAGGATGGCCTTGCGGGACTCCGGGGTCTCCACCCGCTTGTGGTTCAGGATCTCGGTGACCCGGGCGATGACCACGTCTCCGGCCTGCGGGACCACGGTCGCACCGGTGGCCAGGTGGAAGCGGGACGGATCGGACTCCAGGGCCTGAGCGGCGAACCGGGTGGTGTAGGAGGACTGGATCCGGGCAGGCAGCTCGGCTCGCTGATGGCCCTGAGCCGTGTGGGCGGCGATGATCGGCAGGGAGGAGGTCTGGCTCTGCATCTCGAAGGTGCTGGTCATGGCGTACGCCTTTCCCGGAAGTCCGTCGGTGACCACCTGCGTGGCTGACGGAGTGACTGTCCTGGTTCGAAGTCTGGAGTTCGTTCGGCGTCGAGGTTCCTCCTCGGCGTTGAGACCATCAGACCAGCGCTGGATGAGCAGTGGATGAACCACGGATGAGACCGCTCTCATCTTCGACGGCGCAGCGGCGGAAGGCCCGTCCTTCCAGGTCAGATCCGGGGCGATCAGGGGTGGGTGATGCTGATCACGCAGATCGATCTGGAGTCTGGGAAGGCTGCTCCATGCCTGTTCCGCGCAGCAGCACCAGCGCCAGCACTCCGGCGATCACCGCCAGCCCGACGGTCATCAGGACGGTGCCGGCCCACCCGTGCTCGGCCAGGAAGACACCGCCCAGCCAGCCGAACAGGCTCGATCCCCCGTAGTAGCCCAGGTTGTACAGGGAGCTGGACTGGGCTCGGCCGGCCCGCGCCGCCGTTCCAGCCCACCCCGAGGCCACGGAGTGCGCTCCGAAGAATGCACCGGTGAACAGGACGGTGCCGGCCAGGATCGCCACCAGATGCGGGAGGAGGGTGATCAGGACACCGATGATCATCAGTGCGATGCTGGCCAGCAGCACTGTTCCCCGACCGTGCCGGACCGCCAGCCGCCCCGCCACCGGGGAGGACCACGTCCCGGCGAGGTAGGCCACGAACACCAGGGAGATCACCGAGAGCGGCAGCAGGAAGGGCTCCTCGGTGAGATGGAAGCCCAGGAAGTTGTACATCGCCACGAAGCCGCCCATCAGCAGCATGCCCTGGGCGTAGATCGCCAGTAGCCGGGGCGATCTCAGGTTCCCGGTCAGCGCAGAGATGGCCTCGGAGAATGAGGACCGACCCCGGGTGAACCGGCGTGACGGCGGAGCCAGCAGCAGGAACCCCACCGCGCACACCACGGCCATGAGCGTCACCGAGAGCATCCCGATCCGCCAGTGCGTGAGCTCGCCGATGGGCGCGGCCACCAACCGCCCGGCCAGTCCGCCCAGAGTGGTGCCGGCGATGTAGGTGCCAGCGGCCACGGCCGACCAGCGCGCATGGACCTCTTCGCTCAGGTAGGCGATGGCCAGGGCGGGGACCCCACCCAGGGCCGCGCCCTCCAGGAACCTCAGCGCCAGCAGCAGGTCGAACTGCGGGGCCAGGGTGGCCGCCAGGGAGCACAGGCAGGCGATGAGCACGGCCCATCCCATGGAGCGCAGTCGTCCCCAACGGTCCCCGGCGTAGGACCAGGGGATCACGCCCAGCGCCAGGCCGAGGGTGGCCGCGGAGATGGACAGCGCCGCAGAGGAGGCGCTGATGCCCAGGTCACCGCTGATCAACGGCAGCAGCCCTTGTGGTGAGTACAGCTGGGAGAACGTGGCTACACCCGCCAGGAACAGGGCCCAGAGCAGTCGCCGGTATCCGCCCTGACCCGGCTCGTGTCCGGCCCATTCCGTTCTGGAGTTCTGCACCCCACGACTGTAGGACGATCTGCCCCTCTGCGGGGGCACACGACGCCCGTCTCCGCGCTGACCTGGGCTGTCAGTCCGGTCCTCTACGATGGACTCTCGTGACGACTTCTGTGGATCTGACCCAGTCCTTCAAGGCCTACGACGTGCGCGGCATCGTCGGCGAGACCATCACACCCGAGTCGGTGCGCGCTGTGGGCGCGGCCTTCGTGGACGTGCTGGAACTGACCGGGAAGCGCGTGCTGGTGGGCGGTGACATGCGTCCGTCGACCCCGGAGTTCATGCAGGCCTTCACCGAGGGCGCCACCGCTCGCGGTGCCGATGTGGTGCAGGTGGGTCTGATCTCCACCGACATGCTCTACTACGCCTGCGGCGTGGAGGACGCGGCCGGTGTGATGTTCACCGCATCCCACAACCCGGCCGAGTACAACGGCATGAAGATGTCCCAGGCCGGGGCCGTCCCGGTCTCATCGGACACCGGGCTCTACGAGATCCGTGACGTCGCCCAGGGGTACCTGGACAGCGGCGAGATCCCCCCGGCCGACTCCACGGGAACGGTCACCGAGATGGACCTGGTCTCCGGGTACGCCACCTACCTGCGCTCGCTGGTGGACCTCTCCGGTGGACGGCAGCTGAAGGTCGTGGTCGACGCCGGCAACGGCATGGCTGGCAAGACCACTCCGGCGGTCCTGGGCGACGCCGTGCTCGAGGGGCTGCCGCTGGAGATCGTCCCGTTGTACTTCGAGCTGGACGGCACCTTCCCCAACCACCCCGCCAATCCCCTGGAGCCGGAGAACCTGCGGGATCTACAGGCCGCCGTGCTGGAGCACGGCGCGGACATCGGCCTGGCCTTCGACGGTGACGCCGACCGGTGCTTCGTGATCGATGAGAAGGGGCAGCCGGTCTCTCCGTCGGCGGTGACCGGACTGGTGGCACGCCGGGAGATCGCCCGGGCCCAGGCTGGCAGCGAGGTGCACGCCGCCGAGACCGAGCCGGTGGTCATCCACAACCTGATCACCTCGCGCGCAGTTCCCGAACTGGTTCTGGCCTCCGGCGGTCGGCCCGTGGAGACCCGGGTGGGCCACTCCTTCATCAAGGCGGTCATGGCCCAGGAGCGCGCCGTGTTCGGCGGCGAGCATTCGGCCCACTACTACTTCCGCGACTTCTTCAACGCGGACACCGGCATGCTGGCCGCCATGCACGTACTGGCGGCCCTGGGCGAGCAGGACGGACCGCTCTCAGAGCTGGCCGAGGAGTACGACCCCTACGTGGCTTCCGGTGAGATCAACTCCACGGTGGAGGACAAGCAGGGCGCCGTGGACCGCGTGCTGGAGCGGTTCGCCGACCGAGACGTCACCGTGAGCACCATGGACGGCACCACCGTGAGCGCGGCAGACGGCTCCTGGTGGTTCAATCTGCGTCCGTCCAACACGGAGCCGTTCCTTCGCTACAACGGTGAGGCCCAGGATGAGCAGACCATGGCGTCGGTGCGTGATGCCGTGCTGGAGATCGTCCGCGAGGGCTGAGCCCCGATCATCCGGCCAGGGCGAGCACCAGGGGCAGCACGCCGTCCGCCCCGGCCTGGCGCAATGCGCGTCCGGTGACGGTGAGCGTCCATCGGCTGTCGGCCATCTCGTCCACCAGCAGCACCGGACCCTGACGACCCGATCCCGGTGCCGACTGCAGCTGTTCGGCCATGGTCTCCGGGACGGCGAACTGGTCCCACACCGAGGCCAAGCGGTACGCGCTGTTGCCGCCGGGACCGGTGAGCGGTCCGTGGCCGCGTACCGAGAGTTCCCCCAGGTAGGGCAGCTGACCGATCTGGGCGATGCCCTCGGCGAAGGAGCGCACCAGCTGCGGCCGGCGGCGTGACGGCACGGAGACCACGGCGATCGGACGTTCAGTCCAGCCCCATTGGGCGAGCACCTGGACCGCGGCCTGCAGCAGATCGGAGTCGATGGGTCCGTCACCGGCACTGTCTTCCCGGTCGGAGAACAGCTCGCGCAGCCGTCCGCCCCAGCCCAGATCGGTCAGTCGCGCCACGGCCCGCCCCCCGCCGCACTGCTCCTCTGCCGGAATGCGTCCCTTGACCTGGACCCCGAGCCGGTCCATGCCGCTGGGCCACATGGTGCGGGGCTCCACCGGCACTCCGACTCGCCGCAGTGAACTGTCCGCCGCCGCCCGGGCCTGCTCACCCACTCCCGTGGGGTACCAGGGCCCAGCGCAGGTGTCGCACCGTCCGCAGGGGGCCGCCTGCGGGTCGTCGAGGACTCGCGCCAGGAATTCCATCCGGCATCCGGTGGTGTTCTCGTAGTCGAGCATCAGATTCTGTTCGTGGACCCGGGCCTGGGCCACGCGCCCATACCGCTCACCGTCGTAACTCCACGGCTGATCCGTCCGGCGCCATCCACCGCCGACGCGCTCCACCGCACCGTCCACGGCCAGCACCTTCAGCAGCAGCTCCAACGGGGTGCGGCGCAGGTCCACCCGTGTCTCCAGGGCCGGCACGCTCAACGCTCCTCCCGCCCGCTCCAGCTCCTCCAGCACGGCCCGCGCGCGGTGTTCGTCCGGCATGGAGGTGGTGGCGAAGTACTGCCAGATCTCCCGGTCCTCTGTGCCCGGGAGCAGCAGCACGTCGGCGTGGTCCACGCCGCGGCCGGCACGTCCGACCTGCTGGTAGTAGGAGACCGGCGAGCTCGGGGCGCCCAGGTGGACCACGAATCCCAGGTCCGGCTTGTCGAACCCCATGCCCAGGGCGGAGGTGGCCACGAGCGCCTTGACCTGGTTGTCCTTCAGCGCCTGCTCCAGCTCGGCGCGCTGCTCAGGGTCGGTGCGTCCGGTGTAGGCGGCGACCGCGTATCCGGCGTCCTTGAGCGCCTGGGCGGTGTCCTCCGCCGCAGACACGGTCAGTGCATAGACGATCCCGGAACCCGGCAGCTCGTTCAGGTGGTTGAGCAGCCAGGCCAGCCTGCTGGCGGGGCTGGGCATCCTCAGCACGCCCAGGCGCAGCGAGGCGCGCGCCAGGGGTCCGCGCAGGACGAAGACGTCGTCATCGGAGTCCACTCCCAGCTGTTCCACCACGTCGGTGACCACGCGCTGGTTGGCGGTGGCCGTCGTCGCCAAGACCGGGACACGGGCCTCACCGCGGCCGGGAAGTCGGGCGATCAGGTCGCGGATGCGCCGGTAGTCCGGACGGAAGTCGTGCCCCCAGTCGGAGATGCAGTGGGCCTCGTCGATCACCAGCAGGCCCATGCGCCGAGTCAGCTCCGGCAGCTGCTCGTCTCGGAACCGGGGGTTGTTCAGTCGTTCCGGCGAAACCAGCAGGACATCCACGGTGTCCTCATCGAGTCGCTGGCGCACGTTGTCCCAGTCGGTGGCGTTGGCGGAGTTGATGGACTCGGCGCGGACTCCCGCGCGGGCCGCCGCCGAGACCTGGTCCCTCATCAGCGCCAGCAGAGGCGAGACGATCAACGTGGGTCCAGCACCGCGGGCCCGCAGCAGCAGGGAGGCCACGAAGTACACCGCAGACTTGCCCCAGCCGGTCCGCTGGACCACCAGTGCCCTGCGGCGGCCCGAGACCAGTGCCTCGATCGCCTCGAACTGCCCCTCATGGAAGACGGCGTCCTCCCGTCCGACCAGCCGGCGCAGCACCTGCAGCGCCTCCTCGTGAAGGTCCGGGGCAGGGTCTGGGGTCACTGCGTCGCGCGTGTTCAGGTGCTCCATGGGTTCAGTCTTGCAGTCGGCACGGACGAGCTGTGTTCTGCCGTGCGGCGTGTGGATCGCTCAGCGGTCCTGGACCGCTGTGCAGGAGCACGAGCGGGGACGGTTCAGACCGCGGCGTCCCTGACCTGGGCCAGGCGTTCCACCTGCCGCGCCACCTGACGCTCGTAGATCGCAGAGCGGGCATGGCCAGCCAGCTTCCGGCTGCGCACCGGATAGCGCAGGAGCATCTCCATATGGCTCAAGGCCAGTTCCTCGGCAGGCGTGTAGGAGCTCTTGCTCGCGGAGTCGTGGAAGGTGGACAGCACCAGTCCCAGCGTGCGTTCCGGGTCACCGGCGTAGAGGTGGAGCTTGGCGGCGTCGCGCATGATCGGCCACTCACCGGAGTGCTCCCAGTCGACCAGCGCGATCCCGGTGGGGGTGCGGAGCACATTCGAGGCGACCATGTCCCCGTGGGACCAGGACCAGCGCAGCCCGTGGTTCCATTCGAGGAGATGGGACACCCACGATCCCAGCTCGGAGGGGATGATCCCGGTCTGCAGCACCTCGGCCCACCGGGCGACCCGGGACGACTGGTGGTGAGCTGACAGAGGGATGCGTCTGACGCCATGTCCAGCATGGACCGCGGACAGGCCGGCGAGGATCCCCGGTGCGGCTTCGTCCAGTTGAGCGGCCGAGGTGAGGGATCGGCCATCCAGCCACCTCTCCACCAGATACGGCAGTCCGCGGGAGAGCTCACCGTGGGACACCAGGGCGGGCATGAGACCCGGAGCATGGCGCTCGACGATGCTGTGGGCCTGGACAGCCCTCTGGATGCCGTTGAGCCCAGTGGCAGCTGGGGGCTGGATGGCCAGGGTGAGGCCGTCGTGGGTGTATGCGGCGCGCAGCTTGACGGCGGCCTGGATGTCGAACTTGGCCATCACCAGGACGTCAGCGCGCAGACGCGCGGTCAGCTCCTGCACGCCGTCTGCGTCGGGGCCCCAACCGGACCGCTGAGGGGCTGGGATCAGCCGTTCGGCGGTCACGGGGAGCTGTGGCCGACGCACCACGCGATCACGCACCCAGTACGTGGCGGATCGGAACGAGGCCGGCAGCTGCCGGTCGGCACGCTCCACGCGCACCACAGCTGTCAGCCCGGCGACCAGGCGGGAGACGACAGCCGGATCCGACCCGTGCCGATGACGAACATCGGCACGGGCGCGGTCGGTGGCCTCAGCTGCCTGGAGAGCTAGACGGTCCAGGCGCCGTCGGACACGCCGGAGGCGCGCCTGGCCTCTCAGGAGGTGGCTCCCAGACGCTGCTTCAGGCCCTCCAACTGCGAGGAGATCGAGTCCGGGAGGGAATCTCCGAAGCGGTCGAACCACTCCTGGATGGACTGCACCTCTGCGGTCCACTCCTCACGGTCCACCTTCAGGGCGTCCTCGAGATCGCTGTCAGAGACCTCCACGCCGTTCAGGTCCAGGGACTCCGGGGTCGGCACGAAGCCGATGGGGGTCTCCTGGGCGTCGGCGCGACCCTCCAGGCGCTCCACGACCCACTTGAGCACGCGGGAGTTCTCGCCGAAGCCGGGCCAGGCGAAGCCGCCATCGCGATTGCGGCGGAACCAGTTGACCAGGTAGATCCGGGGCAGCTTCTCAGCGTCCACCTTGCCGGAGACGTTGACCCAGTGCTTGAGGTAGTCGCCGGCGTCGTAGCCGATGAAGGGGAGCATGGCCATGGGGTCGCGGCGCACCACGCCCACGGCACCGACGGCGGCGGCGGTGGTCTCCGAGGAGAGCGTGGCGCCCTTGAAGATGCCGTCCTCCCAGTCGAAGGACTCGGTCACCAGCGGAATGGTGGTCTTGCGACGACCGCCGAACAGGATGGCGTCCAGCTTCACCCCGTTGGGTTCGGAGTATTCCGGAGCCAACATGTCCGTCTGGTCGATCGGGGTGCAGAAGCGGGAGTTCGGGTGGGCTGCCGGGGTCTCAGACTCCGGGGTCCACTCGTTGCCGCGCCAGTCGGTCAGGTGCTCGGGGACCTCATCGGTCATGCCCTCCCACCAGACGCCGCCGTCGTCGGTGAGGGCGACGTTGGTGAAGATCGAGTTGCCCTTGGCGATGGCACGCATGGCGTTGGGGTTGGTGGACCAGCCGGTGCCCGGAGCCACACCGAAGTAGCCGGCCTCCGGATTGACCACACGGAACTCGCCGTCCTTGCCGGCGCGGATCCAGGTGATGTCGTCGCCCAGGGTCTCGGCCTTCCAGCCCTCCACCGTGGGGTCGATCAGGGCCAGGTTGGTCTTGCCGCAGGCCGAGGGGAAGGCGCCGGAGATGGTGTAGGACTTGCCCTCCGGGCTGGTCAGCTTCAGGATCAGCATGTGCTCGGCGAGCCAGCCCTCGTCCCGGGCCATCACCGAGGCGATGCGCAGTGCGTAGCACTTCTTGCCCAGCAGGGCGTTGCCGCCGTAGCCGGAGCCGTAGGACCAGATGGAGCGCTCCTCGGGGAAGTGCACGATCCACTTGGTCTCGTTGCAGGGCCAGGCCACATCCTGCTGTCCGGGCTCCAGCGGAGCACCCACGGAGTGCAGGGCCGGGACGAAGAACGCCTCGGTCTCCTCCATCTTCTTCAGCACGTCCGCGCCGATGCGCGCCATGATGCGCATGGAGGTGACCACGTAGGCGGAGTCGGTGATCTCCACGCCGAACTTGGGGTCATCGGCATCCAGATGTCCCATGACGAACGGGATCACGTACATGGTCCGACCGCGCATCGAGCCACGGAAGGCGTCGTTGAGGATGGACTTCATCTCAGCCGGGTCCATCCAGTTGTTGGTGAAGCCGGCGTCCTCCTCCTTCTCAGAGCAGATGAAGGTGCGGTCCTCGACGCGGGCCACATCGGCAGGGTCGGAGAACGCCGCGTAGGAGTTGGGGAACTTGTCCTCGACCAGCTTGGTGAAGGTCCCGGCCTCGACGAGCTCGCCGGCCAGGCGGTCGTACTCCTCCTGCGATCCGTCCACCCACACCACGGAGTCGGGCTCGGTGAGCTCCACAACCTCCTTCACCCAGTCCAGCAGCTTGGCATAGCTGGTCGGCGCATCCGCCACCACTCGTTCTGCGAGCGTGGGCGCGGTGCTGTCTGCCATGAGGAATCCCTCCGTCGGGTCGCTGCGAGATATCCGGGGCCACCCAGGGCGCCACCGCGCGTGCGCGGTCTGCACTCCCTTGTGCGTCCACCGTGTCCCTGCCATCCTACCCGGCGCGCAGCACCGCCCTGGGCGGGATGACGCACCGTGGAAAGGGCCTCTCGCGCGGCTTTGCCACTTCGGACAGTCGACGATTTGGCGCACCGCCCAACCGCATGTATAGTTCTTCGAGGCCCGTCAGAGGCCATGCGCCCTTAGCTCAGCTGGATAGAGCGTCTGTCTACGGAACAGAAGGTCAGGGGTTCGAATCCCTTAGGGCGCACCACAGCACCACCGAGTCAGGCCCGGACACCACGTCCGGGCCTGACTCGTCTCTCGAGACCATCAGATTCCGAGGCCGGTCAGGGGCGAGGCACCGTGAAGTGCGTCATCCGCGCATCGCGTCCGTCCAGCGTGGCCCATGGCCCCGGGACGCGGAAGACCTGCAGACCCAGGGTCGGGCACCGCTCTGCCATGGCCATCACGGCCTCTTCGTCTGAGTCCACCGAGGCCAGGCGCATCCCGAGCTCCTGGACCCATGGCATGTGTCCAACCACCATCAGAGACCGCACCTGCTCCTCGGTCTCGTTGATCACCGCCAGCGCCTGCGAGGCAGAGGCCTCGTAGAGGCGGGAGTCCAGATACGGGGTGGGGGCCTTCTCCCCCAGCTCCGAGCAGACCCACATGCAGGTCTGGCGGGTCCGGACGGCGCTGGAGCAGACGATCGACTCCGGCACCAGCCCCTGCTCCACCAGCCAGCGCCCGGCCAGCGGGGCCTCACGCTCACCCCTCCCGGCCAGGGGCCGGTCGTGGTCCGGGACACCCACCGGCCAGTCGGCCTTGGCATGGCGCAGGATGATCAGCGTCTTCTCGCCGGTGCGGTCCACGTGCTGGTCCGGTCCTTGATTCACGACGTCGGCAGGCATGGTCCCAGCGTACGTCTCCTCCTGGCGCGTGCCAGGTGCGCGCGGCGCAGATGCCAAGGAGGCCCCCGACCATGCAGTCGGGGGCCTCCGGCATTCGTGGACCGGCGGGTCCAGCGGCAGTTCAGATCAGATGCTGTACTCCGGAGCGGCCCAGACGACGACCTCGGGGTGCTCGTAGAAGCGGTAGCCCTGGCCGCGGACGGTGCGGACAGTGGCGGAGAGGCGGCCGAGCTTGGCGCGCAGGCGGCGGATGTGGACGTCGATGGTGCGCTCGTTGGGCACCTCGTCCGAGTTCTTCCAGAGCGAGTCAAGCAGCTCTTCACGCCCCACGGTGCGGCCGCCGTTCTCCACCAGGTAGTTCAGCAGCTCGAACTCCTTGTAGGTCAGGTTCAGGCCTTCACCGTCCAGCATGACCTCGCGGCGGGCCAGATCGATCAGCACACCGGGCTGGCGGGTGGAGACCGGGGCGGGGGCCTGCTGCAGGTCCGGGCGAGGGCCGCCCTGGATGGTGGGATCGCCCAGCACCTGGCGGACGACCTCCAGGTCAGAGCCAGGGGCGCCAGCCGGGGCGATGGCCACGGCCGCGTGAGAGGCAGAGCCGGCCACCAAGGACTCTACGTAGTGCCGCAGCTCGTTGGCCAGGCGGGTCAGCGAGGTCCCGGCAGCCGAGGCGGCGGACTCGTCCATGCCCACGTAGAGCACGAAGCCACGGGCCTCGTTCTCCTGGGCCACGGCCTGCGGGCCGGGGATGCCGTTGGGGGCCAGGACCGGCATGGGGCTGGTCTGGGGAGCGGCAGAGGCAGCAGATTCGCCCTGCTGAGGTGTGGGCTCCGGGACCGAATGCAGTGCACGTCCGCCCGGCATCCCCGCATAGTTCCCGCCATGGGCGCGGTAATGCTCGGCCATGGCGGCTCGGCGCTGCGCATTGCGGACGGAGATGTGGACGTAACCCTGCGGTGCTGTGGTCATGGACGTTCCCTTGCGTCTTTCGGGCTGGGCCGCTCAACGGGGATGTCGACGCCGGATCACGGCCTCACATCCACAGCCGGTGGCTCAGCGAACCTCCTGCCCACTGCGTCTGGCAAGCGGGGTCACCGCAACTGCCTGACTGGCGTGGAGTAGGGGGCGGATGGTCATGTGACCACTGTGTGTCGTCACAAACAACTCTCGCAAGTAACACTGGACCATTCGTCTCACCATGCGAGACAAACCGTCTCTTTTGTGGGCAAGATCACACCTGCGGAACCTGGGAAAACGGTGTGAAAGAGGTCTTGAATGTTTCACACCACGCGGTCCACGGCACTTTCAGCGGCGAGCAGGGACCTCGACTCCTGGATACCGACGCCTGAGAGCCCTTCGATCAGCGAGAGCGGATTATGCCGACCAGGCACCCACCTCGTCAAGCGGAGCGCGCGCGGCCCTCGTACGTCCACATTCTGGACAGTGCACGCGGGCCGACCCTCGGCCGCCCGACTACTCGGCCAGGCCGTACAGGCGGTCGCCGGCGTCGCCGAGCCCGGGGACGATGTAGGCGTTCTCGTCCAGCCGCTCATCGATGGCGGCCACGAAGAGGTCCACCTCCACGCCCTCCAGCTCGCGCTCCAGGCGCTCGATCCCCTCCGGCGCGGCCAGCAGGCAGATGCAGGTCACCCGGGAGGCGTTGCGCTCGTACAGGAAGCGGATGGACTCCACCAGGGTGCCGCCGGTGGCCAGCATGGGATCCAGCACGAACACGTGCCGCCCGGTCAGGTCGGCGGGCAGCCGTTCGGCGTAGGTGACGATGTCCAGCGTCTCCTCGTTGCGGGCCATGCCCAGGAACCCGACCTCAGCCGTGGGCGCCATGCGCACCATGCCCTCGAGCATGCCCAGTCCGGCACGCAGGATCGGCACCACCAGCGGGGTGGGGCGGGCCAGGCGGCGTCCTGTCGTGGAGGTGACGGGAGTCTGGATGTCCACGTCCTCCATGGCCACATCACGCGTGGCCTCGTAGGCCAGGAGCATGACCAGCTCCTCGGTGAGCTGACGGAAGGTGATGGAGGGGGTCTCCTTCTTCCTCAGCACCGTGAGCTTGTGGGCGACCAGCGGATGTTCGACGACCTGTACGCGCATGGTGCCAGCCTACCGGCCACACTCGCCCGGCCCGTCGGCCCGGGCAGTGCCGGAACCCCGCACAGACACCTCCCGACGACGGCCCCTCCCCTACGCTGGTCAGGTGACCTCCCAGCCCCCGCCTCCTCACCCCCGCGCCCCGCGCGAGGCGACCTCTGAGCGTGCCGTGACGGCCGTCGTCGGGAAGGGTGTGACTGCGACTTCGGGGCGCGAGCAGAGGGAGCGCTGGATGGGGCTGGCACTGGCTGAGGCCGCGAAGACCGAGGCAGCGGGGGACGTGCCGATCGGGGCGGTGGTGATCGGGCCGGACGGGCAGGTGCTGGGCGCCGGGTTCAACGAGCGGGAGGCCGGTGGTGATCCGACCGCGCACGCCGAGGTGCTGGCGCTGCGCCGGGCGGCGCAGGCCCGCGCGGTGAGCGGGAAGGGCGACGGCTGGCGGCTCTCGGACTGCACGCTGGTGGTCACCTTGGAGCCCTGTGCCATGTGCGCCGGGGCGATGGTGCTGGCGCGGGTGCCGCAGTTGGTGTTCGGGGCCTGGGATCCCAAGGCCGGAGCCTGCGGGTCGGTGTTCGACGTGGTGCGCGAGCCGCGGCTGAACCACTGGGTGGAGGTCCATCCGGGCGTGCGGGAGGACGAATGCGCGGAGCTGCTGCGTGAGTTCTTCCGTGCGCACCGCGGCTGAGTTTGGGCGAGCTTGGCAGAGTCGGATATGCTCGACAGGCCGTGGTGACGTGTCCGAGCGGCCGAAGGTGCAACACTCGAAATGTTGTGTACGGTAACCCCGTACCGTGGGTTCAAATCCCACCGTCACCGCCATTCGCACAGCCCCTGGTCCACCGGTTCACTCCGGTTCGACCAGGGGCTGTTCGCATGTCCGGGGTGTGGGCCGGCGACCCTCAGCGGCCAAGATGGTCGTCCAGGAACCGGGCGATGACCTTCCAGGAGAGCTGCTCGTCCTGCGGCGGCACCGGGTCCAGGTGGGCCGAGCGGACCACGGTGGTCATCTCGCGGGTGGCCCGGGCGAAGCCGTGGTCATGCCCGGCCCCATGCACCTCGTAGTACGCCACCGGGGTCCCCGCCGACGCCATCCGGGAGTAGAGCAGCGTGCTCTGATGGTCCGGCACCACCATGTCCTTGGTCCCGTGCGCGATCAGCGTGGGCGGATCCCCCGCGTCCACATAGGTCAGCGGGCTCGCGGCGGCCACCAGGTGCGGGTGCGTGAGGATCGAAGCGCCGATCAGCCGGGACTCGTACGCGCGGGGGTCGTCGTGACAGTCCACCAGCCGGTGCGCGCGGTTGAACTCCTCGCAGGCCCCGGGGATCATGTGCCGGTTGATCTGCAGGAAGTCGGTGGGGGCGAAGAAGTTCACCGCGGCCCCCACCTCCGAGGACTCACCCCGCACGCCCACGTCCCCCTCCAGCGTTGGCATTCCACCGGTCACCCCCAGCATGGTGGCGATCCACCCGCCCGAGGAGTTGCCGGCGGCGGCGATCCGGTCCGGGTCCAGGTTCAGCCGCTCGGCGTTCGCACGCACCCACCGCACTGCGGCCTTGGCGTCATGCAGCTGTGCCGGGAACACCGCCTGGTCCGAGTTGCGCACCGAGTAGGACACCACCGCGTACCCCTGGGCCACCAGGTACGCGGCCACCTGCTCCCCGCCCACATTGCCCTGGTCGCTGCTCCACCCCGAACCGGACGTCCACATCACCACGGGGAACGGGCCGGTCCCCTTTGCCGGCAGGAACACGTCCGCCGTGCCGGCGTTGCCGGGCAGGTTCGCGTAGCGCTGGTCCAGGATGATGCGGGCCTCGCCGGGCATCACGCGCGGATTGGCCTCGGCCCGGTTGAACATCACGACGACGGCCAGCACCCCCGCGAGCGCCATCACCAACACGGTGGTCACCACCAGGATCCACCGTCTGCGCCGATGCTGACGCCGTGCGTGCTCCGCCTCTGCGGCCTCGGCCGCTTCGGTCGGTTCGAACGGTTCAGTCGTTCCAGCCGCCGGCGGTGCCCCCACCTCTGCCGTCATCCGGTTCCCCCTGGTCCTGCTGCGGCCCGTCCACCGCACTGATCTCCCTCACCCCGCCGGCCGTGCCGGGTGCTGGGAGGCGCCGGCCGTCGTCGGGTGATCCCTGACGCTAGTGCCCGGCGGGGTCCATGTCAGGACACGTTTCGGCCACGGTGCTCGGCAGCGGTGCGACCCCGCGCATTCCTCACCTCCGGCCCGGATCCGCACTGCCCTGTGAGGGGGTGCGTTTCCGGGGCGGCGGTGTGGAACGGTGGGGCCTGGGAGGATGGGGGCATGGCGGTGAAGGTGTTGGCGGTGGGCAAGAAGCACGAGTCCTGGGTTTCGGAGGGGATCGGACGGTACGAGAAGCGGCTCAAGAAGCCGTACGACCTCTCCTGGCAGCTGCTGCCGCACTCCTCACGGGAGGGGGACGCCGCGCGGGAGGAGGAGTCCGCACGGATCCTGTCCAAAGTGGGCGCCCAGGACCACCTGGTGCTGCTGGACGAACGCGGGAAGAACCTGGACTCCCCCGGGCTGGCACGGCATCTGCAGGGGCAGTTCGACCTGGGCCGGCCGGTGACCGTGGTGATCGGCGGGGCGTACGGCGTGGACGCCTCCGTGCATGCACGGGCGGACCTGACCTGGTCCCTGTCCAATCTGGTGTTCCCGCATCAGCTGGTGCGCCTGATCCTGGCCGAGCAGCTCTACCGGGCCCAGGAGATCTCCGGCGGGCGGCCCTACCACCACGCGTGAGAGTGGGCGGGCGGTGCCTGGCTCGGCCGGGGACCCCGCTGTCAGCCCTAGCCCGTCCGGGGGCTCCCGTAGCATGACGGCGATGTCCACCGACGGCCCCACACCCCATCCGGAGACGGTGCTCTCCCGCTTCACCCCCGCCACCGCAGAGTGGTTCGGCGGGGCGTTCGCGGCGCCCACCCAGGCACAGATCGGGGCCTGGGACGCGGTCTCCACCGGTCAGCACGCGCTGGTGATCGCACCGACGGGTTCAGGCAAGACGCTCGCCGCGTTCCTGTGGGCGCTGGACGGTTTCCTGCGGCAGCCGCCCATACGGCAGGACAAACCGTGGAAGCCGGCCGGGAAGCGCGCGAAGAAGACGGAGGACAGCGACGGGGTTGGTGCCGAGGCTCCCCGTGCCGCCACCCGGGTCCTCTACATCTCCCCGCTCAAGGCGCTCGGCGTGGACGTGGAACGGAACCTGCGCGCCCCGCTGATCGGGATCACCCAGACCGCCCGGCGCCGGGGTGAGGATGCCCCGGATGTGCGTGTGGGCGTCCGCTCCGGCGACACCCCCGCCCGCGAGCGCCGCCAGCTGCTCACCGATCCGCCGGACATCCTGATCACCACGCCCGAGTCGCTGTACCTGATGCTCACCTCCCAGGCCCGGTCCACCCTGACGGGTGTGGAGACGGTGATCGTGGACGAGGTGCACGCCGTGGCCGGCACCAAGCGCGGCGCACACCTGGCGGTCAGCCTCGAACGGCTCGACGCCCTGTTGGCCAGGCCCGCCCAGCGGATCGGGCTCTCGGCCACGGTGGAGCCCCGGTCTGAGGTGGCCCGGTTCCTGGGCGGCATCCAGCCGGTGCAGGTGGTGGCTCCGGCGGCGAACAAGTCCTGGGACATCACCGTCACCGTGCCCGTCCCGGACATGACCGAGCTGCCCCAGGCCTCCGCCGCGCACGACGGTGCTGACAGTGGGTTCGGGTCCGGTCCCCAGCCGCAGGCCTCGATCTGGCCCCATGTGGAGGAGCGGATCGTGGACCTGGTCTCCGCGCACCGCTCCACCATCGTCTTCGCCAACTCCCGGCGCCTGGCCGAACGCCTCACCGGCCGGCTCAACGAGATCTGGGAGGAACGGCAGGCAGGTCCCGAAGCCAGCACAGGCCTTCCCGACGACGCCCGGCCAGGAGCGCTGCAGGATCCGGTCGCACTGGGCGAGATTCTCCAGGACTCGCCCTGGACCCCTGCAGAGGCGAACCCGCCTGCGGGAGGCGAGGAGCCGTCGTCGGGAAGCAGGGAACGGAGCGGGGCGGGAGGACAGCCGCGATTCGGCCCGGCTCAGCTGATCGGCGGCTCAGGGCAGTCGGCCGGAACGAGCGCCGAGGGGTCCGGGCAGGAGTTCGCGCGGGCCCATCACGGCTCGGTCTCCAAGGAGCAGCGGGCCCTGGTGGAGGAGGACCTGAAGTCCGGGCGGCTGCGGTGCGTGGTGGCCACGAGCTCGCTGGAGCTGGGCATCGACATGGGCGCCGTGGAGCAGGTCATCCAGGTGGAGTCCCCGCCCTCGGTGGCCTCGGGGCTGCAGCGCGTGGGCCGTGCCGGGCACCAGGTCGGCGAGACCTCGAGGGGCTTCTTCTTCCCCAAGCACCGGGGGGACCTGGTGGACACGGCCGTGGTGGTGGAGCGGATGCTGGCGGGGAGGATCGAGTCGCTCTCGGTCCCGGCCAACCCGCTGGACATCCTGGCCCAGCAGACCGTGGCCGCCAGCGCCCTGGGCGAGATCGACGCCGAGGAGTGGTTCGACCTGGTGCGCCGTTCGGCCCCGTTCTCCGCGCTGCCGCACTCGGCCTATGAGTCCGTGCTGGACCTGCTCTCCGGGCGGTACCCCTCGGACGAGTTCGCCGAGCTGCGGCCCCGCGTGGTGTGGGACCGGGAGGCCGGGACCCTGGAGGGCCGTCCCGGGGCACAGCGGCTGGCCGTCACCTCCGGCGGCACCATCCCGGACCGCGGGCTGTTCGGGGTGTTCCTGGCCGGCACCGAGGACGAGGCCGGAGCCGGCGCAGGCACCGCACGCACGGGCGGCCGCCGGGTGGGCGAGCTGGACGAGGAGATGGTCTACGAGTCGCGCGTGGGGGACGTGATCGTGCTCGGCGCCACGAGCTGGCAGATCCAGGACATCACGCACGACCGTGTCCTGGTGGTCCCCGCGTTCGGACAGCCCGGACGCCTGCCGTTCTGGCGCGGAGACGCCGAGGGCCGGCCCGTGGAGCTGGGCCAGGCCGTGGGAGCGTTCCGCCGGGAGATCGCGGCCAGCATGGGAGCCGGCGCGGGTGCGAGTAGGACTGCCGGATCCGAACGGCTCGCCGCCGCCGGACTGGACACCTGGGCGCAGGACAATCTGACCGCGTACCTCGCCGAGCAGCAGGAGTCCACGGGCGTGCTGCCCACCGAGAAGACCCTGGTGGTGGAGCGGTTCCGGGACGAGCTGGGCGACTGGCGGGTGGTGCTGCACTCCCCCTTCGGGATGCCCGTGCACGCCCCATGGGCGCTGGCCGTGGCTGCGCGGCTGCACGCCCGGTATGGGATGGACGGGCAGGCCATGGCCGCCGACGACGGGATCGTGCTGCGCGTGCCGATGATGGACGACGAGCCACCCGGCGCCGAGCTGTTCCTCTTCGCCGCCGACGAACTGGACGAGATCGTCACCCGGGAGGTCGGGGGCTCGGCCCTGTTCGCCGCCCGGTTCCGGGAGAACGCCGCCCGCGCCCTGCTGCTGCCCCGGCGGGACCCCGGCAAGCGCTCGCCCCTGTGGCAGCAGCGTCAGCGCTCCGCCCAGCTGCTGGAGGTCGCGCGGAAGTACCCGCAGTTCCCGGTGATCCTGGAGACCGTGCGCGAGGTCCTTCAGGACGTCTACGATCTCCCCGCGCTCAAGGACCTGGCCACCCGGATCGAGGGCCGGTCCGTGCGCCTGGTGGAGACCACCACGCAGGCCCCGAGCCCCTTCGCGCAGTCCCTGCTGTTCGGGTACGTGGCCCAATTCCTCTACGAGGGCGACTCCCCGTTGGCCGAACGCCGCGCCGCCGCGCTGTCCCTGGACCCCGGACTGCTGGGCGAACTGTTGGGCCGGGCCGAGCTGCGGGACCTGCTGGACCCCACCGTGATCGCCTCCGTGGAGGCGGACCTGCAGCGGCTCTCCCCGGGACGCCGGGCGCGCGGCCTGGAAGGTGCGGCCGATCTGCTGCGCCTGCTCGGGCCCCTGAGTGTCCAGGAGACGGCTGCGCGTCTGCAGGGCGAGGAGGGTGACCAGGCTGCCCCGGCAGAGGTTCCCGACGACGGCACCGCACCCTCCGCAGACACCTCACCGCAGGCTCTGCCTCACGCCTCGGTGGAGGTGGCCCAGGGCCACCTGGATCGGCTCGTGGCCGACCGCCGTGCCCTGAAGGTGCGGATCGGCGGGCAGGAGAAGTACGCCGCCGTGGAGGACGCCGCCCGGCTGCGGGATGCCCTCGGCGTGGCCCTGCCCATGGGCATCCCGGTGGCGTTCATCGAGCCGGTGGCCGACCCGCTGGCCGATGTGGTGGGACGGTACGCCCGCACCCACGGCCCGTTCACCCCGGCCGAGGCCAGTGCGGCGCTCGGACTGGGTGCCGCCGTGGTCCACCAGGTCCTGCAGCGGCTCTCCGCGGACCACCGGGTCACCGAGGGCGAGTTCCGGCCCGGCGGCGAGGAGGTCCGGCGTCCTCGCGGGCCGCTGGACACCGAATGGTGCGACGTCGAGGTGCTGCGCCGGATCCGCCGCCGGTCCCTGGCCGCCCTGCGCGCTGAGGTCGAGCCCGTGGAGCAGCCGGCCTACGCGCGGTTCCTGGCCGACTGGCACCACCTGGAGGCCCGTCCCGGCGGCGGCTCCCCCGCCGTGCTCAGCGGCGTGGACGGTGTGGCCACGGTGCTCGAGCAGCTGGCCGGGGTGCCCGTCCCAGCGAGCGCCTGGGAGACCCACGTGCTGCCCGCCCGCGTGCGCGACTATTCCCCCGCCCTGCTGGACGAGCTGCTGGCCGGCGGAGAGTTCCTGTGGTCCGGCACCGCCGAGGCCCCGGGCAACGACGGCTGGATCGCCTTCCACCCCGCCGAGACCGCCGACCTCACTCTGGTCCACGCCGAGGACGTCGAGCCCGGTCCGCTGCATCAGGCGCTGGTGGAGGCGCTGTCAGGGGGCGGCGCCTGGTTCATCGGCCCCCTGGTGGAGCGTGCCCGGCAGCATCTGCAGGAGGGCTCGGACCAGCCCGTGTCCGCCACCTCCAGCGATTGGGTGTCCGCCCTCTGGGACCTGATCTGGGCCGGACGGGTGGGCAATGACACCTACTCCCCCGTGCGCGGTCTGCTGGGCCAGGGCCGCACCGCCCACCGGCAGCGCTCCCGGCCACCCCGGGCCCGCACCGCCCGGCTCAGCGGGACCGGTCGCTCCGGGCGCCTGGCCCGGCTGCGCGGACTGACCGGAGAGGGGATGACCACCGAGAGTACGGACGGCTCCCTGAGCGGCGGGCTGGCCCTGATCCCCACGGACGCCGCCCGGTCCGCCGGACGGTGGTCCCTGCTGCCCGAGCCCCTGGCTGACCCCACCATCCGGGCCCACGCCACCGCGGAGATCCTGCTGGACCGCTACGGAGTGATCACCCGCGGGTCCGTGGTGACCGAGGAGACCCCCGGCGGGTTCGCCGGACAGTACCGCCTGCTCACCCGCATGGAGGAGGCCGGACAGGTCCGCCGCGGCTACTACATCGAGCACCTCGGCGCCGCCCAGTTCTCCACCGGCGCCACGGTGGACCGGCTGCGCGGCTTCGCCCGGCAGGACGTGGATGCGGCTTCCCCCGCCCCCGGGGGCTCCCTCGACCAGGACGGCCGGCACGGCTTCCCGAACGATCCCGCGCCCTGGCGCACACCCGAGGTCGAGCCGGACCTGCCCGCGCTGGCCCTGGCCGCCACGGACCCGGCCAACCCCTACGGGGCGGCCCTGCCGTGGCCGGAGGTCCCCGCGGGGCCGGATGGCGTGCGCCCCACAGGCCACCGCCCGGGCCGGAAGGCGGGGGCCGTCGTCGTGATGGTGGACGGGGTGCTGACGCTCTACGTGGAACGCGGCGGCCGCACCCTGCTGTGTTTCGCCGAGGACCTCACGGACGCCCGGGTGCTCCGTCCCACCGCGCAGGCACTGGGCTGGGCACTGCGCACCGCACGGGTGGAGAAGATGTCCCTGGAGAAGGTCAACGGGCTGCCCCTGCTGGGCACACCCTTGGCCGAGGCGCTGCTGGCCGCCGGGTTCTACGCCTCCCCCTCCGGACTGCGCTTCCGCAGCTGAGCTATGCTCAGGCCACCAGACCTGCACCGAGCGGGTCACCAGCAGATCGGCATGACCATGGACCTGTGGAGTGAGACCCGCAAGCAGTCCCTCGTGGTGGCAGGCGTGCTGACCGTGCCCCTGGTGATCATGGCCCTCACCGGAGGCGTCAGTCTGCCCAGCACGCTGGCCGAGTGGGCCCTCACCGCGCTCGTCCCCCTCGGCCTGGTGCTGTGGACCGCGTTTCTCGGCCACGCCCTCCCCGTGAGACTGGCCGGACAGGGCGCGTGGTGGTGGACCTGGCTGGCCACCATCTCCGCCCTGACGGCCTACCTCGTGCTGGTCCTAATCCGCCCTGCCGACCTGTCCACGCTGACCTACGAGCTGCCCCTCCTGCTGCTCGTCACCGTTCCCCTGGGGCTGGTCATCTATGCCGTCCGCGGGATGATCGAGCTGCGCGCCGTGGTCCAGGAGCGCAACGCGGCCTGGCAGGCAGAGACACACCAGCCCCGGCAGACCACCCCGGCGTAGAGTTCGGGCCATGACCGAGCAGAGCACCACCCCCTCCGCCGCCCAGGCCAGTGTCACCCCCTTCCTGATGTTCGAGGGTGAAGGCGGAGCCGCCATGGACTTCTACGTCGAGGCGTTCTCCCCGCACCTGCCCGCCGGTGTCACCCGCCGTGACCTGCGGGATGACTCCCACCCTGAGACGAAGGACAGCCCAGACCTGATCGGCACCGTGCTCCACGGTGAGATCTCCCTGGCCGGACAGCACCTGCGCATCTTCGATTCCCCGCCCGGTCACGAGTTCAGCTTCACCCCGTCCATCTCCCTGTTCGTGGACCTGCCGAGCACCTGCACCGCGGAGGAGCTGGACGAGCTGGCCGACACCCTCTCCGCCGGCGGCCACCCGCTGATGCCGCCGGGCGACTACGGCTTCTCCCGGCGCTTCGCCTGGGTCGCCGACCGCTGGGGCGTCACCTGGCAGCTCAACTTGGCCTGACAGCCCCCTCCCCCGTGATCCACCATGCCTGAGGGCGACTCCCTGGTCCGCCTGGCCCACCGCCTGGACCCCGTGCTGAGCGGCCGCACCCTGCTGCGCACGGACTTCCGCGTGCCCCAGTGGGCCACCCTGGACCTCTCCGGCCGCACCGTGGACGCGGTGCGCCCGCGCGCCAAGTACCTGCTGATGGAGCTCGGAGACCTGACCGTCCTCTCCCACCTGAAGATGGAGGGCCGCTGGGACATCTATCCCGACGACGGCGGGAGACCTCCGCGGTGGGCACGGCCGGAGTGGCAGGCCCGGTGCGTGCTGCAGACCGCCGAGCATCAGGTGGTCGGGTTCCAGCTGGGCCTGCTCGAGGTGGTGCCCACGGCAGAGGTGGCGGACCGCCTGGAGTTCCTGGGTCCAGACCTGCTGGGCCCTGGTTGGGAGGACCCCGAGCAGGCCGAGCGGCTGCTGGCCGAGTCCGTCCAACGCCTGGAACAGGACCCGGACCGGATGATCGGCACGGCTCTGCTGGACCAGCGACTGGTCTCCGGGATCGGGAACATCTACCGCTGCGAGACGCTGCTGCTGGCCGGACTGGACCCGCACCGCCCTGTCTCCTCCGTCCCGGACCTGCCCGGGCTGGTGCTGATCGCCCGGGACCTGCTGCGCTCCAACGTCCCGCCGGCTGCACCGGCGCGCGGGGCTCAGCGCACCACCACCGGTGTCCGTCCGGATCCGTCGGCACCCTACGGGGTGCGGGTGGTCGTCCCCGCCCCACGCCCAGCACCCGCCGGACGCTCCCTGCCCGGCCGCCGGACGCCGTCGTACTTCGTCTACCGGCGCGAGCGGGAGGGGTGCCTGCGCTGCCGCGGCCCGGTCCGCCTGGAGGAGCTCTCGGACTCCAGCGCCGTGCAGGAGGAGGGCTCCGCCCTGGCCCGGCAGCTGTGGTGGTGCCCCCACTGCCAACGCTGACCGCCCGGGGGCAGACACCGGCTGGTCGTCTGGTGCGACCCCCCGGAGCAGGTCTAGCGTGGGACCGTCCCGCACGGGCGGGGCACCCGAGCCTCGGTTCAGATGGAGGGCACCATGGCAGACCCGTTCCCGAACGACCGCACCCAGCGCACCGTGGCGCTCGTGCTGGCAGGAGGCAAGGGCAGCCGGCTGTCCCCCCTCACGGACGCCCGGTCCAAGCCGGCGGTGCCGCTGGCCGGGCAGTACCGGCTGATCGACGTGGTGCTGTCCAACCTGGCCAACTCCGGCCTGCGCGACGTCTGGGTGGTGGAGCAGTACCGCCCGTTCACGCTCAACCAGCACCTGGCCATGGGCCGGCCCTGGGACCTGGACGGGACCCGCCACGGCCTGCGCATCCTGCCCCCGGCGGAGGGCCGCTCCGAGGAGGGGTTCGCCGCCGGCAACGGCCATGCCCTGCACCAGCAGATCCCCATCCTGCAGGCCTTCGGCGCGGACACCGTGGTGGTCTGCAGCGCCGATCACCTCTACCAGCTGGACCTGCGCCCGGCTCTGGAGCAGCACCACCGGCTGGGCTCGGAGCTGACCATCGTCACCACCGAGGTGATGGAGGACCCCAGCCGCTACGGCGTGGTGCAGGTCAAGGATGCTGACGGCGAGCGCCGCGTCACCCGGTACGACTACAAGCCGGACTCCCCCGGGGGGAACCTGGTGGCCACCGAGGTCTTCATCTACAACGTGGACGCCCTGGCCGCGGCCACCGAGCACCTGGTGGAGCAGGACGACGACGACGCGGACGAGGGCGCCGACCGTGAGGGCACCTCCCTGGGCGACTACGGCGAGACGATCGTCCCGCACTTCGTGGAACGCGGACGCACCCACGAGTACCGGCACGAGGGGTACTGGCGGGACGTGGGCACCATCGACGCGTTCTACCGCGCCCACATGGAGCTGCTCGAGGGCCAGGGGCTGGAGCTGGGCAGCCCCGGCTGGCCGCTGCTGACCAACCACAAACCCGTCCCGCCGGCCCTGTTCGGCCCCCAGGCCACGGTGTCCGGGTCCCTGGTCTGTGCCGGTGCCACGGTCAAGGGTGAGGTGACCGAGAGCGTGATCGGCCCCGGCGTGGTGGTGGAGGCCGGTGCCACGGTGCACCGCTCCATCCTGCTGGGCGAGACCACCGTCCCGGCGGGAGCCGCACTGGACGCGGTGATCGCCGATGTGGGCGCGGAGATCCCCACCGGGCAGACCGGTCAGACCAAGCCGGGCCCGGGCAACATCACCGTCCTGGTCCCGCAGGACCGCGGTCCGGACAGTGACGACGAGACCACCGGACACTGAGGCCTTACCCTGTCCGCCGAGCTTTCAGTCGAAGAAGTCCTCGTCGATCAGCACGATGCGGTTCGGCACGGCATCGGCATGGGCCTGCGCGTGCTTGCTGAAAGAGCTGGTCGTGATGAACACACCCTTGGTCGCGCCGTGCAGGTGCAGTGCGCCGACGAACGCCTGAATGGGCTCACGTCCCACGGTGTTCTGCTCCGCGTACCGCTTGGCCTGGACGTACACACGATCCAAGCCGAGCGCGTCCCCGTCGATGACTCCATCGATGCCACCGTCGTGTGCCTTGCCGGTCACGGCGGCCCTACCCTGGGTACCGCCATAGCCCATAGCCATGAGCAGGTTGACCACGGCTTCCTCGAAGAAGGCCGGCGTGGAACCCTGCAGTCGTTCCAGCAGTTCGGCGCGGACAGTCTCATTGAGGCTAGTGACAGCGTCCTGGGCCTGCTCTTCCGGGTCCACGATGGCTCCTGAGGTAGCCCCCGACGATGGCACGTGTCCGGTGGACCCCCGTCCTTCGCTACCCCGCTGCTTTTTGGCACCCGTCTTGGGCCAGAACGGGTCAAAGAACGTGCTGGCCAAGTACGGGCCTTTCGATGAGTCCTGCCTTGGAGGAATGAGTCAGTGCCCACCCGGCCCGTCCGCGATACCGCACCTCACCGGATTCCACCGTCTCAGCGCGTGCCTCCGCACCGAGCTGCAGACGCTCGGCAGTTCCCTCGATGATCTCGCGGCGCTTCATCTGCCCACACTCGGCAAGCAGTTCCAACGCCGGGCGGACGAATCGAGGCCAAATGGGGACGGTCGCCACGGGCACGGTTCCCCCCCCCACTCACGGGGCGACCTCGTCCGGCCCAGTCGTTGCCATGGCGTAGTGCGCGGCGTGTTCACGAAGGTATCCACGAATCTCTGGTGTGGAGAAAGACAGGGTTTCGTTGGGAAGGACCTCGATCAAACCGGAGCGCTCGAGGCGGCCCTTGTAGACGGACATGTAGCTGGTGTTCTTGCCGATGCGCTGGGCGATGTCACTGCTCCGGCTAGGTTCGTCGTCCTGCGCCATGGCGACGAGAATCGTCTTGTCCACGTCCGAGAGGTCTTCGAGTGCCGGGGCGTGGACGAGCTGGCCGATCTTGCGGCGCGCTACGGTGATTCCGCGTTGCGCGTGCTCGTTCGTGATCTCCATTCCTTGTTCAGTACGCCATGTGTGGTAACCGACCAGCTGAATCATGAACGGATACCCCCCAGTTGCTGTCGCGCATTCTCGGGCGATCTCGGCTGGCCATGCCCGATCCGCATCCCGTGCGGTCTGGAGAAACGGGTCTGCGACGTCTGCCTCGTCGACTTTGCCCAGCACGGCCATTTCGGCGCGGCGAAGGAATGTGCTCACACGCGGGCGCTGTGCGTTGTCCGCAAGGAGCTGGTCAATCGCCTGTGGAATGCCCGCCATCACCAGTGCGATGTTCTGGTCCTCGCGGATCAGATGCTGCGTGATGGCGGCTAGGTGGCGGCCCTCCATGTCGGGTCTGCTGGTGATCCGCTCCACCGTCGCGAGGTCGACGGTCGGTCCAGTCGTCGCGTGCGAGCGGTCGAGGAGACGGTCTTCTGCCGTCAGCAGCTCTTCCGTCGAGTACAGCACCGCCCCCAAGTGGCGGAACCGGCTCGACCCGTCCGGGCGGCGGAACGACAGCGGGCTCGACGCCAGCTCCGGCGGGGTCAGCCGCAGCGACGCATTTTCGGCGGCGTCGGTCACCATCGCGGTGATCGCCTCCCGATCCTCCGCCGAGGCGAACCGGGCACCCATGAGCTGCCGGCTCGCCTCGGCGTGGAGGTTCCATCTCCGCCACGTCGAACGCTTCTCACCGACGACGGCGACGACCGAGCGGCCGAGATCGGCGATCGTGTCCAGCGGCACGTCGTCGGCGCGCAACAAGGCCGCCGGCGCCCCGCTCGCGGCGATCGTGCGCGCCCAGCCGGTCACGTCCTCACCGAGCAGGGTGCTGGCACGGTTCCGCCATTCGGCGGTGAGATCGGCGAGCGAGTGCGCCTGCTTCTCCGGTCGGGTGGCGAGCGTCGCTTGCGCCCGCAACTTCAACACGGTCGTCGCCGACGGCTCCCGGCCGTGCTTCTCGACGTAGGCGTCGATCAGTCGGGTCTTCTCCTCCTCGATCTGCCGGGTGCGTGAGGAGAACTCCGTGACCAGTTCCTCCGGCACCGGGGCGAGCTCCCATGCCGGGTTGCGGTCCCGGCCGCGTTCTCGGGCTTCCCATTCGAAGCCGAACGTGCCCGTGATCCGGTCGGCAAGGGTCGCGTTGTAGAGCTCGGACAGAGCGACAACCGAGGCGTGCGCGGGCCGCCCGGCCAGGGTGCGCCACTTCTGGTCCTGGACCGTCAGCACCTTGTTGCTCACGACCACGTGCGTGTGCAACTGCGGGTCGGCGCTGCGCGAGTCGTAGTGGTCGAACGCGGTTGCGAGGACACCTGCGACATCGACATGGGCGACCGCCCCCTCGGGGCCAGCAGCGCCCACGCGGGTGGTCGCGACCTCTCGTTCGAGGAACACGATCACCTCTGCAACCGCCTGATGGTGCGCGTCTGCAATCAGGGATTGCGTGCCCGCGTCCGCAACTCCCCACAGCGCAGACAGCGACTTCGGCACCGAGAAGGTCAAATCATAGCCCGCGACCGCCCGGCGGGTGCCGCGCTCGGCCTCCTCCGCCTCGATCACCGCGACCTGCTGCGCGCGAGCGACCGGCCCCAGCTCGGGATCGAGACCGGCGACTCGCTTGTCGACGCGCTCCTGCACGCTCGCGTACTGCCGGTACGCCTCGCCCAACGGCTCTCCCGTGATCGGGTCACTACCCATCCCGACCAGGAGCTGAAGCTGCGCCTCGGACACCTGCCCACCCTCGGCGAGCTCACCGCCACCGAGGTACGGCAGACCCGAGCCCATCCAAGAACCAGGAGGCGTCCCCTCCTCCGTGTAGTACCTCGTCAACGGCGTCGAGAGCGAGCGGTCGCCATCCCCTGCGGCCACCGTGTGCAAGAGGTACTGGTAACCGTGGCCGGCCGACATCACACGCATCGAAACCGTCATACCGACGAGGTGAGCGGCGCCCACCGTGGGCATACAACCTGACGGGCGCCGGGGCCGGTCGCTGTTGATCCCGGTGTCACGCGACTCCGCAAGTTAGGCTCGACCTATAGGCGGGGCACGTTTTGGACGGTCCCAAACGCGAACATGGGGGTCGGCCATGAGCATTCTCTACCGCGCGGTGTGGTCTGATCCCAACGTGTCTGATCGCACGGCGATAGTTGGGCGGTTTCAGGAGCTCGTCGCCGCCTGGACGCAGGAGCGCGACGACGCGCCGCCGCTCGTTGAGGGCGTGAGCGAGTTCGAGGTCTCGCAGGGTCGCCACCGGACCGTGGTGCTCCGTTCGGTCAGTGGAAACGCCTTCGAGGTCGTGGCTACGGACCAGGTGCCCGCGGACCCCACTGAATGGGTCACCACGGTCCGCATCCTCCCGGATGATGCAGGTATCCATACTCTTGTTGAGTTGAGCATGTCGTCCGACGATCTCGCCCGCCGTGTAGCGGTAGGCCGCCCAAAGATCGTTCACGATCTGTTGGAGGCGGCAGGCAAACCTCAGCTCGGCGGCAGTGGGATCCTGACCGAGCCGCTTGCGTTGCCTGCGAATGGTGTCTCAATTTTGACCGACATGCTGGCGAACCCCGAACGGAGCCTTCCCATAGTCGTCTGCGCAGAGCCGAGGGGGGAGCATGATAGTTCGTGGCTCCGCGTCGCGCGTGGAATCGCGGCACGTGCGGAAGGCGTTGCCGCAGTAGTGACGTTGGACGCGCAAGCGGCCGGCGTGTTCAAGCAGGAGTTTGGACAGCTCGCCATCTGGGACGGTGGTGTTCGAGTGTACTCGCCCGGCGTCGTAACTAAGGAGTCCGAGGGCTGGCGGCACCGCTACTACCTCCGTACACGTCTGGAAGCCTCAGAGACCGCCACCGTCAATCGCATCGTCTATTCAGTCGCGCAGCTGTCGACTAGGCGGCGCATCCCAGGCATGTTCAAAGTATTCGGTGAGCAGAATGGTTTGCCCGCCGAGGCGCTCGGTGGCATGGTCCCTGCTGAGACGCTCGCCTCTGCGCGCGACGAGTGGGAGTATGCACTTGAGTTGGCGCGGGACGAACAGAGTGCGCTCGAACGCGAACTCTCGGCAGCGACTGGACACCTCGCGCGCCTGAAGAACGAGTTGATCACCCGGGGTATGGTCGACTTGCTTTGGGGCACCCAGCATGAAACCACGGACTCGATGCCGGATGAGGTGCAGGTCATTTCGGAAGCTGTGCTCGCCGCTCAGGTCTATCTGACTCGATGGCTCTCGCTTCCGGATTCAGCGATCCGTGAACTCGACGATCTCGATACTGCGCCGGAGGCCTTCAACTGGGGTAACAAGACCTGGCGCGGGCTGCGGGCTCTGGCTGGCTATGCTGAGGATCGCGCTGGGGGGTGGAACAAGGGCGGATTCTGGGAATGGTGTGCCTCTGGGCCACTGCTCGGCTGGCCCGCCACAAGCAAGAAACTGTCGATGACGGAAAGCGAGGGTGTGCAAACCGGCGGGAAGTTCAAGGGCACACGAGACTTCGCGGTCGATCCACAGGTGGCTCCTTCCGGTGTCGTGACGATGCTCGCGCACCTGAAGATATCTGAGGGCGGTGGCAACCTCGCGCCACGCGTGTACTTCTTCGATGACACCGGCGGCTCGACGAAAAAGATACACATCGGACTTGTCGGCCCGCACTATCTCGTCCCCAATAAGTCCTCGAACTAGGGCGTGTCTCCCTTATGCGCGTAGCCAGGTGAGAATGGCGCAAACGGTGAGGGCGGCGCGGTAGGTGATGGCGAGCTTGTCGTAGCGAGTAGCCAAGCCGCGCCATTGCTTGGCCAGGGCGAAGT
>NZ_FPCG01000002.1 GCF_900116905.1 Micrococcus terreus | reverse complement strand
GATCGATGCACGGGGCGTCTTCGTCCACTGCCAGGGTGGCATCGACCAGTGCCGTCAGCGCCTGCGCCAGGTGCGAATCGGCGATCTCATATCGTGTCCGACGACCCTCGGGCTCGAAGACGACGATCCCGCAATCGCGCAGGCATGCCAGGTGGTTGGACACGTTCGGGCGTGTCAGGTCCAGATCTCGGGCCAGTTCCGCCGGGTAAGCGGGATGGTCGAGCAGGGTCAAGATGATCCGGGATCGAGTGGGGTCGGCCAGTGCACGACCCAGGCGGTTCATCACGTCGAGACGCGAAGCAATAGTCAGCATGGACTGAACTATACAGCGCGCGCTGAACACTCGGTCACAGGCGTCAGCCCAGATCGCATGCCCGTAAGGGGAACCCCCACCGGACACACCCGCCACTGGCCAGGCCACACGCACTCACGGAGTGGGCAGCGTCCCGCATGACCCGCCCGGTGAACCGTTCCAGCGACGGGGGCCATACGGTCCGCCCTTAAGGAGCTCAGCGCCTACCCGAGTCGGGCCACGGTCTGCGTCAACGCACGTGGGGGTTCTGGACATTTCCGTCTACTCCACACGATGTCACCGAACAGATCTGACGGTGGGTATACCCGATTTCACACTTGAGGTCCTGACGTCAGATTGCCGTCAGAGCGGGTTGCGAATCGGTCATTGAACGGTCGTGTTGAACCGGGCTTAGAGGTGGTTTGTCAGGGTCGCGTCTCCGTGCAGTCGTATGTGTCGACACGATCCACAGTGTCTCTCAACCTATGGGTTACAAGACGTCTCGTGGTTCCCTCCGTGAACGCATGACGAGGGCGCGGATTTGCGGGCTTGCGCCCCACGAAAAAGTCTCGCAACTATGTATCGGAAGTCGGCGGCTGTAACCGTGTACTCAACGTTGGTTGCGAGTCACTCAGCCCGTCACCGGCGTGGCCACCCTCGATGGTGGCCTTCCCGATAGATGCGCTCATGCCCGGGCAGCATTTGACAGACTGTGAGTCTCCAAGGGACTTGTCAAATGTCAGCGCGCTGTGCGAGGAACTGGGCATCACCCGCCAGACCCTTTACCGCCACGTCTCGCCCACCGGTGAACTGCGCGAGGCCGGCAACAAGGTGTTGGCCCAGCGCCGATGACTACCGCGGAACGCAGGCCAGAGACCTGTCCAAGGCTGCCCCGTATGGCGCCCGTCGCGGTACGGGCCACCGGACGGCTCCTACGGGATCATGCCCGAGGCGTGCTTGAGTGTGCCCAGGTCAAACGAGAGTGCGTCCGGTGAGGGTTCCCCATGCGGGACCCTCGGAAGTGTGCCGTCGAGGGACCGTCGCGAGGTGATCGATGGTGATCGGGTCACCGGCGGCGCGCAGCCGCAGCAACGGGACCAGCAGGGCGGTCTCCTCGGACCGGACGAGCCGGTCTGCCAGGTCGGTGGTCTGTCAGGTCGGTGGTGAGGATCGTCTCATTGAGTGCGTCCAGTTCTATTGGGGTGAGTGCGCGGTCAGGCGCAGCAGGACAGCTTCGAGACGTCGGTGGTGAAGGCCTTGGCGACGATGCGGATGCCTTCGGCCATGGTCAGGTATGGGGCCCACGCGTCGGCGACTTCTGCGATGGTCTTGCCGAGGATGTGGACGCCGGCGGCGGCGAGCTCGCCGGCGTCCTTGGCGACAGCGGTGAGACCGAGGATCTCGCCGGTGTCGGCGTTGGCGACCATCTTGATGAACCCACGCATGTCCCGGTTCACCAGCGCACGGGGCACGTACTCCAGTGGCAGGACGCGGCAGTCGCAGCGGATCCCGGCCGCGATGACCTCCTTCTCGGTCATCCCGACCGCGCCGATGGCGGGACCGGTGAACGTCACCCGAGGCATCCGTGTGTAGTCGACCGAAGTGTTGGCGTCGGTGAAGGCGTTCTCGGCGACGATCGTGCCGTGCCGGGCCGCGACATAGACGAACTCGGGGTGCCCGGTGACATCCCCGCCCGCCCAGACGCGGGGGTTGGCGGTCTGCAACTGGTCGGTGACCATGATCTGTCCGGCCTCGCCGGTCTTCACCCCCACGGCCTCGAGGTTGAGCCCCTCGGTGACCGGGCGGCGTCCGAGCGCGACGAGGATCTCGTCGGCACGGAACTCCTGCTCGCCGCCCGAGACCTCGGCCATGACGACGACCTGCCCGGTGACGGTATCGCGGGCAACGCGGGAGGGAACAGCGCGGCGGACCACCCGGATGCCCTCGTCGGCGAAGACTTCCTGCAATGATCTGGAAACCTCCGGCTCCTCCTTCGACGCCAGCCGAGAACGCACCAGCAGGGTCACCTTCGAGCCGAGCCGGGCGAACATCTGGGCCAGCTCCAGCGCCACGTAGCCACCGCCGAGCACCAGCAGCGAGTCGGGGCGCTCGGACAGTTCCATCGCCGACGTCGAGGTCAGGTACTCGACGCCGTCCAGCCCCTGGATGAGCGGGACCCAGGGACGGGTGCCGGTAGCGATCAGGTAATGGGCGGACTCGATGGTTTCCACGGTGCCTTCAGCGGCGGTGACCTCCAGCACAGGCGCATCCGGGGTGCCGGCGAAGGCCGCCTGGCCCTGGCGGACCGGCCAGCCGTAGGCTTCGGCCACGTCGAAGTACTTCTCACCCCGCATCGCCTCGACCAGGTCCTGCTTGCCACCCACCAGCCCGGGCATGTCGACCGCGCCCGCGGTGGCGGCAATCCCCGGGAACCGGGAGCCCGCGTCCGCGGCCACGTGGCGGGCCTCGGCGGCCGCTATCAGCGCCTTGGACGGCACGCACCCGGTGTTCACGCAGGTGCCGCCGAACGTGCCGCGCTCGACCATCACCACCGACTTGCCCAGCGTGGTGGCGCGGATCGCTGCGGCGAACGCCGCGCCACCCGACCCGATAACGGCCAGATCAATCTTCGACTGCATCCCGAACCCTCCCCGGACTGTTGAGAAATCCTCCTGATGCGGCGATACTAAAGCTTCCAGTACAGGGGAAGGTCAAGGGTGAGACCTGTGACACACGAGGGGTGAGGATGCGGATCGGGGAGCTCGCTGAAGCGGCCGGCACGACCACGAAGACTTTGCGGTTCTATGAAGACCAGGGGCTCTTGCCCCCGGCCGAGCGCACGCCCGGCGGCTACCGCGACTACACGACCGAGAGCCTCACCCGGATCGACTTCATCCACCGCGGCCAAGCCGCCGGACTCTCCCTCGCCCAGATCCGGCAGGTCCTCGACATCCGCGACCACGGCCAAGCTCCCTGCGATCACGTACGCGACCTGCTCGACGCACGCCTGACCGACATTGACCTGAAACTCAGACAGCTCCACGACCTGCGCGACACCCTCGCCGGGCTACGCGACCAGGCCGAGCACGTTGAGCCCGACACGTGCAGCTCCGACCAGGTCTGCCGGTACCTGTAGCCAAGCCCGACGCCGCACGGACACGCCATCGAGGGGTGGTGGTCGACCGAGCCCCAGCCGCACAGCTGGAACGTTCCGCCTCGACCTACTGACACGAAAGTGTCAGCGGCGCAGTGGGCATCGGAACTGCGCCCGAGGGACTCACAGCACGTATCGATCCGGGTGGGTCGACAGGGGTGAGGGTCGCCAACCCCGGTAGTCGTATGGGGATGGCCTTACGGACACGCAGGGCATCGCTACCACCCCCTCGCGTGCGAGGGAGTGGAGGCCGCCACTGAGCGTCTGAAAAACCCCGCCAATTAGCGGACAAAGTCACATGCTTGGACTTCCTGCGTGAGGGGGACACGTTGGTGATCCGTGCCTTGGACCGGATCGCCGGCAGTGAGTTGGTGGCCTGGCCTCCCTCTGGCCCTCCGAGTCGCTGAGCGCTGTCCGTCTGCTGATCTTCGGCGGCGAGGCGTGTTCGATGTCCCTGGTTCAGCGCTTGGCGCATCCGGGCCGCGAGGGGTGGAACACGTACGGGCCCACTGAGACGACGGTGATCGCCTCGGGGCAGCTGCTCAGCGTGGAGCCGCCGATCCGGATCGGTCGGCCTGTTCCCGGGTGGCGACTGGCTGTGGTGGATCCGGACGGGGTCCCGGTGCGCTGGGGTGACACCGGAGAGCTGGTGATCGCCGGTGTGGGCCTGGGACGCTACCTGGACCAGGCCAAGGACGCTGAGAAGTTCGCTCCGCTGCCCCGGGAACCCGGTGCGCCATGTCACGCAGGATCAGCTGCGGGACGTGGACGTCAGGCATGCCCGGCATGCCCGGTATCCCCGGCATCGTGCTGGGAGTCGGGCATGAACGCCACGGAGCCGCGGATCCCGGCTCCCATCCCCACCCCCGCCCAGCAGGTTCCCGAGGGAGATCTGCCGCCGGGTGACCGTCCGCGGCCCGGCCGCCGGCCCCCACGCGTCGCGTGGACCGGAGAGGGAGAGCCCACCGGCTCAGAGCAGATCACGACGTCGGCTCCCTTGCGCAGGCGTCGGCGGGCCGGCTGGGGCGGTGGTGCAGTCCTGAACATTCCCACGCGCGATGGCAGCCGGACTCGACGTCGCATCACCGGTGTCGATGCGGCTCGGGGGGGGCTGCGCTGATCGGCATGGTGGCGGCCCACACTCTCCCCGAGGCTGACCCGGTGACCGGAGCTCCCACCTTGTCGTGGCTGCTCTTCGGCGGCCACGCCTCTGCCCTCTTCGCGGTGCTTGCCGGTGTGGCCGTGGCCTTCATGATGGGTGGCCGCCGTCCGAAGACGTGTCGGAGGCTGCTGCTGCGTGCGCGCGTCGGCCTGCTGGTGCGGGCGCTGCTGCTGCTGGTGTGGGGGCTGGGGCTGAACGCGCTTCCTCTGCCTGTCTACGACATCCTCCCGCACCTGGCGTTGCAGACCTTCGGGGCGGCGACGCTGTCGAATCCGACGCTGGTTGACCTCGTCCTGGATCCGGCGGGACTGCTGCTCTCGTTGCTGCTGACGGCCGTGTATCCGGCGGTGACCTGGATGGCCTTCATCCTGCTGGGGATGGCCCTGGGGCGGATGATGCTGCAACGTCGCTCTGTCCAGCTAGGTCTGTTGGGAACCGGCGGACTCCTGATGCTGCTCGGCAACGGGATCTCGTGGCTGGCTGTCCACGCGTGGGGCGGGTCGGGGCGGATCGTCTCGGAGAGTCACGGTGCCACAGCAGACAGTGTCCGGCGGGCCATGCTGTTCGGGGGAGACCCTGCTCTGCCGTCGGATTCCCCGTGGTGGCAGCTGGTGGTCGGACCCCACTCCAACACCACGCTGTCCTGGGCCGCCAGTGCGGGAATGGCGCTGGTGGTCGTGGGCGGGGCCCTGTGGGTCTCGCGCAGTGCAGGCCAGCTGCTCTGGCCCCTGGCCTCTCTGGGCAGCATGACCCTCACCGGCTACACCATCCACTTGGTGGTGCTGGCCTCCGTGCACGTGGACCACCACCCCTGGCTCTGGTTCTGGGGGCAGGTGGTGCTCGGCATCCTGCTGGCCATGGCCTGGCAGCGGGCGGTCGGCCGCGGACCGATCGAGGCTGCCGTCAGCAGGCTGTCTCGGCTGGGGGCAGCAGTACTGGTCCGGCCGGAAGGGCGGCGGTCGAGAAGCTGAGCAGTGGTAGTTTGGTCGTGCCTGTGTGTTCCGCACACGGGACCACACCCACACCGACCACCGAGGGAAGGCACGAACCGATGGCCCAGCAGGGTTCCCCAAGAGTCTCGGACCAGACTCGTTCGAGCTCGTTGACCGATCTCGCCGCAACCGGCGTGCGTCTCGTCCCCAAGCAGCTCAAGGACGAGTTCACCATGGCCAAGGGCCAGCTGACGAAGAAGGGCGTGAAGGTCGGCATCGGAGTCGGCATCGCCGTCGTCGGCCTGGTCTTCCTGTTCGTCATGGTCGTCTCACTGATCGTCGCGCTCATCGGCGGTCTGGCACAGCAGCAGCCGATCTGGTTCTGGGCCCTGATGGTCGCCGCGGCAGCCCTGGTCCTGGCCCTGATCTGCCTGCTCATCGGAGCACTGCGGATCAAGGGCGCGATGCCCCTGGTCCCCGCGGAGACCATCCGTGGCTTCAAGCACGACCTGGGCTACCTCAAGGAGGGCAACGCCTTCAACCCCGCCGAGTTCGACCGGCTGGAGGCCCAGCGCGCTGAGGACAAGAAGGCCGAGCAGGCCCGCCAGGCCGAGCGTCGCAAGCAGGCCGAGCAGGAGAACAAGGAGGCCGTCAAGCGGGGCGAAGCCCCCAAACATCACGAGTCCTCCGAGCCGTCCTATGACGAGCTGCGGCGCCGCACCCAGCTGCGCCGCCAGCACCTGGGTGACATCCGCTCCGGGGTGGAGGAGAAGACCGACGTGAAGGGCCAGCTCCACGCCTTCACCTCTCAGCTGGGACGTCCGCGTCGGTACGGTGCCGTCCAGGCCGGCGACCCCACTGCCCCCACTGCGCCCTACAGCACCGGCGCACGCGCTGGCGAGAAGGCCAACGAGGCCGGAGAGTACGTCAAGGACCGGTGGCAGCCGCTGGCCCTGCTGGGGGCCTCCACCACTGCCCTGGCGGTCTTCGTCCGCCAGCTGGGCAAGAAGTAAGCCAGCAGACGTGTGCGGCGCCTTGGTCACCTGACCAGGGCGCCGCCGTCGTACCTGGACCAGGACGCCGGACAGGAGCCGCAGGATGAGACTGATAGGGGCAGGGCGCCGCGACGACATCGACTATGTCGTCACGGACCGGTTCTGGACGGTCCCCAACATCCTCACGCTCCTTCGGTTCGGTCTGGTCCCGGTGTTCGTGGTGCTGGTGGCCACCCAGCAGCACCTGAGCGCCTTCATCGTGCTCGCCGTGCTCTCCAGCACCGACTGGGTGGACGGATACATCGCTCGACGCTTCAACCAGATCTCCACCACCGGTCAATGGCTGGATCCGCTGGCCGATCGGCTCTCCCTGATGGTGGTCGCCGTGACCCTGGTGGTCACGGGGATCGCCCCGTGGTGGCTGGCGGTCTCGATCATCGTCCCGGACCTGATCCTGGCCGGAACCGCGCTGGCCCTGTTCGGTGGCAGCCCGGAGCTTCAGGTCAGCGTGCTGGGCAAGGTCCGCACCGCCTTCCTGCTGGTCGGTGCCCCCGCCCTGCTGCTGGCCGAGGTCCCGGGATGGGATCGTGACCTGATCACGGTGATCGCCTACGTGCTGCTGGCCGTCGGATGCATCGGGCACCTCGGAGCGACGATCGACTACCTGCGTCAGTGCTTGCTCAAACATCGGACGATGCGCGCCGCCGGCCTGGACCCGCGGGATCGGCAGAGCTGGAGCAGGGAATGAAATGGATCTCCGTGGCCGCGGCCCTGGCCGGTGCGATCTGTCTGGCCCTGGGATCGGAACGGCAGTCGGTGGGCGTACGGGCCCATGCGGCGGAGATCCGCCTGCATCCGAGGGGCCATCTGCGGCTGCTGGGGTCCTGGCCGTGGCTGCTCGGCGGGCTGCTGATGCTGGCCGGAATCACCCTGAACGTCTACGCCCTGGCCACTGCTCCGCTGACCGTGGTGCAGCCGATCGGCGCGCTGGCCGTGGTCATCACCACGCTCCTGCACGCGCGCACCCAGCGGGTGCGTCCCAGCAGCACCACCGTCAAGGCCATCTCGGCCTGTGTGCTCGGATCGGCCGGTTTCGTCCTGGTGGCCATCCTCGCCACCCAGGAGAACCCGGCACCCACCCGGAGTCAAGAGGTGGTGACGGCCTGGATCGCGGCGGCGGCCACCGCCCTGTTCGCCCTGCTGGCTCTGGCGCTGCGGCGCCGTCCCAGTGCGTTCGTCTACATCCTCGGCGCCGGCGTGCTGTTCGGGTTCGTGGCGGTCTGCGTGCGCCTGGCCTCCATCCACATCCTGCGGGGGGACACCGGTGGCGTGCTGGGCCTGGGGGTTCCGTGGTTCGAAGTGGCGATCCTGGTCGCCTCGGGTGGCCTGGGCGTCTACTTCGTGCAGAGTGCCTACCAGCATGGTCCGCCGGATCTGGTGGTGGCCGGACTGACGGTGATCGACCCGATGGTGGGCGTGCTGGTGGGCATCCTGGTCCTGGGCGAGCTGGAGCCGGGGCTGCCGGTCTGGGTGGGTCTGTGCATGGTGGCGGCCGGTGCCGTTGCTACCCTGGGGGTGGTCGCGCTGTCTCGTCACCACCCGGATGTGGTGGCTCGCCGGGAGGCGGCGGCAGCGGCCGCGGGGGGAACCGCAGGAGCGTCTTGATCGATCGCGCAGAGCGATCCGGCGGACGGTCACGTGTGCCGAGCCGGTGTGGGCCGGCCTGACGCCCCCTGATGAACCTGACACGAACCCTGGACAGGAGTCGCCACCTCGTGCCGACACAGACGCAACGCCCGATGACCGTGCTGATCGCGGCCGACACCTACCCGCCGGACGTCAACGGAGCCGCGGTGTTCTGCCACCGTCTGGCTCGAGCGCTGCACCAGCGCGGTCATGACGTCCATGTGGTCGCCGCCCGGAACGACGCTGGTCCGGATTCGGTGGAGCGGACCGAGGAGGCCACCGTCCACCGTCTTCAATCGGTGCCGGCACCCACGCATGAGTACTACCGGCTGGTCTTCCCCTGGCACGCCAACCGCTCGATCGGACGGCTGCTGGATGAGCTGCGGCCGGACGTGGTGCATGTCCAGTGTCACTACATGATCGGCGAGGCCGCCATCAATGAGGCTGAACGGCGGCGCATCCGCACCATCGCCACCAACCACTTCATGCCGGAGAACCTGGAGCCCTTCCTGCCCTTCCCGCAGTGGTTCCGGGACATCGTCTCGAGGACCTCCTGGCGGGACATGGGGCGGCTGATGGGAAAGGCCGCCGCGGTGACCACTCCCACGGGCCTGGCTGCGCGCACCATGTCCGAGCACGCCGGCCTGGACCATGTGCTGCCGATCTCCAACGGCATCGACTCCTCCGCGTACGAACAGGCACCGGGGGAGACCGTGGAGAAGGCCGACCACCCGGTCGTGCTGTTCGTGGGTCGTCTGGCGGTGGAGAAGAACATCGACGTCCTCATCCGTGCGCTGGCGCTGATGGACCCGGCCCTGAACGCCCACCTGGAGATCGTGGGCGACGGCGAACAGCGCACCGTGCTGCGCGAGCTGGTCGCGGAGCTCGGAATGAGTGAGCGGGTAACCTTCCACGGTCACGTCACGGACGAACAGCTGCACCGCCTGTATCTGCACGCCGACCTGTTCTGCCAGCCGGGCACCGCCGAGTTGCAGTCGTTGGTCTCCCTAGAGGCGATGAGCGCGTCCAAGCCCGTGGTGCTGGCCGACGCGCTGGCTCTGCCCCACCTGGTGGAGGACGGGGAGAACGGCTACCTGTTCGCTCCCGGCGACGCACAGGATCTGGCGGAGAAGCTCAGCGCCGTTCTCAGCGCATCTCCAGCAGACCGCGATCGGATGGGCGAGGCCTCCCACGCCCGGGCCGTCCAGCACTCCCAGGAGAAGACGGTCTTCCTGTTCGAACAGCTCTACCGGGGTGCCTCGCCTGAGCAGATCCGTGCCCAGCTCTGACTGACCATCACGGCCATGTCCGTTCCCGACGGCGGCCGGACCAGTAGAGTGGTCAGGCGCAGGTGGGTGCCGGGTCGCCGGTTCCCCCGGCACCGAGATGGGGCGTTAGCTCAGTTGGTCAGAGCAGAGGACTCATAATCCTTGGGTCGCGGGTTCAAGTCCCGCACGCCCTACCCCTGGACGAGGCGAAGCCTCCACCACGACGACGGTCCCCGACCGGGCGAGATGCCTGGTCGGGGACCGTCGTCGTCTGCTTGTTCCCTGTGCGGGAAGGACTCAGTTGTAGCGTGCAGCGGTGCCCAACATGTTGTTGGGGCTGTAGTACAGGTCCGTGATGCGCACACCGGTGGTGGGGTTGCGGGCGTGGGCGATCTTGCCGTTGCCCACGTAGATCGCCACGTGGTGGATCCCGGAGGCGGAGCCGTTGTTGGACCAGAACACCAGGTCGCCGACCTGGATGTTGCTCAGGGAGACGATCTGATCGGCGGAGGTGTACTGGTAACGGCTGGTGCGGGGCAGGGTCTGGCCGCCGGCCTCGAAGGCGGCCTTGGTGAACCCGGAGCAGTCGTAGCCGGTGGGGCCGTTGCCGCCCCAGACGTAGCGAACGTTGGGGTCGTTGGCCTTGTTGATGGCCCAGCTCGCGGCGGTGGCCTTCCACGAGGACGAGGTGGATCCTGTGCGGATGATGGGCGCCGGTGCCGTCGCCGTGGATCCGGTGGTGAGGTAGGCGGTGCTCACCCAGCCGGTGCGGCCGTTGACGGTGATCTGCGTCCAGTAGGCGGTCTTGGTGCCAGTGGTGGACACGGTGGTGCCCTGTGCCAGGACCGAGATCACGGAGTAGGAGGTGCTCGGACCGGTGCGGAAGTTCAGGCCGCTGGTGGTCCGGGCCGTACCGGCCGTTCCCGTGCTCGGTGCGGGCGCGGTCGAGGTGGCGCTGGTCAGGTAGTAGGAGCTGACCCACCCGGTGCGACCGGCTGCGGTGACCTGGACCCAGGACCCGCTGGCGGAGCCGGTTCGAGTGACCGTGGTGCCGGGAGACAACACGGAGATCACCGAGTCGGACATGCTCGGTCCGCTGCGGAAGTTCAGGTAGGTGGTGGTGGAGGCGGTTCCAGTGGGGCTGGCCGTCACGGAGACCGGAGCTGCCACCGCTCCGGTGGAGGTGGCGACGGCACCACCGAAGAGGACTCCGGTGCTCAGGGCTCCGGCGGCCAGGCGCTGCTGCATACGCTTCTTGGCTGCGGTCCGTTCGGCGATACGGCGCTGACGGCGAGTGGTGTAAGACATGGGAAGGCTCTCAGGTGCGGGGACAAGGCGAGGCACACGTCGAGACGAGAACGTCCGGGGGAAGACGAGTGACGAGGTACTGCGAGGATGTGGTGAGGTGCGCGTGGAAGAGTCGTTGAACACTTTCACCGTTATGGAATGTACACCTTCGTTATCGAAACGTCATCTTTTTGTGTGAGTCAGGCCACACTGTGTCGCATGTCGTCAGGCGCGGGAGGGGTCAGAGGTGCTCGATCGAAAGATTGGGCCACCGTGACCGTCATGACCGTACTGTGACGTAGGTTGCCCGGTGTCACGCGGTGGCAACGCTCGACCCGGCCGGGGTGGATCTTGTTCGCGGGGAGGCTCAGGCGGTATGTTACTGAGCAGTAACTCTGGTGCCGATCCACCGCCGGAGCACCGATTCCAGAGTCCTGCCCAGGAGAGCACATGAGCGCACAGCGCACCGCACCCGATCCCGAGAACCCGCCCTACGCCGACGGTGACTTCTACGCCTTCGACCAGCTGCTCACCGACGCCGAGCGGACACGGCTGGAGGAGATCCGTGACTTCTTGGAGGCCGAGGTCCGTCCGGTGGCCACCGACTTCTGGAATCGCGATGAGTTCCCGCATGAACTGGTGCCCAAGCTGGCCCAGCTGGATGTGGTCTCGCCCGTCCGTCGCCAGGGGCACTCGAATCTGTTCGCCGGTCTGGCTCACGCCGCCTTCACGCGCGTGGACACCTCGATCGCCACCTTCATGGGCGTGCATGACGGCATGTTCACCGGAACCATCGAAGAGCTGGCCTCGGAGGAGCAGAAGGCCGAGTGGCTGCCGGACATCTACTCGTTGAAGAAGATCGGTGCGTTCGGCCTGACCGAGCCCCTGGGCGGTTCCGACGTGGCCGGCGGCACGCGCACCACGGCGGAGAAGCAGGGCGACACCTGGGTCCTGAACGGCGCCAAGCGGTGGATCGGCAACGCGACCTGGTCCGACTGGGTGGTCATCTTCGCCCGCGATGTGGCGGACAATCAGGTCAAGTCCTTCCTGGTGGACACCAGGACCCCGGGCTACTCCGCCACCAAGATCGAGAACAAAATCGCCCTGCGGTCCGTCCAGAACGCGGACATCACCCTGGACAACGTGGTCATCGACGACCATTTCCACCTGGCACACGGGAACTCCTTCAAGGACGTCAACAAGGTCCTGAAGGTCACTCGTCTGGCTGTCGCCTGGCAGGCCGTGGGTCAGCAGATGGGGGCCTTCGACGTCGCCCGTCGCTACGCGGTGGAGCGTCAGCAGTTCGGCAAGCCCTTGGCCTCCTTCCAGCTGGTCCAGGAGCAGCTGGTCAAGATGCTGGGCAATGCCGTGGCCAGCACCGGCATGATGGTCCGCCTGGCCCAACTCGAGGACGAGGGGCAGGCCCGGGACGAGCACTCCGCCCTGGCCAAGGCCTACACTACCGAACGCATGCGGGAGACCGTGGCCATGGGCAGGGCCCTGCTCGGCGGCAACGGGATCGTGGCCAGCTCCGACTATGAGGCCGCCAAGATCTTCGCCGACGCCGAAGCCGTCTACTCCTACGAAGGCACCTACGAGATCAACACGCTGGTGACCGGACGAGCCATCACCGGAATCTCCGCGATCGTCTGAGCCGCCCGTCCGCGAAACCGTCCCAGACAGAGCACGACGACGGCGCCGCACCTCCCAGCGCCCCTCGCCGGCCCGGCCGCGCAGTCATTGCCTGCGCAGGCGGGCCGGTAGCGTGTCTGGCATGTCCGATGCCGTTCCCGCCGCCCCTGCACGCCCTGACCGTTCGTCGGTGCAGCGCCGGTCGTCACTGCGGCTGTTCATGGACGCGCGGTACACGCGCACGGACTTCCACGACGGAATCTCACGGTACGGGGCCAGCCTGATCGGGGCAGTGGCCCCGCTGGCCGACGTGACCATGGTGATCTCCGATGAGGCACAGCTGCCGATGCTCCCGCCCGGGATCCCCTGGATCAAGGTCAGTGACCCGACCTCGGCGGCTGAACCGTTCCTGGCGCGGCAGCTCAATCCCCACCACCCGGACGTGGTCTTCAGCCCGATGCAGACCTTCGGCTCCGCGGGCCGGGAGTACGGGCTGATCCTGACCCTGCATGACCTGATCTACTACCAGCACCGCACTCCGCCGCGCGATCTGCCGGAGCCGGTCCGACTCCTCTGGCGGATGTTCCACCTGGCCTACTGGCCACAGCGGCTGGTCCTGGACCGGGCAGATGCCGTGGCCACCGTCTCCCGGACCAGTCAACGCCTGATGCGCCGGCACCGTCTCACCAGTCGCGAGATCCGCGTGGTCGGCAATGCGCCTCAGCCGGTGGACACTCCCCGGGATCCTCAGCAGTCCCCGGATCGCACGCTCGTCTACATGGGCTCGTTCATGGACTACAAGAACGTGGAGGACCTCGTCCGCGGCATGGCAGCCCTGCCGGAGTACACGCTGCACCTGCTCTCGCGGATCACTCCCGTCCGCGAGGCCGAGCTCAGGGACCTGGCCGAGTCCGCCGGGGTGAGGCAGGAGTCCATCGTCTTCCATCGCGGCGTGAGCGATGAGCGCTATGTGGAACTGCTGCGGCGGGCCACCGCACTGGTCACGCTCTCCCGATCTGAGGGTTATGGGCTGCCTGTGGCGGAGGCGATGTCCCAGGGGACGCCCGTGGTGCTGTCCGATCTGGAGATCTTCCGCGAGATCGGCGGGCAGGATGGAGAGGCGGCCCGCTTCGTGGCCCTGGACGGGCAGGCTGCGGTGGCCTGGCCGGCGCGGGTCCGAGAGCTGGAGGACCCGACCGTGTTCGAGGTCGCCTCCCGCGCTGCCGTGTCGCAGGCCGGCACCTTCAGCTGGGAGGCCTCTGCCCGTGCGCTGGTCCGGCTCGCCGAAGAGGTCGCCGCCCGCCGGTCACGCCGACGACGCCGCAGCGGCTGACTCAGCCACTGCCGGGAGGCGAGCCGTCCAGGGGCCAGAGCACTGAGGGGCCGGACCAGCCCAGCAGCAGGGCGGGGTCCACGTAGCGGTCCCGCACGGTCGCACCGACCTGCCAGCCATCGGGGACGCGGACGCCCCAGTGGACGCAGAGGACGTCGCAGTGTGCCACCGAGGGGTCCACGGTCCCCAGCGGTTCACCGGCCCGAATCTGATCGCCGACCTCCAGCTCGGTCTGGACCGGTTCCAGGGAGCTCAGCGTCCCGTCGGGATGGGCCAGGGTCAGGACCGGCCGGCCCACCACCGTGCCCACGAAGCGGACGATCCCCGATGCCGGCGCTCGGACCGTCCCGTCGGACGAGTGCAGGTCAAGGCCCCGGTGGCCGACGGACCATGGCCGCGGGGGAGGGGTGAACGGACGCAGGAGGTCTTCGGGCCCGGTCCCCGCAGGCGGCGCCCATCCGGTGGGAGGGGTTGCATCCTGTTGGGGTGACGCCGCTGCGTGCTCACCCTGCTCAACAGGCGGCCCGAGGGCTGGGGGCGACGGAGCCGTCAGCGGCCAGCCGAGCAGCAGGGCGGTCGCCGCGGAGCGGAGGAGGAGGGGCAGGGGCATGACTCCAGCGTCCGGCACCTGGGCCGCGGAAGGGAACCGGCCGTCGTCGTGATGTGGAACGGGATGGTGGTGCCGGCTCCTGTGCAGGAGTGCAGACCACCATGGGGTAAGATCTCTCCAGCAGGTGTGTGCCTTGAGTCCACGCCTGACTACGCGCATGACTGTGCCGGCTCGCCAGAGCGCGGCAGATCCCCTCCGTCGGTCCCGCTCCGGTCGATCTCTGATCCTGACCGGTCCGGGTTGTGGTGGGGAGGCCGGGTCCGCCCGCAGCCCATGCCAGGGGCCAGTCCGCAAGGACCAGGCCGTCAACCGCCAACCACCATCGGCAGTGGGACAGGGTCGAGCCCGCCACTGCCACAGAAGGAGAGTCATGCCTGTCGTGACCATGCGCCAGCTGCTGGACTCCGGTGTCCACTTCGGCCACCAGACCCGCCGCTGGAACCCCAAGATGAAGCGCTTCATCTTCACCGAGCGCAACGGCATCTACATCATCGATCTGCAGCAGTCGCTGTCGTTCATCGACCGCGCCTACGAGTTCGTCAAGGAGACCGTCGCCCACGGCGGAACCATCCTCTTCGTCGGCACCAAGAAGCAGGCCCAGGAGGCCATCGCCGAGCAGGCCACCCGCGTGGGCATGCCCTACGTGAACCACCGCTGGCTGGGCGGCATGCTGACCAACTTCTCGACCGTCGCCAAGCGCGTGCAGCGCATGAAGGAGCTCGAGGAGATCGACTTCGAGGACGTCGCCGGCTCCAGCCACACCAAGAAGGAGCTGCTGCTGCTGCGTCGCGAGCTGACCAAGCTCGAGTCCAACCTGGGCGGTATCCGCAACATGACCAAGACCCCCTCGGCGGTCTGGATCGTGGACACCAAGAAGGAGCACCTCGCCGTGGACGAGGCCCAGAAGCTGGGCATCCCCGTGGTGGCCATTCTGGACACCAACTGCGATCCCGATGAGGTCACCTACCCGATCCCGGGCAACGACGACGCCATCCGCTCCGTCAACCTGCTGACCCGCGTGGTCGCCGATGCCGTGGCCGAGGGCCTGATGGCACGCAACCAGGGCAAGTCCGGCGGCGCCGCCGCTGAGGAGCCCATGGCCGAGTGGGAGCGCGAGCTGCTCGAGCAGCACAACGCCCAGCAGGCCGAGAAGTCCGAGACCGCTGAGGCCCCCGCCGAGCAGGCCTCCGAGGCAGAGCAGACTGAGGCTCCCGCCGCAGAGGCACCTGCTGCTGAGGCTCCTGTCGCCGAGGCTGACGCCCAGTGACACACCGGTCGGCCGGCCCCCAGCGGGCCGGCCGACCGTCTCACCGGGCCTGAGGGCCCGGCCTGACTGCAACAAGACCACAGCACCACCCGGGACGAACTCCCCACAAGGTAAGGATGTGTACACGTATGGCGAACTACACCGCCGCTGACATCAAGGCCCTGCGCGAGCGCACCGGCGCCGGCATGATGGACGTCAAGAAGGCACTGGACGAGGCCAATGGCGATGCCGACAAGGCCATGGAGATCATCCGCGTCAAGGGCCTCAAGGGCGCCACCAAGCGCGAGGGCCGCTCGGCCGTCGAGGGCCTGGTCGCCGCCTCCGTCAAGGACGGCGTCGGCATCATGGTCGAGGTCAACTGCGAGACCGACTTCGTGGCCAAGGCCGACAAGTTCATCGAACTGGGCAACACCGTGCTCGAGGTCGCCGTGGCCAACGACGTGATCGATCTGGAGACCCTGCTGGCCGCTGAGTACAACGGCCGCACCCTGGGTGACCACGTCACCGAGGAGGGCGCTGTGCTGGGTGAGAAGGTCGTCGTGCGCCGTCTGGCCCGCGTTGAGGGCACCTACGTGGATGCCTACCTGCACCGCACCTCCAAGGACCTGCCCGCCCAGGTGGGCGTGCTGATGGCTGTGGGCTCCGACTCCGAGCAGGCCCAGACCGCCGCGCACGACGTCGCCGTCCACACCGCCGCCTACGCACCCTCCTACCTCACCCGTGACGAGGTGCCGGCCGAGACCGTCGAGAACGAGCGCCGCATCGCCGATGAGACCGCTCGCGCCGAGGGCAAGCCGGAGAAGGCCCTGGAGAAGATCGTCGAGGGACGCCTGACCGGCTTCTTCAAGGAGATCGTCCTCGTGGACCAGCCCTTCGCCAAGGACCCCAAGGTCACCGTGGGCAAGGTCCTCTCCGACGCCGGCACCGAGGTCGTGGGCTTCGCCCGCTTCCGCGTCGGTAACTGATCACACCCATCGGTCCCTCCGGCATCCGCGGGTGCCGGTGACCGGTAGGATCGGACCCGAATGAACCTCGAGTCCGACGAAGGGGGTGGCCACCATCACTGGTGACCACCCCCTTTGCTCTGTCTGCTCCCACTCATCTGCCCCAGGAGGCCGCCTTGTCCACCACTGACTCCACCCACACTCCGGACATCCGCGACGCCCGTTCCTTCCACGAGGCCCAGGACCTGCAGCAGTCGCAGGCCGGCGACACGCACGGCGACACCGGCCGCACCGGCAAGCGGCGCGTGCTCCTGAAGCTCTCCGGCGAGGTCTTCGGCGGCGGAAAGATCGGGGTGGACCCGGACACCGTCCGGGGGATCGGCCAGCAGATCGCCGATGCCCGTGGGCAGGTCGAGATCGCGATCGTGGTGGGCGGCGGCAACTTCTTCCGCGGTGCCGAGCTGTCGGAGAACGGCATGGATCGCCGCCGTGCGGACTACATGGGCATGCTGGGCACCGTGATGAACTGCCTGGCCCTGCAGGACTTCCTGGAGCAGGCCGGCGTCTCCACCCGCGTGCAGTCGGCCATCCACATGGAGCAGGTCGCCGAGCCCTACATCCCGTTGCGCGCCATCCGCCACATGCAGAAGGGGCGCGTGGTCATCTTCGGAGCCGGCACCGGACTGCCCTACTTCTCCACGGACACCGTGGCCGCCCAGCGCGCCCTGGAGATCGGAGCCGATGAGGTCCTGATGGCCAAGTCCGGCGTGGACGGCGTCTACACCGCCGACCCCAAGACCGACCCCACCGCGGAGAAGTACACCGACCTGACCTACGATGAGGCGCTGCTGCGCAACATCCGGGTGATGGACCTGACCGCCATGACCATGTGCAAGGACAACGACCTGCCCATGATGGTGTTCGGGATGGAGGGCGAGGGCAATGTCACGCGCGCCCTGCTCGGCGAACGGATCGGCACCACCGTCACCGCCTGATCGCGGCAGACGGACCGCCGAGGACACCGTCTAGGATTGACAGCAGACACGACCACACCGAGGAGACATTGTGATCCAGGAGACCCTGCAGGCTGCCAGCGAGCAGATGGAGAAGACGATCGAAGCCACCAGCGAGGACTTCGCCTCGGTGCGCACCGGGCGAGCCAACCCCGGACTGTACTCGAAGGTGATGGTGGACTACTACGGCTCGATGACTCCGCTGCAGCAGCTGGCCTCATTCACCACCACGGACGCCCGCACCCTGCTGATCACCCCGTTCGACGTCTCCGCGCTGCGGAACATCGAGAAGGCCCTGTCCGACTCGGAGATCGGTGCCAACCCGTCCAACGACGGCAAGGTCATCCGTGTGGTCACCCCGGAGCTGACCGCCGAGCGCCGCAAGGAGTACGTCAAGCTGGTCAAGTCCAAGGCCGAGGACCACAAGGTCTCCCTGCGCAACGCCCGCCGCAAGGCCAAGGAGGCCATCGACAAGATGGTCAAGGACGGCGAGACCGGTGAGGACGAGGGCATGCGCGCAGAGAAGGAACTGGACGCGATGACCCGCAAGCACAGCGAGACCATCGAGGAGATGGCCAAGCGCAAGGAAGCAGAGCTGCTCGAGGTCTGAGCCTTCGGATCGATGTCTGAACCCACTGACTTGACTGTCGGCCCGGCCGCGGCTCCCAGCCCGGCCGGGCCGTCGTCGTCCCCTCAGATGCCCTCCGACGCCAGCGAGGTCCCCGCCTCGCGCCGGGAACGGCAGGAGGCCGAAGCCACCACTGCCCGGGCATCCCGGGCCGGGCGCAACCTGCCGGCCGCCATCACGGTCGGCGTCCTGCTGCTCGGCGGAGCACTGGTGGGGCTTCTCTGGGCGCCGATCGTGCTCGCCGCCCTGGTGATCGCCCTGCTGTTGCTGGGCGTCTATGAGACCGCCCACGCGCTGTCCAGCCGCGGTGTGCTGGTCCCCGTGGTGCCCCTGTGGATCGGAGCCGTGCTGATGCCGCTCGGAGCGTACTTCGGGGGCATCGAGGCACTCGTGCTGGCCCTGGCCGTGACCATCCTGATCATCCTGGGGTGGGGAGTGAGCCGCGGAGCGGGCGGCCGAGGCGAGTCGGTCATGGGATCGGTGTTCGTGGCCGTCTGGGTCCCGTTCTTCCTCTCCTTCGCGGTCGCGCTGCTGCGCCTGGAGGACGGGAACCTGATGGTGGCCTGCATGCTGCTGATGGTCGTCTCCAACGACACCTTCGGCTACCTGGTGGGGGCACGCTTCGGACGGCACCCGATGGCCCCGAAGATCAGCCCGAAGAAGTCGTGGGAGGGGTTCCTGGGCTCCACCGTGGGCTCGGTGCTGGTCGGATCGGTCGCTGTGGCGCTGCTGCTGGACCACCCCTGGTGGATCGGTGCCCTGCTGGGGGCGTTGACCGTCGCCTCGGCCACCGCCGGTGACTTCTCCGAGTCCATGGTCAAACGTGAGCTCAACCTCAAGGACATGGGTTCGATGCTTCCCGGGCACGGGGGCGCGATGGACCGATTGGACTCCCTCGTCTTCTCGGCCCCCGTGGCCTACATGGTGTTCGCCCTGCCCTTCACCTGACTGGCTAGCATGGTCTCTGTCCGAGGCAGGGCCTCTGGACCCGTCAGCACCCTCATCTAGGAGCACTCGATGGCGTTCTCATCCCGGTCTCAGCCGGCCCCCTCCGGGGACAGCGCAGGCCCGTCCCAGGTTCCGGACCCCGTGGAACCCGGTAGTTCAGAGCTGCCGTTCGGCCGCGTCTCCGGCAAGGACTACGGGTACCACAGCGGCCAGGTCGAGGAGTTCATGGCCCGTGCCCGCCAGGCCTACGAGCAGGGGATCGGACTGACCGCGCGGGAGGTCCGTCATGCTGTGTTCGACGCCGTCCGGGGTGGGTACTCGGCTGAGGCCGTGGACGAGGCTCTGGATCGGCTCGAGGACACGCTGGCCCAGGCCGAGCGTGACGAGCGCATCGCCGCCGAGGGCATCCAAGCCTGGGCTGAGTCCCGACGCGCCGAACGCGAGGTGCTTCTGGGGCGGCTGAACCGGCCAGCCGGGGAGCGCTTCCGACGCCCGACTGCGGTCAGGGCCGCCAGCTACGACCAGCGAGAGGTCGATGCCCTGTGCGAGCGCATCGGCCTGACCCTGGGTGCCGACCCTGCGCCGGCCGTGGGCGGAGTCCAGCGTGGCCCGCGCCGCCCCGTGTCCGTGGATGATGTGCGCCGGTGCACCTTCGAGGCCGCGGAGGGCGAGCCCGGCTATGACGAGGCCCAGGTGGATGCGTTCCTGGATGCCGTGATCGAGTACCTCTCCGGTGAAGACCGCAGCCTGACCCGCTGAGCACCTCGGTCAGCGTCCGCCGCCAGATCCGTCCTCCAGGAGCGACTCCACCAGGGGCACCGTCCGCCAGGGGACCAGCTCGGCCATCGCCAGGGAGGTGTCCGCACGCTCCACACCCTCGATGTCCAGGATCCTGGTGTGGATGCGGAACAGGTCCTCGGCGTCACGGGCGGCCACACGAGCCAGCACATCGGCTGATCCGGTCAGCCCGTGTGCCTCCACGACCTCCGGGATGGTGGCGATCTCCTGGATGATCTGACCCAGGTGCTGCTGGCGCACATGCACCTGGACGAAGGCCGTCAACGGATGTCCCAGGCTGTGCAGACTGATCCGGCGTTCGAAGGGCAGGACGGCCCCGTCTCGGTCCAGGGCCGCCAGTCTGGCCTGCACGGTGTTGCGGGACAGGTTCAACCGAGTGGCCAGGGCCACCGTGGTGGCATCGGGGTCGGCTGCCAGAGCCGCCAGAATCCTCAGGGCGGTGGTGTCCAAGGTGCTCATGATGCCCTTCTTGTTCGGTGTGTCGTGCGCGGCGAGTGAGCAACATGCTGAATCTCGCTCCCACACATTGTGCATCACTCTCACTGTGACTAGCATCACAGGAACTGCGGACCAGACCCCGGACCGCGTGGACCCAGGACAGGACGCCGCACCCAGCGACCTGCCGGACCGAGGAGGATGCCATGGGCTCCGTCACCCTGAACACCCCGCCGACCGGACTTCCGCAGCTGCCGGAGCCGGACCTGTTGCAGCTGCTCTCCCCGGAGGGCACGCTGAGCACCGAGCATGACCTCGACCCGTGGGCGGTGGAGGTCACTCCAGAACTGCTGGCCGAGCTGCACCGTCATCTGACGGAGATCCGCCGGCTGGACACCGAGGCCACCCACCTGCAGCGTCAGGGCGAGCTGGCCCTGTGGCCGCCGCTGCTCGGACAGGAGGCGGCGCAGGTGGGTTCGGCGCTGGCCCTGCAGGAGAAGGACTACATCTTCCCCTCCTACCGGGAGAACGGTGCCCTGTATCTGCGCGGTGTGGACCCGCTGGGACTGATCCGGATGTGGCGCGGCTCCACCTTCTGCGGGTGGGCGCCCAGCGAGCATCGCGTGGGGGCCCAGCAGATCATCATCGGCGCCCAGTCCCTCCATGCCGTGGGATACGCCATGGGGGCGGCCATGGACGGTGAGGCCAGCGCCACGGTGGCCTACTTCGGCGACGGTGCCACCAGCCAGGGCGATGTCAACGAGGCCATGGTCTTCGCCGCCAGCTACCAGGCCCCGGTCGTCTTCTTCTGCCAGAACAACCACTGGGCCATCTCCGAGCCCGTGGGCCTGCAGGCGCGCCGACACATCGCCGACCGCCCCTGGGGCTTCGGCATCCCGTCCATGCGAGTGGACGGCAATGACGTGCTGGCGGTGCTGGCAGCCACCCGGCGTGCCACCGAGCGCGCCCGCAACGGCGGCGGCCCGACCTTCATCGAGGCGGTCACCTACCGGATGGGCCCGCACACCACCGCCGACGACCCCCAGCGCTACCGTCCCGAGGGCGAGCTGGAGGCCTGGCGCGCCAAGGACCCGATCGATCGGGTGGAGAAGCTGATCCAGCGTCGCGGTGAGGACCTCGACGCGGTCAAGAACGCCTCGCAGCAGGCCGCAGACGCATTGGCCGCCCGGATCCGCTCCGGACTGGCCCAGTCCGAGGAGCCCGGCCCGGCCGAGCTGTTCGACCACGTCTACGCCGAGCCGCACTCCGAGCTCGAGCGTCAGCGCGAGCACTACCGCCTCTACCTGGAGCAGTTCGGGGACCATTCCCTGCCGGCCCGTTCGGACGCCGCTGCCCTGTCCACCGCCTCCGGAACGGATCACTGACCCGATGACCGCCACCACCACCGACCGCTCCTCCGGACAGGGCCAGCCCGCCGGAGCGCAGACCGTGACCTTCAGCAGGGCCATCAACTCCGCCCTGCGCGATGCCCTCGAGGAGGACCCCCAGGTCGTGCTGATGGGTGAGGACATCGGCACCCTGGGCGGGGTCTTCCGCATCACGGACGGACTGCAGCAGCAGTTCGGTCCCGAGCGCGTGATCGACACCCCGCTGGCCGAGTCCGGCATCATGGGCACCGCCGTGGGCCTGGCCTATCGCGGCTACCGGCCGGTGGTGGAGATCCAGTTCGACGGGTTCGTCTATCCCTCCTTCGACCAGATCGTCTCGCAGGTGGCCAAGCTGCACTTCCGCACCCGCGGAGATGTGAAGATGCCGATCACCATCCGCATCCCCTACGGAGGAGGGATCGGCTCGCCGGAGCACCATTCGGAGTCGCCGGAGGCCTACTTCACGCACACCGCCGGTCTGCGCGTGGTCTCGCCCTCCACTCCCCAGGACGGCTACGACCTGCTGCGCGAGGCGATCGCCAGCGACGATCCGGTGGTCTACCTCGAGCCCAAGCGCCGCTACCACGCCAAGGGTCCGGTGGACCTGGAACGGGATCGCCCGTCCATGAATGCGGCGGTCGTGGCCGCGGCCGGAACGGACGTCACAGTCGTCAGCTACGGCTCGCCCATGACCACGTGTCTGCAGGCCGCCGAGGCCGCTGCGGATGAGGGCACCTCCCTGGAGGTGATCGACCTGCGCAGCATCTCCCCGGTGGACTACGGCGTGATCGAGTCCTCGGTCCGCCGAACCGGGCGGCTGCTGATCGTGCATGAGGCCGGGCTGACCGGCGGTGTGGGCGCGGAGATCGCCGCCCAGATCACCGAGCGCTGCTTCGAGTGGCTGGAGCACGCCCCCGTGCGGATCACCGGGTTCGACATCCCGTACCCGCCGGCCAAGCTCGAGCACCACCATCTGCCCGACCTGGATCGGATCCTGGACGGTGTGGACCGTGTGATGGACCGCCCCAACTCCCAGTCCGCCGCCGACACCCACGGAGCCTGACCCCATGCTGAAAGTCTTCAACCTGCCGGATCTCGGAGAGGGACTGACCGAGTCCGAGATCCTCACCTGGAAGGTCGCCGAGGGAGACCAGGTCACCGTGAACCAGGTGCTGGCCGACGTCGAGACCGCCAAGGCCGTCGTCGAACTCTCCAGCCCCTTCGAGGGCGCCATCGCCCGTCTGCATGCTGAGCCCGGCACGGTGGTGGAGGTCGGCGCCCCGATCATCTCCTTCGAGCTGCCCGGCGAGTCCGGCGGCGAGTCCCCGCCTGCAGGCGAGGCCTCGGCGCAGGACGGGCCCGACGGCGGCACTCAGGCGCTGCCTGACGGTCGGGTTCCGACCTTGGTCGGCTATGGGGCGGCGGCCGACACGGGCAAGCGACCAGCGCGGCGCGCCAAGGCCGGAGGGGCCGGCACGCAGGCTCCGCCTCAGCCCCAGGGCACGGCACCCAGCCAGCCCGCACTGCCCGTCAGCACACCGCCCTCGACTGACGGGACGGGGGAGCGGCCGCGCTCCACGCCCCCCGTGCGCAAGCTGGCCAAGGACCTCGGCGTGGACATGACGGCGCTGACCGGCACCGGACGGGATGGGCTCATCACGCGGGAGGATGTCCAGCGAGCAGCTGCCGGGGGAGCCTCTCCTGCAGCGCCCGGGTCACCCAGCCAGGCTGGGGCCGGCACGTCGCCTGCGGCAGGCCAGGGATCGTCGTCGGGCGGGGTGAGGACGCTGTGCGGACGCGAGCGTGAGGTGCGCACCGCGGTCCAGGGCGTGCGCAAGCACACTGCGGCCGCCATGGTCTCCAGCGCCTTCACGGCACCGCACGTCACCGAGTTCCTCACCGTGGACGTCACCGAGACCATGGAGCTGCTGGAGCGGATCCGGCGCCACCGGGAGTTCCGGGACGTGCGCGTGACGGTGCTGACCCTGGCCGCCAAGGCCGTCTGCCTGGCCATGGAACGGACACCGGAGATCAATGCCCGGTGGGACGAGCAGGCCCAGGAGATCGTGGGGCAGCACTTTGTGAACCTGGGGATCGCCGCAGCCACTCCGCGAGGTCTAATGGTCCCGAACGTCAAGGACGCTCAGGCCATGGACCTGAAGGAGCTGGCCGGGGAGCTGGCGGAGCTGACGGAGACGGCTCGCGCCGGCAGGACCGCTCCGGCGGCGATGTCCGGCGGCACGTTCACGATCACCAATGTGGGAGTGTTCGGCGTGGACGCCGGGACACCGATCCTCAATCCGGGCGAGGCCGGCATCCTGGCGCTGGGCCAGGTGCGCCGTCAGCCCTGGGAGCACCAGGGGCAGATCGCCCTGCGGCAGATGATGACGCTGAGCCTGTCCTTCGACCACCGCCTGGTGGATGGGGAGCAGGGCTCACGCTTCCTGGCCGATGTGGGGCAGCTGCTCAGCGACCCGGCGATGGCCATGCTCCGCTAGACCCCGGGCACCCAGACGGCCGTGCCGCCCGACTCCCGAGGGAGTGGGCGGCACGGCCGTGGTGTTTCGCCGGCTGGGCGTCAGTTCAGCTGCATCAGCAGTTCGGTGACGACCTCAGCACGGGCATTGGAGAAGGACTGCTCCTCGCCGGTCACGGCGAAGCCGCGGCGGGTGAGCACCTTCTGGGAGCCGATGTTGTCCGCCGGGACCCGCGCCGTGATGGGGCGCTGGGGGTACTCGGCCAGGAACGCGTCCACGGCGGCGGTGGTGATGCCCTGGCCCCAGAACGGACGTGCGGTCCAGAAGGAGAGCTCCGGGACGCCGTCCACCAACTGGCAGAGCACGGCGCCGGCCACTTCGCCGTCCTGGTCGATGGTGCGCACGATCGTGTCCTCGTCACGCAGCAGACGGGACCAGTGATAGTCGAAGACACCGCGATCACTGGGGTTGCGGGCGGCATAGGCGGCCATCAGGTTGGCCTCGGGATCCTGCTGATGCTCGAAAAAACAGTCGAGATCCTCGGTGCGGACTTCACGCAGCTGCACGGGTCGGTGACCTCCTCGTCACTACCGGGGGGTGGTCGATCAGGCCAAGCCGATCGGACACTGTGGTTGGTGCCACTCTACGGGGTGCCGGGGTGCACCAGCGCCGCCAGGGCCAGTTCGGCCAGCAGACGACGACGACCGGCCCGGTCGGTGTGGGAGCGGCGGACCGAGTGCGGGGTCGAGTTGATCAGTCCGAAGGCCGCCTGGGCGCGGAAGACGGCCGTGGCCTGATCCTCGTGGGGGTGCAGACGCAGCAGCTGACGGGCCCAGACGGCGATGTAGGTCCGCTGCAGGCGGGACACCTCGCGGGCGTCCGGAGGATCCAGGTGGCGGCGCTCGCGCCACTGGACCGTGATGATGTCCCGGTGGTCCAACGCGAAGTCGGTCTGGAAGGTGGTCAGCCGGGCCAGGACCTGCTCCGGCGGCAGATCCAGCCGCTCGGCCTCCTGCTCGATCTGCTCCCCGCCGTCCAGCAGGTCCTGGCTCACCCGCACCAGCAGGGTGCCCAGCACGGCGGACTTGCCGGAGAAATGACGGTAGATCCCCGGTCCGCTGATCCCACAGGCCGCTCCCAGGTCCTCCAGGCGCACCCCCTCATACCCGTGCTCGGCGAAGAGCCGCTCGGCGGCCGCGAGCAGGGCTTGGCGTCGGTCAGCCTTGGCGGCGGCACGCGGGGTGGAGGCGTCGGCGGGCAGGGCCTGGGGCACGGTGTCTCGTCTCGTCGGTGGGGCGGCGGAAGCGGGTCGGCCGGTCAGGTCTGACGCAGGAGCCGACGCTGGATCTTCCCGGTGGGCGTCATCGGCAGCTCGTCGCGGAACTCGATAACGCGAGGGTACTGGTAGAACGCCAGACGGTGCTTGACGTGCTGCCGCAGCTCCTCCCGCAGTTCGTCCGTGGGCTCGGTGTCCTCGCGCAGGACCAGGTAGGCGGCGACCACCTCGCCCCGGTCCGGATCGGGAAGGCCGATCACCGCGGCCTGGACCACGGCAGGGTGGGACATCAGGGACTCCTCGATCTCACCCGGTCCGATCCGATAGCCGGCCGAGGAGATGACATCGTCCACCCGCCCGTGGAAGGTGAGGTGGCCGTCGTCGTCCATGCTGCCCAGATCCCCGGTGCGCAGATGGCCGTTCAGGTACTTCTCGGCCGTCTTCTCCGGCTGGTTCCAGTAGCCGAGGAACTCGCCGGGATTCGGTGTCTGCACGCAGAGCTCGCCGACCTCGCCCGGCGGCTGGGGTTCGCCCAGGGGGTCCAGCACGGCCACCGTGAACCCGGGGACGGCCCGGCCCATGCTGCCGGGGGCCGGATCCCAGCTGGAGCGGTCCTGGCCGACGACCATGTTCATCTCCGTCTGGCCGTAGAACTCATTGACGTGCACGCCCAGGTGCTCCCGCGCCCAGGCCTGCAGCTCCTCTCCGAGGGCCTCACCGCCGGAGGTCACCGTCCGGGGACGCCGATCACCGAGGGAGAGTCCGTAGGCCCGCAGCTGCTTCAGGGCGGTGGGCGGCAGGAAGGCGTTGCGCACACCGAGCTCCTCGACCAGTCGCCGGACCAGTTCGGGGGAGAACTTCACGGTGGAGGCGACCACGGGGACGCCGCAGGCCAGGCTCGGGAAGAGCACATCCAGCAGTCCGCCGATCCAGGCCCACTCGGCCGGGGTCCACATGCGGTCATCAGGCTGGGGAAAGGCCTCGTGGGTCATCCGCACGCCGGGCAGATGGGCGGCGAGCACGCGGTGCGGGTGCAGAGCCCCCTTCGGGTTGCCGGTGGTCCCGGAGGTGTAGATGATCAGCGCCGGATCCTCGGCCGACGTCCGTCCGTAGTCGGTTGCCTCCTCATGCTCGGCCACGAGCTGGTCATAGCTGAGGTGTCCATGATGCGGGAGGTCGGTGCCGGTGAGCACCACCGTCTCCAGCTCGGGGCACGACCCCAGCGCATCCTGGAACCGGTCCAGGTCGGCGGCGCTGAGCACCACGGTCCGGCTGCCGGAGTCCTGGAGGCGGAAGCGCACCGCGTCGGGACCGAATTTCACGGTCAGGGGGACCACCACCAGGCCCACCGCGTAGGCGGCCAGATGCATGGTCACCAGTTCGCGGCATTGGGGCAGCAGCACGGCGACCCGATCTCCACGCTCCAGCCCGGCCTGCTGCATCCACCGGGCCAGCCTCAGCGTTTCAGTGCGCAGCTGGCCGAAGGTGGTCTCGCGGTGGCCGTCCTCGGTGGCCACCACCAGGGCGAGGTCCTCGGGGTCGGCGGTCTCCAGGCAGGCCGTGGCGATGTTGAACTGCTGGGGGATGCGCCAGTGGAAGGGTGTGGTGTCCAGGTCCTGCCACCAGGGCTGAGGCTGTGCGGGCATGGTGCGTCTCCGAGGTGGGGCGGGCGGGCTCAGTGGGCGAGGATCTTGAACTGGCCGACCATGACCGGTTCGTCCCGCTGGGTGAACACCGTGGCGGTGTAGGTCACGACGGCCGACTCGGGCTCCCCGCCGTCACGGGGACGCGGCTCGATGGAGACGACCTCAGTCTCGGCGTGGATGGTGTCCCCGGAGAAGGTCGGGCCGATGAAACGGAGCCGATCGATCCCGTAGAACGCCACGAAATGACGCGGATCCAGCTCGACCAGGCCCAGGAACGTGGAGATCAGCAGTGCCCCATGGGCGATCCGGCGGCCGAAGCGATGGTCGGCGGCATACTGCTCATCCAGGTGCAGGGGGTGGCGGTCTTCGCTGATCTCGGCGAAGGCCTCGATCACGTCCTGGGAGAGGACCTTGGACCGCGAGCCCTGGACCTGTCCGACCTGCAGGTCGCGGAAGGATCCGGTGAGCATGTCAAACCTCGTTCCTGTGGTTCCAGTTATCGACTGATAACTGGAACCACGGTAGTCCTCTGGGTGATGGGTGTCCATGATCGTCCGGGATCACGGGGCTGCGGTCTGTCTGGCGGGGCATTGCGTTGACACCTGTGATGTCACACACCTACGCTGGCGGCGTGACTTCGGTTAAGAATCATTCACTGAATCAGGACGGGCGGAACCAGGCATGACGACCACGCTGACGGTGCTGTCCTCCACGGTGGACCCGTCCTCGGACCAGTACCGGTCCAACGACCGAGCTCAGCGGGAGCTGGCCGAGGACCTGCACCGGCGTCTGGAGACCGCCGCGCTCGGAGGCCCCGAGTCCTCCCGCGACCGGCATGTCCAGCGCGGCAAGCTGCTGCCCCGGGACCGGGTGCGCCGCGTGCTGGATGAGGGCTCGCCGTTCCTGGAGATCGGTGCGCTGGCCGCCCACGGCATGTACGACGACGCCGCACCCGCCGCCGGCGTGATCGCGGGCATCGGCGTGGTGCGCAGTCGGCTGGTGATGGTGGTCTGCAACGACGCCACGGTCAAGGGCGGCACCTACTTCCCGATGACGGTCAAGAAGCACCTGCGCGCCCAGGAGATCGCCCTGGAGAACCGGCTGCCCTGCCTGTACCTGGTGGACTCCGGCGGGGCGTTCCTGCCGCAGCAGGACGAGGTGTTCCCGGACCGCGAGCACTTCGGCCGCATCTTCTTCAACCAGGCCCAGATGTCCGCGGCGAAGATCCCTCAGATCGCCTGCGTCATGGGTTCGTGCACCGCCGGTGGCGCCTACGTCCCCGCGATGAGCGACGAGACGGTGATCGTGCGGAACCAGGGCACCATCTTCCTGGGCGGGCCGCCGCTGGTGAAGGCCGCGATCGGTGAGGTCGTCACTGCCGAGGAGCTGGGTGGCGGTCAGCTGCACGCCGAGGTCTCAGGCGTGGTGGACCACCTGGCCGAGGACGACGACCACGCACTGGAGATCGTCCGGGACATCGTGGACACGCTCCCGCCCACCCCGGAGGCCGCATGGGCGGTGGCCCAGCAGTACGCCGAACCGGCGGTGGACCCCGAGCACCTCTACGGGGCGGTCCCCACGGATGTGAACGCCTCCTATGACGTCCATGAGGTCATCGCCCGACTGGTGGACGGCAGCGACTTCCATGAGTTCAAGGCCTCCTACGGGGACACTCTGGTCACCGGCTTCGCCTCGATCCACGGCCACCCGGTGGGGATCGTGGCCAACAACGGCGTGCTGTTCTCTGAGTCGGCTCAGAAGGGGGCTCACTTCATCGAGCTCTGCGACCAGCGCGGGATCCCGCTGCTGTTCCTGCAGAACATCTCCGGATTCATGGTCGGTCGGGACGCCGAGGCCGGCGGCATCGCCCGGCACGGGGCCAAGATGGTCACCGCCGTGGCCACCTGCCGGGTGCCCAAGCTGACCGTGGTGATCGGAGGATCCTTCGGGGCCGGCAACTACTCGATGTGCGGGCGGGCGTACTCGCCCCGGTTCCTGTGGATGTGGCCGGCCGCGCGCATCTCCGTGATGGGCGGCAACCAGGCGTCCTCTGTGCTGGCCACGGTCAAGCGCGACCAGTACGACGGGCGTGGGCAGTCCTGGAGTGCCGAGGACGAGGAGCAGTTCAAGGCGCCCATCCGTGAGCAGTACGAGCACCAGGGCAACCCCTACTACTCCACGGCGCGTCTCTGGGACGACGGCATCATCGACCCCGCGGACACGCGCCGCGTGCTCGGCATGGCCCTGGATGTGGTGTCCCGGGCACCGCTGCCGGACACCTCCTTCGGCCTGTTCCGCATGTGACCGGTGCAGCTCCGATGACCCAGACCCCCAACAGCCCTGCCGACCTTGTGAGTGATGTGAGCCCTGTGAGCGCCGACGTCCAGCCCCTCTTCGACACCGTCCTGGTGGCCAATCGCGGCGAGATCGCCGTGCGCATCATCCGCACCCTGCGCCGCCTGGGGATCCGCTCGGTGGCCATCCACTCGGATGCGGACACCGAGGCACTCCACGTCCGTGAGGCCGATCACGCCGAGCGGGTGGGGCCGGCCCCGGCCGCCCAGAGCTACCTGGACATCGACGCGGTCATCGAGGCCTGCCGCCGTTCCGGGGCCCAGGCCGTCCATCCCGGCTACGGCTTCCTCTCGGAGAACGTGGACTTCGCGCGCGCCCTGGACCAGGCCGGGATCACCTTCATCGGCCCCAGCGTGGACTCTCTGCACGCCATGGGGGACAAGATCCGCTCCAAGCAGCACGTCACCGCCCACGGCGTCCCGGTGGTCCCCGGCATCGCCGAGCCGGGACTGAGCGATCAGCAGCTGCTGGACGCCGCCCAGGACGTGGGGTTCCCGCTGCTGATCAAGCCCTCGGCCGGAGGCGGCGGCAAGGGCATGTTCGCCGTCGAGAGCGCCGAGCAGCTCCCGGAGGCCCTGGCCAGCGCCCGACGCACCGCCCGCAGCGCCTTCGGCGACGACACCCTGTTCCTGGAACGTCTGGTCCGGCGGCCACGGCACATCGAGGTCCAGGTCCTGGCCGACTCCCCGGGGCACGCGGTGCACCTGGCCGAACGCGAGTGCTCCCTGCAGCGCCGCCACCAGAAGGTGATCGAAGAGGCCCCCGCGCCGCTGTTCGAGAACCTTCCGGACGGTCCGGAGCTGCGCGAGCGCATGGGGCAGGCCGCCGTGGACGCCGCGCGGTCGGTGCAGTATCTGGGAGCGGGGACGGTGGAGTTCCTGGTCTCAGATGAGAACCCTCAGGAGTTCTTCTTCATGGAGATGAACACCCGCCTGCAGGTCGAGCACCCCGTGACCGAGGAGGTCATCCGCTGGAACGGAGACCCGCTGGACCTGGTGGAATGGCAGGTGCGCATCGCCGCCGGCCAGGCCCTGCCCTTCGCCTCCGCTGATCTGACCCTGGAGGGCCATGCGATCGAGGCCCGTGTCTATGCCGAGGACCCTGCCCAGGGATTCCTGCCCGCGGTCGGTGACGTGGCCGACGTCGTGCTTCCCTCCGGCCCGGGCGTGCGCGTGGACAGCTCGCTGGACGGACCGGGCGAGGTCAGCTCACACTATGACCCCATGATCGCCAAGGTGATCACCCATGGCGCCGATCGTGCCGAGGCACTGGCTCGGCTGGACCAGGCCCTGGCCCACACCGCCGTGCTGGGGCTGACCACCAACATCCCGTACCTGCGTGAGCTGATCGCGGACCCGGACGTGTCCGCCGGTCGCCTGCACACCACCTTCCTGGACGAGCGCGACCCGTTCATCACCCCGCAGCCCACCGGTCCAGCCCTGCAGTCCGCGGCACGGTCCCTCGGCGGAGCCGTCCAGGACGCAGCTCCCGACGACGGCCACGCACCGGCGCAGGCCCGGCTCGGCTCGGCCTCGGGTCACCTGAGCGGGGCGTGGCGACTGGACGGCTGGCGGGCCACCGGCCGGGTCTCCGCGGAGCGCTGGCTGGAGATCGACGGCGAGGCCGTGCAGGTCCCTGCCGAGGGTGTGCCGGGCGGCCAGGACGGTGCAGGCACAGCGACTGAACCCGAGGTCCGCCTGGGGACCGTCGACGGCAGACCGGCCGCCCACGTCTCGCACGGCGGGCACAGCTTCACCGCCACGGCACTGACCCGTCAGGACCGAGTGCGCCGAGCACTGGGCACCGCCGGGGGAGGGGCCGGTCCGGGCGGTCCCGAGGCCACCTCCCCGATGCCGGGCACCGTCGTCTCCCTGGCCGTGGCGGACGGAGACACCGTCACCGCCGGCCAGACCCTGGTGGGGGTGGAGGCCATGAAGATGGAGTACCCCGTGACCGCCAGTGTGGACGGCACCGTCAGCGTCCATGTCAGCGTGGGCGAGCAGGTCAGCAAGGGACAGGTCCTGGCCACCGTCCAGCCCGCGGACGGCTCGGTCTGACACCGAGCCCCGCACCTCTCTGCACCACCCCACTGCACACCCCGCATTCGCCCTGAGAACCACCGCCCAGGAGGCACCCATGAATCTGGAACTGGACGAGGACTACCAGGCCCTCTCGGACACCGTCCGCGAGTTCGCCGACGAGGTGGTGGCCCCGGTCTCCGCCCACCACGACGAGACCCACACCTTCCCCTACGAGGTGATCCGCCAGATGGGGGAGATGGGCCTGTTCGGCCTGCCCTTCCCCGAGGAGCACGGCGGCATGGGCGGGGACTACTTCGCCCTGGCCCTGGCTCTGGAGCAGCTGGGCCGGGTGGACCAGTCCGTGGCCATCACCCTGGAGGCCGGTGTCTCCCTCGGGGCCATGCCCGTCTACCGCTTCGGCACGCAGGCCCAGAAGGAGCAGTGGCTGCCCCAGCTCACCTCCGGCCAGGCGCTCGCCGCCTTCGGCCTGACCGAGCCCGGTGCCGGATCCGACGCCGGGGGCACCCGCACCACCGCCCGGCTGGAGGACGGTCACTGGGTGATCAACGGCTCCAAGGAGTTCATCACCAACTCCGGCACGGACATCACCCGGTTGGTCACCGTCACCGCGGTCACCGGCCAGCGGGAGGGCCGCGACGGTCAGATGAAGCCGGAGATCTCCACCATCCTGGTCCCCACGGACACCCCCGGCTTCCGTGCCGAGAAGGCCTACAACAAGGTCGGCTGGAACGCCTCGGACACCCACCCGCTCTCCTTCCAGGACGCCCGGGTGCCGGAGGAGAACCTGCTGGGCGAGCGGGGCCGCGGCTACGCCAACTTCCTGTCCATCCTGGACGAGGGCCGGATCGCGATCGCCGCCCTGGCCACCGGTGCCGCGCAGGGCTGCGTGGAGGCCTCGGTGCGGTATGCGAAGGAGCGTCAGGCCTTCGGCCGGAACATCGGGTCCTACCAGGCCATCCAGTTCAAGATCGCCCGCATGCAGACCCGCGTGCACACCGCCCGCCTGGCGTACTACGCGGCGGCGGCGAAGATGCTGGCCGGCCAGCCGTTCAAGACCGAGGCGGCGATCGCCAAGCTGGTGGCCGGCGAGGCCGCCATGGACAACGCCCGCGACGCCACCCAGGTGTTCGGCGGGTACGGCTTCGTCAACGAGTCGCTGGTGGCCCGCCACTACCGTGACTCCAAGATCCTGGAGATCGGCGAGGGCACCACTGAGGTGCAGCTGATGCTGATCGCCCGCGACCTGGGACTCTGAGGGAGACACACCGATGGCACGGATCGAGCAGCGCGGCCTGTATGCGCAGGAGATGACCGAGGGCGATGTCTACGCCCACCGTCCCGGGCGCACCCTGACCGAGGCGGACAACGTCCTGTTCACCACGCTGACCATGAACACCCAGGCCCTGCACCTGGACGAGGCCGAGGCCGCGCGGCAGCCCTTCGGCCGGCGGCTGATGAACTCCATGCACACCCTGGCCACCATGGTCGGCCAGTCCGTGGGCCAGCTGACCCAGGGCACCCTGGTGGCCCAGCTGGGCTTGGGGGACATCCGCTTCCCGGCGCCGGTCTTCGCCGGGGACACCCTCTACACCGAGACGCAGATCGTGCAGATCCGGCCCTCCTCCTCCCGGCCCGGCCAGTCGATCGTCACCCTGGCCCACACCGGCCGCAACCAGGACGGGACCGTCGTGGCCGAGGCCAGCCGCACCTGCCTGATGTGGACCAGCGCCGAGTCGCACCGCAAGCACGGTCAGCAGAGCTCCCAGGAGTCCGGCCCGACGACGGAGCGCACCTGATGAGCGCCCCTCACCCGAGCTTCGAGCTGGGCCCGGCGATCATGTTCGTCCCGGCCGACCGTCCGGACCGCTACGCCAAGGCCGCAGAACGAGCCGATGCGGTGATCATCGACCTCGAGGACGCCGTGCTGCCGGCGGACCGCCCGGCCGCCCGCCAGGCGCTGGTGGAGACCCCGCTGGACCCGGCGCGGACGATCGTGCGGGTGAACCCGGTGGGGACCGAGGACTTCGCCGAGGACCTGGAGGCCCTGACCCGCACCGAGTACACCACCGTGATGCTGGCCAAGGCCGAGTCCGCGCAGCAGCTGGACTCCCTCCACGGGTACCGCGTGATCGCCCTGTGTGAGACCGCACTGGGAGTGCGCGAGGCCGCGGACATCGCCCAGACCGAGCCCGTGGTGGCCCTGATGTGGGGCGCCGAGGACCTGATCGCCTCCCTCGGCGGACTCTCCAGCCGGTTCCCGCACGAGCATGACCGGGCCGGTCAGTACCGGGATGTGACCCGTGCCGCGCGTGCCCAGATCCTGCTGGCCGCCGGTGCCGCCGGCAAGGCCGCCGTGGACGCCGTCCACCTGGACTTGGCCGACCACGACGGGCTGCGCGCCGAGGCCGAGGACGCCGTGGCCTGCGGGTTCTCCGCCACCGCCTGTCTCCACCCGGCTCAGGTGCCGGTGATCCGCCAGGCCTACCGGCCGTCGTCGGGCCAGGTGGACTGGGCCACCCGGGTCCTGGAGGCGGCCGCCTCCCAGGGCGCAGTGGGGGCGTTCTCGCTGGACGGGCGGATGGTGGACGAGGTGGTCCTGCAGCAGGCCCGGATCATCCAGCGTCGGCACGCGGCCGCCGCTGAGGAGCCGACACGGGAGTGAGGCGCCGATGTGCCGGGACTGAGGCACATCGCGTGAGAGTATGATCTGCGTCACATCACCGAACGCCTGGGAGTCCCCGGGTTCCAGGAGGGAAGCCATGACATCCACCCACTCTGCCCAGACCGGCCCGCCGCCGGGGATCGACTTCCAGCAGGTCCAGGCCTCGCCGGAGTTCAGCCAGCTGCGCCGGACCCAGCGCAGCTTCGCCTTCCCGATGGCCGTGGTCTTCCTGGTCTGGTACTTCGTCTACGTCCTGCTGGCCGCCTACGCGCCGGAGTTCATGGCGATCAAGGTCTGGGGAAACATCAACGTCGGGATCGTGTTGGGGCTGCTCCAGTTCGTCTCCACCTTCGCCATCACCGCCGCCTACGTCTCCTTCAGCAACCGCCGCCTGGACCCCCAGGCCGTGGCCATCCGGGAGGACCTCGAGGACCGTCTGGCCCAGGGCGCGAGCAGCCGAGAGGGGGAGGTCCGGTGAGCACCACGACCCTCCTGACCGCCGCCGCCGGGACCAATGTGGGCGAGCCGTGGCTGAACATGCTGATCTTCGGGCTGTTCGTGGCCGTCACCCTGGTGATCGTGCTGCGGGCCTCGAAGAACACCAAGACCGCTGCGGACTACTACGCCGGCGGACGGTCCTTCTCCGGCACCCAGAATGGCACCGCGATCGCCGGCGACTACCTCTCCGCGGCGTCCTTCCTGGGGATTGTGGGCGCGATCGCGATCAACGGCTACGACGGCTTCCTGTACTCGATCGGGTTCCTGGTGGCCTGGCTCGTGGCCCTGCTGCTCGTGGCCGAGCTGCTGCGCAACACCGGCAAGTTCACCATGGCGGACGTGCTCTCCTTCCGCCTGCGGCAGCGTCCGGTCCGGATCGCCGCGGCGATCGCCACCCTGGCCGTCTGCCTGTTCTACCTGCTGGCCCAGATGGCCGGCGCTGGCGCCCTGGTCTCGCTGCTGCTGGGCATCGACGAGCGCCTGGGACAGTCGATCGTGATCGCGATCGTCGGCGCCCTGATGATCCTCTACGTGCTGGTCGGCGGCATGAAGGGCACCACCTGGGTGCAGATCATCAAGGCCATCCTGCTGATCGCCGGGGCCGCCGTCATGACCGTCTGGGTGCTGGCCCTCTACGGGTTCAACTTCTCCGCCCTGCTCGGGGACGCCGTGGCGACCGCCGGCGGCAACGAGGCCCTGCTGAACCCGGGCCTGCAGTACGGCATCAACGCCACCACCAAGCTGGATTTCCTCTCCCTGGGCCTGGCCCTGGTGCTGGGGACCGCCGGCCTGCCGCACGTGCTGATGCGGTTCTACACGGTGCCCACCGCGAAGGAGGCGCGCCGGTCCGTGGTGTGGGCGATCTGGCTGATCGGTGCGTTCTACCTGTTCACCCTGGTGCTCGGCTACGGCGCCGGCGCCCTGATCGGTCCCGAACGGATCCAGGCCGCCCCGGGCGGGGTGAACTCGGCTGCGCCGTTGCTGGCCTTCGAGCTCGGCGGCTCGTTGCTGCTGGGACTGATCTCCGCTGTGGCGTTCGCCACCATCCTGGCGGTGGTGGCCGGACTGACCATCACGGCGGCGGCCTCGTTCGCGCACGACGTCTACGCCTCCGTGCTGGCCAAGGAGAAGCCTTCCCCGGAGAAGGAGGTGAAGATCGCCCGCCGCACCGTGGTGGTGATCGGCATCCTGGCGATCCTGGGCGGTATCGGCGCGCAGGGCCAGAACGTGGCGTTCCTGGTGGCCCTGGCCTTCGCCGTGGCGGCCTCGGCCAACCTGCCCACCATCCTCTACTCCCTGTTCTGGCGCGGCTTCACCACCCAGGGCGCGCTGTGGTCCATGTACGGGGGCCTGGCCTCCGCGCTGATCCTCATCGTGTTCTCCCCGGTGATGTCCGGCACAGAGACCTCCATGATCCCGGGGGCGGACTTCGCCCTGTTCCCGTTGAAGAACCCGGGGCTGATCTCCATCCCGTTGGCGTTCTTCCTCGGCTGGCTAGGCTCCGTGCTGGACCGGCGCCGGGAGGACCCCGCCAAGCAGGCCGAGATGGAGGTGCGCTCGCTGACCGGCGTGGGCGCCGAGAAGGCTGTGGAGCACTGACCGGCTGACCCGGTCCTCAGGCGGAGGCTGGAGGTCGACGCCGCGCCCGTCCGGGCCGTCGACCTCCAGCCGCCGCCATGTCTGGCACGGTGGCGCGAGCGCCGAGGGCGCCCCCAGGGACCGTCGAGGAGGCTCCGACATAATGGTCCGGTGAGCTTCTCTGCCCCCTCTGCACCGCACCATCAGCCCGACGACGGCTCCGGCACCTCCCCACGCCGCGTCACCCTGATCGGCTCCACCGGGTCGATCGGCACCCAGGGGCTAGACGTGATCGCCGGTGTGCCGGACCGATTCACGGTGGCCGCCCTGGCCGGAGGGTCGAACCTGGAGCTGTTGGCCCGCCAGGCTGTGGCGACCGGAGCCCAGGCGGTGGGAGCTGCCGTCGGCACACGGGAGGAGCTGCAGGCGGCCATCGTGCACGCCGCCGACCAGGCCGGTGTCCCCGCGCCACGCCCCGAGGTCGTCACCGGACCGGACGCCGCGGCGAGGATCGCCGCCTGGGAGGACGCCGACGTCGTGCTCAACGGGATCACCGGGTCGATCGGCCTGGAGCCCACCCTGGCCGCCCTGAACGCCGGACACGTGCTCGCGCTGGCCAACAAGGAGTCGCTGATCGTGGGCGGCGCCCTGGTCAAGGATGCCGCTGCGCCCGGACAGCTGGTGCCCGTGGACTCCGAGCACTCCGCCCTGGCCCAGGCGCTGGCCGGCGGAACCCACGCCGAGGTCGCCCGGCTGATCGTCACCGCCTCCGGAGGGCCCTTCCGCGGGCGCTCGCGGTCCGAGCTGGCCGAGGTCACTCCCGAGCAGGCGCTGGCCCACCCCACCTGGGACATGGGCAAGGTGGTCACCACCAACTCGGCCACCCTGGTCAACAAGGCCCTGGAGGTGATCGAGGCGCATCTGCTCTTCGACATCCCGCTGGAGCGGATCATTCCCGTGGTGCACCCGCAGTCGGTGGTGCACTCCATGGTGGAGTTCGTGGACGGCTCCACCCTGGCCCAGGCCTCCCCGCCGGACATGCGCCTGCCGATCGCGCTGGGCATCGGCTGGCCGCACCGGGTGCCCGGGGCCACCGCGCCGTGCGACTGGACCCAGGCCGCCACCTGGACCTTCGAGCCGCTGGATGAGGAGGCGTTCCCCGCCGTCCGGCTGGCCAAGGCGGCCAGTGCGGCCTCGGACACCCACATGGCCGTGTTCAACGCGGCCAATGAGGAGGCGGTGGAGGCGTTCCATGACGGGCGGATCGGATTCCTGCAGATCGTGGACACTGTGGCCGCCGTGGTGGAGGACTACGAGCCCGCGCACGTGCTGGCCGAGGTGATGGACCGCTCCGGTGAGCTGACCGTGGAGGCGGTGCTGGCCGCTGAGGACTGGGCACGGCAGGCCGCCCGTGCCCGGTGGACCGGGGGAGCAGCCTGATGGAGATCCTGCTCTTCGTCCTGGGGGTGATCGTGGTGGCGGTGGGGATCGCCGTCTCGATCGCCCTGCACGAGGTCGGCCACCTGGTGCCGGCCAAGCTGTTCGGTGTGCGCGTGCCGCAGTACATGATCGGCTTCGGACCCACCATCTGGTCTCGGCGCCGTGGCGAGACCGAGTACGGGTTCAAGGCCGTCCCCCTGGGCGGCTACATCTCGATGATCGGGATGTACCCGCCGGCCGAGGACGGCTCCGTCCGCTCCAACCGCACCGGCATGTTCCAGCAGCTGGCCGATGAGGCCAAGGCCGCGGAGGCCGAACGGCTCCAGCCCGGCGACGAGGACCGGCTGTTCTATCGGTTGCCCGTGTGGAAGCGGATCACCATCATGCTCGGCGGCCCGCTGATGAACCTGATCCTGGGCACGCTGCTGATCGGGGTGGTGCTGACGATGTTCGGCACCACCCAGGCCACCACCACCGTGGCCAGCGTGAACCAGTGCGTGATCTCGGCGGCCGAGGAGCAGCAGCGGGCCGGCTCGGCCGAGCAGCAGGACTGCGAACCCGAGGACCCGCAGGCCCCGGCCTACGCCGCCGGTCTGCGCCCCGGGGACGTGGTGACCTCCTTCAACGGCACCGACCTGGCCGAACGGGACTGGCTGAAGCTGACCGGCCTGATCCGGGCCACCGCCGGCCAGGAGTCCACGCTCACCTTCGTGCGGGACGGTCAGGAGCAGACCACCCAGATCACCCCGCTGCTGACCCAACGACCTGAGGTGGACGAGCTGGGGCTGCCGGTGCGGGACATCTCCGGGCAGCTGAAGATGACCGAGGTCGGGTTCATCGGCATGGGCTCCCAGCAGAGGTTCATGACCCTGCCCGTCACCGAGGTCCCCGGTCAGGTCGGCCAGCAGGTCGGGGCCGTGGCCCGCGTGGTCCTGGATCTGCCCGCCCGCATGGTGGCGGTGGTCAACGCGGCGTTCTCGGATGCGCCGCGCGATCCCAACGGACCCATCTCCGTGGTGGGTGTGGGACGGCTGGCCGGAGAGATCTCGGTGCACGAGGAGATCCCGTTCCAGTCCAAGGTCGCCTCGCTGATCAGCCTGGTGGGCGGACTGAACATCGCCCTGTTCGTCTTCAACCTCATCCCGCTGCTGCCGCTGGACGGAGGGCACGTGGTCGGCGCCCTGTGGGACGGGCTCAAGCGGGCCTGGGCCACGGCCCGGGGCCGGCCGACGCCCCGTCCTGCGGACATCTCCAAGGCGCTGCCGTTGACCTACGTGGTGGCCGGACTGCTGCTGGTGATGGGCGTGCTGCTGATCTTCGCGGACATCGTCAAGCCGGTCAGCCTGTTCTGATCGGTGCAGTGGTGCAGCAACCGATTGTCGCCATGCTGTCGCTTTGAGCTGCGCCCGACGCCCGCAGACCGACACGACGGCGACAATCGGCGGGATGGCTGCGAGCTGAGGTCTACGGTGGAGGCATGAGCCAGCAGCCTGCCCAGAAGATCTACTCCGTCCTCTACGTCTACGGTCCGGACACCGCCGCGGCGCGTGACGAGCACCGTCCGGCCCATCGCGAGTTCCTGCTGGGGCTCGGTGCGGACATGGTGGCCGCCGGTGCCTACGTGGACGACCCCGAGCAGGCCCTGCTGCTGGTGCGCGGCACCTCCGCTGAGGACGTGCGCACGCGACTGGCCCAGGATCCCTTCGCCGTCCACGGCATCCTCACCGAGGCGCACATCCACGAATGGAGCTGCGCCATCGGCACCGCTGCGGCCGCCCTGCGTGGTGAGCAGTCCTGACCGGCGGCCGCGAACCCTCGTCCTCCTCCCGCACCGACCGCCGCACCCTGCTCGGCGGGCTCGGCGCCACCTCGGTGGCCGCCCTGCTGGCCGCCTGCACCCCTGGCCCCACCTCCAGTGAGGGGGCCGGCTCGGGTGAGGGGCCGTCGTCGGGAAGCGCCTCTCCCACACCGAGCCCCAGCCCCACTCCTGAACCCGTTCCGGAGCTGCCCGGGGGAGGGACCACCCTGTTCCCCGGGCGCCGGATGATCGCGCTCTACGGCTCGCCGGGGACCTCCTCCCTGGGTCTGCTCGGGGAGCAGGACATCGACGCCGCGTTGGAGCGGGCCGCCGATCTGGCCGCCGAGTACCAGCCGTTCAGCGAGGAGCCGGTGATTCCGGCCTTCGAGATCATCTCCACCATCGCCACCGCAGCCCCCGGACCCACGGGGGACTACACCACGCCGGTGGAGCGAGAACGGCTCACCGAGTGGGTGGTCAAGGCCGGAGAGGCGGACACCTACGTGGTGCTGGACCTGCAGCCGGGCACCCAGGACTTCCTCACCCAGGCGCAGATGTTCGAAGACCTGCTGGTGATGCCGCATGTGGGACTGGCCCTGGACCCGGAGTGGCGGTTGAAGCCCGGGCAACGGCACATGCGCCAGATCGGCTCGGTCAGCGCCGCCGAGGTCAACCAGGTCACCGCGTGGCTGGCCGAGCTGGTGGAGGAGCACCGCCTTCCGGAGAAGCTGGTCATCCTGCACCAGTTCAAGCTGATGATGCTGCCGGACCGAGAGGAGATCACCTCCCCGGACGGACTGGTGGTCATGGTGCACGCGGACGGCAACGGCACGCCGGAGCAGAAGCAGGACACCTGGCGCGTGCTCAAGCAGGACCTGCCGCGCGGGTGGCGGCTGGGCTGGAAGAACTTCATCGACGAGGACAGCCCCACCTTCACCCCGGAGCAGACCATGACCGAGGTCACCCCGACGCCCTGGTTCGTGTCCTACCAGTGAGCCGAGGGCGAACCGAAGCCCCACCACCCCCACTCCGGTCCGCCGTCCACGCGTAGGATGGACGGCGACCCAGTCCCGATCAGGTCAGGAGATCTCTGTGCCCGTCAGCCTCGGCATGCCCGCCGCCCCGCCGCCCGTGTTGGCCCCGCGCCGCAAGACCCGGCAGATCAAGGTGGGAAGTGTCGGCGTGGGCTCGGACCACCAGGTCTCGGTGCAGTCCATGACCACCACGCAGACCACGGACATCAATTCCACGCTGCAGCAGATCGCCGAGCTCACCGCCGCCGGCTGTGACATCGTGCGCGTGGCCTGCCCCACCCAGGACGATGCCGACGCACTGCCGATCATCGCCAAGAAGTCCCAGATCCCGGTGATCGCCGACATCCACTTCCAGCCCAAGTACGTCTTCGCGGCCATCGACGCCGGCTGTGCCGCCGTGCGCGTGAACCCGGGCAACATCAAGAAGTTCGACGACAAGGTCGCCGAGATCGCCCGCGCCGCCAACGACGCCGGCACCTCCATCCGGATCGGCGTCAACGCCGGCTCGCTGGACCGCCGCCTGCTGGAGAAGTACGGCAAGGCCACCCCGGAGGCCCTGGTGGAGTCCGCGGTCTGGGAGGCCTCCCTGTTCGAGGAGCACGGCTTCCGGGACTTCAAGATCTCCGTCAAGCACAACGACCCCGTGGTCATGGTCCGCGCCTACGAGCTGCTGGCCGAACGCGGCGACTGGCCCCTGCACCTGGGCGTCACCGAGGCCGGACCGGCGTTCCAGGGCACCATCAAGTCCGCCACGGCCTTCGGCGCCCTGCTCTCCCAGGGGATCGGGGACACCATCCGGGTCTCCCTGTCCGCGCCCCCCGTGGAGGAAGTCAAGGTCGGCCTGCAGATCCTGCAGTCGCTGAACCTGCGTGAGCGCAAGCTCGAGATCGTCTCCTGCCCCTCCTGTGGCCGCGCCCAGGTGGACGTGTACACCCTGGCCGAGGAGGTCACCGAGGGGCTCAAGGACCTGACCGTGCCGCTGCGCGTGGCCGTGATGGGCTGTGTGGTCAACGGGCCCGGCGAGGCCCGCGAGGCCGACCTCGGGGTGGCCTCCGGCAACGGCAAGGGTCAGATCTTCGTGAAGGGCGAGGTCATCAAGACGGTCCCCGAGGACCAGATCGTGGAGACTCTCCTGCAGGAGGCACGGCGGATCGCCGCCGAGTCCGGCATCGAGGAGGGCGCTGATGGACAGGATCCTGCCCAGGGGTCTCCCGTGGTCACGGTCAGCTGACGACTCCGTCCGCCGCGCCACGGGCGGCCTCGTCCGCATCCTGACAGACGAGGACACCCCCGCGCTCCAGGCGCTCGCCGCGCAGGACCCGGTGGCCAACTGCTTCGTCGAGTCCCTGCTGCAGGGCGGTCGCCTGGCCGGGACCCGGCAGTCCGGTTCTCTCTTCCTGGGTGTGGACGCGCCCCACGGACAGGCGGGCCCGACGACGGCCGGAGGCTCCGGCGGGAGCCTCACCGCGGCCTGTTGGGCCGGCTCCAATGTGGTGCCGGTCGAAGCGGACCGGGGGATCGGGGCCCTGTTCGGACAGGCCCTGCTGCCGCTGCGACGCCGCTTCGCCTCCGTCTATGGTCCGCAGGAGGCCGTGCGGGGGATCTGGTCGGAGCTGTCCACCGGGATCCAGCGGGCCCGGGACGTGCGGGACGAGCAGCCCCTGATGGTGATCGAGGGCGAGCCCCAGGTCCCACCCCACCCGGAGGTGCGTCCCACCCGTCCGGAGGAGTTCACCGCCCTGCTGCCGGCCGCCGCGGCCATGTTCGAGGAGGAGCTGGGGTTCTCGCCCCTGCTCAACGGGGCGGTCCAGTACCGGCTGCGGCTCGAGGAGCTGATCCAGCGCGGTCACTCCGTGGTGCTCACCGCCCCGGACGGACGGATCCGCTTCAAGGCGGACCTGGGCGTGGTCTCCCGGGACTGCACCCAGATCCAGGGGGTCTGGGTCCACCCGTCCGAACGAGGACGGGGGCTGGCCGCCCCGGCGATGGCCGCCGTCGTGCATCATGCCCGGACCGTGGCACCCCGGGTGAGCCTGTATGTCAACGCCTACAACACGCCCGCAGTGCGGACCTACGAGCGAGTGGGCTTCACCCGCGTCGGCACCTTCTCCACGATCCTGATGTAGCTGGCACGGATCCGGATCGGCCGCACCTGCGCCGGAGCGAGGTCCACGCCACTATGCTCGTGGTAGTCACCGGAGGGGCGGCACCCCGCCACTGTCCGGTGCCAGCGTCGATTCCCGCCACGAGAAAGAACGGCACCATGCCTCGCACCTTCACTCGGTCCCTGTCCGCCGCAGCCTCGATCGGCGTGCTCACCCTTGGACTGACCGCCTGCGGCGGGAACGGGGACGGAGGCGAGTCTGCCTCGCCCACCCCGGAGCAGACCTCGCCGGCCGCCACCTCCGCCGCTCCGTCGGCCACCGAGAGCGCCAGCCCCACGGAATCGACATCGGAGTCCGCACCGGCGTCGCAGTCGGCATCGGCATCCGGTGCCGAGGAGATCGAGCAGGCCATCCAGACGGTGATGGGTGAGGACGCCGACATCCTCACGTCCGCGCAGCTGCGCCAGGCCAACGAGCAGATGCAGGGCCTCACGGAGAACGTGACCATCACCCCTGCCGAATGCGGCACCGACCAGTCCGGGATGTCCTTCCCGGAGGACGCGGAGATGATCGGCGGGGTGGTCACCGACACCACGGATCCCGCGGCCCCGTCCAGCCAGATCCTCTCCACGGTCACCTTCACTGACGCCGCCCAGGGGCAGGAGCTGCTGGACCAGGCCCGTGACTTCGCCCAGACCTGCTCCACCTTCACCGTGGAGATGGGCCAGGGCCTCAAGGCCACCTCGGAGGTCACCCTCGAGGAGGTCACTGCGGAGGACGCCGACGACGCGCTGGCCCACACCAGCACGATCGAGGTGGAGATGGAGGAGGCCACGCTGCCGCCGGGCGCCACCCAGAGCACCACCACCACGGTCTACGTCCTGAAGGACGACACCCTGTACCAGTACGTGCACGCCGGCCAGGCCGACAGCGCCGAGGTCCTGACCGAGGGGCAGACCACCATCGCGGAGCTGCGCGCCGAACTGGGACGCTGACCTGCAGCCGTCGGCCCAGGCGGCACCTCTCATCTCCCTCCACCCCAGTACCAGAACCACCCGAAACGGAGTCCCCGTGCCCCTGCGCATGTCCACCCTCTTCCTCCGCACCCTGCGAGACGACCCCGCCGAGGCCGAAGTCGCCAGCCACCGGCTCCTGCTGCGCGCCGGATACATCCGCCGGGCCGCGCCGGGCATCTACACCTGGCTGCCGCTGGGCCTGCGGGTGAAGACCAAGGTCGAGCAGATCGTGCGTGAGGAGATGGCCCGGATCGGCGGCCAGGAGGTCTACTTCCCGGCACTGCTGCCGCGTGAGCCCTACGAGGCCACCGGCCGCTGGGAGGAGTACGGAGACACCCTCTTCACCCTTCAGGACCGCAAGGAGGCCGACTACCTGCTGGCCCCCACCCACGAGGAGATGTTCACCCTGCTGGTCAAGGAGCACTACACCTCCTACAAGGACCTGCCCACCACGCTCTACCAGATCCAGACCAAGTACCGGGACGAGGCACGGCCCCGGGCCGGCCTGCTGCGCGGGCGCGAGTTCGTGATGAAGGACTCCTACTCCTTCTCGGTCGACGACGCCGGACTGGACCAGGCCTATGCCGACCACCGAGAGGCCTATCTGCGCATCTTCGAGCGGCTCAGCCTGGAGGTCGTGCCGGTGCAGGCCCAGGCCGGTGCCATGGGCGGGTCGAAGTCCGAGGAGTTCCTGCACCCCTCACCGATCGGTGAGGACACCTTCGTGGAGTCCGACGGCGGCTTCCGCGCCAATGTGGAGGCCGTCACCACGGTGCCCCCGGCCGCCCTGGACGAGGCGGCCATGGCCGCTCTGCCGGCAGCCGAGGTCAAGGACACCCCGGACTCCACCACGATCGCCACTCTGGTGGAGGTGGCGAACTCGCTGGCCCCACGGACCGAGGGGGAGTGGACGGCCGCCGACACGCTCAAGTGCGTGGTGCTCACCGCGGTGCTCGACGGCGACGAGCGGCAGCAGTTCGTGGTGGCCGTGCCGGGCGACCGGGACGTGGACCTCAAGCGCCTGGAGGCCTCGATCGGAGAGGCACTGGGCGTGGTCGGCGAGCCGACGGTGGAGCAGGCCACCGAGGCGGACCTGAAGCGTCACCCGGGCCTGGTCAAGGGCTACATCGGCCCCGGAGAGCTGGACGGCCAGCCGGTGCTCGGCACGGAGTCGGCCACCGGGCTCCCCTTCTTCGTGGACCCCCGCATCGCCCCCGGCACGGCCTGGATCACCGGGGCGAACGAGCCCCAGCGTCACGTCTTCGGACTGGTGGCCGGACGCGACTTCAGCTGGGACGGCGTGGTCGAGGCCACCGTGGTGCGCGAGGGCGACCCCGCACCGGACGGTTCCGGTCCGCTGCATGCCCGCCGCGGCATCGAGATGGGCCACATCTTCCAGTTGGGCCGCAAGTACGCTCAAGCGCTGGACCTGAAGGTGCTGGACGAGAACGGCAAGCAGGTCGTGGTGACCATGGGCTCCTATGGCATCGGCGTCACGCGTGCGGTGGCCGCCGTGGCTGAGGCCTACCACGACGACCGTGGCCTGGTCTGGCCGCGGGCCCTGGCACCGGTGGACCTCCACCTGGTCGCCACCGGCAAGGGCGAGGAGATCCTGGCCGCAGCCGCCCAGCTGGCTGAGGACCTCGAGGCCCGCGGCCTGAGCGTGCTCCTGGACGACCGTCCCAAGGTCTCGGCCGGAGTGAAGTTCTCCGATGCGGAGCTGATCGGCGCACCCACCATCGTGGTGGTCGGTCGAGGGCTTGCGGAGGGGAAGATCGAGGTCAAGGACCGGGCCACCGGCCAGGCCGAAGAGATCGCCCTGAACGAGGCCGTGGACCACCTGCTCACCGTGGTGCGCGGCTGAGGTGACCGGCCTCGAGGACATCGCCGTCGCGACCATCGTCATGGTCGTGCTGGCGGGCCTGGCGGCCGGCTGGGTGGATGCCGTGGTCGGCGGCGGGGGACTGCTGCAGCTGCCGGTGCTGCTCATGGTGCCCGGCATCACCCCGGTGCAGGCGCTGGCCACCAACAAGATGGGATCCGTCTTCGGCACGGCCACCAGCACCATCACGTACTACCGGCGGGTCGGTCCGGATCTGAGGACGGCCATCCCCATGGCGGTGGTGGCTCTCTGCGGCAGCTTCGGCGGGGCGATCGTGGCCACGCTGCTGCCCGCCGCCGTGATCAAGCCCGTGATCGTGCTGGCACTGATCGGGGTGGCTGTGTTCACTGCCGCGCGGCCCCAGCTCGGCCGTGCGGCGGCCCTGCGCTTCACCGGTCAGCGGCACCTGCTCACGGCCCTGGCGATCGGTCTGATCATCGGCTTCTATGACGGTGTGCTGGGACCGGGCACGGGCACGTTCCTGGTGATCAGCCTGGTGGCCATGCTCGGCTACGACTTCCTGCAGGCCTCGGCCAAGGCCAAGATCGTCAACCTGGCCACGAACCTGGGAGCCATCGCCTTCTTCCTGCCCTCCGGACACATCCTCGTGGGGCTGGGGCTCATCCTGGGCCTGTCCAACATGGTCGGCGGGTACCTGGGAGCCCGGATGGCGGTCCGGCAGGGAGCCGGGTTCATCCGGATCGTGTTCCTCTGCGTGGTCTCGGTGCTGATCGCCAAGCTGGGCTGGGACCTGTTCGTCGAGTGGACCGCCTGAGTCAGGCCCTGACCCACTAGGCTGGATCAGCCTGATCGCCCACCCGTCTCGGAGGACCACGATGACCACCACCCCGTCCAGCCTGCAGGAGATCATCGCGCCCGCGGTCGAGAGCTCGGGCCTGGTGCTCGAGGAGTGTGGACTGACCGGCGAGGGCGACCATCGGACCCTGCACGTGGTGGTGGACCGGTCGGAGGGGACCGAGGGGCTGGACCTGGACACGGTCTCCGCCGTGGCCACAGCGGTCTCGTCCGCGCTCGATGCGGCCGGCGACGACCTGCCGGAGCTGGGCAGGTCTCCCTACCAGCTGGAGGTCTCGTCCCCGGGCGTCTCGCGTCCGCTCACCGATCCGCGCCACTGGCGGCGCAACGTGGGCCGGACGGTGAGTGTCTCCGTGGACGGAGCGGACCCGATCACTGCACGGGTGGTCGAGGCCGATGCGGACTCCGTGGTGCTGGCTCCGGTGCGCCCCGGCGCCAAGAAGGGCATGCCGGCCAAGGAGGGCGCCCCCGAGCGCCTGCCCTTCTCCCGACTGGGGGCAGGGACGATCCAGGTAGAGTTGACCCACGGCGCGCCCGCCCACCAGGACGGGGACGCGCAGCATGGGCGGCATCCGCAGGATGCCGCTGACGACGTTTCGGACACGGAGGCCTGAGTTGGACATCGACATGAGCGCCCTGCGGATGCTGGAGAAGGAGCGCGAGATCCCTCTCGAGAAGCTCATCCCCACCATCGAGCAGGCCCTGGTGGTGGCCTACCACAAGTCTCCGGGCGCCCTGCCCCAGGCGCGCGCCGAGCTGGACCGCAAGAGTGGACACGTGACCATCTGGGCCACGGAGACCGATGAGGACGGCCAGGCCATCGGTGAGTTCGACGACACGCCCAACGGCTTCGGCCGGATCGCGGCCTCGACCGCGCGTCAGATCATCCTCCAGCGCCTGCGCGACGCCGAGGACGACCAGATCCTGGGCGAGTTCAAGGGCAAGGAGGGCGAGCTGATCTCCGGCATCATCCAGCAGGGCACCAACCCGTACATGATCCAGGTCAACCTGGGATCGGTGGAGGCGGTGCTGCCGCCGCCGGAGCAGGTCCCCGGTGAGCACTACGGGCACGGCCGCCGACTGCGCGCCTACGTCACCGATGTCCACCGCGGGCTCAAGGGCCCCTCCATCACCCTGTCCCGCTCCCACCCCGGTCTCGTCCGCAAGCTGTTCGAGCTGGAGGTCCCGGAGATCGCCGACGGCTCGGTCGAGATCGTCTCCCTGGCCCGTGAGGCCGGGCATCGCACCAAGATGGCGGTGCGTGCCACGCGGTCCGGCGTGAACGCCAAGGGTGCCTGCATCGGCGAGATGGGCTCCCGTGTCCGGGCCGTGATGAGCGAGCTGAACGACGAGAAGATCGACATCGTCGAGCACTCTGAGGACCCTGCCGCCTTCATCGGACACGCGCTGTCCCCCTCCAAAGTGTCGAGCGTCACCGTGGTGGACGAGGCCACTCGTTCGGCCCGCGTGGTCGTGCCCGAACATCAGCTCTCGCTGGCCATCGGCAAGGAGGGGCAGAACGCCCGCCTGGCCGCCAAGCTGACCGGCTGGCGCATCGACATCACCGGAGACGGCGCGTCTGCCCAGTGAGGGGTTGAGCCCCCTCCACAGGGCCGAGAAGCGACGACTCGGCGTGGAAGCGGCTAGACTGCTGTGGATCCCTGCACGACACATCCCCTGCACAGGACGGTCCATGCCGACTCATTCAGTTCCGACTGAAGGGTCAGCACCCCTCCGCACCTGCATCGGATGCCGTCGCCGCGAGGATCAGAACCTGCTGGTGCGTCTGGCGCTGGACCCGAGCACGGAGACCCGATCCGTGACCGTGGACCTGCGCCGTCGACTCCCTGGCCGTGGTGCCTGGCTGCACCCTGCCACTGACTGCCTGCAGGTCGCGTTGAGGCGTCGAGCCTTCCACCGGGCCTTCCGAGGTCCCGTGGAGACCGACTCCCTAACCGACCTGTTCGAGCAGACGGTGACGAGTGCACCGCCCATGACCGCCGAGGAGCAGGACACACCGGCGTTGACGACCGACAACGAAAGCGGGTCAGAGATCTGATGGAAACCCGATGAGCACCAAGCGATGAGTGCCAGACGATGAACATCACCCCCAGCTCGACCATCGGTCGCGCAGCGCAGCCCGTCAGGGGCCTGCCGGCGACCGGAGCACACACCCAACGGTCCACCGCCGCGGTCGGCAGGAGCTAGACGCTCCAGCCACGGCCCCGGTTCGGACCAGAACAGGAGAACCGTGGCCAAGGTCCGCGTCCATGAGCTCGCCAAGGAGCTCGGCATCACCTCCAAAGAGGCGCTGAACAAGCTTCAGGAGATGGGCGAATTCGTTCGCTCCGCCTCATCCACCATCGAGCCCCCGGTGGTCAAGAAGCTGCGCTCCGCCTATGCGGACGCAGCCCCGAAGAAGTCTGCAGAGTCCAGCACCGCGGCACCGGCCCCGAAGAAGCCCGCTGCGGCGGCACCTGCCGCGCCGAAGACCGAGGCTCCTGCCGCGCAGAAGCCCGCACCGGCCAGCCCGGCCAAGCCCGGAGCACCGGTGCCCGGCCCCCAGCCGACTGCCGAGAAGAAGCAGACGCCTGCCGCTGAGGCGGCTCCGGCCCCGGAGCAGTCCGCCCCTGCGCCCCAGCCCGAGAAGCCGGCGGCCCCGCAGGCCCCTGCCTCCCAGGCGCCCACGCCCGGCCCGGCCGCACCCAAGGCGCCGACCGCACGCCCCGGTGCCCCGCGCCCCGGGAACAACCCCTTCACCTCGAAGCAGTCTGCACGGGACGAGCGTCCGGGTGGACCTCGCCCAGGTGGACCACGCCCCGGCGGCCCCCGTCCGGGCAACAACCCGTTCGCACCCAAGCAGGGCATGCGCTCGGGCCGTCCTGACGAGCGTCCCGGAGGACCGCGTCCCGGTGCCCCTCGTCCTGGTGCACCTCGTCCCGCCGGTGCGGGAGCACCGACTCCCGGCGGTGCCCGCCCCAGCCCGAACATGATGCCGGGACACATCACCCGGCCGGCCCCGGCCGGTGCTCGTCCCGGAGGCGGCCGTGGCCGTCCCGGTGGCGGACCCGGTGCAGGGACCGGTGGGCCTGCCGGCGGCGGCCCTCGTGGCGGTCGCGGCGGCCGCGGCGGCACCCAGGGTGCCTTCGGTCGTGGCGGCGGACCGCGTGGCAAGCAGCGCAAGTCCAAGCGCGCCAAGCGCCAGGAGCTGGAGCAGCAGACACGCGAGATCGGCGGCGTCAAGGTCCCCAAGGGCGACGGCACCGTGGTGCGTCTGCGCCGTGGCTCCTCGCTCTCCGACCTGGCCGAGAAGATCAATGCCAACGCGGCTGCGCTGGTGACCGTGCTGTTCCAGCTCGGTGAGATGGCCAACGCCAACCAGTCCCTGGACGAGGACACCTTCGCGGTGCTCGCCGAGGAGCTCGGCTACAAGATCGAGATCGTGTCCCCGGAGGACGAGGACAAGGAGTTGCTGGAGACCTTCGACATCGACCTGGAGGCCGAGCTGGCCGACGAGTCGAGCGAGGACCTCGAGAAGCGTCCGGCCGTCGTGACCGTGATGGGTCACGTCGACCACGGCAAGACCCGTCTGCTGGATGCCATCCGCTCCACCAACGTGATCGAGGGCGAGGCCGGCGGCATCACCCAGCACATCGGTGCCTACCAGGTGCCGTTCGAGCATGACGGCCGTGAGCGTCGCCTCACCTTCATCGACACCCCGGGTCACGAGGCGTTCACCGCCATGCGTGCCCGTGGTGCCAAGGTGACGGACATCGCCGTGCTGGTGGTCGCCGCGGACGACGGCGTCATGCCGCAGACCGTCGAGGCGCTGAACCACGCCCAGGCGGCCAATGTGCCGATCGTGGTGGCCGTGAACAAGATCGACAAGGACGAGGCGTCCCCGGACAAGATCCGTGGACAGCTCACCGAGTACGGTCTGGTGCCCGAGGAGTATGGCGGCGACACCATGTTCGTGGACGTCTCGGCCCGCAACAACCTGAACATCGATCAGCTGCTGGAGGCCGTCCTGCTGACCGCGGACGCCGCCCTGGAGCTGACGGCGAACCCGGACAAGGACGCACGCGGTGTGGCCATCGAGGCCAACCTGGACAAGGGCCGCGGCGCCGTGGCCACCGTCCTGGTGCAGTCCGGCACCCTGCGGATCGGTGACAACATGGTCGCCGGCACCGCCTACGGCCGTGTGCGCGCCATGTTCGATGAGAACGGTGATGCCGTGGAGGAGGCGACCCCGTCTCGTCCGGTGCAGGTCCTGGGCCTGTCCAGCGTCCCGCGGGCCGGCGACACCTTCCTGGTCACCGAGGATGACCGCACGGCTCGCCAGATCGCTGAGAAGCGTGAGGCCGCCGAGCGCAACGCCACCCTGGCCAAGCGCCGCAAGCGGATCACCCTGGAGGACTTCGACCAGGCTGTGGCCGAGGGCAAGATCGACACCCTCAACCTCATCATCAAGGGCGATGTGTCCGGTGCCGTGGAGGCACTGGAGGACTCGCTGCTGAAGATCGAGGTCGGCGACGACGTGCAGCTGCGCGTCATCCACCGCGGTGTCGGCGCCATCACCCAGAACGACGTCAACCTCGCCACCGTGGACAACGCCATCATCATCGGCTTCAACGTCCGCCCGGCTGAGCGCGTGGCAGATCTGGCCGACAAGGAGGGCGTGGACATGCGCTTCTACTCGGTCATCTATGCCGCGATCGACGACATCGAGGCCGCTCTGAAGGGCATGCTCAAGCCCGAGTACGAAGAGGTCCAGCTGGGTTCGGCCGAGGTCCGCGAGGTCTTCCGCTCCTCCAAGTGGGGCAGCATCGCCGGTTCGCTGGTGCGCACCGGTCTCATCCGCCGCAATGCCTCCGCCCGTCTGGTGCGGGACGGCAACGTGGTGGCCGAGAACCTCAAGATCGAGTCGCTGCGCCGCTTCAAGGACGACGCCACCGAGGTCCGCGAGGGCTACGAGTGTGGCATCGGCCTGGGCTCCTTCAACGACATCAAGGAAGGCGACGTCATCGAGACCTTCGAGATGCAGGAGAAGCCGCGGGTCTGACCCGCTGGAGCATCAGCACACATCACCCCATCCACGAAAGGAAGGTGCACCATGGCAGATCCGGCACGCGCGGCCCGGCTCGCGCAGCGGATCAAGGTGCTGGTCGCCGAAGCCCTGCGCAAGCGGGTCAAGGACGACCGGGTGGAGGCCGTGACCGTCACCGAGGTGCGGGTCACCAACGACCTCCAGCACGCCACTGTGTACTACACCGTGTTCGGTGACGACGCCGCGGTGGACGGCGCCCGGGAGGCCCTGGAGGCCAACCGCGGCGCCATCCGCCACGAGGTCGGTCGGAACCTGACCATCCGGTTGGTCCCGACCCTCGAGTTCGTGCCGGACACCGTTCCGGAGACCGCCTCGCATCTGGAGGAGGTCCTGCGCCAGACCAAGGAGCGGGACGCCGAGGTCGCTCGACTGCGCGAAGGCGCCGCCTTCGCCGGCGAGGCCGACCCGTACCGGACGTCCGAGGAGGCCGCGGGGATCCCGTCCGCTCCGTCTGCGGCCGGGACGGACACCCATTGGTCCGACGGCGACGAGCGGCAGCGGCCCGCCGGCGCCGACCAGCGCGACGCCCATGCCGAGCCCACCTGGGAGCGCGCAGGCGACGACAGCTGGGACGAGGACCTGCCCCGGTGAGCCGGGAGCTGCCCCCTGGCGCTCCCGGCACCGAGTCCTCCGGGCTGGTCCTGGTGGACAAGCCGGCCGGCTGGACCTCCCACGACGTCGTCGGGAAGGTCCGCCGGCTGGCCGGCACCCGCAAGGTCGGCCACGCCGGAACCCTGGACCCCATGGCCACCGGCCTGCTGGTGGTGGGGTTCAACAAGGCCACCCGTCTGCTGACGTCCATCACCGGTACGGACAAGACCTACCTGGCCACGGTCCGGCTGGGCCAGACCACCACCACGGAGGACGCCGACGGCGAGATCCTCGTGGAGCGCCTGGCCAATGCGGTGACCGAACAGCGCGTGCTCGACGCCATCGCCGATCTGACCGGCCACATCCAGCAGGTGCCCTCGGCCGTCTCCGCCATCAAGGTGGAGGGGCGCCGAGCCTACGACCGCGTGCGCTCCGGCGAGGACGTGGTCCTGCCCTCTCGTCCCGTCACGATCCACCGCTTCGAGCTCACCGACTTCCGGCGCTCCGAGGACGGTCGGATCGTGGACCTGGACGTCACCGTGGAGTGCTCGTCCGGCACCTACATTCGGGCGCTGGCCCGGGATCTGGGCGAGGCCCTGGACACCGGAGCCCACCTGACGGCGCTGCGGCGCACCGCCGTGGGCCCGTTCCAGATCGCCGATGCAGTGACCGTGGATCAGCTGACCGAGCGGTTCACCGCCACGGAGCTCTCCGCTGCGGCCGCCGGTCTGTTCCCGGTCCGCAACCTCAGCCATGAGGAGGCCGTCGAACTCTCCTTCGGCCGCGCGATCGGTCCCACCGCAGAGCGCACTGACTGGTCTGTCGCTCCTGGCGAGGCCGAGGCCCCCCTGGTGGCCGCGCAGACACCGGAGGGAGCCGTCATCGCGCTCATCCAGGACGGTGTGCGGGCTGGGGAGCCGGTGGCCCGTCCGCAGATCGTCTTCGCCCCCTCCACCGGGCCCGGATCTCGAGCCGACACCACGCCGGAAGGAGCCCGCTGATGATCCTGGACGGCTGGTTCTGGGCCGGAACCGTCATCTGCGCCCTCTCGCTGATCATCTGCGTGGTCATGACCGTGATCCGCACCTTCCCGGACGATGCCTCGATCCTCTCGCTGGTCGCCGTCGAGCTCTTCCTGGTGGTCTACGGGATCAGCGCGGCGGTGCGCACCGCCGGGGGCGAGACCATGTCCGGCCCCGTCTGGGAGTTCTGGGGGTACGTGGCCACGGCACTGATCATCGCGCCGATCGCCTTCTTCTGGGCGGTGACGGACAAGACCCGCTGGTCCAACCTCGTCATGGGCGCCGTGGGACCCACGGTGTTCGTGATGCTCCACAGAATGCAGGTGCTGTTCCTTGGTTGAACCCGTGAAGCGCAATCAGGGACTGGGACGGATCCTGGTGATGGTCTACGCGGTGTTCGCCCTCTCGGCGTTCGCCCGGTCTCTGTTCCAGATCCTGACCGACTTCTCCAGCGCGCCCCTGGCCTACCTGCTCTCGGCCTTCGCCGCGGCCGTCTACATCGTGGCGACGTTCTCCCTGGCCCGCTCTGGACGCACCGCCTGGCACGTGTCCCTGGTGGCGGTGCTGATCGAACTGGTCGGCGTCCTGGGCGTCGGGCTGTGGACGGTGCTGGACCCGGGTCTGTTCGCGGAGGAGACCGTGTGGGGTCACTTCGGTGCAGGCTACGGCTACGTCCCGGCCGTGCTGCCGGTGATCGGCCTGGCCTGGCTGCTCACGCACCGCCCCGCCCCCACGCGCTGAGGGGCGACGGGGCCGAAGCGGGCGCAGGCCACCAGCCGACCACCGGCTCAGGCCGCACCGCTCCGCTCAGCGGCGGCCACCCAGCAGACCGCCCAGGATGGAGCCCAGGTCCAGCTGACCGCCCTGGGGCGCCTGCACCGGCGGGACATCCTTCGCTCCGCCGCCCAGGATGCCCCCGAGCAGATCACCGAGACCGCCGCCGGCCAACCCGCCCAAACCGCCGGGCGCCGGCGACTGGGCCGGGCCACCCGCGGCTCCACCCGGCTGGGCCCCCTTGATCAGGTCCTCCACGAGCCCGCCGAGACCACCGGATGCCTGTCCCTGATCGGAGGGGGCGCTCTGGCCCGGTGCACCCGCGCCACCGCGGTTCATCACCTGATCGGCCAGCCAGGCCAGCACGAAGGGCGCCACGATCGGCAGGACCTTCTTCACCAGGGCGCCCAGATCGATGCCGGCCGGCCCGGCGGCGCTGAGCTGCTGGGCCAGCGGCTCGGTGTTCTGTCCGAGGGCATGCTGGACGATCTTCTGACCATCGGCCTCGTCCACGCGCTGCAGGTCCGGGACGTCACCGAACTGGCCCTGGTGCTGCCCGAGAGCCCCGAGCAGAGACTGCGCGCCCTGAGGGGAGCTCGCGTTGGACTGCATGCCGGCCACCAGGGAGGGCACTGCGGCCTGGACGGCTGCCAGAGCGGACTGCTGGTCCGTCCCCAGGCGCTGGGCGATCTGATCGATCGGCAGGCGGGAGATGAGGTCGTTGATCTGCGGGTTCGCCATGAGTGCCTCCTGTGCAGCGGCGGTCGGAACCGGCCGGTGGGCCGGGCTGGCACCAGAGTAGGCTCTCGCCACGGAGATGCACAGCAGGCCGCACACCCAGGAACGGGTCCCTGAACAGACCGCGGATGAGTGAGTGTCCGCGAGAGTGGATAATGGTCGGTGGCAGTGACCGGCCCCACCGGCCGGCGACCTCGAGACGAAGAAGGACCTCCGTGCACTACTGGGATGGACTGGCCGCCGTGCCGCAGGACCTGGGTCCCACGGTGGTGACCATCGGCAACTTCGACGGTGTGCACCGCGGGCACCGGCACGTCCTGGACCAGGTCGTCGCGGTCGCCCGCTCCCGTGAGCTGACCTCGGTCGCCATCACCTTCGATCCCCACCCCGCCGTGGTGCACCGTCCGCTCGAGCGGCACGAGTCCATCACGGCCTTCGGGGAGAAGTCGCGTCTGCTGGCCGACACCGGCCTCGACGGGCTGGTCGTCCTCCACTACACCCTGGAGTTCGCCCAGGCGACTCCGGAGGAGTTCGTGCGCTCGGTGATCGTGGACGCTCTGCATGCGGCGGTGGTGGTGGTGGGCCACGACGTCCGCTTCGGCCGGCACAACTCCGGAGACTTCGCCACCATGCAGCGGCTGGGCGCCGAATACGGCTTCGAGGTGATCGCCGTCGAGGACTTCGGTGAGGACCGGAGGTGCTCCTCGACCTGGATCCGCGATGCCCTGCGCGCCGGCGACGTGGCCGAGGCCGCTCAGGTGCTGGGGCGGAACCACCAGGTCCACGGGGAGGTGGTCCACGGCTTCGCCCGGGGGCGTGAACTGGGCTTCCCCACGGCCAACCTCTCCGACGAGGTCCAGGGCATGGTCCCTGCCGACGGCGTGTACGCCGGGTGGCTGCATGACGAGTCCGGTCGGCGCTGGCCCGCAGCGGTGTCGGTCGGCTCCAACCCCACCTTCGAGGGGGTGGCCCGTGTGGTGGAGGCCCACGTGATCGACCGTCCGCAGGAGCAGGTCGAGGACTTCGACCTCTACGGCCAGCAGGTCGCTGTGGAGTTCGTCCAGCGCCTGCGCGGCATGGTGGCCTTCGAGGGGATCGCCAAGCTGATCGAGCAGATGGACGATGACGTGGCGCGTACCCGTCAGATCCTCCTGGATGCCGAGTCCGCAGTCTCGGCGGATCCGGCCAGCCGGGGCTGAGCCCCGGTGGACAGGCCAGAGCACGACGACGGCCCCGCGGCTCCCAGCACCGCGCACCCTGCGGTGCCGCCCCGGCCACAGGGCGGTCCCCGGCTCACCGCGGACTCCCGCCGCCGGCTCGCTGAGGCGTTCCGGACCTCCGGCCAGCGCTACGACGCGATCAGGCCCTCCTATCCGGCCGCCGTCGTGCCCTTCCTGTGTCCTGACGGGGCACGGACCGCCGTGGACGTGGGAGCCGGCACCGGGCTGTTCACCCGGCTGCTGGTGGACCACGGGCTGCAGGTCACGGCGGTGGACCCCTCCGTGAGCATGCTCGAGGTGCTGGCGCGAGCGCTGCCTGCGGTGCGCGTGGTGGAGGGCACGGGGGAGTCGACCGGTCTGCCGGAGGGCTGTGCGGACCTGGTGACCGTGGCTCAGGCCTGGCACTGGATCGATCCGATGGCCGGGACCGCTGAGGCGCGGCGCCTGCTGCGCCGGGACGGGGGAGTGCTGGGGATCGTGGCCAACCAGTTGGACACCTCGGTGCCCTGGGTACACCGGCTGACCCGGATCATGCATGCCGGAGACGTGCATCCACCCCAGCGGCCTCCGCTGTTCGGTGACGGATTCGGGGATGCCGAGGGCCAGTGGTGGCAGTGGACCCAGCCGATGACGCCCTCCGGCATGCACGAGCTGATGGCCTCCCGGTCCTACCATCTGCGGGCGTCCGCGGCCGTGCGCGAGCGGATGCGGGCCAATCTGGACTGGTACCTGCACGAGCACCTGGGACATGCCCAGGATGCGGTGATCGAACTGCCCTACATCACCAGTGCCTGGCGCATGGAGCGGTGCTGATACAGTGGAGGGTTGGCGCCCGCTGCAGTCCGCGGTGGCAGGGTGCCGGTCGGCTCTGGCCGATCACCCTGATCGCGGTACAACTCGCAAGGAGTTAAGCGTGGCACTGGACCCCGCCGTCAAGCAGGACATCATCAAGGAGTACGCCACTCACGAGGGCGACACCGGTTCCCCCGAGGTGCAGATCGCAGTGCTCTCCCGTCGGATCTCCGATCTGACCGAGCACCTGAAGATGCACAAGCATGACCACCACACCCGCCGCGGCCTGATGGCCCTGGTCGGTCGTCGTCGGCGCATGCTGGGCTACCTGCAGAACACCGACATCGAGCGCTACCGCTCGCTGATCGAGCGTCTCGGCCTGCGCCGCTGACGCAGCAGAGGCGGCGTGTCCCCGGGTTTTCCCCCGACGGGCCGCCGCCTCTACTCTTGTCAGGGGAGGACCGCATCGGTTCTGCCCGCCTGAGGACCACCTCAGGATCACCTGAAACAACCACAGATGCCCGCCAGGAGCCGTTCCATTCGCGGTCCTCGACAGTGGCTTCCGGAACTCCGCGCCGCGCCGACCCTCGAGTCGGTCCGGCCCGAGGTCCGGGGGCTTCGATCGAAGACCGGGTGGTGGCTGCGGCGGGCCGGATGAAAGGACACCCACCCATGGAGGGTCCCGAGATCAAGTTCGCCGAAGCCGTCATCGACAACGGCTCCTACGGCAAGCGCACTGTCCGCTTCGAGACGGGCCGCCTGGCCCAGCAGGCCGCCGGCGCGGCCATGGTCTACATCGACGAGGAGACGTCGATGCTGTCCGCCACCACGGTGGGCAAGTCCCCGCGTGAGGGCTTCGACTTCTTCCCCCTGACCGTGGACGTGGAAGAGCGGATGTACGCCGCCGGCCGCATCCCCGGCTCCTTCTTCCGCCGTGAGGGTCGTCCCTCCACGGACGCCATCCTCACCTGCCGCCTGATCGACCGTCCGCTGCGCCCGGCCTTCGCCAAGGGCATCCGCAACGAGGTCCAGGTCGTGGTGACCGTGACCTCGATCGCCCCGGACGAGATCTACGACACCGTGGCCATCAACGCCGCGTCCATGTCCACCCAGCTCTCCGGTCTGCCGTTCTCCGGCCCGATCGGCGGCGTGCGCATGGCCCTGATCGACGACGGCGCCGGCAACCGTCAGTGGGTGGCCTTCCCCAAGCACTCCCAGCTCAAGGACGCCGTGTTCAACATGGCCGTCGCCGGCCGGGTCGCCGGGGATGACATCGCCGTGATGATGGTCGAGGCCGAGGCCACTCCGGACGTGTGGACCCTGGTCAAGGAGCAGGGCGCCTCGGCTCCCACCGAAGAGGTCGTGGCCGAGGGCCTGGAGGCCGCCAAGCCCTTCATCAAGGCCCTGTGCGAGGCCCAGGCAGACCTGGCCCAGCGCACCGCCAAGGCACCGGTGGACGTGCCCCGCTTCAACGACTACGAGGACGATGTCTTCCAGGCCGTCGAGCAGCACGCCACCGCCCGCCTGACCGAGATCTTCTCGATCGGGGACAAGCAGGAGCGCGAGACCGCTTCGGACGCCTACCACCAGGAGGTCCTGGAAGCACTGGCCGGCGAAGGCACCCAGTTCGAGGACCGTCGCGGCGAGGTCGCCAAGGCCTACGGCGCCGTGACCAAGAAGGTCGTGCGCCAGCGCATCCTCACCGAGCAGGTCCGCATCGACGGCCGTGGTCTGACGGACATCCGCAAGCTGACCGCCGAGGTCGAGGTCCTGCCGCGCGTGCACGGTTCGGCCATCTTCGAGCGTGGCGAGACCCAGATCATGGGTGTCACCACCCTGAACATGCTCAAGATGGAGCAGCAGATCGACTCGCTGGCACCGGAGACCTCCAAGCGGTACCTGCACCACTACAACTTCCCGCCGTACTCCACCGGCGAGACCGGCCGCGTGGGCTCGCCCAAGCGCCGCGAGATCGGCCACGGCGCCCTCGCCGAGCGCGCCATCGTGCCGGTGCTGCCCTCGCGCGAGGAGTTCCCCTACGCCATCCGTCAGGTCTCGGAGGCCCTGGGCTCCAACGGCTCGACCTCCATGGGCTCGGTCTGCGCCTCGACCCTCTCGCTGTTCAACGCCGGTGTGCCGTTGCGCGCCCCGGTGGCGGGCATCGCCATGGGCCTGGTCTCGGACACCGTGGACGGTCAGACCCGGTACGCGGCCCTGACCGACATCCTGGGCGCCGAGGATGCCTTCGGCGACATGGACTTCAAGGTCGCCGGCACCTCCGAGTTCGTCACCGCCATCCAGCTGGACACCAAGCTGGACGGCATCCCGGCCTCCGTGCTGGCCGCCGCGCTGACCCAGGCCCGTGAGGCCCGCCTGCACATCCTGGGCGTCATCAACGCCGCCATCGACGGACCGGACGAGATGAGCCCGTTCGCCCCGCGGATCATCTCGGTGAAGATCCCCGTGGACAAGATCGGCGAGGTCATCGGCCCCAAGGGCAAGATGATCAACCAGATCCAGGAGGACACCGGCGCGGACATCTCCATCGAGGACGACGGCACCGTGCTGATCGGCGCCACCGAGGGCACCGCCGCCGAGGCCGCCCGCTCGGCGATCAACGCCATCGCCAACCCGCAGGTCCCCGAGGTCGGCGAGCGCTACCTCGGCACCGTGGTGAAGCTGACCACCTTCGGCGCCTTCGTCTCCCTGACGCCGGGCAAGGACGGTCTGCTGCACATCTCCGAGCTGCGCAAGATCAATGACGGCAAGCGCGTGGAGGACGTCGAGGACGTCGTCGGCGTGGGCCAGAAGATCCAGGTGGAGATCACCAAGGTGGACGACCGCGGCAAGCTCTCCCTGGCTCCCGTGGTCGAGGAGACCGAGTCCGGCGAGGACAACGGGTCCGCTGAGGGCTCCGCCACCGAGCAGGACGCCTGATCCGCACGGTGATCCGCTGATCACCACGAAGGGCCGGTCCACCGCACTGCGGGGACCGGCCCTTCGGCGTTCCTGGCGGAGGGCTCCGAGGCTCGGTTTCCCTCCGCGTCGTCGGCCCTGACAGAATGCCCGGGTGAGCCCGACGATCCCCATCCCCACAGACTTCACCGGCACCCTGACAGGCCAGGGAGGTGCCGGCCAGGTCCGGCGCTCCGTCCTTCCCGGCGGCGTGCGGGTGCTGACCGAGTCCATGCCGGAGCAGCGCTCGGTGACCATCGGCTTCTGGATCGCCGTGGGTTCCCGGGACGAGTCGCCCGAAGGGTACGGCTCCACCCACTTCCTGGAGCATCTGCTCTTCAAGGGCACCGATCAGCGCAGCGCCATGGACATCGCCACGGCCTTCGACCGGGTGGGCGGGGAGTCCAATGCGGCCACCGCCAAGGAGTCCACCTGCTACCACGCCCACATCCTGGACACGGACCTGCCCATGGCAATCGAGGTCATCACGGACATGGTCACCTCCGCACTGCTGGACGAGACGGAGATGGAGGTCGAGCGCGGAGTCATCCTGGAGGAGCTGGCCATGGCCGCCGATGACCCCTCAGACGTGGCCCATGAGGCGCTGGCGGCGAAGGTGTTGGACGGGCATGCGCTGAGTCGGCCCATCGGCGGCACCCCGGAGACCATCCGTGCCGTCACCCGTGAGCAGGTCCTGGAGCACTACCGCCGCTGGTACCGGCCGGATGAGCTGGTCATCACGGCGGCCGGCGGCCTGGACCATGACGAGGTCTGCCGCCTGGTCCTGGAGGCCCTCCAGCGCTCAGGATGGGAGCTTCCCGACGACGCCGCACCGGTGCAGCGGCGCAGTCACCTTCCTGCCCGGGCAGAGGTGCTGGAGGGCGTCCACCACCTGGTCCGACCGGTGGAACAGGCCTCGGTGCTGGTCGGCGGACGCTCGCTGAACAGCATGGATCCGGACCGGTTCGCCCTCTCGGTGATGAACACCGTGTTGGGCGGGGGCATGAGCTCCCGGCTGTTCCAGGAGATCCGGGAGAAGCGTGGACTGGCCTACGCCACCTACTCCTTCTCCGCGGCGCACTCTGATGTGGGCTACTTCGGTCTGTTCGCCGGCTGCACCCCGGACCGGGCCGAGCAGGTGGCCGCCATGATGACCGACGAGCTGGAGCGGATCGCCCAGGACGGGATCACCCCGGAGGAGCTGGACCGGGCGCGGGGTCAGCTCTCCGGCGGCACCGTCCTGGCCTTGGAGGACACCGGTTCCCGGATGGCTCGGCTGGGCCGGGCCGAGCTGGTCACCGGTGAGTTCACCGACCTGGACGGGTCCCTGGCGCGGATCCGTGCCGTCACCTCGGACCAGGTGCGTGACGTGGCCGGCCGGCTCGCCGCATCACGACGCGCCACGGTCATCGTCGGTCCGCAGATGTGACGCGGGTTATGCTGTCGCCCATCCACTCCGCACTGGACCGTAGCGTCCACGCCGCCGGCAGAGGGAAGATCTCCGGCGGCTTCGAGAATGAGGGCATCCATGGACCTGTTCCTGGAGAATCTAGAGAAGACCCTGGGGGACATCGGCTCCTTCGTCTGGGGTCCCTTCCTGCTGATCCCGCTGCTGCTGGGCACCGGCATCTACCTGACCATCCGCCTGGGGTTCCTGCAGCTGATCAAGCTCGGCCCGGCCCTGAAGCTGGGTCTGCTGCGCCGCAGGGACGACACCGCTGAGGGAGACATCTCCCAGTTCCAGGCGCTGACCACCGCCTTGGCCGCCACGGTCGGCGTGGGCAACATCGTGGGCGTGGCCACGGCCATCGGCATCGGTGGACCGGGCGCCCTGTTCTGGATGTGGGTGACCGGCGTGTTCGGCATGGCCTCGAAGTACTCCGAGGCCTATCTGGGCGTGCGGTTCCGCACCACCGACGCCGCCGGCGAGAAGTCCGGCGGTCCGCAGTACTACCTGCAGAAGGGCATCAAGGGGCCGCTGGGCAAGATCCTGGCGCTGACCTTCGCCGTGTTCGCCTTCCTGGCCTCGTTCGGCATCGGCAACATGACCCAGGGCAACGCCATCGCCCTGAACCTGCAGAACTCGTTCAACATCACTCCGTGGATCACCGGCCTGGTGCTGACCGTGTTCACCATGATCGTGCTGGTGGGCGGCATCCGCTCGATCGGCAAGGTCACCGCCGGCTTCGTGCCGATCATGATCGTCCTCTACGTCCTGGGCGCCCTGTACATCCTGCTGGCCAACGTCACCGAGATCCCGGCCGCGCTGGGCCTGATCTTCACCGACGCCTTCACCGGCACGGCGGCGGTGGGCGGCTTCACCGGCTCGGTGCTGATCATCGCCATCCAGTACGGCGTGGCTCGAGGCATCTTCTCCAATGAGTCCGGCATGGGCTCGGCCGCCATCGCCGCAGCGGCCGCCCAGACCACCCACCCGGTGCGTCAGGGCCTGGTCTCGATGACCCAGACCTTCATCGACACCATCATCGTGGTCACCTGCACCGGCCTGGTCATCGTCACCACCGGTGTGTGGCAGCAGGGCAAGGACGCCTCCGCGACGATGACCGGCGAGGCCTTCACCCACGGACTGCCGGGAGAGTGGGGCCACTGGATCGTCACCCTGGGCCTGGTCATGTTCGCCTTCTCGACCATCCTGGGCTGGGCCTACTACGGCGAGCGCAACGTGGAGCGTCTGTTCGGCCGCGGCGGGGTGATGCCCTACCGGGTGATCTTCTCGCTGATCGTCTTCGTGGGCTGCACCGTCCCGCTGGCCGTGGTCTGGAACTTCTCCGACGTGATGAACGGTCTGATGGCCCTGCCGAACCTGCTGGGCCTGATCATCCTCTCCGGGCTGATCGCCCGCGAGACGCGTCATTACCTTAAGCACGATCCGAAGCTGACCGCCACCGAGGCCGAGGTCGAGGAGTTCATGCGCGGTCGTGAGGGCTGGGAGGACTGGAAGTCCGGCAACGTGGTGGGCTCCTCGCTCACGCACACCGGACGCATGTCCGCCGTGCAGGCCGATCAGCAGGCCCAGCACCACCCGAAGCACTCCACGCATGTGGACCGTCATCACGACCATCCCGGCAACCCCTACGACGACTGACCCGGTGACGGTCCCCAGGCCGGGACCGCGCCGCTGAACACGTCAGGTCATGCCCTCCAGGAGAACTATCCTGGAGGGCATGACCTTTTCGGCTGAGACCCCCTCCCGTCCGCGCGTGGCCATCCTCGGAGCCTCCGGGAAGATGGGCCGCCCGGCAGTGGAGGCGGTGGAGAGCGCCGCGGATCTGGAGCTGGTGGCCCAGCTCGGATCCTCCGATCCCCTGGAGACCATCCTGGAGGCCGGGGCCACCCATGTGCTGGACCTGACCGTCCCGGATGCCTCACCCCAGAATGTGGCCTTCGCCGTCGAGCACGGGCTGCACGTCGTCGTCGGGACCTCCGGCTGGAGTGATGACCGGCGCGCCGTGCTGAGCCGGCAGCTGGACTCCCACCCGCAGGTGGGGGTGCTGATCGCCCCGAACTTCTCCGTCGGGTCGGTGCTGGCCAGCGCCTTCGCCGCGCAGGCCGCCCGGTACTTCGAGTCGGTGGAGATCGTGGAGATGCACCACCCGGACAAGGTGGACGCCCCGTCCGGCACGGCGGTGCGCACGGCAGGACTGATCGCCGCATCCCGTGCGGAGGCCGGGCTCGGGTCCTCCCCGGACGCCACCACGCATGACCCGGACGGCGCGCGCGGAGCGCTGGTGGACGGTGTGCGGGTGCACGCGGTGCGGCTGCGCGGACTGGTGGCACATCAGGAGGTCATGCTCGGCGGTCCCGGTGAGCAGCTGGTCATCCGCCACGACGCCTTCGACCGCGGGGCCTACATGCCCGGTGTGCTGCTGGGCCTGCGCACGGTGGCCTCACGCCCCGGACTGACCTATGGGCTCGACGGCTACCTGGACCTGGGCTGAGGGAGGACGAGATGAAGACCAAACTCTGGCTGGCCGGGGTGATCGCCCTGATGCTGCTGTTCAGCGTGGTGGCCGTCCTCTCCGCGATCGGCTTCATCCAGGCGCCCCAGCCGGTGGCCAAGGCCCTGGGCGTGGCGGTGCTCATGGTCGTGGCGGTGGGACTGTGGACCCTCTACCGCGAGATCCGATTCGGGATCTCCATGGAGCGGATGGGCCGCACCCTGGAGTCCGAGGGCGCACTGCCTGCCGATGACCTGCCCCGCTCGCCAGGCGGACGTGTGGACCGGGCAGCGGCCGATGCCCAGTTCGAGATCTACCGCACCGAGGCCGAGGCCGCACCGCAGGACTGGCGGTCCTGGTACCGCCTGGCCCTGGCCTACGACGCCTCCGGAGACCGTACCCGCGCCCGGGGCACCATGCGCCGCGCCGCCGGGATGTTCCACGGCTGAGCCGAGCTGAGCCGCCCCGATTGGTCTGACCTACGGGCGCGGGCCGGCCAGTGTCCCGGCCACCCGGCCCATGCCCCACTCCAGAGGCCCACGGCGGCCGAACCCTCGGACCAGTGCGCCGATCACCAGGCACGCCGTCCAGTAGACGATCGTCAGGGAGACCCGAGGCCAATCGAAGGTGGGCTCCTCGAAGAGGTCCAGGGCGATCAGATGGCCCACGTACAGGGTCAGCGGCAGGGCACCGGCACCGGCCAGCGGCAGGACCACCCAGCTCAGCACCCCGCCCGGCACCGCATCCAGGGCCCGCACCACCACCAGGCACACCCCCAGCACCAGGGCGGAAGTGCCGCACGTGAGCAGCAGATCCAACGGCGTGCCGGTGTGCGGCGCGGCGAGCATGAACCACAGCGGCTCGCCCTGGACCGCCTCGGCAGACAGGTGGGATCCGGTCAGCAGCTGGGAGTCGAGCTGGTCCTCGGCCACTCCGGTCCGCTCGGCCAGCTCGGCACGCACGCCCTCCTGGGCCAGCAGCATCCAGGAGAGTCCGAACGCGCCGGCGGCCACCACCGCACCGCCGACCGCCAGGGCCAGTCCGGTCGCCCATCGGCCCAGGGGCAGGCGCCCCAGGCTCAGGCCGAATAGCACGTATCCCACCCACTGCAGCACCGGGTAGTACCCGGTCAGCAGCACATCCCAGACCAGCAGGGCCGGCTGGGAGAGGAGATCGGTGAAGGTCGGATTGGACCACAGCCGCCAGCCCTGTGTGTACTCCTCTGCCCCCACCGCCGAGCGCATTCCCACCGCGATCAGCCCGGCCAGCACGGGGGAGAGCAGCACCCAGCCCACGGTCCAGCCGGCCAGCGCCCGCACGCCCAGGCTGAGGAACGGCAGGGCGCACAGGAACAGCAGGGCGTAGTGGACCAGGATGACGGCCACGTTCATCTCCAGCAGGCCACAGGCCATCCCGACGACGGCCAGCAGCACCGCGCGCACGGCCACATAGCGCCGGTCCCAGGCCAGGCGAGGGCCCCGGTGCGGGCGCCCGGCCCGCTCGGGCGCACCGCGCGTGGAGGTCATCAGCGCCAGTCCGACGCCGGCGACCACGGCGAACAGCGCTGAGGACTTCCCGGCGAAGAGCAGCCCCACCCAGGTGGGCTCCACCGAGAATCCCTCGGGAGTCTCGGAGACCCGCGTCAGCGCCATGATGTGCGTGGCGATCATCCCCAGCAGGGCGATTCCCCGGGCGGCGTCGACACCCCGCAGCCGGGTCCCGCGCAGGGCCCGCGCTGCACCGGTGGAGGAGGTGCGGGGGCGGGCGGCGGCAGGTGTCATGGCTCCACGGTAGTGGGCGCCCCGCGTGTAACGTATTCGGTATGTCTGCACCCTCTTCGTCCTCGGCATCGGCTCGCTCTGAGCACACCTTCGGCACCGTGGTCCCGGCCATGGTCACCCCCTTCACCCAGGAGGGCGCACTGGACCTGGACACCGCGCAGGCGCTGGCCGCCCACCTGGTGGACCAGGGCGCTGACGGACTGGTCGTCACCGGCACCACCGGGGAGACCTCCACCCTGACCGACGAGGAGAACGTGCAGATGTTCCGCGCGGTCGTCGAGGCCGTGGGGGACCGGGCCCAGGTCATCGCGGGCACCGGCACCAATGACACCGCGCACTCGGTGCACCTCTCCCGGCAGGCCCAGCAGGCCGGTGTGGACGGACTGCTGCTGGTCACCCCGTACTACAACAAGCCCTCCCAGGAGGGCATCCGGCGTCACTTCGAGACCATCGCCTCGTCCACGGACCTGCCCGTGATGCTCTACGACATCCCGGGCCGCTCCGTGATGCCCATCCACCCGCAGACCCTGATCGCCCTGGCCGAGCACCCGAACATCCAGGGACTGAAGGACGCCAAGGCCGACTTCGACTCCACCACTCAGGTGCTGGCCCAGACCGACCTGGCGGTGTACTCCGGGGACGACGGACTGACCCTGCCCCTGATGTCGCTCGGCGCCGTCGGTGTGGTCTCGGTGAGCGCCCACGTGGCCCCGGGGCTGTATCGCGAGCTCGTGGACGCGGCCCTGGCCGGAGACCTGGCCACCGCCCGGGAGAAGCACTTCGCCCTGGATCCGATCCAACGTGCTGTGATGGGCCACATCCAGGGCGCCGTCTCGGCCAAGACCGTCCTGCACTGGCAGGGGATCCTGCCCACCTCCACAGTGCGCCTGCCGCTGACGGCGGCCACCACCGAGGAGGAGAACCTGATCAAGGCCGACCTGGCGGAGGCCGGCATCACCTTCTGACCGTACTCCAGAAAGGGGACACCGCCCATGTCCTCAGGCACAGGCCTGTCCACCCCTCCGGCGCTGCAGCCGGAGACCTGCCGGATCGTCCCGCTGGGCGGGATCGGCGAGGTCGGCCGGAACATGACCACGTTCGAGATCGACGGGAAGATCCTGATCGTCGACTGTGGCGTGCTCTTCCCGGAGGAGCACCAGCCCGGCGTGGACCTGATCCTGCCGGACCTGGACTACATCCGCGACCGGCTCGAGGACATCGTCGGGATCGTGCTGACCCACGGTCACGAGGACCACATCGGGGCCGTGCCCTACCTGCTGCGCCTGAAGCCGGGCATCCCGCTGATCGGCTCCACCCTGACCCTGGCGCTGATCGAGGCCAAGCTGGAGGAGCACCGGATCCGCCCGCTCACCCTCGCGGTGAAAGAGGGGGACACCGAACGGCTGGGACCGTTCGAGTGCGAGTTCGTGGCCGTCAACCACTCCATTCCGGACGCCCTGGCCGTGGCCATCCGCACCGAGGCCGGAACCATCCTGCACACCGGCGACTTCAAGATGGACCAGCTGCCCCTCGACGGTCGCATCACCGACCTGCGTGCCTTCGCCCGGCTGGGCGAGGAGGGCGTGGACCTGTTCCTCACCGACTCCACCAACGCCGAGGTCCCCGGGTTCACCACCACGGAGAAGGAGATCGGCCCGGTCCTGGAGGGCTTCTTCGCCCGGGCCCAGCGGCGGATCATCGTGGCCTCCTTCTCCTCCCACATCCACCGGGTGCAGCAGGTGCTGGACGCCGCTCGGATGCACGGCCGCAAGGTCTGCTTCGTGGGCCGGTCCATGGTGCGCAACATGGGGATCGCCGCCCAGCTGGGCTACCTGGACGTGCCCGAGGGCATCCTGGTGGACCTGAAGCAGGTGGACCAGCTGCCGGACGACCAGGTGGTGCTGATGTCCACCGGCTCCCAGGGCGAGCGGATGGCCGCCTTGGCCCGGATGGCCAACGGCGACCACCGGATCCAGATCGCCCCCGGGGACCTGGTGGTGCTGGCCTCCTCCCTGATCCCGGGCAACGAGAACTCCGTCTTCCGCGTGATCAACGGCCTGATGAAGCTCGGGGCTGATGTGGTGCACAAGGGCATGGCCAAGGTGCACGTCTCCGGGCACGCTTCCCAGGGCGAACTGCTCTACTGCTACAACATCGTCCGGCCCGTGCAGGTCATGCCGGTCCACGGCGAGACCCGGCACCTGATCGCCAACGGACGCATCGCCGAGTCCACCGGGATCCCCACGGAGAACGTGCTGCTGACCGAGAACGGCTCCGTGGTGGACCTCACGGCCGGCCGCGCGCGCGTGGTCGGCGAGGTCGAGTGCGGCTACGTCTACGTGGACGGCTCCTCGGTCGGCGCCATCACCGACTCGGATCTGAAGGACCGCCGGATCCTGGGGGAGGAGGGCTTCATCTCGGTGATCACCGTGGTGAACCGCCAGACCGGGACCATCGTCTCCGGCCCGGACATCCACGCCCGCGGGGTGGCTGAGGACGACTCCGTGTTCGAGGACGTCAAGCCCAAGATCGCCCGGGCCCTGGAGGAGGCGGTGCAGGCCAACGCCGAGCACACCACGCACCAGCTCCAACAGGTGGTGCGCCGCACCATCGGCACCTGGGTCAACCGGAAGCTGCGCCGCCGTCCGATGATCGTCCCGGTGGTGCTGGAGGCCTGAGCCCCGCAGCGCGGGGACCGTGAGATCGGCCTCTCTGGCCAGGGCGGTCCTGTGTTGCTCCGGGGGATCGGCGCCACGCCGCGATACGGTACCTAGCATGGCGACCCGTACTTCCCCCGCGCGCCAGAGCGAGTCGAAGCCCACCCGTGCCTCGAAGAGCTCCTCGGCGCAGGGCGCCCGCAGCTCCCGGTCCTCCAGCAGCACGCCGCGCACGCGGCGGCAGGAGACCGTGGAGCCAGAGGCGCCTCAACAGCCCTTCCTGGTCCGCGCCCTGCGCGCGTTCTGGATGACCTTCGCGACCCCGGTCGGCGCCGGTGTGCGCAAGATCGGCCGCGATGTCCGGATCGCCCCGGAGGACCGACGCGACGGCACCGGTCTGCTGCTGGTGGTCCTGGCCCTGGTGATCGGCTCGGTGGAGTGGTGGGGCCTGCGCGGCACCCCCGGCTACGGCACCGTGGTCCACCACATCGGTGCTGGCACCCTTGGCTGGGCCGCGCTGATCCTGCCGGTCGTGCTGCTGATCGGCGCGGTCCGCTGCTTCCGCCATGCCCCGGAGCATCGGGACAACGGGCGGATCTCGATCGGCCTGGTCGTGCTGACCGTGGCCGTGGCCGGCATCGCCCACCTGGCCGCCGGCGTGCCCAGCGTGAACGAGTCCTTCCAGAGCATGCTCGCCAGCGGAGGCATGGTGGGCTACCTGGCCACCAGCCCGCTGGCCACCCTGGTCACTCCGTGGCCGGTCTGGGCCCTGATGATCGCCCTGGCCTTCTTCTCCGTGCTGATCATCACCGCCACCCCCGTCACCCAGATCGGCTCCCGCCTGCGCGGGGCCTACGCGTGGCTGATGGGACAGGACTACGACGACGACGCCCACCGCGAGCGCAAGGCGGCGAGGAAGCAGGGGGCCGGCTCGCAGGACGCGGACGGCTCCCGGGCGGACCGGGATGGACAGGACCCACACGACCAGTCCTACCTCGACGACGAGAAGGACGCCCGGGCCAGCACGGGTTCCCGGGGCTCCGGCTCCTCCACCCCCCAGCGCCGGAAGCGCAAGGGTCTGTTCGGCCTGGGCGGAGCCGCCGAGGACGCTCCCCAGGACGCCTCCGTCCGGTCGGACGGCCAGCACGGCGAGCACAGTGACGCCTACGAGACCGCGGTGATCGACGAGACCGACCACGCCGGGCAGGACCGGCACGGCTCGGCCACCGAGGCCATCCCGAACCTCTCCTCCGGACGCGGCTCCTCCGCGGCCGAGCAGCGTGAGGACGATGCCGAGCACGCCGCGCCTGCCGCTCCGGCGGTGCCGGCCGGCGTGCGCCGCCCCACCGCCTCGGAACTGGCGATCGCCCGGGCCAAGGAGAAGGCGGGGCTGGGCACCCAGGAGGGGGCCGAGGTCGGGAATGACTCCGGCCAGCCCACCGGACCGGAGACCCAGGCGCTGTCCACCGTGCCGGCACCGGCTCCCGCGGTGAAGGCCGCTGCGGTCTCCCGCCCGGCCGAGATCCCGCCCATGCCGGCCCGCTCGGAGCAGCTGCATCTGGACGGGGACGTCACCTACACCCTGCCGGATTCGGCTCTGCTGCCGGCCGGTCCTCCGCCCAAGGAGCGCTCTGAGGCCAACGACCAGGTGGTCCAGGCGCTCAGCGAGACCCTGCAGCAGTTCAAGGTGGACGCCGAGGTCACCGGGTTCTCCCGAGGACCCACGGTCACCCGGTACGAGATCGAGCTGGCTCCGGGCACCAAGGTGGAGAAGGTCACCGCCCTGTCCAAGAACATCTCCTATGCGGTGGCGTCCTCGGACGTGCGCATCCTCTCGCCCATCCCGGGCAAGTCCGCGATCGGCATCGAGATCCCGAATGCGGACAAGGAGGTCGTGGCCCTGGGTGATGTGCTGCGCTCCAACGCCGCCCGCAAGACCGATCACCCCATGGTGATGGGCGTGGGCAAGGACGTGGAGGGCGGCTACGTGGTGGCCAACTTGGCCAAGATGCCGCACATGCTGGTGGCCGGCGCCACCGGCGCGGGCAAGTCCAGCTTCGTGAACTCGATGATCACCTCCATCCTGATGCGCTCCACCCCGGACGAGGTGCGCATGGTCATGGTGGACCCCAAGCGCGTGGAGCTCACCGCCTATGAGGGCGTGCCGCACCTGGTCACCCCCATCATCACCAGCCCCAAGAAGGCCGCCGAGGCCCTGCAGTGGGTGGTGCGGGAGATGGACACCCGGTATGACGATCTCGCCGCGTTCGGGTACAAGCATGTGGACGACTTCAACAAGGCCGTCCGGGCCGGCAAGGTCACCCTGCCGCCGGACTCCAAGCGCGTGCTCAAGCCCTACCCGTACCTGCTGGTGATCGTGGACGAGCTGGCCGACCTGATGATGGTGGCCCCGCGGGACGTGGAGGATGCGATCGTGCGCATCACCCAGCTGGCCCGTGCCGCCGGCATCCACCTGGTGCTGGCCACCCAGCGTCCCTCGGTGGACGTGGTGACCGGTCTGATCAAGGCCAACGTGCCCTCGCGCATGGCCTTCGCCACCTCCTCGGTCACCGACTCCCGCGTGGTGCTGGACCAGCCCGGCGCGGAGAAGCTGCTGGGTCAGGGTGACGCCCTGTTCCTGCCCATGGGCAAGTCCAAGCCGATGCGCGTCCAGGGCGCCTGGGTCAACGAGTCCGAGATCCACGCCGTGGTGGAGCATGTGAAGTCCCAGATGACCGCGCAGTACCGCCAGGACGTGGTCCCGGAGAAGACCGAGAAGGTCATCGACGAGGACATCGGGGACGATCTGGACCTGCTGCTGCAGGCCACCGAGCTGGTGGTCACCACCCAGTTCGGCTCCACCTCCATGCTCCAGCGCAAGCTGCGGGTCGGCTTCGCCAAGGCCGGGCGCCTGATGGACCTGATGGAGTCCCGCGGCGTGGTGGGCCCCTCGGAGGGCTCCAAGGCCCGCGACGTCCTGGTCAAGCCGGACGACCTGGCCGGAGTGCTCGCCACCATCAAGGGAGAGACCCCGCCGGCCGCCGCGCCCAGTGAGGCCGCCCCGGAGGCGTACGAGGAGGATGTGGTCCACCGCGATGCGGACACGCCGGACCCTGCAGGGCACACCGGACAGGCCCAGCACGACGACGGCCGGCCGCCTCGGCCGGTCAGCGCCGGTGGGCATCGGCCCACCGACCAGGAGCTGGTGGCCCAGTCCCTGCCCCGGGACCTGGTGGCCGAGGACCTGGACCGCCGCGCCGCGGCGGCCGGACCGGCCCAGGACTGGTACGACGACGGCTACGGCGATGAGGAAGACGGTGAGGACGCGTGGCAGCTGACCGGCCGGTGAGTCCCGAGCGGGTCTCCAACTGGAACCTGCCCAACATCCTCACCTCGGTGCGGATCCTGCTGGTCCCGCTCTTCGTCTGGTTCCTCTGGGCCGGCGGGAGCTTCGGGCAGGACTCCCTGGCCATGCGGTGGGCGGCCTTCGCCGTGTTCGCCGTGGCCATGTACACGGACAAGCTGGACGGGGACATCGCCCGGGCCCGCGGCCTGATCACCGACTTCGGCAAGATCGCCGACCCCATTGCGGACAAGCTGCTCACCGGCTCCGCGCTGGTGGTGCTCTCCCTGCTGAACGAGCTGTGGTGGTGGGTGACCATCGTCATCCTGGTCCGCGAGTGGGGCATCACCCTGATGCGGTTCGTGGTCCTGCGCTACGGCGTCATGCCGGCCTCACGTGGCGGCAAGCTCAAGACCGTGCTGCAGACCCTGGCCCTGGGCCTGCTGCTGATGCCGCTGGGGTCCGTGGTGGGGGACTGGTGGCCCTGGGCCGGCTGGATCGCCATGGGTGCGGCCCTGGTGGTCACTGTGGTGACCGGACTGGACTACGTCCGCCAGGCCATCGCCCTGCGAGCCACCGCGATGGCCGATCGTGCCCGCTGAGCTGCCGGCCGTCGTCGTGCAGGCCCTGCTGGAGCGGGGACTGACCGTGGCGACCGCTGAATCCCTGACCGCCGGGCTGCTGGCCGCCACGCTGGCCGATGTCCCGGGAGCCTCCGGGACCCTGCAGGGCGGCGTGGTCGCATACCAGAACCACGTCAAGGAGCAGGTGCTCGGCGTGGACGGCGACCTCTTGGCCCGCCGTGGGGCGGTGGACGGGGACGTCGCGGTGCAGATGGCCCAGGGCGCCCGCAGAGTGCTCGGTGCCGATGTGGGATTGGCCACCACCGGGGTGGCCGGACCGGAGCCGCACCAGGGGAAGCCTGTGGGCACCGTGCACCTGGGGATCAGCGGGCTGGGGGAGGACCGGTCCCTGCTGCTGCGGCTGGAAGGTGACAGGCCCACCATCCGGAGGGCTACGGTGAAGCTCATGCTCGAACACCTGCAGGACCTGCTCAGCAGGCACATCCCCCCTGCCGACTCCCGTGGCCTCGACCTGTCCGGCGATCACCTCGCCGAAGGTGAGCACCGATGAGCGGGGAACGTCAAACCATCACCGTCGGGCTGATGGCCGATCCCGGACTGCCCGCCGAGATGGCGCGGAAGGTCAACCGGTCCCTGCCCGATCTGCTGCCCCAACGCGTGGACAGCGAAGTCGACTGGGTGGTGGACGTGGTGGACGAGGCGCTGTCCCTGAACGAGGACGGGGACGTGGACCTGCCCAACCGGGCCCCGGATCTGCTGCGCTCCCACGGCTGGGACATGGTCCTGTACATCACCGACCTGCCCCGCTTCGAGGACAACGTCCCCGTGGTGGCCGAGGTGGCCCCCGCCCAGCGTGCGGCTGCGCTCTCCCTGCCCACCCTGGGCGTGCTGAACCTGAAGAAGCGGGTCACCGAGACCCTGGCGCGGATGGTCGGACATCTGCACGCCGGACAGATCGCCACCACCGGCGCCATCCCCACCGTCACCTCGGATCGTGATGACCCGGATGCGCTCAAGGAGCTGACCCCGCTGGAGGGCACCACCTCCGGAACCATCCGGGAGGAGCTGGCCGAGCCGCAGGCCGGCGACACCCACGCCGAGGTCGAGCAGATCTACTCGCCCACCGCGCTGAACAAGCTGCGGCTGCTGACCGGCATGGTGCTGTCCAACCGACCGGGACGGCTCCCGCTGGCCATGACCAAGTCCGGTGCGGCAGCGGCTGCCGCAGGTGCCTACGGTGTCTTCTACGGGTCCATCTGGGTGCTCTCGGACGTGATCGTGCTGCCGCGGCAGATCTTCGTGACCGTGCTGGCCATCGCCCTGATGACCGCCTGGCTGATCGCCACCAACGGCCTCTGGACCCGGGCCAAGAAGCGTGAGGGCGGGCGGCGGTGGGCCGCCATGGACAACACCGCCACCGTGGTCACCGTGGTGACGGCGGCCGTGATGATGTACGCCACCCTGTTCCTGATGCTCTTCGTGGCAGCCCTGATCCTGATCCCGGAGCACTATCTGGCCGGCGAACTGGAACACGAGGTCAGCTGGGTGGACTACCTGGACCTGACCTGGCTGGCCACCAGCATGGGGATCATGGCCGGTGCGGTGGGCTCCAGCTTCGACGACGACGACGCCATTCGGGACGCGACCTACTCCCTGCGCGAGTCCGAACGGCGATCCCAGTTCAAGCAGGAGCAGAAGGAAGCCGATGAGCAGGGCAATGAGCCGCCTCCCGTGGACGAGGTCGACCGGCATGGTCGGCGCCTGGGGACGGCCGGAACGGCCGACGGTGAGAACGCCGGACATCTGACCGCGCCGGGGACCTCCCAGACCTCCGAGGGACGGTCCTGAGCCTGGGAATCCGCTGAGAGACTGGTGCGGACCCCCTGGCTGCGGGAACAATGGAGGTAGGAGGCGGGTTGTACGGAACAGTGGCACAGGAACCTGTCCCACCTCAGCCCGGACCCGGCGGATCGGACACACCGGTCCCGCCGCCCCCAGGATCCATACAGGAGTGCGTAGTAGACATGATGAGGCAACCGGTCACCGTCAACGGCATCACCCGCTGGACGGACGCCGGTCACACAGAACCGACCGCCCCCGCCGAGCCCAAGGAGCACGCCATGCCAGTCCTTCGTCAGGAGATCGGAGACGTGCTGCGTGATGTGCGCCAGCGTCAGGGACGCACCCTGCGCGAGGTCTCTCACAACGCCCGGGTCTCCCTGGGGTACCTCTCCGAGGTCGAACGCGGTCAGAAGGAGGCCTCCTCGGAGCTGCTCTCCTCCATCTGCTCGGCGCTGAACGTGCCGCTGTCGCTGATGCTGCGCGAGGTCTCGGACCGCATCGCCCTGCAGGAGGGCGTGCACATCCCGGACACCGTGCCCGCCGAGATGGCCGACGCCTTCGGCCACGGCTCCTTCGAGCTGCAGGACGGGATGGATCAGCTGGCCGGCAGCCACTGACCCGGATCGCCTCCGCGACCCACCGACTCCACGGCCCTCGCACCCCTGGTGCGGGGGCCGTCGTCGTTCGCCGCCGAGATCGGCGAGTGGCCTGGACCGATGAGAGGATGGATGCCGATGAAGCACAGTGACTTCCGACGCATGATGGAGGACGAGTTCGGCTCGGCCAACGCTGCCGTGATCGCCTCCACCCTGGTGCTGCCGACCCTGGACCAGACCGCTGACGCCGCCCTGGCGTCAGGACGACGACCCCGCGAGGTGTGGCTGGATGTCTGCCGCCTGCAGGGGGTGCCCCCCGAGCGCCAGCTGGGCGTGGACCGGCCCGTGCGTGACACCGGCGTGGAATGACGACACGCCTCCGCACCTGTTCGAAAGCATGTTCGAAGATCGGTAGAGTTCTCAGCGATGGCCTCGATCCACGGAGCCTCCCGGTCGGCTCCTGCACAGGTGTCCGTGCCGCCGAGGTTCTCCCCAGCGCTGCGGCCCGCAGAGCCGGTCGACGCTAACGTGTCCGAGCGCCCCAGTAGATTCATCACCAGCACCGGGAGAACATCTCCCGGACTGTCCTTCCCATCGAGCAATACGAGCAACACGAGGTGAACCATGGCGACAGCCACTGATCGCGAGAAGGCTCTCGAGGCCGCCCTGGCCCAGATCGACAAGCAGTACGGCAAGGGATCGGTGATGCGTCTGGGTGATGACGCGCGAGCCCCCATCGAGACCATCTCCTCCGGCTCGGTCGGACTGGACGTGGCCCTGGGCATCGGCGGATTCCCCCGCGGCCGTGTCGTGGAGATCTACGGTCCGGAGTCCTCCGGCAAGACCACCGTGGCCCTGCATGCGGTCGCCAATGCCCAGCGCAACGGCGGCATCGCCGCGTTCATCGACGCTGAGCACGCCCTGGACCCGGAGTACGCCAAGAAGCTGGGCGTGGACACCGATGCGTTGCTGGTCTCCCAGCCGGACACCGGCGAGCAGGCCCTGGAGATCATGGACATGCTGGTGGGCTCGGGCTCGCTGGACATCATCGTGATCGACTCGGTGGCCGCCCTGGTTCCGCGTGCGGAGATCGAGGGCGAGATGGGTGACAGCCACGTCGGTCTGCAGGCCCGCCTGATGTCCCAGGCCCTGCGCAAGGTCACCGGTCGGCTGGCCCAGACCAAGACCACCGCCATCTTCATCAACCAGCTGCGCGAGAAGATCGGCGTGTTCTTCGGCAGCCCGGAGACCACCACCGGCGGCAAGGCCCTGAAGTTCTACGCCTCCGTGCGCGTGGACGTGCGACGGATCGAGACGCTCAAGGAGGCCGGCAACCCCGTCGGCAACCGCACCCGCGCCAAGATCGTCAAGAACAAGATGGCCCCGCCCTTCAAGCAGGCCGAGTTCGACATCCTCTACGGGGAGGGCATCTCCCGTGAGGGCAGCCTGATCGACATGGGCGTGGAAGAGGGGATCGTCAAGAAGTCCGGTGCCTGGTTCACCTATGACGGCGATCAGCTGGGGCAGGGCAAGGAGAACGCCCGGCGATTCCTCAAGGACAACCCGGACCTGGCCTTCGAGATCGAGCGGCGGATCCTGGAGAAGCTGGGCATCGGCGTCAAGGCCGAGGACGCAGAGGCGGAGCCCACCCTGCGCGCTGTGCCCGGCAACGCCACAGCCTGATGCGCTCCCGGGGGAGGGGGACCTCGGATCCCGAGGTCCCCGACCACCTGGCGGAGGACCCCGAGCCGGATGCGGAGGAGGTGGCGCGGGCGATCGTCCTGCGCCAGCTCACCGCCTCGCCCAAGTCTCGCCGCCAGCTCGAGGAGAAGCTGGCCGCGCGCAACGTCCCGGACGAGGTGGCCGCCTCCGTGCTGGACCGGTTCGAAGAGGTCCAGCTGGTGGACGACGCCGCCTTCGCCCAGATGTGGGTCCGTTCCCGCCAGCGCAGTCGTGGACTGGCCCGGGGCGCCCTGCGCCGTGAACTGCAGCAGAAGGGGATCACCGGCGACCAGGCCGAGGAGGCGCTGGACGAGGTCTCCGAGGACCAGGAGCGTCAGGCCGCCCTGGAGCTGATCCACAAGAAGCTGCGGGGGCGCACCGTCCCGGCCGGCTCCTCATCTCAGGACCGCGCTGACCGGGACAAGCAGGTGCGCCGACTGGCGGGCATGCTGGCCCGCAAGGGATACGCCCCGGGCATGGCCCTGGGGCTGGTGCGCGAGGTCCTGGACGCGCAGGGTGAGGACGACACCGACCTGGTGGCCCGGGGCGATCTTTGATCTCGCCTCCCCGGTGGCCCCGGCGCACGGCCACTAGAATGGTCCGGTGACTCTCACCGCCGATCCCCGTGCCGAACGCACCTATCAGGTGCGCACCTTCGGCTGCCAGATGAACGTCCATGACTCCGAACGCATCTCCGGACTGCTCGAGTCCTCAGGGTATGCACCCGCCGGGGAGGGCGTGGAACCGGACCTGGTGGTGTTCAACACCTGCGCGGTCCGAGAGAACGCCGACAACCGTCTCTACGGCAATCTGGGCAATCTGCGTTCGGTCAAGGACAACCACCCCGGCATGCAGATCGCCGTGGGCGGCTGCCTGGCTCAGAAGGACCAGCAGACGATCATCTCCAAGGCCCCCTGGGTGGATGTGGTCTTCGGCACCCACAACATCGGGTCCCTGCCGGCTCTGCTGGAACGCTCCCGCCACAACCAGCAGGCCGAGCTGGAGATCCTCGAGGCGCTGGAGGTCTTCCCCTCCACGCTGCCCACCAAGCGCGACTCGACCTACTCCGGGTGGGTCTCCATCTCCGTGGGCTGCAACAACACCTGTACGTTCTGCATCGTCCCCTCCCTGCGCGGCAAGGAGAAGGACCGTCGTCCCGGGGAGATCCTGGCCGAGGTCCAGGCCCTGGTGGACGGCGGTGCTGTGGAGGTCACCCTGCTCGGCCAGAACGTGAACACCTACGGAGTGGAGTTTGGAGACCGGGGAGCCTTCGCCAAGCTGCTGCGCGCCTGCGGGCAGATCGAGGGGCTGGAGCGCGTCCGGTTCACCAGTCCGCACCCGGCCTCCTTCACCGAGGACGTCATCGAGGCCATGGCGGAGACCCCCAACGTGATGCCCCAGCTGCACATGCCGCTGCAGTCCGGATCGGACCGGATCCTCAAGGACATGCGCCGCTCCTACCGTTCGGCCAAGTTCCTGCGCATCCTGGACTCGGTGCGTGAGCGGATGCCGCACGCGGCCATCACCACCGACATCATCGTCGGCTTCCCCGGAGAGACCGAGGAGGACTTCCAGGACACCCTGGACGTGGTGGAGGCCTCGCGCTTCTCCTCAGCCTTCACCTTCCAGTACTCCATCCGACCGGGCACTCCGGCTGGGGAGATGCAGAACCAGGTGCCCAAGGCGATCGTGCAGGAGCGCTTCGAGCGTCTGACCGCCCTGCAGGACCGGATCAGCGCCGAAGAGACCCAGAAGCTGGTCGGCACCTGCCAGGAGCTGCTGGTCACCGCCCACGCCGGCACGAAGGGCGCCGAGACCGGCCGGCTCTCCGGCCGGGCGCCGGACAACCGCCTGGTGCACTTCTCGGTGCCCGCCGGCGCAGAGCAGCCCCGTCCCGGGGACTTCGTGACCGTGGCCATCACCGAGGCCCACCCGTACCATCTGGTGGCCGACCCGGAGCTGGACCCCACCGGCACCGGGTACACGCTGCGACGCTCCCGCGCCGGAGACGCCTGGGATCGGGCCCAGGCCGACTCCTGCGGTGTCCCCACTGCTGGCACCGCCCCGGGCGGAGCGACCCTGCTCGGCATGCCCACCCTGCGCCCGCGCAGCTGACGCCCCCCATGCGGCAGAGGTCTGCGTCAGCACTGCCCGTCGTCGCCCTGGTGGGCCCGACGGCGTCCGGCAAGACGGCATTGGGCGTCGCGGTGGCCCAGCGGCTGAGGGGTGAGGTGGTCAATGCCGACGCGCTGCAGTTCTACCGCGGCATGGACATCGGCACGGCCAAGGCCAGCGAGCACGAGCGCGGGGGAGTTCCGCACCATCTGCTGGACGTGCTGGAGATCGACCAGGCCGCCTCGGTGGCGGACTTCCAGGGGTGGGCCCGGGAGGCGATCGCCCAGATCCGCGCGCGCGGACACCTCCCCGTACTGGCCGGCGGGTCAGGACTGTACGTCCGCGCGGCCGTGGACACTCTGGAGTTCCCGCCCACCGACCCGCAGGTCCGAGAGGAGCTGGAGACCCGTGCCCAGCAGGAGGGGACCGCTGCCCTGCGGGCGGAACTGGCCGTCGTCGACCCGGCGTCTGCGGAGCGGGTGGGCGATGACCGCCGCGTCATCCGGGCCCTGGAGGTCCACCGGATCACCGGCCGTCCGTTCTCCTCCTTCATGCCCGAACGCAGGTATCACCATGACGTGGGCCCCGTGGTGCAGATCGGGCTGCGCATCCCGCGCGAGGTGCTGCACGAGCGCATCCAGCGTCGCGTGGAGCTGATGGTGGAGCGCGGACTGCTGGAGGAGGTCCGCGCACTGGACGCCCGTGGGCTGCGAGAGGGGCCGACGGCCGCGCGGGCGATCGGGTACCAGCAGATGCTGGACGTGCTGGACGGCCGGTGCACCCTGAGGCAGGCGGTCGAGGAGACCGTGGTGGCCACGCGTCGGTTCGCCCGCCGGCAGGAGACCTGGTTCCGGGGCGATCCGCGGGTTCTCTGGCTGGATTGGGACGCCCCAGACCTGGTGGACCAGGCCGTGGCCGTGGTGCACGCCGCGACGGAGGAGCGGGCTCCCGGCACACCTAGACTGGAGCCATGACCTCTCCTCACCTCGATCCCGAGCGCCAGAGCGCCGCCCAGCAGCAGCTCTCCGGCCTGCGCTTCACCAAGGGCCACGGCACCGGCAACGACTTCGTGCTCGTGGAGGACCAGCGAGGGGACATCGAGTTGACTCCGGACCACGTGCGCGTGCTGACCGACCGCCACCTGGGGATCGGTGGCGACGGCCTGATCCGGGTGGTGCGCTCCCAGGAGCTGCTGGAAGGGCGTGATCTGCTCGAGGCCGCCCCTGACGCCGAATGGTTCATGGACTACCGCAATGGGGACGGGTCCATCGCGGAGATGTGCGGCAACGGGGTGCGGGTGTTCGTGCACTACCTGGCCCAACGTGGGCTGGTGCAGCTGGCCGAGGGCGGAGCAGTCACCATCGGCACGCGTGCCGGTGCTCGCACGGTGCGGCGAACGGCCCACGGCTATGCGATCGACATGGGTCCTTGGTCCTACATCGACGAGGAGCTCGCCCTGGAGCGCGCGGCTGACTCCCTGGTGCTGGCCGCCGGTCTGCAGGATCCACGTCCGGCGCTGAGCATCTCCATGGGCAACCCGCACACCGTGGTGGCTCTGGCCGAGGACATGGAACTGGACGGGCTGGACCTGCACCAGGTGCCCAACGTGGATCCGGCACCGCCGCACGGGACGAACGTGGAGTTCGTGGTGCCCGCCGAACCCCTGGTGCAGGAGGGAGTGGGCCGGTTGCGGATGCGGGTCCACGAGCGGGGCGTGGGGGAGACCCAGTCCTGCGGGACCGGTGCGTGCGCGGCTGCGGCCGCCGTGCGCGCCTGGGCAGGAGACGCCGGCTCGGATCAGTGGATCGTGGACGTTCCCGGTGGCGCGGTGGGCGTGGAGTTCGTGCCCGGCCCGGACGGCGCTGAGCACGTGGTGCTCTCCGGCCCGGCCGAGCTGGTGTTCGACGGCCAGATGCCCTGAGGCGGGCCCGGACAGTCAGGCTCAGCTCTGTGGTCGACGGGTCACAGTCAGGATGCGGAAGCCCTTGACGGTGTCCGCCCGCTCGGCAGTGAACTCACCGGGGGCGATCTCCTCCAGTGCGCCGCGCATCCACGGCAGCAGCGAATCCGCGCCGAGGTTCTTCTGCACCACCAGCCAGGCCGTCCCTCCGGGGGCCAGTTGCGGCAGCCACAGCAGCAGCAGCTCGTGCAGGGCCTGCTTGCCGATCCGGATGGGCGGGTTGGACCAGATCAGATCGTAGGTCTGCTCGTCCGGGACCTCGTCCGGGCGCTGAACGCTCACATTCTCCAGGCCCAGGGCGGCGGCATTGTCCCGGCACAGTCGGGCGGCGCGGTCGTTGACCTCCACGCCCAGCACCTGGGCCTCCGGACTGCGCAGAGCCAGGGTCAGCGCCAGCGGACCCCAGCCGCACCCGATGTCCAGGAACCGTCCGGACTGCGGAGGATCGGGCACCACCGAGAGCATCGCCGCGGTGCCCTTGTCGATCCCGTCGGGGGAGAAGATGCCGTTGGAGGTCTCCACCTCCACGCGGCGACCGGCCAGCTCCACGGTGAGCGTCCGTCGTCGTTCCTCTGTCCCGGGCTCGGCCGAGAAGTAGTGTGCGCCATCCATCACCGCCCGAGCCTACCGGCTTGACACGGGCCGTAGGATGGTCGCCATGTGGATCTTCCTGCGCTGAGCCCTCGCTGGCCCGCCCGTGACGGCTCCGGACCCTGCTGACGATGAGCGGTCCGTGATCGCCCGCACCCGTCCATCATGACCTGAGGATCCACATGCCCTCTTCTCTGTACCGCACCGCCGTGCGCCTGCGACCCTACGAGCCGCAGGACGAACGCTCCTGGCTGCGCTGCCGTGCCCTGTCCTTCCTGGACTCCCAGTACTACGACGACGTCCGCACGGCACATCCTGCGCCGTCGCCTGAGCAGGGGGAGACGGTCTCCTGGGTGGCCGTGGATGCTCAGGCGAGTGACGTCGTCGGGATCCTGGAGGTCGAGGTAGGGCAGGAGGGGACCGACGAGTCCCACCTGGCCACCATCGACACCGTGGCCGTCCACCCGGACTGGCGGGAACACGGGATCGCCTCCGCGTTGTTGGACCAGGTGATGCTGCTGCTGCCGTCTCAGGTGACCGAGCTGGACGCCTGGACCCGAGAGGACGCCGCGGCCCGGTCCTGGTACCGCTCCCGGGGGTTCGAGCTGGATCAGGAGTACCTCCACGTCTACCAGTCCTGGGATGAGACGACTCCTGGACTGACCGTCCCCACCGGGTTGCGCGGTCCGGTCACCGCCTTCTTCCACGCCGGCCTCGCCGATGAGGACCACTGGCGTTCCACCTTCCGCAGGGTCCACCGCTGCGGCCGATTCCTTCGGAGGATCCCATGAGTCCACGAGACCCCGCCCGAGACCACCACGACGACGGCCCAGACGCCTACCGCGTCCGGCCCACCGACTACGCTGAACAGCACACTGCAGACCAGGAGACCATGACCCACGCATCCGACCCCCAGAACGAGTCCCAGATCCAGGACGTGATCGACCGGATCCTCGCCGCCGACGCGGCCCGGGCCTCCTCACACAGCACCGACGCCCGTCAGCCGGAGGCCGACCAGAGCGAGGGACTGCTCTCCGGCCGCGCGCTGGCCCTGTCCGAGGGCGGCCACGGCCACACCGACGACGACGGTGAACAGTACGACTTGGCCGCACGCCAGGCCCTGCGCCGCGTGGGAGGACTCTCCACCGAACTCGAGGACGTCACCGAGGTCGAGTACCGCCAGCTGCGCCTGGAGCGCGTGGTGCTCGCTGGCATCTGGACCGAGGGCACCGCCGAGGACGCCGAGAACTCCCTGCGCGAGCTCGCCGCCCTGGCCGAGACCGCCGGCTCCGAGGTGCTGGACGGCGTCATCCAGCGGCGCCACACCCCGGACCCGGCCACGTTCCTGGGCAAGGGCAAGGCCGAGGAGCTGCGTGAGATCGTGGCCATGACCGGTGCGGACACCGTGGTGGTCGATTCCGAGCTGGCCCCCTCCCAGCGCCGCGCTCTGGAGGATGTGGTCCGTGTCAAGGTGATCGATCGGACCGCCCTGATCCTGGACATCTTCGCCCAGCACGCCAAGTCCCGTGAGGGCAAGGCACAGGTGGAGCTGGCCCAGCTCGAGTACCTGCTGCCACGCCTGCGCGGCTGGGGCGAGTCCATGTCCCGTCAGGCCGGTGGCCGTGCCGCCGGCGGTGAGGGCATCGGCTCCCGTGGTCCCGGTGAGACCAAGATCGAGCTGGACCGTCGCCGGATCCGCACCCGGATGGCCAAGCTGCGCAAGGACATCGCCGCCATGAAGCCGGCCCGCGAGACCAAGCGGGCCAACCGCAAGCGCAACCAGGTGCCGTCCGTGGCGATCGCCGGGTACACCAACGCCGGCAAGTCCTCCCTGCTCAACCGCCTCACCCACGCTGGCGTGCTGGTGGAGAACGCCCTGTTCGCCACCCTGGACCCCACCGTCCGCAAGGCGGTCACCCCGGACGGCATCGGATACACGCTCTCGGACACGGTCGGCTTCGTCCGGTCACTGCCCACCCAGCTGGTGGAGGCTTTCCGCTCCACTCTGGAGGAGGTGGCTGACGCGGATGTGATCCTGCACGTGGTGGACGCGTCCCATCCGGATCCGGAGGGCCAGATCGCCGCCGTGCGTCAGGTGTTCACCGATGTGGATGCCCGCCGGATCCCGGAGATCATCGTGCTGAACAAGGCCGATGCCGCGGACCCGTTCGTGATCGCCCGCCTGCGTCAGCGTGAGCCGCGCTCCGTGGTGGTCTCGGCGCGCACCGGTGAGGGGATCGACCAGCTGGAGCAGATGATCTCCGAGGCCATCCCGCGGCCGAACGTCGCCTTGGACCTGCTGATCCCGTTCACCCACGGAGAGGTGGTCTCACGACTGCACTCACCCGAGGCGGAGATCATCTCCGAGACCTACGAGGCCGAGGGGACCAGGCTGCGCGTGCTGGTCCGGGAGGACATCGCCGACGAGCTGCGTCCCTACATCCAGGGCAGTGGCCCCGCCGCATGACCTCGAGCAGGACCCCGCAGGGCACAGAGGCGCATCAGCCGCCGGAGAACGAGCCCCGTACGGACGCCGAACGCGAGGCGCTGCGCCTGTTGGACGCCGCTGTTGAGAGCCTGGGCGGGCAACGGCGGGACGGGCAACGGCGCATGGTGGTCGAGGTGGCCCGGGCCCTGGAGACCGGCACCCACCTGCTGGTCCAGGCCGGCACCGGCACCGGCAAGTCGCTGGCCTACCTGGTGCCCGCCCTGCGGCATGCCGTCGACGCAGAGAAACCGGTGGTGGTGGCCACCGCCACGCTCGCGCTGCAGGCACAGATCATGCACCGGGACGCGCCGGCACTGCTGGAGGCGCTTCAGGGCGAACTGCCGCGGCCACTGGACGTCGCCCTGATCAAGGGGCGGGCCAACTATCTGTGCAAGCACAAGATCGAGGGAGGATTCCCGGACGAGGACGGCCAGACGCTGTTCGGGATGGCCGACGACGGTGAGGCCATGACTGGGATGGCGGCCGCGAGCACGGATCCCACGACCCCGCTGGGGCGTGAGGTGCGGCGCCTGCGCGAATGGGCCGAGGAGACCGAGACGGGTGACCGGGATGACCTGGACCCGGGAGTCTCCGACCGGGCCTGGCGGCAGGTCTCCGTCTCGGCAGTGGACTGCATCGGACCTCAGCGGTGCCCGATGGCCGAGGAGTGCTTCTCCGAACGGGCGCGGTCCCAGGCCGCTGACGCCGACGTGGTGGTCACCAACCACGCCATGCTGGCGATCAGCGCCTTCGAAGGGCTCGCGGTGCTCCCTGAATTCGATGCGGCGATCGTGGACGAGGCGCACGAACTGCAGGACCGAGTCACCGGAGCGGTGACCGGACAGCTCTCCGGAACCATCGTGCAGGCCGCTGTCTCCTCCGTGCGCCGGCACACGGCTGCGGCCGTGGAGGACCTGTCCCAGGCCGGAGCCGCGCTGGATGCGGCCTTCGCCGCCACGCCCACCGGGCTGCTGCCGCAGGGGCCCAACGAACTGCAGCAGAACGCCCTGCGCGCCGTCAGCCAAGCCGCCCGGCAGGCACTGAGCGACTCCAAGCCCACTGGAGGGGCGTCGTCGGGAAGTGGGGAGTCCCCCGGGGGAGCGGACAGCGGCCGACAGATGGCCCGGGCCCGCCTGCTCACCGTCCTGGAGGTTGCCGACCGCATCCTGGCCGCGGTGCCGGACACCGAGCACCCTGAAGTGGTGTGGGCCAGTCGGCCCGGTCACTTCGAACCGGGCGTGGGATGGGTGCCCGGAGACGAGACCGCGCCTCCCGTGCTGTACGTGGCACCCCTGTCCGTGGCCGGGAAGCTGCGTGAGGGACTGTTCGGACAGGCGACGGGTGTGCTGACCTCGGCCACACTCGCGGTGGGGTCCTCCTTCGACCCGGTCGCCGGATCGCTCGGACTGATGGGGCAGGGAGCACCTCGGTGGACCGGGATCGATGTCGGCAGCCCCTTCGACTATCCACGTCAGGGGGTGCTCTACGTGGCTCGGCACCTGCCCCGTCCCGGTCGCACCGCCAGTCCGGAGTCCTGGGACGAGCTCGAATCCCTGCTGCGGGCATCCCGCGGCGGGGCCCTGTGCCTGTTCTCCTCCAAGAGGGCCGCCGAGGATGCCGCTGAGGCGATGCGCACCCGGCTGGGGCCATCACCGCAGATCCTGTGCCAGGGGGACGCGACGCTGTCCGCGCTGGTCCGCCAATTCGCTGCGGAACCGGACACCTCCCTGTTCGGCACGCTCAGCCTGTGGCAGGGCGTGGACGTGCCCGGTGAGGCCTGCCGACTGGTGGTGATCGACCGGATTCCGTTCCCGCGCCCGGACGATCCGTTGGCCACGGCCCGCTCGCGGGACATCGCCCGTCATGGCGGCAACGGTTTCATGGCGGTGTCCGCCACGCACGCGGCCATCCGTCTGGCCCAGGGGGTGGGACGTCTGATCCGCACCCAGGAGGACCGCGGCGTGGTGGCCGTCCTGGACCCCCGGCTTGCGACCGAGCGTTACGGCGGCTACCTCCGCTCCACGCTGCCCGACTTCTGGGGGACCACCGACCCTCAGGTGGTCCAGGGCGTCCTGGAGCGGCTCAGAGGGCCCGCAGCACCGTGACGACCTTGCCCATCACGGTGGCGTGGTCGCCCAGGATGGGTTCGTAACTGCTGTTCTGCGGCAGCAGCCAGGTGTGTCCGTCCCGCTGGCGGAAGGTCTTCACCGTGGCCTCGTCGTCCAGCAGGGCCGCCACGATCTCACCGTTCTGTGCTGAGCTCTGACGCCGCACCACGACCCAGTCGCCATCACAGATGGCCGCGTCCACCATGGAGTCTCCCGAAACCTTCAACATGAACAGCTCGCCTTCACCGGTGAGCTGACGCGGCAGCGTCATGACGTCCTCGACCTGCTGGTCGGCCAGGATCGGACCACCTGCGGCGATCCGGCCGACCAACGGGACCGGCACGGCCGAGCCCTCGACGGCGGCCGTGTGCAGAGCGGTCACCGTGGCCCCACGGTGCTCGGTGGTCGAATCGCCCGGCTGGACGGAGCCGGATCCCAGAGGCGTGGATCCATGCTGCACGGGTGCGCCGTCGGCATCCAACAGCACCTCCATGGCCCGGGGTCGGCCGGGGTGGCGACGGATGTAGCCCCACTTCTCGAGCTGGGAGAGCTGGTGGGTCACCGAAGACAGGGACGCCAGTCCAGCGGCGTCGCCGATCTCGCGCATGGACGGTGGATAACCCTGGTGGGCGATCGCCGTGCGGATCGATTCCAGGATCGCCCGCTGGCGCTCCGTCAGGGGGTGCGGCCCCTGTCCATCGGTCTGTGCCTCGGCGCTGGTCCGGCCTGCCATAGGGATCGTCCTTATCGTGTCCGTGCTGCCTGGTGATGTGCTTCTCGGTCGGCCAGCGGTGGTTCCACTGCTGTTAGACCGTTGGATCTGACGCTACGTGAGCGTGGCCCCAGATTCAAAGATATGTTCGAACGTGTCTTGTCCGCGTTCGAACGGATGTGCTAGAACAGGAACACGTCATCCGAACATGCGTTCGATGCGTCCGGACCTTCCGGGCAGAAAGGCTGATCACCATGAGCACCACCCGTACCGCGACCGACATCCGTCTGAACCGTCGAGGCCGCTTCTTCCTGCACGGACTCCCGGTGATGATCCTTGCCGTCCTGATCACCGCAGCCGCCGTCTTCTTCGGATCCACGGCCCTGACCCCGGCCGCCGCCTCCGGCGATCAGGCTCCGGCTGCCGTGGAGACCCATCTCGTCGGCTACGGAGAGACGCTGTGGTCGATCGCCGGTGAGATCGCTCCGGAGCGTGACAGGACGACCACCATCGAGCAGATCGGCGCCATGAACTCTCTGACGGACAGCGAGCTGCAGCCCGGTCAGCTGCTCTACGTTCCGCAGTTCGGCTGATCTCCGAGGGCGGATCCGGGTCGGATCAGGCGGGGGCCCCACTCACCTACACTGGATGAGGCGACCGTGGGTGCGGTATGTCATCAGTCTGATGGGGGAGGACCGACACCGATGGGAGCATGGGGCCGGGGCTGGCGTGGAGCATCGAAGCCGGCGGCCTTCTCAGCGGTCGGAGCCCTGGTCATCGCCGGATCTGTCCTGTATCCCGGCATGGAGACGGCGGATCTCGACCTCCACGATGGAGCCATCTGGGTCACCAAGGAGGACAACGGCTTCATCGGGCATCTGAATCATTCCTCCCACATCCTGGACGGAGGATTCCGCGCCCCCTTCGAGAACTACTCGCTGCACCAGCAGGACGAACACGCCGTCATGGTCGATCCGGCCAGCGGTGCCCTGGTCTCCATCGACGCCTCACTGATGTCCTCAGGCGACCAGACCATGCTCCCGGCCACCGAGCACTTCGCACTCGGCGGGGGGTCCTTCTCAGCCAACTCGGCCGAGGACGGGACCGTCTTCGCGGGGACCTTCACGCCGGCTCCCGTCCTGTCCTCGGAGGACCCGCTGTATGAGGCCGACGGCGCCGTGGCCAGCACGACGACGACCACGGGGACCGTGCTTGTCGCTGACCTCGCCTCCGCAGAGCTGATCAGCTTCGTCGCCTCCGAGGACGACAACGCCTGGGAGGAGTCCTCTCGCGAGTCGCTGACAGCGCTCGCCTCGATGACCTCCCCGGTCGTCACAGCCGTTGGAGACACCGGCGTCGTCGTGGATGCCGACTCCGGGACGGTGGTCTGGCCTGGGGGTCAGGTCCAGGACGACCGCCTGGTCGGGGCCGTTCCCCAGCCGGGCGGACCGAACTCCGGTGTCGTGGGACTGGCCACGTCTGCCGAGCTGCTGAGTGTGCGACTGGAGAACGGATCGGTCACCTCGGTGCCCCTGTCCGCGCCGGACGACGCTGCCGCCGGGGCCCTTCAGCCGGGCGGATCCGCAGACGAACGCACGATCACCGCACCGGTCTTCGCCGCCGGCTGTCTCCATGCGGCATCACGGTCCACCGGCTACTACCTGCGGGACTGCGCGGGCGACCATGACGATGAGATCGTTCCCATTCCAGAACTCTCAGGATCCGGCTCCCTGGTCTTTCGCGTCAATCGTGACCAGGTGGTGCTGAACGACACCGGCGAGGGAACCACCTGGATGGTGTTGGACCAGATGAAGGTGGTCTCGAACTGGGACGACCTGGAGCCCCCGAAGGGGAAGGGCGAGGACACCGAGGAGGAGTCCGACGAGGTCACCCAGCAGACGGCTCTGCCGGAGCGCCAGGAGGAGAACCGGCCCCCCGTGGCCGTCGATGACAGCTTCGGTGTGCGGGCGGGGCGGACCACCCAGCTGCCGGTGCTCTTCAACGACTCCGACCCGGATGGGGATGTCCTGGTCGCCCGGATGGTGGGCGAACAGCCTGGCATCGGAACCGTGCAGCGCATCCTGGACGGCGTCGGACTGCAGATCGTGGTGCCCGAGGACGCGACCGGCACGGCGACGATCCGCTATGAGGCTCGGGACGGCCGTGCTGACGGCGTGGATGATGCCGAGGTCAGGCTGCGTGTGGTTCCAGAGTCGGAGAACTCCGCACCGACCCAGGAGCGGGTGCCGGTGCTGCGGGTCCCCGCCGGAGAATCCGTCTCGGCTCAGGTGCTGCCGGACTGGATCGATCCCGACGGAGACGACCTGCAGCTGGTGGGTGCCACAGCGCCGGACGATGACGCCGTCCGCACTCGCCCAGACGGCCAGTTCACCTTCCAGGACAACTCCGGTGAGGCTGGACTGCGTGAGGTCGAGCTCACTGTCTCGGACGGGAGGGAGACGGCGACCGGCAAGGTGCAGATCGAGGTCCTGGAACGGGGGAGTGTCGAGCCGCCGGTCACCTTGGCCGACCACGTGACCGTCCAGGTCGGACAGGTCGCCACGGTGACTCCCTTGGCCAACGACCAGGATCCCCTCGGCGGATCGCTGCGTCTGGCGTTCGTCCAGCAGGTGCCGGCCTTGGACATCGCCTACTCGGCGTCCGGGGGGACCGTCCAGATCTCCGGGGATTCCCCGGGCACCCACTACCTGGAGTACATCGCCGCCAATGAGCTGGACTCTGCCCCGGGCCTGATCCGGGTGGACGTGGTGGACAGCGACGAGGACAGCGGACTCCCCGTGGCCGTACGTGACACCGCCCTGCTGCCGGCAGGAGGGGACGTGCTGGTGAACGTCCTGGGCAATGACACCGATCCGTCGGGCGGGATCCTGGTCGTCCAGGGCGTCCGGCCGGTCACCGGCGACTCCGGAGGAGCCGCACCCATCAAGGTCGCCGTCGAAGACTTCAACCACATTCGGGTGGTGGACACCGGTGGGCTGGCCCGCCCCATCACCTTCACCTACGAGGTCTCCAACGCCCAGGGCACCTCTCTGGGCGAAGTCACCGTCGTCCCGCTTCCCCAGCCAGAGGTGCTGGAGCCCCCAGTGGCCGTCCCGGACACCGCGGTGGTCCGGGTGGGCGACGTGGCCACGATCGACGTCCTGGCCAATGATGTGCACCCCAACCAGGAGGACCTCATCCTTGAGCCGGAGCTGGCCGAGGCGCCGTCTCCGGAGCGTCTCGACGCCTTCACCTCCGAAGGGAAGCTGCGAGTCCAAGCCGGGAACGACCCCGGAAGGACCCAGGTCTCCTACACCGTCCGTGGTCCGGACGGCCAGAGGGCCTCGGCAGTCGTGGACATCACCATGGTCGCCATGGACCGTGCGAACAACTCTGCCCCTGTTCCGCCCACGGTGCGGTCTCGGGTGTTGGCAGGCGAGTCCGTGTCCATCCCCATCGCCCTCGAAGGATCTGATCCGGACGGCGACTCGGTCACCCTGGTCGGCGTGGACTCGCCCCCGAAGCAGGGCTCGGTGCGCATGGAGCAGGGCCGCCTGGTCTACCGCGCGGCGGACGACTCCGCCGGCACCGACACCTTCACCTACCTGGTGACCGATCGTCTCGGTGCCACTGCGGTCGGAACGGTCTCGATCGGCATCGCCCGCTCCCTGGAGGTCAACCATCCGCCCGTCGCCCTGGACGACTCCGTCGAGGTCAGACCCGGGCGCACCTTCACCACCAACGTGCTGGCCAATGACGCCGACCCGGACGGAGACCAGGTGGCGCTGGTGCGTGACGGATTCACCCCCAGCATCCCGGAGACCTCCATCGAGATCATCGAAGGCCGGGTCCAGGTCACGGCGCCCGAGGAACCGGGCTTCCTCAACATCACCTACACGATCGCCGACCCGGCAGGAGCCCAGGACACGGGCAACCTGGCTGTGACCGTCAGCCCGGAGGCACCTCTGCTGTCGCCGATCGCTCGGGATGATGTCCTGGGACACGAACAGATCGCCGATGAGGACCAGGTCGTCGTCTCGGTCCTGACCAATGACGAGGATCCCGACGGTGCCGTCGGGGACCTCACCGTGACCGTGGACGATGCTGCGGCGGAGGCCGGGGTGCAGGTCGACGGCCAGGACGTCGTGGTCCCCGTCGGCTCCGGAGCCCAGACGGTGAAGTACACGGTCACCGACATCGACGGGAACGTCGGCCACGCCTTCATCCTGGTCCCCGGCAACGACAACAGGCCGCCGTGGCTGCTGACGGGGGAACCGCTGCAGGTCATGGCAGGGGAGTCCCTCGACGTGGACCTCCAGGACCATGTCGGCGTCCGAGACGGCCGTCGTCCCCGGCTGACCGAGGACTCCTCCGCCACTGCGGCTCCCACCAGTGCCTCGCTGGAGGTGCGGTCTGCCACGACGATGGCGTTCACCGCGGCCGAGGACTTCTCCGGGAACGCCTCGGTGAACGTCACCGTCACCGACGGCGAGAACGGCACGGATCCGAACGGCCTGGTCTCCACGCTCTCGATCCCGGTGACGGTGCTTCCCCGGCCCGAACAGAACAACCCGCCCAGGGTGCAGTCCACCCAGATGCAGATCGAACAGGGCGGGGATCCGGTGACCCTGGACCTGGCGCCGCTGGCCAGCGATCCGGACGGGGATGACCTGAGCTTCGCGCTGGGGGAGCGCTCTGGGGATCTGGCGGCCACCCTGGAGGGGACCGTCCTGACCGTGACTCCGGCCGCCAATGCACGGAGGGGCGGGGCTGGATCCGTGGACTTCACCGTCACGGATGGGGACTCGGACCCGGTGGCGGCCAGGGTGTCGGTCGCCGTCGTCGGGACCTCACGCGAGCTGCCCCGTGCCATCGCCGATCTCGTCCAGGACGCCCGGTCCGGCGATCCGGTGGTGGTGCCCGCGCTGGAGAATGACGTCAATCCGTTCCAGGGTGAGGCCCCGTTGACCATCGTCGACACCCAGGTCGTGGTCGGCGAGGGCACCGCAACCACTGATGGCACCACGGTGACGGTGACGCCCGGCGAGAGCTGGTCCGGGCGCATGAGGGTCACCTACACCATCCAGGACATGACCCGGGACCAGGCGCGGCAGGCCCGTGGTGAGATCACGGTGGTCGTCAAGGGTGCGCCCGGCGCCCCCGGGGTGCCTCGCATCGAAGGGATCGACGACGGCCAGGTCTCCCTGTCCTGGGCCGCTCCGCCCGACAACGGCGCGCCGATCACGGGATACACCGTCACCGACACCACCACCGGCAGGACACAGGCCTGCAGCTCCACCACCTGCACCATCACGGGACTGGAGAACGCGGTGGAGCACCGGTTCACGGTGACGGCGACGAATGAGGTCGGTGAATCCGATCCTTCGGGAGCCTCTGCCCCGGCTGTCCCGGATGTGCGACCGGAGATGCCCGCCGCCCCGTCTGCGACGGCCGAGGACGGACGGGTCGACCTGACCTGGACGCCGCCGGCGAATCGCGGATCGGCGATCACCGAGTACCGTGTGCAGATCTCACCGGCGCTCTCCGGGGGCGCGACCCGCAGCACCGGGGCCACCACGTCGCTGCGGTGGGACGGGCTGGGCAACGGCGTGCCCTACCGATTCCGGATCCAGGCACTGAACCAGGCGGACGAACCCTCGGAATGGTCTCCGTGGTCGGTGGACGTCACCCCTGCGGGCAAGCCGTTCGCGCCGGGCACGCCCACGGCCGTCCGAGATCAGTCCGTCGTCGATGGCGGTGTGGTCCGGGTGGCGTGGTCGGCGGCCGATGACAACGGCGCCCCCTTGAGCGGGTACACGGTGACCGCCTACGCCGGGAACTCCGTGGCCGGCACTCGGCAGGTCGGGGCCGGGACCACCTCGCTGTCCTGGTCCGGACTGGAGAAGTCCACGGCCTACCGCTTCTCGGTGACCGCCACCAACAGCAAGGGTGATTCCCCGACGTCGGGGCAGTCCTCGGCAGTGACACCGTTCGGACTGCCGGGTGCTGTGAGCAGTGTTCGCACGTCGGCGACCGGTCAGGACAACACCCTGAGCCTGTCCTTCTCCGGTGCTGCCGCCAACGGCTCGCCGGTCCGGTACGAGTACTCCCTCGGCGGCGGGTGGACCAGTCTCGGTGCGGCGACCTCGGACACCATTCGGGTTCCGGCCAACGGGTCCACCTACACCGTCTCGGTGCGGGCCGTGAATGAGGCCGGGCCCGGCCCGACGGCTTCCGCCACCACAGTGGCCGCCTACGGGCCGTACGCCATGCCGCAGATCGCCGCCTCGTCTCACCAGGGCGGCGTGAAGTTCAGCTGGAACCCGGACACGGTCCGCGCGGGCAACGGCCGTTCGGTGACGTTCGCCGTCACGGTGAACGGCTCCAGCGTTCCCAACTCCGGCTCCTATGAGTCCCCGCAGACCAAGGCGGCCACGGACTATCGGATCCAGATCCAGGTCTGCGCCGCCGGCGGGGCGGACTGTCAGGTGGCCGGCCAGTCGGCGCGTTCCGAGCCGATCCCGGACCCCACGGCGCGTCTGAGCGTGGGTCCGAAGTCCTCGATCTCCACGTGCACCGAGAACGGCGGCACGGAGTACTCGAACTGCTGGGACACCCAGATGGACTTCATCGGATTCCCGCCGGGTGAGCTCGCCGTGACCTGCACGCCGCGGGGAGCCGAGGGCTCGCATCGAGCCGGCGAGGTCTACGAGTACGCGACCGGCACTGTCACGATTGGTGCGGACGGCACCTACTCGGGTGTCCCCAGGTTCTGCATCCTCCATGACGGCCATAGCGACTTCCGCCTCCGCATGAAGGAACACGGCGTCGAGTCCAACGTCATCTACGGCCCCTGGCCGTAGGCCGGTCCCGCCCAGCGCCCGGTGATGTGCTGAGCAGGCACGTCACCGGGGGGCCGCGGCGCACGGCACCGCCTAGGCTGTCCGGGTGAGTGAGCAGGACAGAACTTCGACCCAACACGCCCTGGAGGCCTTGCCGCTGCGCGAGAACCTCCGCGGACTGACCCCCTATGGTGCACCGCAGCTGGATGTTCCGGTGATGCTCAACACCAACGAGAACACCCATCCGGTCCCGGAAGAGGTCGTCGCAGCCGTCACCGCCTCCGTGGCCGAGGCCGCCGCCACCCTCAACCGCTACCCGGACCGGGAGTTCACGGTGCTGCGCCAGCGCCTGGCCAAGTACCTGGGACACGGTCTCTCGGAGACGAACCTGTGGGCGGCCAACGGCTCCAACGAGGTCCTGCAGCAGATCCTGCAGGCCTTCGGCGGCCCCGGCCGTACCGTGCTCAGCTTCCCGCCCACCTACTCCATGTACCCGCTGCTGGCCTCCGGCACGGACACCGAGTACCTGGCCGGACAGCGTGCAGAGGACTTCTCCCTGACCGCCGAGTCGGCCGCCGCTCAGGTGCGCGAGCATCGGCCGAATCTGACCATCCTGTGCTCCCCGAACAACCCCACCGGGACCGCGCTGGGCCTGGACGTGGTGGAGGCGGTCTATGAGGCCGCCTCAGAGTCCCACGGCATGGTGATCGTGGACGAGGCCTACGCCGAGTTCGCGCTGGCCGGCACCGAGTCCGCCCTCTCCCTGCTTCCGGGGCGCCCCCGTCTGATCGTCACCCGGACCATGTCCAAGGCGTTCGCCCTGGCCGGTGCACGTCTGGGCTACCTGGCCGCCGCACCGGAGGTCACCGATGCCCTGCGACTGGTCCGCCTGCCCTATCACCTCTCTGCCGTCTCGCAGGCCACGGCCAACGCCGCACTGCAGCACGTCGAGGTCCTCCTGCAGAACGTGGAGGACATCAAGGCCCAGCGGGACCGGATCGTCGACGAGCTGCGCGCCCTCGGGCTGTCCCCAGCGGTGTCCGACTCCAACTTCGTCTTCTTCGGCGGGCTGGAGGACGCGCACGCCACCTGGCAGGGACTGCTGGACCACGGTGTGCTGGTCCGCGATGTCGGCATCCCCGGCCACCTGCGCGTCACGGCGGGCACGGAGGCGGAGACCACGGCCTTCCTGACGGCGCTGCGCCAGGTCCTGGGCCGGTAGACCCTGCGGCGTAGCACCCCGCCGAGGCCCGACGACGGCCCAGTAGACTCGAGTGGTCGAATCCACCTTCCAGCGGGAGGGCGCGGACGACAGTCTCTCCTCCCGATCAAGAATGGACACAGTGTGATGAGCGCGGAGCGCCTCGAAGGCCGCAAGGCACGCATGCAGCGGACCACCAGTGAGTCGGACGTGCTGGTGGAGATGGACCTGGACGGGACCGGACAGGCCACGATCTCCACCACCGTGCCGTTCTACGACCACATGCTCACCGCCCTGGCCAAGCACTCCCAGATCGACCTGACCGTCCAGGCCACGGGAGACACCCACATCGACGTCCACCACACGGTGGAGGACGTGGCCATCACCCTGGGTGAGGTCCTCAAGGCCGCCCTGGGGGACAAGCGTGGCATTCGCCGCTTCGGCGAGGCCAGCGTGCCGTTGGATGAAGCCCTGGCCCGGGCCGTCGTCGACGTCTCCGGCCGTCCCTACCTGGTGCACACCGGTGAGCCGGAGGGCCAGCAGTACCACCTGATCGGCGGCCACTTCACCGGGTCCATGACCCGCCACATCTTCGAATCCATCACCTACCACGCCTCGATCTGCCTGCACATGGACGTGGTTCGGGGTCGGGACCCCCACCACATCGTCGAGGCACAGTTCAAGGCGTTCGCCCGTGCCCTGCGTGCCGCAGTGGAGGATGACCCACGCGTGCAGGGCATCCCCTCCACCAAGGGTGCCCTCTGATGGCCGGTGCCCGTCCGTCCGTGGCCGTGCTGGACTACGGCTCCGGGAACATCCACTCCGCCGTGCGCGCCCTGGAGCGCGCCGGTGCTGAGGTGAGCCTCACCGCCGACCCGGACACCGTGATGAACGCCGCTGGCCTGGTGGTGCCCGGAGTGGGCGCCTTCGCCTCGGTCATGCAGGCACTGCAGCAGGTCGGCGCCACCCGCTGGATCGGGCGGCGCGTCGCCGGAGGCCGCCCCGTCCTGGGCATCTGCGTGGGGCATCAGATCCTCTTCGAGGCCGGTGTGGAGCACGGCGAACGGACGGAGGGCATGGGGGAGTGGCCCGGTGTGGTCGAGGCCCTGCCGGCGCCGATCGTCCCGCACATGGGCTGGAACACGGTCCGGCCTCCGGAAGGCTCGCAGCTGTTCCGGGGGATCGAAGACGAACGGTTCTACTTCGTCCACTCCTATGGCGTGCTGAACTGGGACTTCGATCAGACGATCCAGCACATCCGCCCCCCGCAGGTCACCTGGGCCCACCACGGTGCGGACTTCATCGCCGCGGTGGAGAACGGGCCGCTCTCAGCCACCCAGTTCCACCCGGAGAAGTCCGGGGACGCCGGGATGCAGCTGCTCTCCAACTGGCTGGAGACCCTCTGATGCCCTGGTGGACCACCCTGATGATCGCCTTCGGCGGACTGCTGCTGGGCGGGGCCTGGTCGCTGCGCCAGCAGAAGGCCCCCACCTGGCTGTGGGTCGCCGTGGCGATCTGCGCCGTGATGGCCGTGATCGCCGGCATCCTGCTGGCCCTGCCCGGCGACGCCTGACACCTTCCACCCGTCCCCATCCCCGAGAGGACCCCACCATGACCCAGACCACTCCCACCACCGGACCCGCGCTCGAGCTCCTGCCTGCCGTGGACGTGCAGGACGGCCAGGCCGTGCGCCTGGTCCAGGGCGAGGCCGGTTCGGCCACCTCCTACGGTGACCCGCTCGAGGCCGCCCTGGCCTGGCAGAACGCCGGCGCCGAATGGATCCACCTGGTGGACCTGGACGCCGCCTTCGGCCGCGGGGACAACCGCGATGTCATGGCCCGCGTGGTGGACGAACTGGGCGTGAAGGTGGAGCTCTCCGGCGGCATCCGGGACGATCAGTCCCTGGAGAACGCCCTGGCCATGGGCGCCACCCGCGTGAACCTGGGCACCGCCGCACTGGAGGACCCGGAATGGACGGCCCGGGTGATCGAGCGCTTCGGTGACCAGATCGCCGTCGGGCTCGATGTCCGGGGCACCACCCTGGCCGCCCGCGGCTGGACCAAGGAGGGCGGGGACCTCTGGGAGGTGCTGGCCCGCCTGGAGCAGGCCGGCTGCGCCCGCTACGTGGTCACCGACGTCACCAAGGACGGCACCCTGCGCGGTCCCAACACCGAGCTGCTGGCTGAGGTCTGCCAGAAGACGCGCAAGCCCGTGGTGGCCTCCGGGGGCATCTCCTCCCTGGAGGACGTGGCGGCGCTGTACGCCATGGTCGGCACCGGGGTGGAGGGGGCCATCATGGGCAAGGCCCTCTACGCCGGACGCTTCACCTTGGAGCAGGCGCTGCTGGTCTCGCGCGGTGTGTCCGTGGAGGATGCCGTGCGGCAGTCGCCCACCCCTGCCGCTGAGTGACCGTGCCCTCAGAGTCCTCGAACCACTCCGGCGCCGAGCGGCACCTGCCCGGGCACATCCAGGCCGCGATCGACCGCAACCTGGCCCGCCAGCACCGCGACGACCAGGGCCGTCCCGCAGACTCCGCTGGCGTGGCGTGGGAGGGGCGTGACCTGCGTGGGCCGGGCATCGAGGGCTCAGCGAATCCGCTGCACGCCTTCGACCACGACGACGGCACGGCAGACCCAGCATGGGCAGCGGTGCTCGGCCGGCTGGCTCAGGGCGAGGCCGACGAAGCCGATGTGGTCCGCACGCTCTCCCGGATGCGGGTGTTCGCCGCTGTGGTCCCGACGGTGGCTGAGACCTCGGAGCACGAGCACTCCGGACACGATCATGAGCACGGCGAGACCCTGCACGGGGACAAGGCGGCGGACGTCGCTCTGGTCTCCCTGCAGTCCCGGGACGGACGCCGTGCCCTGCCGGTGTTCACCTCGGTGCCGGCACTGACCAGCTGGAACCCGCAGGCCCGGCCGGTGGCCGCCTGGATGCCCCGAGCCTGCCTCTCGGCGGTGGACGAGGGCAACGAGATCGTGGTGGTGGACCCCGGTGCGGAGACCACGTTCGTGGTGCGCCGCCCTGCCGTGTGGGCTCTGGGCCAGCAGCAGGACTGGACGCCGTCCTATCAGGATCCGTCCCTGGCCCGCGCTGTGGGATCCGTGGTGGACCTGGTGCCGGGGCTGGAGCGGATCGGACTCGCCCCCGGAGCCGGGGTGGCCACACAGACCGCGTCCGGACAGGTGCTGCCCGGAGGCGGCGCGGGCCCGGAACTCAAGATCGTGGCCTTTCCCGAACCCGGCATGGACGAGGCCGGCCTGCGGCTGATGGCAGCCACCCTGCAGCAGCTGCTGGGGGAGATCCCCACTCTGGCCGAACGGGCCGACTCCGTGGAGATCACCGTCCAGACGGGCTGAGGCGGTGTCCTCCACGCTGGTGTCGGGTCCAGCTGGTCACATCGCCGTGGGTGGCGGTCAGGATCCCGTGTCCTCCAGGGATCGGCCCAGCCGGGAGAAGACCTGCAGCAGGGTCTCGGTCTCGTGCTCGTTCAGCTGATCCAGGAAGTCCTGCCGGACCTGCCGCGTGTGCACGGCGGCCGCCTTGCGGAAGACCCGGCGGCCAGCGTCGGTCAGCTCCGCCTCAGAGCCGCGTCGATCGTCTGAACAGGGCTGACGGGTGACCAGCCCCCGAGCCTCCAGCGTCTTGACCTGGTAGGTCAGACGGGACGGGGAGAACACCATCTGGCTGGCCAGCTGTCCCATGCGCAGTCGGTGGCCCGGAGCCTCGCTGAGCAGCAGCAGCACGTTGTAGTCGCCCAGGGACAGGTTCACCTGTTCCTTCAGGTGCCGTTCGGCGCGGTCCTGCAGCAGGGCCGTGGCCTCGAAGTAGGCCCGCCAGGCCTGCAGGGCCGCGTCCTTCTCCCGGTGCTCTGGCGTGGCGGACCGTGACCAGGCGCCCTCCTGCCGTGGGGCAGGAGCGTCTCCAGCCGTCGTCGGGAGATCTGTCTGTGGAACCTCAGTTCCCGCGGAGGAGTTGGTCAAAGGGGATCACCTCCAAGGGCTTGGACTCGCCCGTGCTGCGGCGCGGCCGAGCAGGCAGCCGCCCGACGACCTCGGCGAAGTCCACACCGGCCGCGCGCACCCGGGACTGCAGGGGAGCGGTGCGGGTGGACTCCGTGCCGCCCTCCACCTCGCCCCAGTCGTCCGAGGCGGCGAACACCGCGGTGGGCATGACCTTGGTGCGCAGGTAGCTGAAGAGCGGGCGCAGGGCGGTGTCGATCATCAGGGAATGCCGGGCGGTGCCGCCGGTGGCGCCGAGCAGCACCGGCACGTTCGTGACCGAGCCGTCCTCCACCAGGTCCCAGAAGGACTTGAACAGCCCCGAGTAGGAGGCCTTGAAGGTGGGGGAGACGGCGATGATGCCGTCGGCCTGCTCCACCTGGGACAGGGCCTGGGTCAAGGCCTCCGAGCGGGCGGGGTTGACCATGGCCTCGGCGAGGTCGGTGGCCAGCAGACGCAGCTCGATCACGTGCACCTCCGGGACGATGCCGCGATCCGAGAGGTAGGACGTGGCGGCCTCGGCCAGCCGATCGGCCAGCTTGCGGGTGGAGGAGGGGTCGCTCAGCCCACCCGAGACCACGGCGATGTGCCGTGCCTGCGAGGTGAAGGGATCTGTGGACTCGAAGGCGGACTCGAAGCCTGAGTCGAACGCGTTCTGGCTCACTTCTGCTCCTTCGCGCTCTGCTGCTCGGCCTCGGCCAGGGCCTGCTGGCGGTCGGCGTAGGCCTGGGATCCCTCGGCGCCGCCGGGCACCGGATCCTCGCCGCGGCGGTGACGCTCCACCAGGAACTCATGGGTGGGCGCCTCGGGGACATCGGCCGGCTTGAGGGCCGCGAACTCCTGGCGCAGCACCGGCAGGACCTCCTCGCCGAAGATGTCGATCTGCTCCAGCACGGTCTCGGTGGGCAGGCCGGCGTGGTCGATCAGGAACATCTGACGCTGGTAGTCGCCCACCCAGTCGCGGAACTCCAGGGTGCGCTCGATGACCTGCCGCGGGGAGCCCACGGTCAGCGGGGTCATCCGGGAGAACTGCTCCAGGGACGGGCCGTGGCCGTAGACCGGGGCGTTGTCGAAGTACGGACGGAACTCCTTGACGGCGTCCTGGGAGTTCTTGCGCATGAACGCCTGACCGCCCAGACCCACATACGCCTGGTGGGCCTTGCCGTGGCCGTAGTACTCGTAGCGCTGGCGGTAGAGCTGCACCATCTGGATGATGTGCTCCTTGTTCCAGAAGATGTTGTTGTGGAAGAACCCGTCACCGTAGTACGCGGCCTGCTCGGCGATCTCGGGGGAGCGGATGGAGCCGTGCCACACGAAGGGGGCCACGCCGTCCAGCGGCTGCGGGGTCAGGGTGAAGTCCTGCAGAGGGGTGCGGAACCGGCCCTGCCAGTCCACGGTCTCCTCATGCCACAGGCGGTAGAGCAGGTTGTAGTTCTCCACGGCCAGGTTGATGCCCTGGCGGATGTCCTTGCCGAACCAGGGGTAGACCGGGCCGGTGTTGCCGCGGCCCATGGTCAGGTCCACGCGGCCGTCGGCCAGGTGCTGCAGGTAGGAGTAGTCCTCGGCCAGGCGCACCGGATCCATGGTGGTGATCAGTGTGGTGGCGGTGGAGAGGGTCAGCTTCTCCGTGGTGGCCGCCAGGTAGGCGAGCAGGGTGGGCGGGTTGCCCGGAGCCACGAACGGGGGGTTGTGATGCTGGCCGGTGGCGAAGACCTCGAAGCCGGCCTGCTCGGCGTGCTGGGCGATCCGGACGGTGTCCTTGATGCGCTGGTTCTCGGTGGGGGTCGTGCCGGTGGTGGGGTCGGTGGTGATGTCACCGATGGTGAAGATGCCGAACTGCATGGGATGCTCCTTGGCGATGCGCGGGTCCGGATCAGCAAATCCGAGTCGTTGAAATTTGAATCACCTGGCACAACGACGTCCACCTCGAGAGTATTCCCTCACTTTTGAAACGCTCCACCCTCCACGCGCGGTGATCTCCGTCTCGGTGGACGTCCCGGTCCGCTCCGCCCAGACTGAGGTGAATGAGCCCGCGTTCCACGCCACCCGCCCAGCCTCCGTCCGAGCGATCCGCACCAGATCCCGGCCAGGCACACGTCCTGGTGCTGCAGCAGACCACCGGGATGCTCTCCAGCGACTTCGCGATCGAGGACGCCCAGGGCCGGCCGATCGCCCAGGTGCACACGCGCGGTTCGGGACTGGGGCGGATGTTCCTGGGCAGCCGCCAGTTCGAGGTCACCGATCTGAACGGTGCCACCCTGTTCCAGGTGCAGGACCTGGCCACCCTGGGCCGAGACCGGTACCAGGTGCTGGACGCCGCCGGCGGGCCGATCGCCCGGATCATCCAGCGCTTCACGCTCTTCTCCAAGCAGGTGGACCTGGAGGTCGCCGACGGCACGGTGCTCACCCTGCGCGGCAGCCTCTTCGAGTACGACTTCCAGATCATGGCCGGGTCCACGCAGGTGGCCGCGGTGAGCCGGCAGTGGTCCGGTCTCGGCCGGGCCCTGATGGGACACAGCACCTATGTGCTGCGCCTGGACCCGGGCATGCCCGAGCTGGTGCGCTATGCGGTGATCGGCGGCGTGATCTCCCTCGACCTGATCCGCGAGAAGGAGTCCAGGCGCCGGCGCCCCTGACAAGGACTCGTGCGCATACCGGACGAGGTCAGGACATGAGTGTCACCGGGGGACAGCAGAACGCTGGGCGTCGGCCCGCTGGAACCGCTGTGTCACCCAGAGCCGCATGATCGCCTCTGACTGATCGGTGCTCCACGGCTTCTCCGGGTCGGCGGGGACCAGCTCGTCCACCCAGCCGGCGCCGTCAGAGAGCTCCACATAGTGCTGGTCCGGGCCCAACGGGGTCATCTGCGTCCAGATCGAGGTGTGCTCCCCGTGGATCAGGGTCAGGTACTGGAAAGCATCCGGATCGGCATCGGCCCGGGCGATCACCTCCTCGAGCAGATCGCGGAACTGCACCCAGGACTGCAGCACCGCCGGCCCGGCCATCTCCTCGGTGACGTAGAGGTGCTGCGGCTCCGGTCCGCTCTCCGTGAGCGGATCCACCCACGGCAGACGTGCGGTGCCCGTCTCCCACTGGGACATGTACTGCAACAGCTCCTCCACCGGTGCCGGGGCAGCGGCTGCCAGGGAGGGCGTGGGGGCGGTGGTGACGGGGTCGGCCAGGGTGGTGGTCATCGTCTCTCCAATCGTGGACAGGGTGGGCATACGGTGTGATCGGACATCTCGGAGTGCACCAGAGACCCCGGACGGGATAAGCCCACCGCGCTCGCGGAGCCAGCACCTCTGATCAGGGTCTACCCTGGTGTGGTGTCTGCCCGGCCGTGTGGCTGTGAGGCGACCTGCAAGCATCCGGCGCGTGCCGTCGTCGGGAACCATCACTCTGCCCGCATCCTGCGGGACCGCACTGGAGGTGCCGTGGACTTCGCCGCCTATGGCCGTCTGCTGCAGGACGCGCGCCTGCGCAGGCTGCTCGGCGTGGGCTTCATCGCCCGGTTCCCGCACTCCGCGGCCGGTGTGATCCTGACCCTGCACGTGGCTGTGACCCTGGGCATGGGCTACGGCATGGCCGGACTGGCCGCCGCCGCCATGACCCTGGGCATCGCCGTGGGCGCACCGTGGCGCGGACGTCAGGTGGACAAGCACGGTCTGCGCCGGGCCCTGATCCCCTCGGTGATCGCCGAGGGGCTGATCTGGACGGCGGTCCCGCACCTGCCCTTCCCCTGGATGCTGCTGGCGGTGTTCTTCGGCGGTGTCTTCTCCCTGCCGATCTTCTCCGTGGTGCGCCAGTCCCTGGGCGTGCTCACGCGCGGCCCGGACCGGCAGACCGCCTTCGCCCTGGACTCGATCATCACCGAGACCATCTTCATGATGGGCCCGGCCCTGGGCGCCGTGGTGGCCACCAGCTGGTCCAGCGTGTGGGGGCTGATGATCGTGGGCTGGTCCGGGGCGGTGGCCGGTCTCTACCTGATGTGGTTCAACCCGCCCACCCGCTCCTCCCAGATCATGGCCCCCTCCCGCCCGGACGACTACACCGAGGAGGAGGACCAGCAGCGGGCCGTGCAGAGCGCTGTCCACGGCGCCCCAGCGCATCTGGACCTGACCGCCCCGGAGGTCCACACCGGCACCCTGCCGCGGATCAACCCGGATGGCACCCTCTCGGATGCGCACCAGCAGATTCCCGACGACGCCGCACCGGCAGGTGCCCCCGGCACCTCCCGCGGTGGCTGGGTGGGCAGGATGCGCACCCAGTTCTCCTGGGTGAGCGCCCAGGCGCTCGCGGTCCTGGTGGTCTCGATGGCCGCGGGCATCCTGATGGTGGGCACCGAGGTGTCCCTGGTGGCCGAGCTGGAGGCCGCGGGCATGGCCGGCCAGGTGGGCATCGTGTACGCGTTCTGGTGTGGCGCCTCGGCGATCGGCGGGCTGCTGTACGGGGCGATGAACACCAAGGTCTCCCCGCTGGTGCTGATGACCCTGTTCGCGCTGTGCGCCCTGCCGCTGGCGTTCGTGGACGGGGTGTGGCCGCTGGCCCTCGTCTCGATCGTCTCCGGACTGTTCACCGCCCCCACCTTGGCGGCGGCGTCCTCGATGCTCTCGCACATCGTGCCGGAGGAGCGCCGCGGCGAGGCCATGGGGTACTACGGTTCGGCGATGACCGCCGGTGCCGCCATGGGCGCGCCGATCGCCGGTGTGTTCATCGACCTGATCTCCCCGGAGGCGGGGTACATCTTCGCCGCCGGCGTGGCTCTGCTGATGGTGGCCGCCGCGTATGTGGTGCGGGCCTTCCGCCGGCGGGGCCGGGCCCGGGCCTAGGGTTCGGCGACGGACAGCTGGACGGCCACGCCCGGGGCGGGGTGGTCTGGATCGATCAGCACGGCACGGGCTGGGACCTCATGCACCGGGATGAGGCTCGGCCAGACCATCCGGTGCTCCGGAGTGGTTCCGTAGGGGACGTGGAAGCGGGTGGGGATCAGCCCGAGCAGACGCCCTCCGGCCAGTTCTCGGCCGCCGAAGACCGCGGCCGAGATGAGGCGCGAGGGGCTGTCTCTGAGCAGGGTGGCCAGGCGTTCCTCGAACGTCTCGAAGGTGCCTGCTGTTCGCTGCCCGGCGATCCGGCCCCACTGGGTGGCCACGATCAGCACCTGATCCCCGTCCTCGCGCCACGCGCTGAGGCGCTCCCAGATCCGCCCGAGGGCATCGGGGTCAAGATCATCCTGGCTGAGCCACAGGTCCTTGGAGTCGCACCCGCTCGGCGATCGGTGCGCCGGCCGGGGGAGCCAACCGCCGCCGTCGAGAATCACCAGGTGGGACGAGCCGGAGGTGACGTGGTCCTGTCCCATCTGGTCCAGCAGTGCGCGTGCGACCGCGGGAAGCCCGCCGGCTTCGGTGCCGATCCACGCGGCTGGTCCGTCGTGGAACGGCCTCCAGGCATGGACCTGCTGACGTCGGTGCCGTGGCTCGTCCACCAGCCCCAAGGGCACCTCGCCGGGGCGCGGAGCCTGGTTGTTCGGAGACGCCGAGGCGGACCAGCGGTCCGGCAGCCCGGGCAGCACCACGGGCTCAGGTCTCGGCAGCCCGGCGCTGCGGCAGAGCGTGGAGACATGCTCCACCAGTTCGGGCCAGCTGGCGACCGAGGCGTCGCCTCCTGTGCTCTGCGGGTGCCAGGGGCGCAGCGTCGTGGTGGAGGACAGGGCCGCGAAACGGGCCGTGCGGAACCGCTCGACGGCACGGCCTCCCCGGCGCATCACGGCCCGGCCGGGCTCATCAGCCGGGATGGCCGCGGCTGCTGCGGATCCGACCAGGTCCCAGGACTCCTGTTCTGAGGCGGTGCGCAGGGAGATGACCGTGCCCATGTTCGACCTGACATCCGGTCCCACGGCGCCCTGGGCACGCTGAGTGGCCAGCAGAAGATGGAATCCCAGGGAGCGTCCGGTGGCGGCCAGTCGCATCAGGACGGAGCTCGCGTGAGGGTGCTCATCGACCAGGACTCGCAGTTCATCGACGGCGACGATCAGTCGTGGCAGGTCCTGGGCCGGGTGCCGTGCGCGGTAGGCGGGGTAGTCCGGGACGTGGGCGTCCAGGAAGAGCCGTTCCCGCCGGTGCAGCTCGGCCGAGAGCGCATCCAGGGCGCGCATGGACGTGGCACCGGTCAGATTGGTCTCCACCGACATGGTGTGGGGCAGGGCGTCCAGGACCGAGAACGAGGATCCGCCCTTGAAGTCGAGGAGGATGAAGGACACCTCAGCTGGACCGTGACGGCTGGCCAGGCCCATCAGCACCGAGAGCACGAGCTCGGACTTCCCCGAGCCAGTGGTGCCGGCGACCAGCACGTGGGGGCCGTCCGCCACGAGGTCCAGGACGGTGGGCTCCTCTGCCAGGTCCAGCTGGACGGGAAGTGACTGGACCGCAGAGCCCTGTGGCGGTGCTGCGCTCACCTGCATCAGCTCTGCCGCTGGTGAGGTGCAGTTCTGCCGGTGTGTGGGCAGCGGCACCCCCAGCAGTTCATCGCTCATCCAGTCCAGGGTCGCCGATGAGATGCCCGCCCACTGCAGCTGACTGTAGGTCACCCCCTCCAGGCGTGCGGTGGCGTTGTCCAGATTTACCAGGTCCCCCTGGGCGCCCGGGGGGTCTTTCGCTGGCGACGAGGTCAGATGGACTGTGCCCCATCCCGGTGGCGCAGTGGCAGGAGAGCCGCCCCAGGACAGGACCGTTCCACCTCGGCCGACCTCGGCTGCGGCCATGAGCTCGTGCCGATCCTGGCCCTCGCGGCGCAGCAGGACCCCACGGCCGCTGGACTGTGCGTCTCGGAGCAGCTGGAGCAGAACCCAGTGGAGGACCGCTTCCACCTCGGCTGGTCGCCCCCGGACCACGGTCAGGTGACCGGGACCGATCGGTGAGACGGCCGGTGCACGAGTGGTGCTCCACGGATCCAGCTTCTGCCGGGTCCGCGCCGAGGAGGGGCTGGCAAGGTCCAGGGGGACGGTCACGGTCGCGTGGCCCCAGTGCAGCACGGGGCCGGACTCCTCGTCGCCCGACGGCGCGGATCCCGATTCGGCTCCAGGATGGCGCAGACCACAGCGGTCGGGATCGATCGACCTGCAGGCCAGTGCGACGTCGGCGGGATCGGGCACGGAACGACCACGAGCCATGACGAGTCGATCCGTCAGTTCAGAGATGCTCCTGCCGAAGTCGCTCTGCGCTCGCCGATGCTGATGCCAGAGCACAGCGGCGACCAGGACGGAGACCGAGCTGAACAGCAGGAAGTACCAGTGGCCTGTCACCACTGCCATCACCACACCGATCAGCAGGGGGCTCAAGGCCATCACCGCCTGCAGTGCCCAGGACGGTCGTGCCGGTGGAGGGCCAGGGGCGACACGAAGAGGGGGCAGCGGCCCGGCCGGCCGCAGGGGCGCAGAGGAGCCGCGGACCAGGTGGAGTTCAGTCTCTCCGAGGCACAGTGGGGTGCCCGGAATCCATGGGCGCACTGTTCCGTCCTGGTGGATGAGGACGTCCTCGTTCCCCAGGGCCACCCGCAGGTGCAGGGCGGAGAGACAGGGATCGGCGATCCTCATCTGTGCCGATGATCGGCCCACCGTCAACCCAGCTCGGGCCAGGGGCACCAGACGGCCGCTGTCCGCTCCGGCCCGGGTGACCAGCACCAGTTCGGGGCCGTCGTCCGCAGATCGGGCCGAGTGATGGTCGCGTGCGTCCCGGTGCGGTCGCGCCACGATCTGCAGGGGTCGGCTGGTGCGACGGGCGCGGCAGATGTCCTCGCCGGGGAGCCGATGCAGGGGCACCGTCAGCCCTGTCCTTGTCCGGGCGCCGAACGCCATTCCGGGCAGATGCTCGGTCAGCACCTGCTCGAGTTCTGCGCCCGAGGCCGGCAGGCGGCCGGAGACCTCCCAGAGCGCGGGCTGGCCGTCGTTGAGCCCGAGGATCCTCACCAGCATGCTTCTCCCTCCAGTCGGTCTCCATGCTGACGTAGAACGGGGACGCGGTCAGAGACCACGGGATGAGGCTGTGGAAAACTTCCGGTTCGGGCTCCCGAGCAGCCCGGACTGTGGGGGATTGTCCACAGCAGTCGCTCTCTGCCGCAGCTCCGGTGTCACCTGTGGGTATCGTGGATCACTGAAACGGAGCTCACAGAGCTGACATGGAGGGGATGCCATGGATGCCATTCGGATCCTGGAAGACGAAGTCCGCGAACTGGTGCGGCGCAGAGGGCTGGACCCGGCGCAGGAGCCGGACGCTGTCCGACGCCTCGTCGCTGATGCAGCGGAGGACTATCAGTCGCGTGCGCTGTCGGGCTCGCTGCCCCAGCTGCACAATCAAGTGGAGTCCGTGCGCATCGTGGCTGACGCGGTCGCCGGCTTCGGTCCGCTCCAGCCTCTGCTAGATGATGACTCCATCGAGGAGATCTGGATCAATGCGCCCGACCAGGTGTACTGCGCACGCGGTGGAGTCTCCGAGCTGACCAGCGTCATTCTCACGGAGGAGAAGGTCCGCGATCTGGTGGAGAGCATGCTGCGGTCCTCTGGGCGGCGTCTGGACCTGAGCTCGCCTTTCGTGGATGCCTCGCTTCCCGACGGGTCGAGACTGCATGTGGTGATCCCCGACATCACCCGACGGCACTGGGCCGTGAACATCCGCAAGTTCGTCGTGCGGGCCCATCACCTCGAGGACCTGGTCCGAGGCGGGTCGTTGTCGACCGAGGCGGCGCGGTACCTGGATGCGTGTGTGGACGCCGGGCTCAACATCCTGATCTCCGGGGCGACCCAAGCGGGCAAGACGACGATGCTCAACTGCCTGTCGGCGTCGATCGGCAGCCGCGAGCGTGTGGTCACGGTCGAGGAGATCTTCGAGCTGAAGGTCCCCCTGCGTGATGTGATCCAGATGCAGTGCCGTCAGCCGAACCTGGAAGGGCATGGTGAGATCCCGCTGCGGCGTCTGGTGAAGGAGGCACTGCGCATGCGACCGGACCGACTGATCGTCGGCGAGGTGCGTGAGGCAGAGAGCCTGGACATGCTGGTGGCCCTGAACAGCGGGCTGCCGGGGATGTGCACCATCCATGCCAACAGCGCCCACGATGCCTTGACCAAGATCTGCACGCTGCCGCTGCTGGCTGGAGAGAACATCTCCCGCAACTTCGTGGTTCCGACGGTGGCCTCGTGCTTCGATCTGGTCGTGCACTGCACGAGAGACCGCAATGGCCGTCGCTATGTGGAGGAGATCCTCTCCGTGGGTACCCGGGTCGAAGAGGGGATCATCGAGTCCTCCACGGTGTTCCACCGCCGTGAGGGGCAATTGGTGATGAATCCGTCAGCGATGCTGGACAACGCCAAACTGGACGCTCGCGGCCTGGATATCCGTTCGGTCGTCGGGGCACGCTGATGGCAGTGGTCTGGGGACTGATGCTCGGCAGCGGCCTGCTGCTGATCTGGTGGTCGTTCTGGCCTCAGCAGGAGGCCGCCTCCGGGAGAGCCCGTCAGGATGGTCGACTGCGCGAGCTGATCGCCCAAGCCGGCATCCAACGTGTCAGCCCGGCCGGCGTCGTCGGGGCCATGGTCCTGTGCGGGCTGATGGTCCTGCTGATCGTGTTCGTCCTGACACGGACACTGCCGATCGCCGTCTGCTTCGCCCTGTTCGGCGCGGCCGTTCCGTGGTTCGCGCTGCGGTGGCAGGCCGCCAAGCGACGGACACTGCTGCGGGATGTCTGGCCTGATGCTGTCGATCACCTCAGATCGGCGATTCGGGCCGGCCTGACCCTGCCCGAGTCGTTGATCCAGCTGGGGGAGAAGGGCCCGGAGACGCTCCGGCCCGCCTTCCGTGAGTTCGCCCGGGACTACCGGTCTGGAGTGCGGTTCGCCGACGCGGTGGAGAACCTCAAGTACCGGATGGCAGACCCCGTGGCCGATCGCCTGGCAGCGGCTCTCCGTCTCACTCGAGAGGTCGGCGGTGCCGACATCGGACACCTCCTGTCGACGTTGGCTGAGTTCCTCCGCGAGGATGCACACACGCGCAGCGAGCTCGAGGCCAGGCAGTCCTGGACCGTGAATGCGGCTCGACTGGCCGTGGCGGCACCGTGGATCGTCCTGCTCCTGCTCGGGACGCAGCCACAGGCTGTGGCCGCTTATCAGTCCTTTGCCGGCGCCATGGTCCTGGCCGCAGGACTGGTCATCTCAGTCGTCTGCTACCGGCTCATGGTGCGCATCGGTTCGCTCCCTCAGGAACGGAGGGTCCTGTGAGCACGATGACTGCCCTGACGACCTGGTCGGTGGTCCTGGGACTGGCTCTGGGCCTGGGACTGGCCCTCGTTCTGAAGGCACTGCCGTGGGGGTGGCGGCCGTCTCTGGTCCGACGAGTGGAACCTCAGCTGCGGCATCACGTTCCGGCCTCGGGCCTGCTGCAGGGCGAGGACTCAGCCGTGGGGACATGGGGATCCATCAGTCGGATCCTGGGGCCGGTTCTGCACGAAGGCGTGCAGCTGCTGGGTCGTCTCAACCTCGGCAATCATGCTCTGGAACGGCGACTGGAATCAGCTGGTTCGCCCTTGACCGTGGCGGACTATCGGGCGCAGCAGCTGCTCTGCGCGGCAGGAGGGGCAGCTGTGGGCATGGTGGTGGCGATCGGCTTGGTGGTCAACTCGGGCCTCCACGCACTGCTGGGCGTCATCGTGGTGCTGGCCCTGGGCGTCACAGGATTCTTCCTGCGGGACAATCAGCTCAGCTCACGCATCACCCGGCGGCGATCAGACATCCTGGCGGAGTTCCCGTCCGTGGCCGAGCTGTTCGCCCTCTCCGTCAGCGCGGGAGACAGCGCCGCCGGTGCACTGGAGCGAGTGGCCACCACGGCCCACGGTGAACTGGCCGAGGAGTTCCGTCGTGTGCTGACCGAGATGCGAGCCGGATCCTCGCTCCAACGGGCGCTGAAGGCGGCGGCTCGACGCATCCAGCTGGCACCGGTCGAACGGTTCATCGAGGGCGTCCTCGTGGCACTGGAGCGCGGAACACCCCTGGCCGACGTGCTGCGCGCACAGGCCCACGATGTCCGCGAGCTCTCCAAGCGGGAGCTGATGGAGGCGGCCGGCAAGAAGGAGATCGGCATGATGGTGCCGGTCGTCTTCGGCATCCTCCCCTTGACTGTCCTGTTCGCTGTCTACCCGGGCATCTCCCTGATGACCTTGGGATTCTGAAAGGAGCATCGAGCCCACGAGCACACCCAGAACCTGCTGAGCTGAGAGCTCCGCACTGTCCACCACTGGATCGAGACATGACACCACGGCTGCCCCTGAAACCAGCCGAGACATCTTTGGAGGGAACCATGAACACCACTGAGAACACCGAGACCACGGCGATGACGAACCGCAGACTGGCAGGATTCCTGCTCACCGTGAGGACCTGGGCAGCCGGCCTGCGTGAGGATGACCGCGGCGATGTGCCGGGTTGGGTGATGATCACGCTCATGTCGGCCATGCTGGTGGCAGGACTGATGGTGATCGCCGGCGATGCGCTGAAGACATTGTTCGAGCAGGCCATCAGCCAGGTTGCGCCCTGATCCAGAGCTGATGCTCCCACCACTGAGAGACGACGAGGGATCCGCCGTCGCAGAATCCGTCATGGTGATGGCGCTGCTGGCGGTGGTCTTCGCCGCTGTCCTGCAGTTCGGACTGATCATCCATGTGCGCAACACGGTGATCGATGCGGCCAGCGCCGGAGCCAGGCACGGTGCGCTCGCGGACCGGACCCCTGCTGACGGGGCTGACCGGACCAGGGATCTGCTCGCCAGCTCCGTCCCTGGGGCGGACCAGGCAGAGATCACCGCATCGCTGTCCGAGGGCCCGGTGCCGACGGTGACCGTCACTGTGCGGACCCAGATGCCCATGGTCGGTTTCATCACCGGTCCCGTCGACGTGGAGGCCACAGGACGTGCCTACAGATTCGACTGATGGTCGCAGCGACGCCGGGGACGAGGGGTCGGCCACGGTCGAGTTCATCCTCCTCGCCGTGCTGCTGCTGATCCCGGTGATCTACTTCCTGGTCCTCACCAGCCAGATCCAGGCAGCCGCCTACGCGTCGGTGGCAGCCGCAGACCAGGCTGCGAAGTCAGCAGTCGCCGTCCATGACCCGACTGAGTCAGCCGGCCGGATCCAGCAGGTGGTCGACCTGACGTTGGCTGACTATGGACATGGAGGAGGAACCCATGAGGTGCAGGTGGCCTGCAGCAGCAGCCCGTGTCTAGAGCCGGGCTCGTCGGTGACCGTCTCGGTCGATGTTCGGGTGCCGCTACCGTTCATCCCATCGTTCCTGGGGTGGGACACCTCGGCTGCCACGGTGACGAGCAGCTCATTGCATGTGGTCCCGAGGTTCGGCTGATGGGGGAGACGAGGATGAACCGGTGCATCCGCCCCTGGCGTGAGGACGACTCGGGTCAGACCACGATCCTGGTGGTCGGCCTCTCGGCGATCTGCATCCTGCTGGCGACCGTCATCCTGGCTGCCACCGCAGTGAACATCGAGGCCCGTCGGCTGCTCTCGCTGGCCGATGGTGCCTCCGCGGCGGCCGCCGACAGCTTCACGCTGGACGTGGGGGAGGATCCGGAGGGGTCTGCCCCGGTCCTGACCCAAGAGCGCGCGGCGGCCACGGTCCAGCAGTACCTCGAATCGGCCGCAGCCAGCAGCCGATTCGAGGGGCTGCGGGTGCAGGAGGTGAGGGTCGGTGACCAGGGCCAGACAGTGGACGTGGTCCTGACCGCCACAGCGCGGCCGCCGATCGCCAACATCGTGGTGCCCGACGGCGTGACGGTCCTGGCCACCAGCTCCTCCCGCACCGCATTGACGCGGTGAGGAGGTAGGTGGCGTCTGGCGCGGATCAGCGTCCGAAGAGGCGGGCGAAGAAACCGGACGGTTTCGGGGCGGAGGCCTTCTCAGAGGCCGAATGGCCATTGCACCAGTTCGACGCAGGGACGGTGCGCTTGACCTGGTCGACGTGCTGGCCACAGCCAGCCCAGGTGGTCTTGCCGCAGACCTTGCAGGAGACAGCACGGCACATGAGGGGTCCTTTCAGGAGGGGATTGAGGGGAAGAAGGAAGGGCGTGAGAACGGCGGACAGGTGCGTCAGGAGAGGGAGAGGAAGAGCTTCTCCAGCTCATCCACGGTCAGTCCGTCCTCCTCGGCGGCGGCCGTCTCCGGATCGGTGATGCAGTACTGCATGGCTGAGGAGACGATCACGAAGCCGGCCCGGTCCAGGGCCGTGGACACCGCGGAGAGCTGAGTGACCACGTCCCGGCAGGAGCCGCCGGACTCTACGGCCTCGATCACCGCGTCCAGTTGGCCCCGGGCCCGCTTGAGGCGGTTCGCGATCTTGCGCTGGGTCTGCGGATCAGCGGTCTTCATCAGGTGCTCTCCTTCGTCAGAGGTACATCCAGGATGCCCCGGCGCCACGAGGCTGGGCAGGGCAGGGTCCCCGCGGGGACCAGGCGGCAGACGACGACGGCGGCCAGAGCCAGCCCGGCGACGCCCACCACGGCGATCGCGGCAGGAGCGGGCAGTTCCAGAGCCAGCACCAGGACGCCCATGCCGACCACGAACCAGCCGAAGGCCCGCCGCAGGGCGTCCTCCGGGATCCGGGACTGCAGGCGTGCGCCCACCAGGGAACCGGCCACCGCCATGGCGGTCAGCGCCCGCACCAGGGGCCAGTCCACCACAGTGGTGGTCAGGTACCCCGCAACGCCCGCCAGGGACTTCATGGCGATCACCAGCAAGGAGGTGCCCACCGCCACGGACATCGGGAGTCCGCCCAGCAGCACCAGCGCCGGCACCACCAGGAAGCCGCCGCCGGCGCCGACGATCCCGGTCACCAAGCCGACGACCAGACCCTCGATGAGGACCTTGCCGATCGGCAGACGGTCCGTCGACTCGCGCGGAGTCGCGTTCTTGCGTCCCCGGATCATGGCGCCGGCCGTGGCCAGCATCATCACCGCGAACGCGATCATCAGCAGCCGGCCCGGCAGGTGACCGCCGGCTAGTCCGCCCAGGAAGGCTCCCACCATTCCGGCCGCGCCGAAGACCAGGCCCGTGCGCCACTGCACCCGGTCATGCCGGGCATGGGTGACCACACTGACGGCGGAGGTCACGCCCACCACCACCAGGGAGGCCGTGATGGCCTGCTGCGGTCCGAGGCCGGCAACGTAGGTCAGCAGCGGCACCATGAGGATGGAGCCGCCGCCGCCCAGCAGGCCCAGCGACACCCCGACGAGAACCGTCAGCACCAGCGTCAGGATCAGCAGCGACTCCATCCCTCAGATCGCCACCGAGGACTGCGGCATCTGCTGGAACACGGAGGCCAGAGACGGGTCCGCCTCGGCCCGGTTCCAGGGCATGCGCGAGAGCACAGCGGTCATGGCGCAGGAGTCGCTGGCCGCCGAGTAGGCCAGCCCGGCTCCCACCGCACCGGCCATCAGACCCCAGCGTCGGTGCACCAGCTGCCCGGCCAGCGTGCCCAGCAGCACCAGTGAGCCCGCCGCCATGCGCACCTGACGGTCCATGGCCCACCGGGCGCCCTGACGCACCACCTCCCCGCCGGCCGCCTCATAGGCGGCGATGCCGCCGCTGAGGACGTCGGCGGTGTCGAACCCGGCGGCCTGCAGGCGCTCGCAGGCCTGGCCGGCGCGGTTGCCGGACTGGCAGATCAGCACCACGTGGCCCTGCATCCGCTCGGCCAGGTCATGGGTGTGCTCGGCAAGCAGGTCCAGCGGCACGTTGTAGGAGCCTCGGATGTGGACGGACTCGAACTCGCCGGGACTGCGCACGTCCACCACCATCAGGTCCTCATCCGCGGCCAGACGGCGGCGCAGCTCAGCGGGGGACAGCGAGGTTCCCTGGGGCAGCATGGTCATCGGGCCCCCTCCTGGGCGGCGGCGTTCAGGTCAGTGGGCTGGGCGGCACCTGAGTGGGCCGTCCAGGCGGACCAGCCGGCATAACTGCCCTCCAGCTCCACCACCTCGTAGCCGGCGCGGCGCAGAGCACTGGCCGCCACCGAGTTGCGCAGACCGGACTGGCAATAGGTCACCAGCGGACCGGCGTCCTGGGCGGGCAGCTCCTCCTGATGGAACAGGACCTTGCCGGCATTGAGCTGCTGGGACCCGGGAACGTGCCCCTGGGCGTGCTCGGTGCGGTTGCGCACGTCCAGCAGATGCGCACCGGGGGTCTTCTCCAGGAAGGACTCCAGATCCTGGGGCGCCAGGGTAGCGGGGACCGAGGTCTCCAGGCCCTCCAGGGTGGGGGTGTACCCGGCCACGTGGTCGATGCCCACGCGCACCAGGTGGTCCCGGATCTCCTCGGCCTGCTCGGAGTCCTGGGCCAGCGGCACCAGCGGGGTGTCCTCGGACTCGGGGTCGTAGGCCCAGCCGCCGTGCGTGGCCGCCTTGGAGGCATCCGGGATGCTCAGCGCGCCGGTCACCGTCCCGCGGTGCACCTGGTCCACGGGGCGGGTGTCCACGAAGGCCAACGTGCCGTTCTGCAGGCCTCGGGCGATCTCGCGGTTGTCCAGCTGCTGCAGGGCAGAGAGCTGGCCCAGCAGTGCCGGACCCTGCTTGTTCTGGCGCTTCATGCGGGCGAAGTAGGCGTGGGCGTCCGGCTGGCCGTCCAGCAGCTCGTCGATGAAGCCCTGTTCGTCGTCGTTCTGCAGGTACGGGGCCCACCAGGCGAACCTGCGCTCGTAGCCCACAGTGGTGGAGGGCAGCGCCCCTAGGGCCTTGCCGCAGGCCGAGCCGGCGCCGTGGCCGGGGAAGACCTGCACGTGGTCCGGCAGCGTCAGGAAGGACGTCTTCAGCGACGCGAAGAGCTGCTTCGCTCCAGCGAAGCGGGTGTCCTGGAAGCCGGCGGCCTCGTCCAACAGGTCTGGACGCCCCAGGTCTCCGGAGAAGACGAAGTCACCGGTGAGGTAGTAGCCCGGCTCGTCGGTGAACGCGCCATCGGTCACCAGGTAGGACAGGTGCTCCGGGGTGTGACCGGGAGTGTGGCGCGCGGTGATGGTGATGTTGCCCAGAGTGATGGTGTCCAGGTCCTTGAGCAGCACGCCCTCGAACCCGTAGGTCCAGTCCTCTCCTCCCTCGCCGGAGAGGTAGATCTGTGCGCCGGTGGCCGCGGCCAGCTCACGGGTGCCGGACAGGAAGTCGGCATGGATGTGAGTCTCGGTGACGGCCGTGATCGTCATGCCGTGGTGGTCGGCCAGGTCCAGGTACGGCTGGATGTCACGGCGGGGATCGACGACGATCGCCTCGCCCTGGGCCTGGCAGCCGATGAAGTAGCTGGCCTGAGCCAGGTCCTCGTCGTAGATGCGCTCGAGCAGCATGGGGGTCTCCTGTGCGGGGTCGGGGGGGCATCCGGCAGAACCGGATACCCCCGAGGGTATTCAATACCCTGTGGGGTATGCAAGTCGGAATGGGCAGCCGTCCGGATCGTGTCCTGGCGGTGGTCGGCCGCTGGGTCGGCTACAACTGGTTCCGTGGCTGGGCGAGGATCGTCAGGCCGACCTGACTTGGAGGTGTGCCGTGGCCCTGGTGGCCTTCGTGTTCGTCGGAGCCGTGCTGCTGATCAACGGCCTGGTGCTGCTCGGGTTCGTCCCGCCGCGCTCCAGCGTGCCCATCAACCTGCTGGTCGGTCTGGCCCTGGCAGGCTGGTGGCGTCAGGCGCCCCTGGCCCTGGTGCTGGGAGCCCAGGCGGCCGTCGTCGTGGTCTATGCCGTGCTGATGGTCCGGGAGAGGCGCCGTGCGCTCCACCCCGAGCCCGCGGTGCACACCGGGCCGCTCCCCGTCACCGCCTCAGCCTGACCGCGCGGGCTGTAGGCTGGTGGGCACCATGGCTGAAACTGACTTCTCCGCTTCGATCGCCGAGCTGCGCTCCACCCTGTCCTCCATCGAGCAGGTCTCCGACCTGGACAAGATCAAGGCGGACATCGCCGAACTGGAGCAGCAGGCCGCTGCCCCGGACCTCTGGGATGACCCGGAGGCCGCGCAGAAGGTCACCTCCAAGCTCTCCCACCGCCAGGCCGAGCTGAACCGGATGGCCAAGATCGAGTCGCGCATCGACGACCTGGAGATCATGGTGGAGCTGGGCCGCGAGGAGGAGGACGCCTCCACCATGGCGGATGCGGAGAAGGAGCTGACCGCCATCCAGAAGACGCTCTCAGAGCTGGAGGTCGTCACCCTGCTCTCCGGCGAGTATGACGAGCGGGACGCCGTCATCACCATCCGCGCCGGCGCCGGCGGTGTGGACGCCGCTGACTTCGCCGAGATCCTGATGCGCATGTACCTGCGCTGGGCCGAGCAGCGCGGCTGGTCCACGAAGGTCATGGACACCTCCTACGCTGAAGAGGCCGGACTGAAGTCGGCCACCTTCGAGGTCAACGCCCCCTTCGCCTACGGCACGCTCTCCGTGGAGGCCGGCACGCACCGCCTGGTGCGCATCAGCCCCTTCGACAACCAGGGCCGCCGGCAGACCTCGTTCGCGGCGGTCGAGGTCATCCCGCTGATCGAGAGCGATGACAGCATCGAGATCCCCGAGTCCGAGCTGAAGATCGACGTCTACCGTTCCTCCGGCCCCGGCGGACAGTCCGTGAACACCACCGACTCCGCCGTGCGCATGACCCACATCCCCACCGGGATCGTGGTCTCCATGCAGAACGAGAAGTCCCAGATCCAGAACCGCGCCGCCGCCCTGCGCGTGATGCAGTCCCGCCTCCTGCTGGTCCGCAAGGCTGAAGAGGACGCGAAGAAGAAGGAGATGGCCGGCGACGTCAAGGCCTCGTGGGGCGACCAGATGCGCTCCTACGTGCTCAACCCGTACCAGATGGTTAAGGACCTGCGCACCAACCACGAGGAGGGCAACCCCTCCGCCGTGTTCGACGGCGCCATCGACGGGTTCATCGACGCGGGCATCCGCTGGCGTGCCGGCGGCGTCGTCGAGGACTGATCCGTCCGGCCCCGGTGGGGCCTGAGCATTCCTCGGAGCCAGTTCCCGACGACGGCTCCGCGCCTCGCTCGATGCAGGTCACCTCTGGTGCCCCGCTGGTCCCGTGGGCGAGACTGGCCCCATGACACAGCACCCGAATGAGCCCAGCACCGCCCAGGCCGCCCATGAGGAGCGCGTGGTGCACGCCGAGCGCGAGATCGCCGCACCCGCCACGCAGATCTTCGAGCTGATCGCTGATCCTGCACGTCAGCCTGAGTGGGACGGCAACGACAACCTGGCCGAAGCCTCCACCGGCCAGCGCGTGCGCGCCGTGGGCGAGGTCTTCGGGATGACCCTGACCAACGGGCAGGAGCGCGAGAACCGGATCGTGGACTTCGAGGAGGGGCGGGTCATCGCCTGGAAGCCTGCCCCGGCGGGGGAGGAGCCGCGTGGACACCTCTGGCGGTACGAGCTGACTCCGGTGGATGAGACCACCACGCTGGTGCGCCACACCTACGACTGGTCCGGACTCTGGGATGAGAGCCGCTTCGACCGTGCCCGCTCGACCACCCAGGAGAAGCTGATGGCTTCATTGGATCGTCTGGCCACCCTCGCCGAGTCATCTTGAATTCTTGATCTTTCGGCATCGATAGCCGATGAACACGCCACAATAGGCAAGCCAATACCTCACACGGGTCTGCTGCACGAATCCGCGACAGCTGATCTGTGACTCGGTGAGGGGTCACGTTACTGGTTATGGCGACCAGGCGGAGTCCGACGACTCCGCTCGGTGGCACTCGTTCCACAGGGCCTCCGGGCCGCACCCCATGGCCTGAGCCCCGATTCGGATCGGGGCACCTCTAGGACCGACTTCTGCGGCTTGTCGGTCGAGGACCATCCGGACCGTTCGGTCGCGACTCTCAGGATCGAACTTCCTGGGTACGTATCGATTCTCCGTGGTGAGACTCGGAACGAAACCCAGGATGCTTCTATGTGGTGTCAAGCGGTTGCGGGGACCTCGTCCTGTGTTCGATGGGCTGCGGTTAGGGTGCGGAAAATCTGTCGCGCGACGTAGCGCTTGAGGCAGCGACGGATTTCCTTGGCAGTCTTGCCCTCGGCCAGGCGCCGGTCGATGTAGGCCCGGGTTGCTGGGGCGGTGCGCATCCGGGTGAGCACAATCGTGTTGAGCGCCCGGTTGAGCCGGCGGTCCCCGCCACGGTTGAGCCTGTGCCGCACAGTATTGCCCGAGGACGCCGGGATGGGACTGGTGCCCGCGATCTTCGCGAAGGCGGCCTCGCTGCGAATGCGTCCGGGGTGTGACCAGACCGTGAGGATGACGGCAGCGGTGATCGCACCGATGCCGGGCAGCTCAAGGAGTTCGGAGGCCTCCGCGGCAACGAGCCCGGTGATCTCTGTTCGGTTCTGGGCAAGCTCGACATCCAGGGCGAGAACCCGCTTGGCCAGGCGGACGGCCTCGGCGCGAGCCGTCGCGGCCCCCAGATCCTCCTCACGGCTACGCCAGCCCGCGATGGTGCTGATCTGCTCGGTTGTCAACGCTCGGCGTGCGTCGATGCCCAGGTCATGGCCACGGACCCGCGCGGTGAGGGCGTTGATGCATCGCAGCCGCTCGATGTTCAGGTGATCGCGTGCGCCGGTGAGGACCTGCAGTGCGGTGTGCGCCTGACCAGCGCGACGGTCGCGCAGCTTCGTCATCTCAAGAACGAGAGTTGATCGGGCCGCCAGTACTGCGTCAAGCTCGTCGGTCTTGCCCTGACCGCGTACACGGCTAGGGGCGGGAGCTTCCACGACCCGGTAGCCAGCTTCTTCGAGCACATCGCCCAACACCGCTCCATAGGAGCCGGTGCCTTCGGCAGCAACCAGCACGCCGTCGAGATCACCGCCCGTCCGACGGCCGATCCAGTCCCGGGCGCGACGAAGGCCCGCCGGGGTCGTCGGGAAGCTCGCCTGATCGATCAACGCACCATTCGGCGCGCATACGATGGCGTAGCTATGAGTCGCGGCGTGGGTGTCGACCCCGACGATGTAGCGGTAGGTCTCGGCCACCGTGGCAGGCAGACTGGACATGCGATGCTCCTTCTCAACTGTTCGGGCTGGACGTCGTTGCCGGCGTCAGCCCGGGTGAAAAGTCACGACGAGGCAGGCCTGTAATGAGCCACACCACCGAGACGGCAATCCCGGTGGTGGACATGCTTCTGATCAAGCCATCGTTGTGGGCCAGGGTCGGCGCCGGCACCCCGCGCCCGCTGGACAGATCCCGGGTATGACACCCACACGGGGTCAGACGCTTCAGGAGTCACAACGAGCACCGAGTGACTAGCGCCAACCCTGCCAGCCAGCCCCAGGCCAGCCACCACCAACACTTACAGGCGATTCAGCGCCATTCCATAGGTGGAAATTGTGGAAGAGTGATTTTGCACAGGATCGGGTCTTACCGAGGAGGTGCACATGCGACCCACTTCATTGAGGCTGGGTTTCTTATTTGCCGTTCTTGCGCCGGCGGCTGCCGTAGTGGCATCAGGTGCAGTATTCAGTCTGACGGGAATGCCGTGGGATGTTGCGTGGACGAATGCGGCACTACTCGGTGTCGCGCTCAGTGCTGTATCCGTTTGCGTTATTTCCGTAGACCACTGGGTGAATCGATGACTTTCTTGCCTGTCATCTGAAATGTTGTTGTTCTCTTTCAAGTGACATGGTGTGGCGTCCGTTCCTGATCAGCGGGACGGGTGCCGTTTGATGTCCCACTGAAGGTCCCGGAGGGACTGGACCCGGACCAGATGGTCCAGGCCGTCCTGGGCCCGGCCGCCGAACGGCTGGCCATGACCTTCGACGGCGTGGACGAGTACCGGGCGTTCTGGCAGCACCACCCCGCCTTCCAGGGGCCGTGGACCCCGCTGATGGAGGACTACATCGGCTACGACCTGGACCCGGTGGCCCCGGAGGACCCGGCCACCGCGTTCCGTCCGTCCACCCGGTATGAGGCTATGGCCCAGGACACCGCGGAGCTGCAGGGCGGCGGATCGCTGTTGGCCGCACTCGAAGGACTCCAGGTGCCCACCACCCTGCTGTGGTCCGGCCGTTCTGGCCCACGAGGAGCCCGGGCTGTACACACCGGCTTACCTGGAGCAGTGGAGGGGACAGGTCCCCGCTCTGGCCGTGCAGATGAGAGTGCACGTGGTGCCGGAGACCAACCATGACACGATCCTGATGGCCCAGGCCGGAGCCCAGGCGGTGGCAGAACGGGTGCGGGCCGAGCTGGATGGGCCACGGCAGGACTCACAGCGGGCCGGGGGGGAGCGCCCGGTACGGTAGGCCCCATGAACGCCGCAGGACAGGACGCCGAGGCCATCCACGCGCTGGTGGCAGAGCTGGAGTCGGATGAGTCGATCGTGGTGGAGACCGTCCAGACCATGCTGGCCACCGTCCCCGGGTACGGGGGAGTGCCCACTGAGTCGATCCAGGCCTCGGTGCGCCGCAACATCACCTTGAGCATCCGCACCATCCTGGATGGCCGGGCCCCGAGCGCCGAGCAGATCGACGAGGCCGAGGCGCTGGCCACCGAACGGCTGGCGCAGGGGGTGCCGCTGGGCAGCGTGCTCTCGGGCTTCCGGGTCAGCATGTCCGTGATCCTTCATCACCTGCTCGAGCTGTCCCCACGGTTCGGGATCCCAGCCGCCGAGGTGCTCTCCTTCAGCACTCTGCTCTGGGGGCTGGCTGATGCGTTCTCCGCCCGGGCTCTGCGGGTCTTCCAAGACCATGACATCGCCGCCGCTCTCACGGACTCCGCGCGCCGGGATCAGTGGGTGGCGGATGTGGTGGTGCGGGGGGTGGCACCGGCAGACCTGCGTCACGGTGCTGACTTGTACGGGATCCCCACGGACAGCCCGGTCCGGGCCCTGTCGATCGCCCGGCGTCGGCGCGATCAGGACGCGATCACCCCGGCAATGGCCTGGGCTGAGGCCGGCGGCGCGCGTCTGGTGGCCGCCGCCCGGGGCCGCGGAGCCGTCGGGCTGCTGATCGGCGAGCCCGATCCCGCCACCGCACCCGAGCAGCTGATCATCGCGCGCGGACCCCTGGTCCCTCTGGAGTCCCTGCCCGAGTCCTACGCGGTGGCCACCCGAGTCCTGGAGACGGCCGAGCAGGTCGGCTTCACCGGACTGGTGGACCGCTCCCGCCTGTCCTGGCGGATGGGCATCACCGCCAGTCCCGAGACCACCGCCCATCTGACCGCGCAGCTGCTGGAGCCGCTGCGTGCAGAAGGGGCCTTCGGCGAGCTGATCATCGAGGCGCTCACTGCCTACCTGGAGCACGGTCTGAACATCCCCCGGGCCGCCGCGGCCATCCCGGTCCACGTGAACACCCTGCGCTATCGGCTGCGCCGACTGGAGGACCTGCTGGAGGCCAGCCTGCAGGACCTGGACACGCTGTTCGAACTCTCCTGGGTGGTGGCCGCCGCCGGGTCCGGCGCCGGGTCCGGGACGGCGTCAACGCCGCAGGCGTTGTAGCCAGCTACGAAAACGCTTGCCGACGCTTGAACCTGAGCACGTGGCATGGATCACAGCGGCAGGACATGCTGGGGGAGAACATCATCCCCGCAGTGCCGTCAGTCGGCCTGCCGCACCGCACCCGAGGAGAATCGCCCATGCTCTGGGGCATCATCGGCATCATCCTGTCCCTCGTGCTGCTCATCACCCTTGCCTACCGTGGCATGCCCGTGGTGATCGCAGCACCCATCGCCTCCGTCGTCGCCCTGGTCTTCTCCGGCGCACCCCTGTTGGCCTCCTACACCGAGATCTTCATGCCGGCGCTGGCCGGATTCGTCGGGAACTACTTCCCGGTGTTCCTGCTCGGCGCCATCTTCGGCATCCTGATGACCATCACCGGCTACGCCGAGAGCATCGCCCGATCGGTGGCCCGCCGCCTCGGCGCCCGCAGCGCCCTGCTGGCCACCGTGCTGACCTCGGCCCTGATGACCTACGGCGGCATCAGCCTGTTCGTGGTCGCCTTCGTGATGTTCCCGCTGGCCCGGGAGCTCTTCCGCGTGGCGGACATCCCCAAGCGGCTGATCCCGGGCACCATCGCCCTGGGCATCTTCACCTTCACCATGACCGCCCTGCCGGGCTCACCCCAGGTGCAGAACATCATCCCCGGTCAGTTCTTCGGCACGGACGGCTTCGCGGCGCCCGGAGTCGGTGTGGTGGGCACCCTGATCATCCTGGGCTTCGGCATGGCCTGGCTCGAGTACCGCCGCTCCTCCCTGATGCGCAACGGTGAGCACTTCGGCTCCGACGAGATCCCTGCCAAGCGTGGCGGGTCCGGCCTGTTCGGCCGCGGCAAGGCCCAGCCCTCGGCAGCAGATCCCGACGGCGGCACCTCGCCGCAGCGTGAGCGGTCCGGTGGCACGGTGGAGACCCAGGAGAAGGACGCCCCTGTCCCGGCCTCGGCCCCCACCACGGCCCTGCTGCAGCCCCGCAACGCCGTGGAACCATTCCTGCCGCTGGTCGCCGTGATCGCGGTCAACTTCGCCTGCACCCTGCTGATCTTCCCTCGGCTGGAGTGGTCCTACCTGCAGGAGGAGAAGTTCGGCGGGATCGCCCTGTCCAACCGCGCGGGCATCTGGGCGGTCATCATCGCGCTGATCGTGGCCATCCTGGTGGTCCTGGCCCTGAACGCCAAGAACCTGGGCACTCTGAAGTCCGGCTTCACCGAGGGCGTCAAGGGCGCCATGCTGCCGATCTTCTCCACCGCCTCAGAGGTCGGCTATGGAGCCGTCGTCGCCTCGGTGGCCGCCTTCGCCGTGGTCCGCGACGCCGTGTTCAACGTGGGCGGCAATGCGCTGGTCACCTCGGTGCTGTCCACCTCGGTGACCGCCGCGATCACCGGCTCCTCCTCCGGCGGCATGACCATCGCGCTCAACGCCTTCGGAGACCAGCTGCGCACCATGGCCGAGGACCAGGGCATGAGCCTGGAGGCCATGCACCGGCTCACCGCCATGGCCGCCGGCGGCCTGGACACCCTGCCGCACTCCGGTGCCGTGGTGACCCTGCTGCTGGTCTGTGGACTGACCCACCGCCAGTCCTACAAGGACATCGGCATGGTCACCATCGTCGGCCCGGTGCTGGCCGTGGCCATCCTGGTGGGCGTGGTCTCCCTGTTCGGCTCCTTCTGAGCCGATGGGACCCGCTGACCGCGTCTCCGTCCAGCCCCTAGGGTGGACGAAGACGCGGTCCATCCCGCACCGTCCTCTCGCCGACCACCCTCGTAGTCAGGAGCACCACCCATGAGCACCCACGCAGACACCGCTTCCAGCGCCGCCCAGACCTCTCCGCAGGACGCGGTGATCGTCGGCGGCGCCCGCACCCCCTTCACCCGACTGATGGGCGGACAGGCATCCCTGCAGGCCACCGACCTCGGTGCCCATGCCATCCGCGGCGCGATCGAACGCTCCGGTGTGGACGTCTCCGCGGTGGACACCGTGATCATGGGCCAGGTGGTCCAGGCTGGCTGTGGCCAGAACCCCGCCCGCCAGTCGGCCCTGGGGGCCGGCATCGGCTGGGACGTCCCGGCCATCACCATCAACAAGGTGTGCCTGTCCGGACTGACCGCCGTGATCGATGCCGCCCGGTTGATTCGCCTGGGTGAGGCCTCCGTGGTGATCGCCGGCGGTCAGGAGTCCATGACCAACGCGCCGCATGTGCTGCCCGGCTCCCGCAGCGGCCACAAGTACGGCACCGTGGGCCTGATCGACTCCGTGGCGCATGACGGCCTCACCGATGCCCTGACCGGGCAGGCCATGGGCGAGCTCACCGAAGAGGGCAACGCCGAGCTGAAGCTGGACCGCACCGGTCAGGACGAGGTCGCCGCCTCCTCGCACCAGCGTGCCGCACAGGCTCAGGCCGCAGGCGTGTTCGCCGAGGAGATCGTCCCCGTGGAGATCCCGCAGCGCAAGGGTGATCCGGTGACCGTCGCCGAGGATGAGGGGGTCCGCCCGGACACCACCGTGGAGTCCCTCGGCAGACTGCGTGCGGCCTTCGCGAAGGACGCGTCCGGAACCATCACGGCCGGGAACTCCTCGCCGCTCACCGATGGTGCCGCGGCCGTCGTCGTGACCTCCCGTGCCTACGCCGAGGCCAACGGGCTGAGCGTGCTGGCCACCATCGGAGCGGCTGGTCAGGTGGCCGGTCCGGACTCCTCCCTGCACTCCCAGCCGTCCCGGGCCATCCAGGCCGCCGTGGAGAAGGCCGGTTGGGCCGTGCAGGACCTGGACTTCATCGAGATCAACGAGGCCTTCGGCGCCGTGGCCTGCCAGTCACTGGCCGACCTGGACTATCCGCTGGAGAAGACGAACATCCACGGCGGGGCGATCGCTCTGGGTCATCCCATCGGCGCCTCCGGCGCACGACTGGTGCTGACCGCGGCCCTGGAGCTCTCCCGCCGAGGCACCGGCCGTTCCGCGGTCTCCCTGTGCGGCGGCGGCGGTCAGGGCGACGCCCTGCTGCTGAGCCGCTGAGCCGCTGTGCCCAGCACCGTCTCACCCTGCAGAACCTGAATCGAGAGGAACACCAGATGAACGCACAGCAGAGCGAGAGGTCCGCCGGATCCTTGGCCGGACGCACGGCCATCGTCACCGGCGCGGCATCCGGCATCGGCGAGGCCACGGCGCGTGCCTTCGCTGCCGAAGGCGCCACCGTGACTGTGGCGGACATCAACCAGGAGGCCGCCGAGAGCCTGGCCCAGCAGATCGGGGGCACGGCGTGGGTCGCCGACCTGTCCGACACTGCCGCCCTGGAGGAGATCAGCCTGAATGCGGACATCCTGGTCAACAACGCCGGGATCCAGCGGATTGCCCCCATCCACGAGTTCGATCCGGAGAACTGGCGGTTCATCAACCGACTGATGCTCGAGGCCCCCTTCCTGCTGATGCGGGCGGTGCTGCCGGGCATGTACGAGCGCGGCTTCGGCCGGATCATCAACATCTCCTCCATCCACGGGCTCGTGGCCTCCCCGTTCAAGAGCGCCTACATCACCGCCAAGCACGGTCTGCAGGGGCTGTCCAAGGTCGCTGCCCTGGAGGGCGCGGAGCACGGGGTGACCTCCAACTGCATCAATCCCTCCTACGTGCGCACGCCGCTGGTGGAGCAGCAGATCGCCGATCAGGCCCGCACCAACAACATCCCCGAGGACGAGGTGCTGGAGAAGATCATGCTGGCCAACTCGCCCGTCAAGCGCCTCGTGGAGCCGGCCGAGGTCGCCTCTCTGGCCACCTGGCTGGCCTCGGACCACGCAGGCATGGTCACCGGTGCCTCCTACGCCATGGACGGGGCCTGGACGGCGCGCTGACCGACCCTGAACCACCTGCACCTGCACGACGCCCATCGAACAGAGAGGACTCGATGATGAGTCTGGACAAGACGGTCGCCACCCCCGCTGAAGCGGTGGCAGACATCCCCACGGGGGCTTCGCTGGCGGTGGCCGGCTTCGGCCTCTCGGGCAACCCGATCCAGCTGATCGAGGCCCTGCTGGAGCAGGGGGCCTCCGATCTGAGCGTGGTCTCCAACAACTGCGGTGTGGACGGCTGGGGCCTGGGCATTCTGCTCTCGGCCGGCCGGATCTCCAAGATGACCTCCTCGTATGTAGGGGAGAACAAGGAGTTCGCCCGCCAGTACCTGGAGGGCGAGCTCGAGGTCGAACTGGTGCCGCAGGGGACCCTGGCCGAGAAGATGCGTGCCGGCGGGTCCGGCATCGCCGCCTTCTACACCCGCTCCGGTGTGGGCACCCAGGTGGCCGAGGGCGGCCTGCCCATGAGGTACGACGACGCAGGCAACGTGGTGAAGGCCTCCTCACCCAAGGATGTGCGCGCCTTCACTCCGGGGCCGGCCCGGGACCAGCAGGAGCAGCAGTACGTGCTGGAGGAGTCCATCGTCACGGACTACGCGCTGGTGCATGCCCTGCGAGGCGACCGTCACGGCAACCTGGTCTTCAACAAGGCCGCCCGGCAGTTCTCCCCGCCGGTGGCCATGGCCGGGCGGATCTGCATCGCCCAGGTCGAGGAGCTCGTGGAACCCGGGGAGATCGACCCGGACGAGGTCCATCTGCCCGGCGTGTTCGTGCACCGGATCGTGGAGGTCGGCACGGAGATCGAGAAGCCGATCGAGAAGCGCACCGTCCAGAAGACAGGGGAGCAGTAATGACCGAGCAGACGCAGCAGACCGGATGGAGCCGGGACCAGATGGCCGCACGGGCCGCGCAGGAGCTGCCGGACGGCGCCTACGTCAACCTGGGCATCGGCATGCCCACGCTGATCCCGAATCACATCCCGGAGGGGCGCACCGTGGTGCTGCAGTCCGAGAACGGGATCCTGGGCGTGGGACCCTATCCGGAGGAGTCGGCAGTGGACCCGGATCTGATCAACGCCGGCAAGGAGACCGTGACCGTCCTGCCAGGTGCCTCGTTCTTCGATTCGGCCACCTCGTTCGGGATGATCCGCGGCGGCAAGATCGATGTGGCCGTCCTGGGTGCCATGCAGGTCTCGGCCACCGGAGATCTGGCCAACTGGATGGTCCCGGGCAAGATGGTCAAGGGCATGGGTGGCGCCATGGACCTGGTCCACGGAGCCGGCCAGGTGATCGTGCTGATGGACCACTGCGCCAAGGACGGCAGCCCCAAGATCCTGCCCAGCTGCACCCTGCCCCTCACCGGCAAGGGTGTGGTGGATCGGATCATCACCGATCTGGCGGTGATCGACGTCGCTGGCACGGAGGCTGACCCGCGTCTGGTGCTGGTGGAGACCGCTCCCGGTGTCAGCCGGGAGCAGGTCCAGGAGCGGACCGGCGTGGAGCTGCACGAGTCCTGACCCCAGGTCAGGCCCGGATAGACGCCGTCAGGGAGGCCGCGCCGATCAGTCACAGGACTGGTCGGCGCGGCCTCCCGGCGTTGTTACCAGATCGTGACTAATCTGTCTGGTGCCGGTGCCGCATCTTCCCCCGATCCGCTCACGCACCGGCGGCCGATGCGGGCCGGGCAGACACAGGGCAGCGATGATCAGGTTCGACGAGGTCACTAAGGTCTATGACCGACGATCCCGACCCGCCCTGGGCGGAGTGACCGCCGAGATCCAGCGCGGAGAGTTCGTCTTCCTCGTCGGGGCCTCCGGCTCGGGCAAATCGACCTTCATCCGTCTGGTCCTGCGGGAGGAGCGCGCCAGTTCCGGGACCGTCTACGTGGCCGGCCGGAACGTGGCGCGTCTGCCCAGCTGGCGGGTGCCGAGGCTGCGCCAGGGGATCGGGGTCGTCTTCCAGGACTTCCGCCTGCTGCCGAACAAGACCGTCTACGCCAACGTGGCCTTCGCCATGCAGGTGCTCGGACGTGGGCGGGCACAGATCCACCAGGCCGTTCCTGAGGTGCTGCGCACCGTGGGACTGGACGGCAAGGAGAAGCGGATGCCCCATGAGCTCTCCGGCGGCGAGCAGCAGCGGGTGGCGATCGCCCGGGCCATCGTCAACCGCCCGGACATCCTGCTGGCCGACGAGCCCACCGGCAACCTGGACCCGGACACCTCCCACGGCATCATGGACGTGCTGGACAGGGTCAACCAGAACGGCACCACCGTGGTGATGGCCACTCACGATCACGACATCGTCAACCAGATGCGCCGCCGGGTGATCCAGCTCGAGGGTGGCCTGATCGTGAGGGACCAGCCGGAGGGCTCCTACCGCACCGCCTCCACGGAGCAGGTGGCATGAGACTGGCGTTCATCCTGGGAGAGACCCTTTCCGGCATCCGGCGCAACCTCTCCATGGTGGTCTCCGTGGTGCTGGTCACCTTCATCTCGCTGAGCTTCGTCGGTGCCGCCGGACTGCTCCAGCTGCAGATCAACCAGATGAAGGGCTACTGGTACGACCGCGTGGAGGTGGCCGTCTTCCTGTGCACCGAGACCTCCACCACGGCCACCTGTGCGGACGGTGCCGTGACCGAGGACCAGCGCCTGGCCGTGCAGTCACTGCTCGAGTCGCCCACCGCAGCCCCGTACGTGCAGAGCTTCGAGTACGAATCTCAAGAACGGGCCCTGGAGATCTTCCAGGAGCAGTTCAAGAACTCGGCCATGGTGGAGACCGTCACGGCCGACCAGCTGCCGGAGGCGTTCCGGGTGGCCCTGGTGGATCCTGAACAGTATGCGGTGGTCGACGAATTGGTGTCCGGCATGCCCGGCGTGGAGCTGGTCTCGGACCAACGCGAACTGCTGGAGCAGATCTTCTCACTGATGAACATGGCCTCGGTCATCGCCGTCTCCATCGCGGCGGTCATGCTGATCTGCGCCATCCTGCTCATCGCCACCACCATCCGACTCTCGGCCTTCTCCCGGCGACGGGAGACCGGCATCATGCGTCTGGTCGGGGCCAGCAAGACGATGATCCAGCTGCCCTTCCTGCTCGAAGGGGTCATCGCCGCGCTCCTGGGCGCCGTCCTGGCCAGCCTGACCACTTGGCTGCTTGCGGAGCTGTTCATCGGGGGGTGGCTGACGGAGCAGTATCCTGGGACCGGATTCATCGGAGGCACGGATGCCCTGATCCTGGTGCCCGTCCTGCTCGGCATCGCCGTCCTGCTGGCCGCTGTCTCCTCCCTGCTCACCCTGCGGCGCTACCTCACGGTCTGAATCGCCCTCGCCCACCTGCTGTCCTTCGAAGGAGCCACCCCATGTCCGCACAGCACCACGGTCTGACGCCTCGGCGGATCAGCCGCGCCGTGCTCGGATTCGGCCTGGCCTCGGCTCTGGCCCTCGGCATGGCCGGGGCCGCCGGCGCTCAGGGGGAGATCGATGACCTCCAGCGGCAGATCGAGGAGGCCCAGCGGCAGCAGCAGGAGCTCTCGGAGGAGCTGGGTCGGCTCGACGACCAGCAGTCCGGCCTCGAGCAGCAGGGCGGGGACTTGAGCGCCTCGCTGGAGGGACTGGACGCGGACATCGCTGCCCAGGTCACCGAGCTGACCGGCCTGCAGCAGAGGCTCCCGGGGTCTCAGCAGGCCCTGCGGGACGCCGAAAGTCGGGTCAGCGCGGCCACGGCACAGGTCCGGTCACTGGCCGGACGCGTCGAGCAGGCCGAAGTGGACCGTGCGGGGATCCTGGAGGAGATCGACGCCGGTGAACAGGCACTCACCCAGGCCCGCGCTGAGATCGGACAGATCGCCAACCAGGCGTACAAGCAGGGTGGTGTCTCCTCTGACCTGGCCTTCATGCTGGGTATGCGGGACTCGTCCCTGCCCGAGGCGATGGGCCTGGCCCATCAGGCGCTGCGCATCCAGAACGGACGGCTCTCCCAGGTCTCACAGCGTGCCGCCACAGACCGCAACGCCGAGGCTCGACTCGCCGCCGTGGAGGAGCGGATCCGCGTGCTGCAGGACCAGGCCGAGCAGGCGCTGGAACAGGAGGAGCGGGCACGCGGGGAAGCCGCTTCAGCCAAGCGTGAGCTGGATGCGATGGTTGCCGACACCACCCGCATCACCGATGAGCTCAAGGCGCAGCGCCCGGTCATCCAAGAGCAGCTCACCGCCAACCGCGCCGCCCAGCAGAAGGTGAACGACGACATCGCCGCGCGCCAGCGGTCCCTGGTCCAGGCGGGAGCGGAGCAGAGCGAGCTCCAGCGTCAGCACCAGGAGGCCGTGGCCGCGGCCGAGCGCCAACGACGCGCCGCGGAAGAGGCTGCGCGCAAGGCTCGGCAGGCCGCCGAAGCGGCGCGCCAGGCTCGGGAAGCCCAGCAGCGAGCGGCGGCCGCAGAGGCCCGCGCCGCCCAGCAGCGTGCGGTCCAGCAGGAGCGTGCCGCCCGCGCAGCCCAGGAGCAGGCCGACCGGCAGGCCCGGGCCGCGGCGGAGGCGGATCGCCGGGTGGTCCAGGCCGCCGAAGCCGAGCAGCAGGCCCAGCCCAGTTCGGCCTGGGGACTGCAGCTGCCCATCAACACGTACATCACGTCCGGCTTCGGCTGGCGCAGCACCCCGGCTGGCTCCTTCGACTACGGGGGAGTCGGCGGATACGTGCACACCGGCGTGGACTTCGGCGGAGGATGCGGCATCCCCATCCGTGCCGCCGCCGCGGGCGAGGTGTGGAATGCCGACCAGGCGGTGTGGAGCTCGGGGAACCGGGTGATCATCTCCCACGGTGTGGTCAACGGCCGGGCCCTGGCCACCAAGTACCACCACCTCACGCGGTACATCGTCTCGCCGGGACAGCAGGTCGAGGCCGGAGAGGTCATCGGATACTCCGGGAACACCGGGAACTCGACCGGATGCCATCTGCACTTCGAGACCATTCTGGACGGGGCCGCCGTCGACCCCCTGGGCCTGCTCTGAGGCCCGTGCGGCCTGCAGGTAGACTGGTAGGTCTGTGTGTGCCGTCCGGCACGCGTGCACCGAGGCCCGAGAGGAGACACCATGGCCGCCAAGAAGTCAGCGGGTGCCGGCAAGAAGACCGCGTCGGACCGTCAGGTGATCGCCACCAATCGCAAGGCCCGGCACAACTACCTCATCCTGGACACCTATGAGGCCGGGATCTCCCTGATGGGCACCGAAGTGAAGTCCCTGCGTGAAGGGCATGCCTCCCTGGTGGACGGGTACGCCACGTTCTACCGGGACGAGCTGTTCCTGGAGCAGGTGTACATCCCCGAGTACCTCAACGGGTCCTGGACCAACCACGCCTCGCGGCGCCGCCGCAAGCTGCTGCTGCACCGACAGGAGCTGACCAAGATCGCCCGTCAGATCCAGGAGTCCGGCCACACCATCGTCCCCCTGCAGCTGTACTTCAAGGACGGCCGGGTCAAGGTGGAGATCGGTGTCGCCCAGGGCAAGCGCGACTATGACAAGCGGCAGGCGCTGCGCGAGAAGCAGGACAACCGCGAGGCCCAGCGGGCCATGCGGATGCGCAACCGCCGCGCGGCCTGACATGCCGCGCCGAGCCCTCGGGAATACGACGACGGCCGGCTGGGTTATACTCGATGTTCCGGACCAGGCGGTGGATCAGAGAACGCCGCAGGGGACCGGTTGATTGACAACAGAACACGGGGACGATCGGTTTCGACGATGTGAGTCGCGACAGGAGAAGCGGGCCGAGGATGCAGAGTCATCTCGTCAACGCTCTCTGCACACCAATAAGTGCCGAATCTAAGCGCACTGACTTCGCTCTCGCTGCCTGATCAGTGATCGAGTCCGTCAGCCCGGGGTTGCTATCGCCCCGGATCCTGACGTCATCTAGATAGCCACTGGCCATCACCCTCGCCGGGGGTCGTGATGGCGAGATCAATCCGGCTGGGCCTGGGTTGGCTGCCCGTCTGCGGGACAGCCAGGGCCGAGCAACACCCACAGCAGACTGCGCCCGGAGAAGACCTGGCAACACTGCATCGGACGCGGGTTCAATTCCCGCCGTCTCCACGGACTAAGCCCGGAACCCTTGTGGTTCCGGGCTTTTTCCTTGTCATTGCAGGGAAGTAGCCCGGTCCCGGTGTGTTCATGTCTGTTCAGGTGTACTCATAAAGTAGCATAGAAACAGACAGATGCTAGACAGGGGACACGCGGGGGTGAGCATGGCAAAGCCGAAGGATCTTCCTCGCGGCGTCAACCGGCAGCCAGAGGGCACGTATCGCGCCCGGATATTCATCGACGGCAAGCAGCACAGTCTCGGCTGCTTCCAGACCCTTGGAGACGCTAAGGCAGCTCTAGCAATCGCACGCGCCGACAAGGCCCGGGGCACGTTCATCTCTCCCTCGGAGAAGCGCAAGAGGCTGAAGGCATCGGCGGCGCAGTCCAAGGTGCAGGAACAGGCCGACGCGCGAACGGTTCGGCAGATGGTCGAGGCGTGGCAGGACTGGCAGGAGAAGCGCGGGCTGAAGCTCGGTTCGCGCTACACCTACGAGCGGCGACTCGAAGCGCACTTCATGCCCCAGTTCGGTGACCGCTCCATCTCCAGCGTGACCCCGGATGAGCTGGCCGACTGGATCGACGCTCTAGAGTCCAAGCTCGGTGCCAAGGGTGCCGCCCCGATTCATCTGACTGTTGCCTCACTGTTCAAGTGGGCCACTGGTGACGCGCCGGACCTGCCCCGGGGCTTCACGCCGTGGTTGCTGGCATCGCCGGTGCCCCCGCTGGCCGGTGTGCGACTGCGCCGCAACGCGGCAGCGAAGCCTGTCGAGCGCAACCGGACCCCCGCCACTGCTGAGGACATCGCCGCGCTGGCCGAGGGTATGCCGGAGGGTGAACGCCTGGCCGTGCTGCTGGCAGGCTGGTGCGGTCTGCGTCTCGGTGAAGTGCTCGGACTACGCCGCCGACACATCACCACCACCGGCAAGGGCGAGAAGATGGTCACCTGGATCAGCGTGGAAGTGCAGGTTCAGGCGCGGGGGAGTGGCCTCAGGGAGGAGACACCCAAGAGTGCCGCCGGTATTCGCACTGTGCCTGTGCCCCCGGCCATCGTCCCGGCCCTGACCGAGCACCTGAAGGACCACGCCGCCACGGGCCGCGATGGTCTGCTGTTCCACCGCCCCGGTGCGCCGTCCAAGCATCTGCACCCGAACACTCTGCGCACTCACTTCAACGCCGCCTTGGAGAACGTCAACGCTTCCCGTGGCGATGATGATGACCGCGAGCCGCTGGAGAACTTCACGTTCCACGGGTTGCGCCACACTGCCCTGACCCGTCTCGGACAGGCCGGAGCGACTACCGCCGAGCTGAAGGCCTACGCCGGTCACAGTGACGGCAAGAGTGTCGAGCGATACCAGCACGCCGAGCGCGAGCGACTGGCTGCTCTGGCCGGTGCGCTGACCACTACCGAGGGGTACGAATGAGGGATAACACCGTCGAGACACTCACTGAGGTGCTCGGAAGTATGGACGATAGGCAGGAACAGGCTGAAGCTGTTTTCGCGGCACTGCGGTCAAATGACCGCACCCGCAAGAGGGCACGGACCTTGACCTACCGCTGTCCGAACACGCGCCGCTGCGCCCTGGCCGAAGTCTATTCATCCCCCGTCGGTGTCCTGATCCATCATCCGCACTTCAAGATGTCGCCGAAGCTGAACGCGGCCACGTCGAGCGAAGAAGGACGGCGGGCGAACACGCTGGACGGCGACAGGCATTGGAAGGCCCGCACGTACTTCCTCGAAGCGGCACTGAACCTGACGCTGAGTTGTGACCACATCCATGACGCGCTGATCGACCGCGAACAGGTCACACGGGACATCAAGGCCGGGCATGCGGAGGTCATCGTCACGGCCTGAAGATCACCATGCGTCACAGGTGGTATCCTGTAGTCGTCTACTAGGCCCGCGGATGGAATCCCGGACACCGGATCTGGCACCCGGTTGAGACCCGAGAGGGGATCAATCATCGTGCCATCCGTACAGTCCTCCACCGTGGGCCATTCTCATGCCCGCGGCACTATCGAACGACAACTGACCGTCAAGGAAGTTGCGGACCTGACCGGCACGTCTGTGCCGACCGTCCGCCGCTGGATCTCACGCGGCGAGCTGCGAGCCTACTTCTACGGTGCCCGTGTCCTGCGTATCGACCCTGCCGACCTGCGCAAGATGCGCCGCGAGGTCAACCCCGCCACCTATGCGCACGTCTCCGGTGGTGGTGCTGCATGAGTGTGCTCACCGAATCCCGGACCCGCCGAGCTACGTCCGCCGGAAGCCTCACGGTTGATGACTGTGCTCAGATGCAGTCGGAGCTGTGCGGTCTGTCCAAGCGTGATGCCGTGGCCGTGGTGCAGTCCTGGATGCCGCACCTGTCTCGGTCCTGGATCGTCCGCAACTTCTCCTACGTGGTGGAGCTGGACCCGGACGCGCTGGCCGTCGTGCTGACCTATGCCGACCCCACGGGCGAGCGTGCAACCCGTCGCGCTGACCGGCGAGGGGGTGGCCGTGAACATGCCTGAGGCAAAGAAAATCCGCCCCGAGCTGGCACCCGAGGCAGATCGAAAGTCGTTGGCTGGCGACACCCTTAGTCTACCCGATGCCGTGGATATGTTGAACGGTGTTCATGTCGTCATGGTGGCCCATAAGGTCGCCGGAGAAGTCCGTTACCGCCGTCGGTTTTTCCTGTCGCTCCATGCCGCTCAGAGGGCTGTGGATAAGGCTGTGGAGCGCGGACAGGCCGCGTCGATCACCCTGTGCAAGCTTGCCCCGGTCCGTGGACTCGGGTGGGACGGTGCCGCATGAACCCCGACATCCGCAACACCATCGAGCATGAGCAGATCATCTGGCAGGACGGCTACCGCGCCGGACTGGATCAGGGCCGCACTGAGATGTCCTGCCCTCACGTTCACCCACGCATCTCCGCGTCAGCAGAACGCATGTTCTCAGGGTGGGAAGGTGCCGAAGCTGCACACCGCCGGTCGGTCGAGCGATTCAGGCAGGGGGTGAACGCATGAGTGAGCTATCACCGCTGGACCTGGAGCAGATCGAGGTCGAGCTACCTGACTTCACGATGGAGGTCTACCGCGAAGCCCAGCGCATGCGAGCACGTGCCGAGGCCCGGAAGCTGGTCGAGGCTGAGAGCCGCACGCCGGTCACCCTGCCCCCGGTTCGCACTCTGACTGAGTTCCTGTCCATCCCGGATGAACGGACTCAGTATGTGATCGAGGGACTGCTGACCGCTGGTGCCCGGGTGATCCTGGCCGCACAGTACAAGTCCGGCAAGACCACGTTGCTAGGCAACCTGATCCGCTCCCTGGTGGACGGTGACCCGTTCCTAGAGACGTTCGAGGTCCACCAGACCACGACGGTCACGCTGATCGACAACGAGCTGGATGAACGGATGCTGCGCAGCTGGCTCAGGGCACAGAACATACAGAACACCGATGCCGTGCGCCTGGTGTCTCTGCGCGGCAGTGTCGGATCGTTCGATCTGCTGGACGGCTCTGTACGCGCCCAGTGGGCCGAGGCCCTGCACAGTCCCGGAGTGGTGCTGTTCGACTGTCTGCGCCCGGTCCTGGACGCGTTGGGGCTGGATGAGAACCGCGAGGCCGGACGCTTCCTGGTGGCCTTCGATGCCTTCCTGAAGGAGTCCGAGGCGACAGAGGCCGTCGTCGTGCATCACATGGGCCACAGCGGGGAACGATCCCGGGGTGACTCACGGTTGCAGGACTGGCCCGAATCCACGTGGAAGCTGGTACGTCAGGACGCCGATGATCCATCGTCGCCCCGGTACTTCTCCGCGTTCGGTCGCAACGTCGATGAGGCCGAGCGTGCTCTGTCCTATGACGAATCCACCCGGCGACTCACGCTGACCGAGGGCAATCGGAAGCAGAGCCGAGACGCCGCGCAGACAGCCGAGCTACTTCCTCAGATCGTGGAGTACGTCGGACTGCACCCCGGGGTCTCAGGCTCAGGTCTGGAGACACTTCCCGGTGCCGTCTCAGCTATCCGCACTGCCCGACGACAGGCCGTTGCTCAGGGTCTGATCGTCGAGGTCGAGCGGCAGGGCCGAGGCGGCGGCAAGGCGTACTACCTGCCTTCAGAACCGAACCCCGTCTAACCCCGTCTAACCCCGTCGCGACGGACTACGAACCCCGTCAACCCCGTCTATAGACGGGGTTCGGGGTTCGACCTAGTTCTGCCCGAAGTCCGTCGGCTCATTCCGACCGAGAACAGGAACCATCCATGACCCCACGCACCCCACCGGCAGATGCCTTCTGGGCCGCTCTAGAGCGTCGCCACGGACTGACCCTGCCCGAACACCTACCGATCCCCGGACAGCGCACGTTGCCCGGTCTGGTGGCCGCTGACGGCACACCTGAACCTGATCTGCCGCACGAGATGCCGGAGGACGAATGACCATGCCAACCAACCCCAAGCCCAAGCGGTTCACGACCCAGCCCCGCATGTGGGAACACAACCAAGAGATCTCGCAGACCATCAACTCTGACCGCGTGGTCATCACCCGTAGCGACGGCAGCACGTTCGCCGGTGTTGGGATCTTCAGTCTCGGCAGGCCCCGGCAGATGCTCCACGTCGAGGACGCACGCCGCCTGGCCCTCCAGTTGGCGGACGCCATCGAGTCCATCCGCCTGAACCCCGACGACGCCGAGGTCTACCCGTGAGCATCCAGGACGAGTTCAAGGCCGGATTCGACAAGTGGGCCGAGTCGCTGGAGCAGAAGCGACTCGAAGCCCAGGAGCAGCAGAGGCGAGCTGCCCAGCGCAGAGTCGCCGGGATCGAACTACTAGAGCGAGCGTTCGAGCAGATGGACGCCGAGAACCACGACCGCATCACCCACCGAGAGGAAACGCCATGAGCAACATCTACTCCCGCCCCATCACCACCGACCTGAACCACATGGGCAACATCATCACCGCCTATCGGCAGGCCGGTCTGACCGCGCCGAGTCTGGGCACCGAGATTCAGCACAAGATCGACAGTGCCCCTACCGCCCGTCAGGTCGCCAACACTCTCGCTCAGGAAGCACTACAGGCCGATGACGTGGACGTCTGGCACGCCGATGCCCTGGAGCAGATTCGACAGGCACAGGCCGCAGACGCTCTGCGTAAAGAGTTCAGCGAAGTGTTCCCGTACGTGGTCCGGGCTGCCATGCCGGACTATCTGGAGCAGGCCACCCTGGATCTGAAGGCCCCGTTCGACAAGCTGGTCAAGACCTTCACCCAAGCCGTGGGCAAGCTTCCCGCCGGTGCATCTGCACTGGATGCTGAGGCGGTGATTCAGGCCGATGCTGGTGCCGCCCTGAACACCGTGCGCGAGTCCCTGGCACGGTTCAACGCCTACGCGGGAATCTTCCGAAGCTTGAACGGGAACAGCGACTATCCATCTGATCTGAACGCACTGCTGCCACTGGTGGAGCTGCCGACCCCGGTAGTGGAGCAGGTGCGCGGGGTGGGCAATGAGGTCGCCAATGAACCGCAACTGGAGCAGACCCGGGCGATTCGGAAGCTGGCCGCAGACATTCGACGCATCGGTGCTGACCTGGTGCTGATCGGTATCGCGCGCGGTGAGTACGGCAAGGCTGCGCTGAGCCTGGCAACGCCGAGCACGCTGGCCGAGCGAGTCGCCAAGGCTGGACGAGCACACGCACGAGAGCGCGTCGCCCTGTGAGTCTCTGCGCTGTCCGTCGTGGTCCACAGCGACTGCGACGGACAGCGCGGGACGCCACCGGGTCGGGGCGGGCCCACCTCCATGACGAGTACCGCCGGGGAGGGAGATTTTGATCCGTACGGATGGGGGGACTTCACCGGCCCCACGTTTTTCGACGACGACCGAGAGCTGAGACCATGACAGAGACCGCAGCACCTGACGACCTGGCAGCCGCTGGACGCAAGCTGTGGGAGAGCATCACAGCACAGATAGCACTGACGACAACAGAGGCCGCACTACTCTGCGAGGCATGCCGCGCTACCGATGAGCTGGACACCCTACGCGCCGCCGCCACCAGCTCGGAACTGATCACCACAGGATCGACCGGACAGCCCGTGGTGAATCGACTGTGGGATGAAGTGCGCAAGCACCGCGACTCAGTGGCCCGACTACTCGGTCAGCTCGGCGTCGTCGTCTACGGGGAGGGCAGCAGCTCACCGTCAGATCGACAGCGACAGGCCCGACAGCGAGCACTAGCGAACAGCGTGAAGGCCAATGGCAAGGGCTAGACGGACCTACCCGAAGCCCGGTCGAACCATCACGAGAGAGCTGCGCATGTCCCTCGCAGACCCCCTCCCAGTGCCACCGGGGCCCCTACGACTCACCACCGCCGGTGAGGTCTCTGAACAGCGCGGCCATGCTGAGCACTCCATTTCTGAACCCCGATCACTCTGCTGAGGAGCAACGATGACGACCAAACGACCGAAGATGCCTGGCGGACTGGGAGAGCGTGGAGCTGGATTCTGGCGGCGCACCGTCCGTGACTATGAACTGACTGACAGCGAGGTGCAGCTGCTGGCCGAGGCGTGCCGGACCTTGGATCAGCTGGACGCCCTGGCCCTGGCCGTGGAGACGGACGGGGCAACAGTGCGGGGAAGCATGGGCCAGACCGTCGTGCACCCCGCACTAGGGGAAGCGCGAGGACAGCGGCAGGTGCTGCACAAGCTGCTGGCGGCACTGGCACTTCCGGACCTGACCGATGAGAAAGCCGAGACACTGCCCACGCCCCGGCAGGTATCCGCTCGCAAGGCCGCTGAAGCCCGGTGGGCAGGACACGACACTGAGGCAGGTCGAAAGCGCGGGAGGGCCTGAGGATGGCCCGGATCAAGCGCAAGGCCGATAACCGCAAGGAACGGTCAGGCCGGCCTATCGTGCGCCGTCACACGGTGGGCCGGTCCTGTGCCGGTTGTCGCAAGAGATTCACCCCCGAGGACTACGCCGGCCCCTGGTGCGCCGAGTGCCTGTCCAAACGATCATCGGAGAAGAAATGAACACGGACGTTCTACCCCTAATCGCCGTCCTGATCGGTGTGCTTATCCCCGTCGCGGGGCTGGCCGCTGCCACCGTCGAACTCAATAAGAATCGCCGGTCGGATGATGCTCACGAGGAAGTATCCAAGAGCACCGCCGAACCCCAGCGAGACCACCAGAGTCGCTAGACCGGAAACGCCACCCGTAGAGAGACCGTTGAAAGCGACGAGCATTCCAACCGTGACCGCCACCCCCATCACGACTGAGAAAATGCGGAACACGTGGAAGCCGAAGCGTGTTCCGTCCCACTTCAATCGCTGCCCCGCTGCGAGTGCTCCTGCACCGACCAACAGGGGCACCGTCAGCATGTAAGCCTCTAGGGCTGCGACTGTCATCTCCACCCGTTCATCTTGCCATGACACCGCCCCGCGCACCCCGTGGCATCACCGTCACCTGAGTTGCCGGACGCTGTCGGTAGGGTGGCCGTATCCGAGAGGCGGACGCGAGAGGGTGAGTCATGAGTTACCAGCAAGGATGGCCCCCGCAGCCACACCAGCAGCCCGAGAAGCGCAAGGGTCTGAGTGCCCCGATGTTCGCCCTGACTGTCGTGGGAATCACCGCTGCTGTGGTCCTTCTGTTCGCCCTCCTGACGTCCGGTGGAGGGTCGATCTCTCCAGACCCGTCCGTTAGTCCATCAGAGACGAATCAGCAGGGCACGGCTGCTTCGTCTCCCCAAGAATCGACAGAACCGTCGGAGTCCGTCACCCCGTCGCCGTCAGTCGCGCCTGAGACCACCGCTGAAGCAGTCGAGTCGCTGGCAGGGGGTGTCGAGACCGCGCTACTAGAAGCAAACGGCGTGGATTCTTTCCGAGCACTGCAAGCGAGCAGCCCCGGATTCTGGATCGTAGAGGTCGAAGACGTTTCGTCCGGCACGGTCCGTGTTCACGTGCAGACTGAGCTGACAGACGATGAGCGGGACAGTTTCGCCCTATGGGTTATCAACATGTCGTGCATGAGTGTGGAACAGCTGGATACCGTCGTCATGCGCGATACATCCGGGATCGACTCGAACCACTACAAGCACCGCATGAGCCGGGTGTTACCTGCGTGTGAGGACTGACCACCAGGGCCATCGCGCCGGTGGTGGGGGTGGATCGCTCGAACGTGATAGGGGATCTCCAGGTGCTTCCTCCGGAAGCACCTGCCCCCACCGGCACCCCCGCACCCCTGCCCACCTCCGACACGATCACCGGCATGGACCTCGCCCAGCGGCTGGAGGCACTGGAGAAGCCGAAAGCGTTGGAGCGAAAGAGGACCGGCAAGGCAGGGCCGGACCTTGTGGTCCCGGGACCACAAGGTAACTGGGGCCACAAGTCCCGCGACATCGCCGCCGAGGCTGTGGGAACACACAAGGGTCACCGAACCGAAGCCCGGTGGCCCTGCGGTCGCATTTGAAATGCGAGCTGCGTTCAGCTGCCGAGCCGTGCGAGAACCGTCGTCAGATCAGCGATCAGTCGCCGTGCTGACTCTGGTGTGATGTCGAAGCCGCCGCGCTCGGTGCCATTGCCGTCCACGGCGAGCACGACGCCGCTCTCAGGTTCCCAGTAGGTCGATACCCGTGTGCTGTCGTCTGCGCCGACGCTAGGCCCGTCCCATTTGCTGTAGCTGACACCATCCACGAACGGATCAGGCACAGTGCGGTGAGTGGATCCTGCCGGTGCTGCCGGTGCTGCTGTGGTGGTCATCGTGATGCTCCCGTCGTGGTGGCGTTACTGGTGGTCTAGCTGGTGGCCCGGACAAGGTAGAGCGGACCCCTAGCGGGGCTGGCCTTGCTGTGGTCCCTTCATCCCTTCAAATCACCCCCGAACCCCGGCAACCATCATTCGGAGTAGCACCAGTGGCCCACCCCCGATTCGAGGGTGAGCTGTGGTGGACCCGACCGCATGGCCATTGCGGACGGTGGGACGGCGGTTCGCCCCTGAACGTTGCTATGCCTATACCGCGCCCCATTGAGTACGTCGAGGGGCAGGAACACGCGGACGGGAGGCCCGGAACCGCCCACGGGACGCGGTAAACGCCCGTGGACAGTGCCCAGCCGCCCCCGGGGGTCCGGAGGGGCTGAGAGCGGTCAGGACGGGCCGGCGATGATGGTGGGGGAGTAGACGGCGGCGAAGAGGGCCACGGTCAACAGAATGTTCGTGAGCGCATCGACCACCGGGTGACGGTGGGAGCGGGGGAGGGTAGGCTGAGGCATGTTCGACTCCTGATCGGTCGGACCACACCCCGGGCGGCGGCAACCGCGCCGGGGTCTTTAGTAGTCACCTGTCAGACAGTCTCACGCCGTGTCGAGCATTTGCCCTAGTCAGAAACGAATGGGGGATATTCCCGCCGTCTCCACGTTTCTGCCGCTGCACAGCGGTGGTGAAGGCCCTCAGACCGGCGACGGTCTGGGGGCCTTCGTCGTGCCCGTGCTGCTTCGCCGGTGCACCAGGGGCCCACCACGGATCTCAGGTGGCGAGCCCGGTCACACCGGACAGGCACCAGGCCACCAGCGCTCCTGCAACGGCGGCCGCCAGACCACCGCCCAGATGGGTGAGCCACATCCGCATCGCGGCGCCCCACTGACGGTCCAGCACCTGTTCCGCGCTGCGTACTGAGACGGTGGAGAACGTGGTCAGCGCCGTGGTGAAGCCCACCAGCACGATCAGTGCCGCTGGCAGGACCGCAGGTCCCAGGACCGATCCGCTCGCCATGACGTCCGTGGCGTGCAGTGACCCGCGCCCGAGCAGCGCCGTGGCCGCCCCTGCCAGGAACGACCCCGCCAGGTTGGCCCACAGCACGCCTCGAACAGACACGTACCAGTCCAGGAGGAAACGGGTGACGGCACCCAAGGCGCCGGCGAGAGGGACCAGCCAGAGGGCCAGCTCGGCCGCGGTCATGATCGGAGCCCTCGTTCCCTCATGCCGCCCAGGTACAGCCCGCCCAGCGCGGCCGCGCTCCCTGACAACCCCTGCACGGCAAGGGCCAGCACCGCTGTGCCGAAGATGATCAGCTGTCCTGCGGGGTCGGTGACATCGCCGTGGGGCAGGAGCACGGTCCAGACCACCAGGACCCCGGAGAGCGTGGTGAACGAGCCCAACACCCCGACGCCGAGTCCGGTGGCCAGCCACGTCGGCCGGTTCCACCGTGCGGAACGGGCGGTCAGCATGCCCAGCAGGAACGAGCCCACGAGATTGGCCACCACCAGGACCGCGGTGTCCGCCAGCGGCCGGTCCAGCGCGCCGGCAGGGGAGGCCCCCGCCAGGCTCAGCAACGTCCGGGTCGTGCCCGTGTGCAGCAGCGATCCCACCAGGCCGCCCACCGCCACGGCGAGGATGACCCGCCAGCCGGGGTGACGTCGTCGGGAAGGGGAGGAGGTGATCGAAGGAACCGGTGAGCCGGGGTGGTCCGGTGCCCCACCAGGATCGGACCGGCTCATTCGGCCGGGCGCTGACCCACCAGGTCAGGGTTCAGCCGCTCCAGGACCTCCTGGTGCAGCAGGCCGTTGCTGGCCAGGGCATTGCCGCCGAACGGGCCAGGCTCCCCCTCCAACGAGGTGAAACTACCGCCGGCCTCGGTGACGATCGGCACCAGCGCGGCCATGTCATACAGCTCCAGCTCTGGCTCGCACGCCAGATCGACCGACCCCTCGGCCACCATCATGTACGACCAGAAGTCGCCGTAGGCCCGCGTGCGCCAGACGTCTGAGGTCAGCTCGAGGAACTCGCGGATGTTGCCCCGCTCCCGCCAGCCCTCGAGGGAGGAGTAGGACAGGGAGGCGTCGGCCAGGCGGTTCACGCCGGACACCTGGAGCCGGGTGGCCGAGGCCAGGGAACGACCCGTGTAGGCACCGGTGCCACGCGCGGCCCACCAGCGGCGGTTCAGGGCCGGAGCCGAGACCACGCCGACCACCGGGACCCCTTCATCCACCAGGGAGATCAGCGTGGCCCACACCGGGACCCCGCGCACGAAGTTCTTGGTGCCGTCGATCGGGTCGATGATCCACCGGCGGGGACCGTGGCCCTCCGAGCCGAACTCCTCGCCGAGCACGGCATCCCGCGGGCGGGCCCGGGAGAGGTTGCCGCGGATGATCTCCTCGGCGGCGCGATCGGCGTCCGAGACGGGCGTCAGGTCCGGCTTGGTGTCCACCTGCAGGTCCACGGCCTTGAACCGAGCCATGGTCTGCGCGTCCACGGCATCGGCCATGATGTGGGCCAGCCGCAGATCGTCCGTGTAGTTCGGGGACGGAGCGGAGTCAGAGGTCATGCGTTCACGCTACCGCCCGTCGCGAGGCGGTGCAGTCACCGGCGCGTCCGAGCGGCCGGCGAGCAGCCGCCGCAGCGACTCGAGGCGGCGCGGCCCGGCCGGACCGGCGTGCCCGTCGGCCACCCAGGGGTCCAGGGCGCAGCCGACCGCCCCCTCGGCGTGCGTGCAGCCCTTGGGGCAGTCGGCCAGGGCGGGGGAGAGGTCGTCGAAGGCCTCGATCACCCGGTCCGGGTCCACCAGGCCCAGGCCGAACGAGCGGATGCCAGGGGTGTCCACCACCCAGGTGTCCTCCCGCACGCTGCCGTCCTCACTGGGCAGCGGCAGGGCCAGGGCCGAGGAGGAGGTGTGCCGGCCGCGCCCCGTCACCGCGTTCACATGCCCGGTGGCCCGCTCGGCGCCGGTGAGGGCGTTGATCAGGGTGGACTTGCCCACGCCGGACGGCCCCACCAGCGCGGAGATGTGACCGTCCAGCCGGTCCCGCAGCGCCGTCAGCAGGTCCGGGTCCAGGGCCGGGTCCTGGTCCGGGGAGCCGGTGTCCACGGGGGAGTCCGAGGCGGAGGTGAGGACCTCCAGCTCCAGCTCCCGGTAGTGGGCCAGCAGCTCCGCCGGGTCCTTCAGGTCGGTCTTGGTGATGCACAGCACCGGTTCGATTCCGGCATCGTAGGCTGCCACCAGGGCGCGGTCGATGAACCCGGTGCGCGGCTCGGGGTTCGCCGCGGCCACCATGATCACCAGGGTGTCCACATTGGCCACCACCACGCGCTCCACGGCATCGGAGTCGTCCGCGGACCGGCGCAGCACCGTCTCCCGGTCCTCGATCCGCACGATCCGGGACAGCGTGCCCTCGGCCCCGGAGAGATCGCCCACCAGGCCCACCAGATCCCCGGTGACCACGGGCTGACGGCGCAGCTCCCGGGCCCGCATGGCGCTGACCTCACGTGCCGGGCCGTGGGCGTCCTGCGGCAGGTGCACCGTGTAGCGACCGCGGTCCACGGTGATCACGCGGCCCTGGACGGCATCCTCATGCGCGGGGCGGTCCTTGGTCCGCGGGCGTGACCCCTTCTTGTTCGGGCGGACTCGGACATCGGACTCGTCCCAGTCGCGCGCCGAGACCCCTCGGCCCGGCCGGCTCATGCACCGCTCCCGGGCTGGGCCGTGCCGATCAGCGCGGTCCACATCTGCGGGAAGTCCGGCATGGTCTTGGCCGTGGTCGCCACATCCTGGATCTGCACCTCCGGGATAGCCAGCCCGACGACGGCCGCAAAGGTGGCCATGCGATGGTCCAGATAGGTCTGCATCACCTCAGGCTTCAGCGACCTGCGCGAGACCGGAGCGAAGTCCAGGCGGTCCGTGCCCTCCTGGACCGCTCCGCCGACCCGAGCGGTCTCGGTGGCCAGGGCGGAGAGTCGGTCCGTCTCGTGCCCACGCAGATGGCCGATCCCCGTCAGGGAGGACGGGCCGTCCGCCAGCAGGCAGAGCGCGGCCACCGTGGGAGCCAGCTCTGCGGTCCCGGCGATCTCACCGGGACCGCAGATCGTGGGAGTCCCGTCCGTGTCGATCGACCCGGTCACGGTGAGCGTGCCGGTCGACTCCGTGCCCGGCTCGAAGCTCACCGTGGCGCCGAACCGGGGCAGGATCTGGCGCCAGCGGTCTCCGATCTGAGTCGTCTCGGCCGGCCAGTCAGGGATGCGGACCGTGCCGCCGGTGACCACGGCCGCTGCCAAGAACGGGCCGGCGTTGGACAGGTCCGGCTCCACCGTGGTCTCACGGACGAGGACCGGGCCCGGGGCCACCCGCCAGGTTCCAGGCACCGAATCGTCCACCTCCACGCCGGCCTGCCGCAGCACCGAGACGGTCATGGCGATGTGCTCCGGGCTGGGCACGGACCGGCCGGTGTGGACCAGATGCAGTCCCTGGGCGAATCGGGGGGCCGCCAGCAGCAGTGCCGAGACGAACTGGCTGGAACCGGAGGCATCGATCTCCACCCGGCCTCCTCGGACCTCGCCGGTCCCGTGCACGGTGATCGGCAGCGTGGTCGGCTCAGGGCCAGCGGACTCCGGGGCATCGATCCGCACACCCAGCTGCTCCAGGGCCCGCAGCACCGGACCCATGGGGCGGACCCGGGCCTCGGGGTCTCCGTCCAGGGTGACGCCGCCGGTGGTCAAGGCGGCCACGGCGGGGATGAACCGCATCACCGTGCCGGCGAGGCCGCAGTCGATGGTGACCGAGCCGACGTCGGGCCGGTGGGGAAGGGGAGTGATCTGCACCGTGTCAGGGCCCGCCCAGGTCACCTGGGCGCCCAGAGCCTGCAGGGCCTGGAGCATCAGCCGGGAGTCCCGGGAGTCCAGCACGCCGTGCAGGGTGCTGGGCCCGTCTGCCAGAGCGGCCAGCAGCAGCCAGCGGTTGGTCAGCGACTTGGATCCAGGCACCCGTACGGTGCCGTCCACCGGGCCGGCGGGGCGGGGTGCGGGCCAGGGGTCGGCTGGGGTCACGGGGTCTCCATCATCGGGGTCGCGGGGGTGCTGGCGCTGTGCGCGCGGGGACCCCTCAGCGAGGGCGGGTCCCGTCCTCCAGGATACCGGGCACGGAATATCCCGGGGAGGGACGACGCTGTACCTGCCATGACCCCACCGCTCACTCTGGAGGCACCTCCGCGGTTGCCTCCCCGGCCCGCCGTAGACTGGCCGGTGATGGAGACTCAGAACGCCACCGGCGACCCGGTGACCCATGACCTGCCTGGGGTGGATGTGCAGTCCGAGAGCGAGGCCCAGCGCCGCGCCCGGTTCGAACGCGATGCCATGGAGTATGTAGACCAGCTCTACTCCGCAGCCATGCGCATGACGCGCAACCCTCAGGACGCCGAGGACCTGGTGCAGGAGGCCTACACCAAGGCGTACTCCTCGTTCCACCAGTACAAGCCCGGGACGAACCTGAAGGCCTGGCTGTACCGGATTCTGACGAACACGTACATCAACCTGTACCGCAAGCGTCAGCGTCAGCCTCAGCAGTCCACGATGGACACCCTCGAGGACTGGCAGATGGCCCAGGCGGCCGAGCACACCTCCACCGGCCTGCGGTCGGCGGAGACCGAGGCCTTGGACCGGCTGCCGGACTCCGATGTCAAGGAGGCCCTGCAGTCCATTCCCGAGGAGTTCCGCCTGGCCGTGTACTTCGCGGACGTGGAGGGCTTCGCCTACCGGGAGATCGCCGAGATCCTGGACATCCCGATCGGAACGGTGATGAGCCGGCTGCACCGCGGGCGCAAGCTGCTCCGCGAGCTGCTCACGGACTATGCCCGGGAACGCGGCATGGACGTGGAGAAGGCCGCACGCAGGAGTGCCGCCAAGAAGACCAAGACGACCCCGAACACAGCACCAGCAGGACAGGAGGCCGACCAGTGAGCTCGGAGAATCGAGACTGTGAACAGATCGGCGACTGCGAGGACGCCAGGATCCAGCGACTCTACGAGTACCTGGACGGGGCCCTGACCCATCAGGATCTGGAGGAGGTGCGTCATCACCTCGAGGAGTGTGAGGACTGCACCCGTGCCTACGACCTGGAGTGCATCATCCGCTCGGTGGTCCGCCGCAGCTGCTGCGAGAAGGCCCCTGACCAGCTGAAGGTGCGCATCATGACCCGGATCAGCCAGATCCGTGTGGAGACCACCCACTCCGGTCACTGAGCCCTCGGTGCCCCGCCGGGGCGCCCCCACCTGTTCCTGAGAACAAGTCCACCAGACACAGCAGACCCCGCCGGGGCGGACGGAGGAACCGTCCCGATCGGCGGGGTCTGAGTGCATTCAACCGGCGCTGGGCCGGAACACCAGGTCAGGCGTTGGGACGCTTGCCGTGGTTGGCACCATTCTTCTTGCGGTCACGCCGCTTGCGGCCACGCTTGCTCATGGCGACTCCTTCGGTTCGAGGGCAGACACGGGGGACCCGTACTCTGCCGTCCATCTTCTCACAGGGGTGGGATGCGGATCGAATCAGGCGGTGGGCTCGGGAACACCCAGCCACTGGTACCAGCCGCGGTGCAGGACCAGCCAGGCGATCAGCCCGTAGCCGGCCTGACCGGGCAGGCCGTGGCCGGCGGCGAGGTCATTGCGCCACTGCTCGTGGTTCACCAAGGGGGTGAACGTGTCCACGTAGTAGTGACGGCGTCGGTCCGCCACATCCAGGTAGGCGGTGTTGAGCTCGGCAAGCCGGGCATTGCGCTCATTGTCCAGGGAGGGGACGGGACCGACCACGAGGGTGCGGATGTCCAGCTGAGCGGCCCGGTCCAGGATGTTGGCCAGGTTCAGCCGAGCCCGTGCTGTGGAGGTCTCCAGGTCCAGGTCCAGATCGGACAGCCCGATCACCAGCCGGTTCTCGGTCTCTTCGCTGTAGCGCGCCTCGGCTTCACGCTGCCAGCGGGCCGAGAGGGCTTCAGTGCCTTCTCCCGGCTGGGCCAGCACGTAGCTCTCCAGCTGGACCCCGGGTGCCGAGGTCTTGGCCAGGACGCGGCCGAGCCAGCCCAAGGCTCGTGGATCTCCCACCCCGGCCAACAGCTCGTTGCCCACGGAGGCGATGCGGATCCGTCGAATCTCCACGTTGTCCCTTTCCTTCCGTCACCGGCTGGCCGCCGGTGCGGTCTCACGTTCGGAGTTGTCCGTCACTGTAGCAATCCAGCCGGGGCTGGGGCCGGGTCATCGTGAGAGGACCTGACCCCAGCACCGGCTGATGCGCTGAGTCGGACCGGTCAGCCGCCGAAGGCCTCATCCAGCAGGACGGTGGCCTCCTGGTCGTGACGCTTCTTGGTGCCGGTGGAGGTGGACGCCGAGGCCGGACGGGAGACGAGGGTGACCTCGCGCTCCAGCTGCGGCAGCAGGTTCAGCGCCATGAACGGCCACGGTCCCTGGTTCGCGGGCTCGTCCTGGACCCACAGGACCTGGGCGTTCGGGTACTTGTCCAGCTCGGCCTGGATCTGCTCCACGGGCAGCGGGTAGAGCTGCTCCACGCGCACGATCGCGGTCTTGGTGTCCTTGTGCTTCTCCCGGCGGGCCAGCAGGTCGTAGTACAGCCGACCTGAGACCAGCTGCACGGTGGTGGTCGACGAGCTGGCCTGCTCGTCAGGGATGACCGCCTGGAACCCCTTCTGGGTGAAGTCCGCCACCGAGTTGGCAGCGGCCTTCAGGCGCAACAGCTGCTTGGGGGTGAAGATCACCAGCGGACGGCGGGGACGCGAGTACGCCTGCTCCCGCAGCAGGTGGAAGTGGTTGGCGCCGGTGGACGGGTTGGCCACGCGGATGTTGTCCTCGGCGCACATCTGCAGGAAGCGTTCGATGCGTGCGGAGGAGTGGTCCGGTCCCTGTCCCTCGTAGCCGTGCGGCAGCATCATGACGACCGAGGAGTACTGTCCCCACTTCTGCTCAGCCGAGGAGATGAACTCGTCGATCACGGTCTGGGCACCGTTGACGAAGTCGCCGAACTGGGCCTCCCAGAGCACCAGGGCATCCGAGCGCTCCACGGAGTAGCCGTACTCGAACCCGAGGGCGGCATACTCGCTGAGCAGGGAGTTGTAGATCCAGAACTTGGCCTGATCGTTGGAGAGGTGACGCAGTGGCGTCCACTCGTCGTCGGTCACTCGGTCATGGAAGACCGCATGGCGCTGGACGAACGTGCCACGGCGGGAGTCCTGGCCGGCCAGGCGGACAGGCACCCCCTCCATCAGCAGCGAACCGAAGGCGGCCAGCTCGGCGAAGCCCCAGTCGATGTCCCCGTTGACGGACATCTTGGCGCGCTTCTCCAACAGGGCCTGGAGCTTGGGGTGGACCGTGAAGCCCTCCGGGACGTCCAGGTGGGCCTGCCCGATGCGCTGGAGCATCTCCTCGGAGATCGCGGTGGTCTCCGGTGCGGCGGGGACCAAGTCCTTCTCATCCTCGGTGAGGGACTGCAGACCGGTGCCGACCACGGGGATCGGCGAGGTCTGGGCCTCATGCGTCTCCGAGAAGACCCGCTCCAGGCGCTGCTGGTAGTCCTTCATGGCCGAGTCGGCCTCGTCCTGGGTGATGTCACCGCGTCCGACGAGGTTCTCCACGTACAGCTTGCGCACCGAACGCTTGTGCTCGATGAGGTTGTACATGCGCGGCTGGGTCATGGAGGGGTCATCGCCCTCGTTGTGACCGCGGCGGCGGTAGCAGATCAGATCGATCACGACGTCCTTGTTGAACCGCTGGCGGTACTGATAGGCCAGCTGGGCCACACGGACGACCGACTCCGGGTCATCGCCGTTGACGTGGAAGATCGGCGCCTGGATGGTCTTGGCCACATCGGTGGCGTAGACGGAGGACCGGGCCGAGGTGGGCGGGGTGGTGAAGCCGACCTGGTTGTTGACCACCACGTGGATGGTGCCACCGGTGCGGTAGCCGCGCAGCTGCGAGAGATTCAGGGTCTCCGCGACGACGCCCTGTCCGGCGAAGGCGGCGTCACCGTGCACCAGGATCGGCAGCACCGAGAACGAGGTGGTCGAGTCGGCGCCACGGTCCAGCCGATCCTGCTTGGCACGCACGATGCCTTCGAGGACCGGGTTGACCGCCTCCAGATGGGAGGGGTTGGCGGCCAAGGTCACCTTGGTGCGGTTGCCGCGGTCGGAGACGAAGGTGCCCTCCGTGCCCAGGTGGTACTTCACATCGCCCGATCCCTGGACCTGGCCGGGCACCGAGGTGCCCTCGAACTCGCGGAAGACCTGGGCGTAGGTCTTGCCGGCGATGTTGGTCAGCACGTTCAGACGGCCGCGGTGGGCCATGCCGATGGCGACCTCGTCCAGGCCGTCGTCGGCAGCCCCGGAGATCACCCCGTCCAGCAGCGGGATGAGGGACTCACCGCCCTCAAGGGAGAAGCGCTTCTGGCCGATGAACTTGGTCTGCAGGAACGTCTCGAAGGCCTCGGCGGCGTTGAGCCGGCCCAGGATGCGCAGCTGCTCCTCGCGCGTGGGCTTGGAGTACGGGTGCTCCAGCTCGTCCTGGAACCACTGACGCTCGGTCGGGTCCTGGATGTGCATGTACTCCACACCGGTGTTGCGGCAGTAGGCATCGCGGAGCACGCCCAGGATGCTGCGCAGGGTCAGCATGGGCTTGCCGCCGAAGCCGCCGGTGGGCCACTCCCGCTCCAGGTCCCACAGCGTCAGTCCGTGCTGCAGGATGTCCAGGTCCGGGTGACGACGCATCACGTACTCGAGCGGGTCGACATCGGCGATCAGATGTCCGCGCACGCGGTAGGCGTGGATCAGCTGCTGGATGCGGGCGACTTTGTTGATCTGGTCTTCGGGGTTGACCTGGATGTCCGGCTTCCAGCTCACCGGCTCGTACGGGATGCGCAGGGAGTGGAAGATCTCGTCGTAGAAGTCCTGCTCGCCCAGCAGCAGGCCATGGATGAGCTTGAGGAACTCACCGGAGCCGGCACCCTGGATGACCCGGTGGTCATAGGTGGAGGTCAGGGTGATGGTCTTGGAGACCGCGAGCTTGTTCAGCGTCTTCTCGGCGGCCCCCTGGAACTCGGCGGGGTAGTTCAGTGCGCCCACACCGATGATCGCGGCCTGGCCCTCGGACAGGCGCGGCACGGAGTGCACGGTGCCGATGCCACCGGGGTTGGTCAGCGAGACGGTGGTCCCGGCGTAGTCGTCCATGCCCAGCTTGTTGTCGCGGGCGCGCTTGACCAGGTCCTCATAGGCCTGCCAGAACTCCATGAAGTCCAGGGTCTCGGCGGCCTTGATGTTCGGCACCACCAGGGTGCGGGTGCCGTCGGGCTTGGGCAGGTCGATGGCCAGACCGAAGTTCACGTGGGCCGGTTCGACCATGACTGGCTTGCCGTCCTCTTCGCGGTAGAGCACGTTCATGGACGGGAACTGAGCCAGGGCGCGGACGATCGCGTAGCCGATCAGATGGGTGAAGGAGACCTTGCCGCCGCGAGAGCGCTTGAGGTGGCTGTTGATGACGATGCGGTTGTCGATCAGCGCCTTCGCGGGGACATCACGCACCGTGGTGGCGGTGGGCATGGACAGCGAGGCGTCCATGTTCTTGGCCACTGCCTTGGCGATGCCGCGCAGGGGAGTGACCTTGTCCTCAGCCGGGTCGGGGGCGTCCTTCTTGGTGGCCTTGGTCGGCTCGGAGGGGACCGGCGCGGTGGAGGGGGCGCCGGAGCGCTTCACCGTGGGCTTGGGAGTGGTGGCCTTCTGCGCTGACGAGGCAGCGGTCTTGGTCTCGTCCTTCTTCTGGGTCTTCTCGTTCTTCGCCGACGAGGCGGACTTCTTCGGCTCCTGGGGAGTGGGCTTGCCCGAGTCGGACGCCTCGCCCGGATCCTTGGGGGAGTCGGTCACGGTCTCGGTGGCCTGGGCAGACGGGCCACCGCCAGCGGAGGTCTTCGCCGCCGAGGGGGCCGGGGCTGCCCCCTCGTCCTTCGACCCACCGGACTCGAGCCGCTCGAAGATGGCGGCCCACTGGGCGTCCACCGAGGACCTGTCCGTCCTGTACTTGTCGTAGATGTCCGCGACGAGCCATTCGTTTCCGGGGAACTCCGCGGAAATCTGGTCGGACGTCAGTTCTGGCACGGTGGATACGCCTCTTCCATTGGGGTCTCTTGTGCGCCGGGCTGCGCCCGCCCGGCCATGGGCATTCCTGGACTCCAGCATAGTGACTGTCTGGACCCCGCGGCCACCAGGCGCGACGACGTCGTTGAGATGCTGGTGTTGGATCAGGTGCGATAGTGGAGCACATGAGGTTCCTCACTGCACCGGCCACTGATCTGACCTATGCCGACGTCTTCCTGGTGCCCTCCCATTCGGAGGTCACCAGCCGGATGGACGTGGACATCTCCTCCGACGACGGAACGGGCACGACCATCCCGCTGGTCTCGGCGAACATGACCGCCGTGACGGGGCGGCGCATGGTCGAGACGATGGCCCGGCGTGGCGGTCTGGGGGTGCTTCCCCAGGATGTTCCGTTGGAGGTCATCCAGGACGTGACCCGCTGGATCAAGACCCGGCACGCCGTGGTGGAGACCCCGGTGACGGTCCGCGCGCAGGACACGGTGCTGGATGTGCTGCACCTGCTGGGCAAGCGCAACCACGCCGCGGTGTGCGTGGTGAAGGGCTCCGGCGAGGACGGAGAGCGCTTCGTCGGCATCGTCCGTGCCGAGGACTGCGAGGACGTGGACCGGTTCGCCACCGTCTCCAGCGTGCTGCGGCAGCCCTCGATCACGATTCCCGTGGCCCAGCTGGATCTGGACGAGCAGGGACTGGCGGGCCCGGACGCGCTGCGCGAGATCTTCCTGGCCATGGACGCGGCGCAGTCCCCCTATGCGCCCGTGCTGGACGGACAGCGCCTGGTCGGGGTGCTGACCCCGGCCGGCACCCTGCGCTCGAGCCTGTTCCGGCCTGCCCTGGACGATCAGGGCGCGCTGCGGCTCGGAGCCGCTGTCGGCATCAACGGGGATGTCGCCGAGCGAGCCGGCGCCCTCGTGGAGTCCGGGGTGGACGTGCTGGTGGTGGACACCGCACACGGGCACCAGCGCAAGATGATGGAGGCTCTCTCGGCGATCAGGGCCTTGGACGTCCCGGTGCCGATCGTGGCCGGCAACGTGGTCTCCGCCTCCGGGGTGCGTGAGCTCGTGGCCGCCGGCGCGGACATCGTCAAGGTGGGCGTCGGCCCGGGCGCCATGTGCACCACGCGCATGATGACCGCTGTGGGACGCCCCCAGTTCTCTGCGGTGCTCGAATGCGCCGAGGCCGCCCGCGACCTGGGCAAGAGGGTGTGGGCCGACGGCGGCGTGCGGTACCCCCGCGACGTCGCCCTGGCCCTGGCCGCCGGCGCCAGTCAGGTGATGATCGGCTCCTGGTTCGCCGGCACCTATGAGTCCCCCGGGGACCTGCTGGTGGACGCCGAAGGCCGTCAGTACAAGGAGAGCTTCGGGATGGCCTCGGCACGGGCGGTGCAGAACCGGACCCGGACCGAGGACGCGTACTCGCGGGCGCGCAAGGCGATGTTCGAAGAGGGCATCTCCACCTCGCGGATGTACCTGGAGCCCAGCCGCCCCTCGGTCGAGGACCTGCTGGACTCCATCACCGCCGGCGTCCGGTCCTCGATGACCTATGCCGGTGCGGTGGACCTGGAGCAGTTCCGTGCGCGGGCCGTGGTGGGCGTCCAGTCCGCCGCCGGGTACGAGGAGGGTCGGCCGCTGCCGCAGTCCTGGTGAGCGTTCCGTATACTGGCCTGGCTATGGACAGACACCGATCCGGTGCCACCACCCGTTGCCGCCGTCATTCGACCGCGGCCGGAATGGAGCCCTCCAGTCCCCGCTCATCCCGTCATCCCGGTCCTGACACGCGCGCTCAGCGCGTGATCCCCGGCCGGTGCGGTCGGCACGTCCTCGGAGGTGAGTGCTGACTGTGGAATGGCTGCTGCTGGCCATCGGCCTGCTGTTGATCCTCGGCACCGGGTTCTTCGTGGCCGTCGAATTCTCCATGATCGCCCTGGACGTGCCGACGGTCCAGCGGATGGTGGACGAGGGGGACCAGGGCGCTGAGCCGCTGCTGAAGTGCCTGAAGTCCCTGTCCACCCAGCTCTCGGCATGCCAGCTGGGCATCACCCTGACCACACTGCTGACCGGCTACCTGATGGAGCCCTCCCTGGGACGCCTGCTCCAGGGCCCGTTGATCTCCTGGGGGTTGAGCGAGTCAGCGGCCGCCTCGATGGGACTGGTGGCGGCCATGGTGATCGCGACCCTGCTCTCGATGCTGATCGGTGAGCTGGTCCCCAAGAACCTCTCGATCGCCCGCTCGATGCAGGTCGGGCGGCTGCTGGCCCGGCCGCAACTGATGTTCACCGCCGTGTTCCGCCCGGCGATCATCCTGCTCAACGGCTTCTCCAACCGCGTGCTGCACACCATGGGTTTCGAGGCCAAGGAGGAGATCTCCGGAGCCCGCACGCCGGAGGAGCTCTCCTCGCTGGTGCGCCGCTCGGCGGCCATGGGCACCCTGGATGAGCAGACTGCGACCTTCCTGGACCGCACCCTGCGCTTCTCCGACCGTACGGCGGCCGATGTGATGACCCCGCGCATCCGGATGGAGACCGTGGATGCCGAGGAGCCTCTGGAGTCGGTGATCGACACCGCACGGCGCACCGGCTTCTCCCGCTTCCCGGTGCTGGGGGAGTCCCCGGACGACATCCGCGGCGTGCTCCACGTCAAGAAGGCCGTGGCCGTGCCTCGCGCACGCCGTGCCGACCTGGTGGCTGCGACCGTGATGACCGACATCGGACGGGTGCCGGAGACGGTGCACCTGGACCAGCTGATCTCCGAGCTGCGCGAGGCGAGCCTGCAGATGGCGGTCGTGGTGGATGAGTACGGGGGCACCGCCGGGGTGGTGACCCTCGAGGACCTGGTGGAGGAGATCGTCGGCGAGGTCTCGGACGAGCACGACCGCATCACCCCCGGCGTGCTGCAGACCGCCTCGGGCAAATGGTACTTTCCCGGTCTGATGCGTCCGGACGAGGCCGGGGCCCAGATCGCGACCTTGAAGGTGCCGGAGGGCGGTGCCTATGAGACCGTCGGCGGGTACATGATGGCCGTTCTGGGGCGGGTGGCCGAGGTCGGGGACAAGGTGGAAGCCGAGGGCGGAATCCTGGAGGTCGAGCGCATGGACGGTCGACGCATCGATCGGATCAAGTTCATCCCGGAGGAGCGCACGCCGGCGGACGAGCTCACCCCGGTGTCGGACTCCCGTGAGTCCGGCCGAGGTGGACGCGGCAGCCGGATCGGCCGCACGGATCGAGCCGCAGGGGAGGTGACCCGATGAGCGAGGACGTCATGGGCATCGTGTGGCTGGTGGTGCTGCTGCTGGCCAACGCCTTCTTCGTGGGCGGCGAGTTCGCCGTCATGGGCGCCCGGCGCAGTCAGATCGAGCCGAAGGCCGAATCCGGCTCGGCCCGCGCCAAGACCGCGCTGTTCGCCATGGAGCACGTCTCCCAGATGCTCGCGGTCTGCCAGCTGGGCATCACCGTGTGCTCGCTGCTGATCCTGAACGTGGCCGAGCCGGCGATCCACCACCTGTTGGTCATCCCGTTGGAGGCCGTGGGCGTGCCCACCGGGGTGGCGGACGTCTCCGCCTTCGTCATCGCCCTGCTGATCGTGACCTTCCTCCATGTGACCTTCGGTGAGATGGTGCCCAAGAACATGGCCGTGTCCATGGCGGACAAGGCGGTGCTGCTGCTGGCCACCCCGCTGGTGTGGATCAGCCGGATCCTGCACCCGGTGATCTGGGTGCTCAACCACACCGCGAACCTGGTGCTGCGGGCCATGAAGGTCGAGCCCCAGGACGAGGTCACCTCCACCTACACCCTGGAGGAGGTCCAGTCGATCGTGGCCGAGTCCACCCGGACCGGGCTGGTGGACGACGGCTCGGGACTGATCTCCGGTGCCCTGGAGTTCTCGGACTACACCGCCGAGAGCGTGATGGTTCCGGTCTCCGATGTGGTCACCCTGCCCGCCGACGTGGACCCCCGCTCCTTCGAGATCGCGGTGGGCCGCACCGGGTTCTCCCGGTTCGTGCTGCAGGACACCGACGGCGCCTACACCGGGTACCTGCACTTGAAGGACGTCATGACGGTGCCGGAGTCCCGCTACGAGGAGTCGGTGCCCGTCACCAAGGTCCGGTCGCTGGCCAACGTGGGGGCCCAGGACGAGATCGAGGATGCACTGAGCCTGATGCAACGCACCGGCTCCCACCTGGCTCGCGTCATCTCCGCCTCTGGCCAGACGGTGGGCGTGCTGTTCCTGGAGGATGTGCTGGAGGTGCTGGTGGGTGAGATCCACGACGCCACCCAGGCGCAGAACGCCAGTCGGATCCGTGGGCGGAAGCAGTCCTCCGAATCGCGCTGACCTCGACGGGTGAGGTGCGTCCGAACGGGCTGCAGCACCGTGCTATATTGCTAACGATTCGCAATAACTCATCTCGTCTGTCGGCGCCGTCCGGCCGGGAAGGAACCCCCATGACGCACTCCCCGAGCGTGCCCGCCCTGGTGCGTGGCCGTCGTCGTGCCCTGATGCCTGGCGCGCTGGGCCTGACTGCCCTGCTGACCCTCTCGGCCTGCGGCGCAGGTCCCGACGGCGGCACCTCACCGGAGGGGGCTGAGGCCACCTCGAGCGCTCCTCAGGGAGAGGTGGTGGCGGTGGCCACCACGACCCAGCTGGGCAGCGTGCTGGGCCAGATCACCGACTGCGTCGGCACGGGGTCGGTGGCCGTGATGGGCCCCGGGGACGATCCGCATGACTTCTCCGCATCCTCGCAGCAGGTGGCGCAGATGGCCGGGGCCGAGATGGTCTTCGCCAACGGGCTGGGCCTGGAGGCCGGGCTGGAGGCGGCCCTGTCCAACGCCGCGGCAGACGGTGCCACGATCCTGGAGGTCGCCCCGGAGCTGGACCCGCTGCCGTTCACCGCTGTGGATGGACATGACGACCATGCCGGCGAGACGGCCGAAGAGCATGCCGAGCACGCCGACGAGGCTGAGGGTGACGCGCATGACGGACACGACCATGGTCCGCTCGACCCGCATGTGTGGATGGACGCCGGCCGGATGGCCCAGGCCGCTGAGGTGATGGGTGAAGACCTGGCCCAGCAGACGGGCGAGCCGAGGTACGCCGACTGCGGCGGCGAGGTGAAGGCCGACCTGGCAGAGGTGGACCAGCAGGTGGCGCAGATCCTGGCTGAGATCCCCGAGGACCGGCGCACCCTGGTCACCGACCATGCCGCCTACAACTACCTGGCCGAGGCCTACGGGCTGGAGGTCTCCGGGGTGGTCATCCCCGGAGGGTCCACCGATGCTGAGCCCTCCTCGCAGGAGTTGGCCGCCCTGGTGGACCAGATCCGCGACAGCGGCGCCGACGCCCTGCTGACCAGCGTGGGGGCCGGCAGCAGCACCGTCCAGGCCGTGGCCCAGGAGGTCGGCGACGTGCCCGTGGTGGAGCTCTACGAGAGCGGGATCGGCCCGGCCGGCTCCGGAGCAGAGACCTACGCGGAGGCCATGGTCTTCAACGCCCGTGCGCTCGCCGACGCCCTGACGTGAGGGGGCTGGACGCATGGAGCTGATCGACTGGCTGGCTGAGCCCTTCACTCTGGGCTTCCAGCAGCGTGCCCTGATCGGCGGGATGATCGCCGCGGTGATGTCCTCCGTCGTGGGCGTGTGGCTGGTGCTGCGCGGCATGAGCTTCTTCGGGGACGCCTTCGTGCACGGGGTGATCCCGGGGATCGCCGCCGCAGTCCTCTTCGACTTCTCGCCCTACCTTGGCGCCGCCGTCGCCGCTGTGGCCATGGTGGGCGGGATCGAGCTGATCCACCGTAGCACCACGCTGAAGGAGGACACCTCGATCGGCCTGCTGTTCGTGGGCATGATGGCCCTGGGCGTGGTGATGATCTCCCGCTCGGACTCCTACACCGGTTCGCTGACCAGCATCCTGTTCGGCGACGCCTTGGGGGTGAGCTGGGAGGACATCCGCGTGCAGTCGATCATGGCCGTGGCGGTGATCGTCCTGGCGGTGCTGCTCTACCGTCCGATGATGGCCCTGTCCTTCGCCCCGCCCAAGGCCCGGTCCCTGGGGATGCGGCCCCAGCTGACCCACATGCTGCTGCTCGTGCTGATCGCCACGTCGGTGATCGGCAGCTTCCAGGCCGTGGGCACCCTGCTGGTGTTCGGCCTGCTGGTGGGCCCCCCGGCCACGGCGGCGCTGATCTCCCGCACTGTGCCGGCCATGTTCGCGTGGTCGGTGCTGATCGCCCTGTTCTCGGTCTGGTGCGGGCTGGTGCTCAGCTACCGGATCGGCACCGCCGGCTCGGCCACCATGGCCCTGGTGCCCATCGTGCTGTTCTTCCTGGTCCTGGCCGTCCGCGAGACCCTGCGGTCCGCGCGCAGCTCCCGGGGCCGTCGTCGTGAATCTGCTCTGGAGGTGGGCGCCGATGTCCGGTGAGAGCCAGGACTGGGTGGTGGAGGCCGACGGTCTGGTGCTGCGGCACGGAGACCACCTGGCGGTGCGCAGCTCCGGGTTCCGGGTGCCGCGCGGGACGGTGACGGCGGTGATCGGGCCCAACGGCTCGGGCAAGTCCACCCTGCTGCAAGCCATGGCCGGCGTGCTCACGCCCAGCTCGGGCACCCTGCGCGTGTTCGGCCAGCCGGTGGAGCAGGCCCGGCACCAGATCTCCTTCGTCATGCAGTCCGTGGTGTACCCGGAGGGCACTCCGATGACCGTGCGGGACGTGGTGCGGATGGGACGGTATCCCTCCCTGGGCTGGTTCCGTCCGTTCCGGCGCGAGGACCGGGCCGCGGTGCAGGAGGCCATGGAGCAGATGGACGTGGCCGATCTGGCCCACCGGCACCTGGACGAGCTCTCCGGGGGTCAGCGCCAGCGCGTGTACGTGGCCCAGGGGATCGCCCAGGGCCACGAGCTGCTGATGCTCGATGAGCCGATGACCGGACTGGACCTGGTCTCGGCCCGCACCATCGACGACCTGATCCACGCCGAGACCGACCATGGACATTCGGTGGTGCTGACCACGCATGACCTGGATGAGGCGCGTGCCGCCGACCACGTGATCCTGATGGGCGGGCGCGTGGTGGCCTCCGGCACGCCCGGGCAGGTGCTGACCCAGGAGAACCTGGAGTCGGTCTACGGGCTGGGCTCGATCCACCGTCCGGCCGGGACGTTCATCGACGATCCGGAGTGCGGGCCAGGCGTGCAGGTGCTGCCCGAGTCCGGGGTGGTGGCGGATCAGGCGTGGTCGGACGCGGCAGAGTCAGGCGACGCGGCGGACTCTGCGGAGCAGGCTGGGCACAGGCCGTAGATCTCCACGGTGTGCTCCACGGAGGTGTAGCCGTGCTCGGCGGCGGTCTGGGCCGCCCAGGACTCCACCGTGGGCGCCAGGATCTCCACCGTGCTGCCGCAGCGGCGGCACACCAGGTGATGGTGATGCTCCTCGACCGCACAGCGCCGGTAGCGGGCCTCGCCGTCGTCCGGGGTGAGCATGTCCACGGTGCCGTCCTCCACCTGCTGCTGCAGCGTCCGGTACACCGTGGCCAGAGAGACCTTCTCGCCGCGTTCACGCAGCAGCTGGAACAGGTCCTGGGCGGAGACGAAGTCCGGCAGCTCGTCCAGGACCCGGTTGACCGCCGCCTTCTGGGGGGTCGACCGCTGCCGCACGGGGGCGGGGGTGCTGCGGGAGGACGCCGACGAGGCGGGTGCTGCGGGGGTGGAGGGCTGCTCGATCATCCCTTGCAGGGTACCAGCGGGTCGGTAGGCTGAACGGGTGAGCACCACCGACTCCGCGCCCGTCGCCACGCAGGCCTCTGCCGCCGGCGCCCTGACCCTGACCAAGCTCGGGCATGCCTGTGTACGTGTGGAGAAGGACGGGCAGGTGCTGGTGCTGGACCCCGGCGTCTTCACCGAGGTCCCGGCGGCGCTGGAGGGTGCAGACCACATCCTGATCACCCATGAGCATGCGGACCACGTGGATGATGCTCCCGTGCTGGCCCACCTGGCCGCGCACTCGAACGTGCAGCTGCACGCGCCTCAGGCCGCCGCCGACCGTCTGCGCTCCGCTGTCGTCCAGGCCGGGGCGGAGACGGGACAGGTCCACACCGTGGTGCCGGGGGAGTCGTTCCAGGCGGCGGGGTTCCGTGTGGACACCGTGGGCGGGGACCACGCCATGATCCACATGGAGATCCCCCGCGTGGACAACATCGGCTACGTCCTGGACGGTGCTGTCTACCATCCGGGCGACTGCTTCGCGGTGCCGGGGGAGCACCGACCCGCCACCGTCCTGGTCCCGCTCAACGCTCCGTGGGCCAAGGTCTCCGAGAGCATCGACTTCCTGCGCCTGATGGCCGCCCGTGGGGCCCGTCAGCTCATCCCCGTGCATGACGGCCTGCTCAGCGAGCACGGACACGGCATCTATCTCAAGCTCACCGGCGGCTTCGCCCAGGCGAACGGCGCCGAGCTGACCCGTCTGCAAGTGGGGGAGAGCGTCCAGGTCCCGGGGGGCGGCACCGGCCAGGACCTCCCGACGACGGCCACGCCCGGTGCACGCGCATGAGCGGCCTGCTTCCGGTCACCGATCCGGTCCTGGTGGACCCCTGGGTGCTGGCCGACTGGCTGGGTGTGGACCTCGACCCGGCCGAGCGCGCCGATTCCACGGTGGCCCCGAGGACCGGACCCGGGTTCGTCCCGGCCACCCCGGCACCCCGGGCCGGCACCGTCAAGCTGCTGGATGTGCGGTGGACACCGCTGGGCGGCGGTGCCCATGAGGACCACCTGCAGGGCCATCTGCCCGGGGCGGTCTACGTCTCCCTCAATGATCAGCTGGCCGGCCACGGTGAACCCCAGGACGGGCGGCATCCCCTGCCCAGCCCCGAGGACGTCAGCCGGGCGGTGCGCATGTGGGGGATCGACGACGGCGACACCGTGGTGGTCTACGACGACTCCGCCGGAACCTCGGCGGCACGGGCCTGGTGGCTGCTGCGCCACGCGGGCATCCGCACGGCCTATCTGCTGGACGGGGCACTGCAGCTCTGGCGGGAGGCCGGGCTGCCGCTGCAGGCCGGGGAGGTCATCCCCGTGCACGGGTCCGCCCGGACCCGGTGGGACGGGATGCCGGTGCTGGACATCGACGCCGCCGCCGCCTTGCCGGAGCACGGTCTGCTGCTGGACGCCCGCGCGCCCGAACGGTTCCGCGGCGAGCAGGAGCCCCTGGACCCACAGGCCGGACACATCCCCGGCGCGCTGAACGCCCCGGCCACCTCTCACCTCGGGCAGGACGGCCGCTTCCTGCCGGCCGAGATGCTGGCAGAACGGTTCGCCGCGCTCGGTGCCGGTCAGGACGGACGGACCGAGGTCGGCGCCTACTGCGGCTCGGGCGTGACGGCGGCCCATGTGGTGGCCGCCCTGCAGATCGCCGGGATCCGCGCGGCGCTGTTCCCCGGGTCCTGGTCCGCCTGGTCCCACACACCCGGACGGCCCGTGGCCACCGGGGACTGAACTGCGTCGCAGACCGCACGACCCCCATTCCAGACAGACCGACCGAAGGAGAAGCCCATGAGCCCCTCGACCACCGTCTTCAGCCGCATCATCAACGGAGAGCTGCCCGGCCGGTTCGTCTGGAAGGACGAGTCCTGTGTGGCCTTCCTGTCCATCGGGCCGATCGCCCACGGACACACCCTGGTGGTGCCCCGTGCCGAGGTGGACCTGTGGACGGACGCCGACCCGGAGCTGGTGGGGCACCTGGCCCGCGTGGCCCAGACCATCGGCCGGGTCCAGGTGGAGGCGTTCGGCGCCCGCCGGGCCGGACTGATGATCGCCGGCTATGAGGTCCCGCACCTGCACGTGCATGTCTGGCCGTCCAATTCCCTGGACGACTTCGACCTGAGCCGCGTGGACAACAACCCGGACCCTGCGGATCTGGACGCCGCCGCAGAGAAGATCCGCGCCGGGCTACGGGTGGCCGGTCACGCCGAGTTCGTCCCCGAGGCCTGATCCGGGCTGTCCGCCTCCTCCGATCCTCTGTTCAGCCGGCGGCTGCCTTGAGCGCCTGGCGCACCCGCTTCTCGGACACGGAGACCGCGGTGCCCAGCTCCTGGGCGAAGTAGCTCACCCGCAGCTCCTCGATCATCCATCGGACCTGGTCCAACGCGGCCGGGATCGGCTGCCCCGGACGGCGTGCCCGCACCTGCTGCACGGCGGCGTCGAAGGCGTCCTCCAGCTCCTGGACCACGGCCATGTCCCGGGCATCGCGCTGCACGGCACCGCCGGCCTGAAGCTTCTCGATCCGCTTCTGCATCCCTTCCAGGTAGCGGGGCAGATGCTGCAGATGGGCCCATCCGGTGGTGGCCACGAACCCGGGGAAGACCAGCTGCCCCAGCTGGGACTTGATGTCGTTCAGTGCCGGGGCCATGGCCAGTGAGACGGTGCCCTTGAGGGCCTTGCGCACCTGTACGCCTCGAGAGAGGATCCGCTCGACCACGGCGGTCACCGCGAACACGGTGTCGATCAGTTCGGCCTGCACCCGCTCGAAGAGCCGGCGGAACTCGGCCTCGGTGTACGGCAGATCCTCTGGCAGCAGCCGGTCGATCGCCGCACGGGTGCAGTCGGCCACCAGCTGGTCCACGGACCCGTGGGGGTTCTGGGTGAAGGTCAGCTTCTCTCGGTTGTCCAGGTGGTCCAGCACGTAGCGCTGCGGGCTGGGCACCTGGGCCAGCAGCAGCGCGCCCACTCCGCCACGGTGCGCGGTGCGCTGGTCCTCTGGTGTGCGCATCACGGTCAGGCCTGCCGCGGGGGATCCGTCCGGCAGGGTCTCGGCCACCAGCGCCGGGTACCCGGTGATCTGCTGCACGCTCTGCCCGGTCCGCACGGTGCTCTCCACCCTGCGCGGCAGATCCCCGACCTCCCAGGCGGTCATCCCGTGACGCTCGGCCACCGCGGAGGTGCCGGCCCCTGGATCAGCTCCCGACGACGGCCCCGCCTCTCGGCCTCCCCGGTCACCGGGGGTGCCCCCCGGCACGGAGCCCGCGGCACCTGCAGCGTTCTTCCCACCGCGGCGCCCGGCACCGGTGCCCGGCCCACGCCCTCCGGGAGAGGGCGCTGGGACCGGTGCGCCGCCGTCGGGAATCAGGCCGGTGCCACCGGCCTGGGCGAGGGACTCGGCGATGGCCGTGCGGTTGGCCTGGGCCAGACGATCCTGCAGTGCGGCCAGGTCAGGACCGGCGCCCACCACGGCTCCGCGGGAGTCCACCACGCGGTAGTCCATCCGCAGGTGGTCCGGGACGGAGGCCGGGTTCCAGGAGTCCGGGGGGATGACCACGCCGCGCATCCGGCGCAGGGTCAGCTCCAGGGCGGGCAGCAGATCGTCGTGGAGGGGATCTGCCTCCTGGTCCAGCTGCTCCACGGCCGTGCGGGCCACGTCCGGGGCGGGGACGAAGTTCTTGCGCACCGCCTTGGGCAGGGAACGGATCAGTGCGGTGACCAGTTCGGCGCGCAGCCCCGGCACCAGCCAGCGGAATCGCTCTGGGTCCATCTGGTTCAACAGCAGCACCGGGATGGTCACCGTGATGCCGTCCGACTCCTGCGGCCCGGCGGCCGGGTTGAACTGGTACTCCAGGTCCAGCTCGATCCCACCGCCATCCGTGGGGTGGTGGAAGGTGGTGGGGAACTGATCGGTGTCCAGCTCCTCGGCGTCAGCAGCGAGCAGGGATTCGGTACTGATGTCCAGCAGCTCCGGGGTCTGATGCCGAGCCTTCTTCCACCAGGAGTCGAAGTGCCGTTCGGAGACCACATGGGCTGGGACGCGCTCATCGTAGAAGGAGAAGAGGTCTTCGTCGGAGATGCGCAGGTCACGCCGGCGCAGCCGGGACTCCAGCTCCTCCACCTCGGCCAGGGCCTGCTGGTTGCGGGCATAGAAGCGGTGCCGGGTGCGCCAGTCGCCCTCCACCAGGGCGTGACGGATGAACAGCTCACGGGAGAGGACCGGGTCGATCCTCCCGTAGCGCACCGCGCGGTCCGGGATCAGGGTGACACCGAACAGCGTGACCTTCTCCCGGGCCACCACGGAGCCGGCGCGGCGGGACCAGTGCGGCTCGTTGTAGGTGTGCTTGGCCAGGGACCCGGCGGCCTCCTCCGCCCACTCCGGCTCGATCCTGGCCACCATGCGGGCCCAGAGCCGGGAGGTCTCCACCAGCTCGGCGGCCATCACGAACGGGTGCCTCTTCTTGAACAGCGCCGAGCCGGGGAACACTGCGAACCGGGTGTTGCGGGCGCCGGCGTACTCTCGCTTGCGTTCGTCCCAGGAGCCGATGTGGGAGAGCAGGCCGGTGAGGATGGAGCGGTGCACCGGCTCGTGCTGACCCACCGGGTCCACGGGGCCGGCCGAGACCGAGATGTCCACGGACTTCGCCAGCTGGCGCAGCTGCTGGACCAGGTCCTGCCACTCGCGCACCCGCAGATAGTTGATGTGCTCGGCGCGGCACATCCTGCGGAACTGGTTGCCGGAGAGCTCCTTCTGCTGATCGCGCAGATACGCCCACAGGTTCAGCAGCCCGGTGAAGTCCGAGTTCGCATCCGTGAAGCGCGCGTGCTGCTCATCCGCGGCGGCCCGCTGTTCGGTGGGACGCTCGCGGGGATCCTGGATGGTCAGCGCCGCTGCCAGGACCATGACCTCGCGCACACATCCCCGGGTGCCGGACTCCAGGATCATCCGGCCCAGACGGGGGTCCACGGGCAGCCGTGCCAGCTTCCGCCCCACCGGAGTGATGGTGCCCTTGGGGAAGGTGCGGGTCCGGCCCTGCGCATCCCGCTCCGGCTGACCGGAGTTCAGGGCGCCCAGCTCGGTGAGCAGGGTGGCGCCGTCGGTGACCTGACGGGTGTCCGGGGGCTGCAGGAACGGGAAGTCGGCCACATCCGCTGGGGTCCGGGCCACGCCCATGGCGCACATCTGCAGGATCACGGCGGCCAGATTGGTGCGCAGGATCTCCGGGTCGGTGAACTCCGGGCGGGAGGCGAAGTCCTCCTCCGAGTACAGCCTGATGGCGATGCCGTCGCTGGTGCGGCCGGAGCGGCCCGAGCGCTGGTTGGCACTGGCCTGGCTGATCCGCTCGATCGGCAGCCGCTGGACCTTGGTGCGGTGTGAGTAGCGGGAGATGCGCGCGGTGCCGGTGTCGATCACGTACTTGATGCCCGGCACGGTCAGCGACGTCTCGGCCACATTCGTGGCCAGCACGATCCGCCGTGTCGTTCCCGTGCTGAACACCCGGTGCTGCTCGGCCATGGAGAGCCGACCGTAGAGCGGCAGGATCTCGGTGCCGGCCAGTCGCCGATTGGCCGCCACGCGCGGAGCCAGGGCCTCGGCCGCATCTCGGATCTCGCGCTCGCCGGGGAAGAACACCAGGATGTCTCCCGGTGCCTCCCGGGAGAGCTCGTCCACGGCATCGCAGACCGCGTCCACCGGGTCGCGGGTCTCCTCGGCGTCGTCGGTCTCCTCGTACTCGTCATCCGCTTCCGCCGGTGCGGAGAGGGGACGGTAGCGGATCTCCACGGGGAAGGTGCGGCCGGACACCTCGATCACCGGGGCGGGGACGACCCCGTCCACCGCGCGCTCGCGGTCCTGCCCGGAGTCCTGCTCGGTCAGGGGCCGGCCGAAGTGGCGGGCGAAGGAGTCTGGATCGATCGTGGCCGAGGTGATGATGACCTTCAGATCCGGACGCTGGGGGAGCAGCCGCTGCAGGTAGCCCAGCAGGAAGTCGATGTTCAGAGAGCGTTCGTGAGCCTCGTCGATGATGATCACGCTGTACCGCGAGAGCATCCGGTCCTGCTGGATCTCGGCCAGCAGGATGCCGTCGGTCATCACCTTGACCTGGGTCTGCTTCGAGGTCTCGGCGGTGAAGCGGACCTGATAGCCGACCGTGCGCCCGATCTCGGTGTCCAGCTCGTGGGCCAGGCGCTCGGCCACAGATCGTGCCGCGATACGGCGGGGCTGAGTGTGCCCGATCATCCCGTGCTCGGCCAGGCCCAGCTCCAGGCACATCTTGGGCAGCTGGGTGGTCTTGCCGGACCCGGTCTCACCGGCGACGACGACCACCTGGTGACGCTCGATCGCCTCCTTGATCTCGTCCCGGCGGGCAGAGACCGGCAGGTGCTCGGGATAGGTGATCTGGGGTGCGATCGCAGGCTGTGACATGGCACCGGCCAGTCTACGGTGGCCGGTGCCCTGGGCTCTGCCGTCACCTGACAGGGCCGAGTCAGCACGAAATCTGCATTGATTCTGATCAGGTGATCCGATCTGCCCGATTAGCCATCGAGAAAGAATCATGGAACGGTAGACGTCAAATCCTGTTGTCCCCGGGCCGACCTGTGCCCGGAACCCCGGGCGACAGTGCACCGAGACAGACCAGACAGAACTGAACGACGCGAGAGGAATCCTTGATGGATCAGGATCAGATCTTCAAGATCATCGCCGTCGGGCTGTACTTCGCCGCGATGCTGGGCATCGGGCTGTGGGCCTCACGGAAGAACAACGACCTGGACGACTACATGCTGGCCGGACGCAGGATGTCCCCGGGGGTGGCCGCGCTGTCCGCCGGCGCCTCGGACATGTCCGGCTGGCTGCTGATGGGCCTGCCCGGCGCGGTCTACGCCGCCGGGCTGGTGGAGGCCTGGATCGCCATCGGCCTGACCGTCGGCGCCTGGCTGAACTGGAAGTTCGTGGCTCCGCGCCTGCGCTCCTACACCGAGGTCTCCAACAACTCGATCACGGTGCCCTCCTTCCTGGAGAACCGCTTTTGTGATCGCACCCGCCTCCTGCGGATCGTCTCCGGACTGATCATCCTGGCCTTCTTCACCTTCTACGTCTCCTCGGGCATGGTGGCCGGCGGCAAGTTCTTCGAGTCCTCCTTCGGCTCGACCTACCTCTTCGGCATGCTGCTGGTCGCTGCCATCACCGTGGCCTACACCTTGTTCGGCGGCTTCCTGGGTGCCTCCCTGACCGATGTCGTCCAGGGGCTGATGATGCTGCTGGCACTGATCGCCGTGCCGGTGGCCACCATCGTCACCATGGGCGGCTGGGATGCCATCGTGGACTCGGTCCGCGCGGTCGACGCCGCCTCCGGCGAGGGTGTGGACCACCTCTCGCTCTTCGCCAACGCCACCTGGATCGGCACCATCTCCGCTCTGGCCTGGGGCCTGGGCTACTTCGGTCAGCCACACATCATCGTGCGCTTCATGGCCCTGCGCTCGGCCAAGGAGGCCGCCGTCGGACGTCGCATCGGCGTGGCCTGGATGGCTATCTGCGCCCTGGGCGCCGTGATGACCGCCGTGGTCGGACTGGCCTACTTCCAGGCCAACCCCACCACCCTGGACGACCCTGAGACCGTCTTCCTGGTGCTGAGCCAGGTGCTGTTCCACCCGCTGGTCGCCGGCTTCGTCCTGGCCGCCGTGCTGGCCGCGATCATGTCCACCGTCTCCTCGCAGCTGATCGTCTGCTCCTCCGCCCTGGTGGAGGACCTGTACAAGATCTTCGGCAAGGAGGCCACCCCCCAGCGCCAGATGTGGATGGGCCGCGCCGGTGTGCTGGTGGTCGCCGTGATCGCCGGACTGCTCGCCCTGGACCCGGAGTCCAGCGTGCTCGAGCTGGTCGGCTTCGCCTGGGCCGGATTCGGTGCCGCCTTCGGCCCGGTCATCCTGCTCGCGCTGTTCTGGAAGCGCTTCACCGCCATGGGTGCCCTGGCCTCGATGCTGGTGGGTGCTGTGGTTGTGGCGATCTGGGGCAACGTCTCGGACGAGGTCTGGGAGGGTTTCGCCCTCTACGAGATCGTCCCCGGATTCCTGTTGGCCTTGATCGTCGGTGTCCTGGTCTCCCTGGTGACCTTCAAGCACCAGCCCGGCGTGGAGGCCGAGTTCGACGAGGCGGCCTCCATCGCCGCCGGCAACGAGCCGACGCGCGCCGTCTGATCCACTGGCTCGGACGGCTGACCCGCCACCACGAAGCAGTGGCCCGCTCTCCTCGGGGGGAGCGGGCCACTGCTGTGCCGGGGCCGGCATGATGGCCGAGGTCAGTCCAGCGGCCGGGGGCCTCGGTAGCCGCGGAGGGAGACATCGGTTCTGAATCCCACGGACTCATACAGCGCACGGGCGGAGGTCTTCTCCTCTTGCACGGTCAGGTGCACATGGGTCAGGCGATCAGGATCAGCCGTCTCCACCAGGCGACCGGTCAGCGCCAGGATCAAGGTCCGCCCCAGTCCTCGGCGGCGTGCGGCAGGATCCACCGCGGTGAAGTCGATGTAGGCCTGGCCGTCGTCCTGGATCTGTCCGCTGGCGTATCCGAGCACCTGCTCGTCCTGCGTGGTCACCACGGTGAGGTGGCGTGTCAGCAGCTGCGAGGTGGTGGCATAGGCGTCCGGGAACTCGGACTCATGCAGATGCGCCAGACTGGGCAGGTCATCCTCGAGGACATCCCGTACGGTCACGGTCGACAGGACACTGCCCAGCTCCTTCACCACAGACCGTGCAGCCTCCACCGGCAGCACCATGGCGTGGTTCACCTCCGTGGGCTGCCACCCCAACCGATCCGCCAGGTCTGCCATGGCTGAGTTGCGGACCTCGCCGCAGATCTCCAGGGTGGTGATCTCAGCGGGCAGCTGCTCCACCATGGCTGCCATCAGTGGCTCACCCCAGGTCTCTACGGCATCCTCGCTGCCCCAGGGGCCCTGGATCCACGCGGTGGCGGGCTCCTCGTCCCACTCCACGGCGCACGCGGCCACCGGCTGGCCCTGGACGGTGACCACGCGGACGGTGTCCGTCCAGTCCTGGTCCAGGCCTTCCAGCTCGGCCCGCACCCCCTCCGCGGTGCCCCCGAGGTAGGCGGTGCCCGTGGCTGGATCGGACTGGCAGGCGATGATCCACTCCAGCAGCCGATCCGAGCCGAGCCAGGACTGGTTCAGGGCAACAGGTCCCTCGGCGGGTGAGGTCAGCGCGAAGGTCTCGGAGTCGCTCATGGCCCTCATTCTGGCACGCGCCGTGTCCGCAGCCTTCGGTGACCCGCGCCTCCCGGACATCTCGACGCCTCCGGACGCCACGACGCCCGGTGCCTTCTTGCTGGAAGGCACCGGGCGTCGTCGGGAATCCGCACCGGCCGGTCAGGCCGGGGGAACGGAACCCCTCCATGGGGCAGGGAGGGTCAGTCCTCGTCCACCACGTAATAGAGGCGCTTGTTCACGAACTCCTCCATGCCCAGCGGGCCGAGCTCGCGGCCGTAGCCGGAGCGCTTGACACCGCCGAAGGGCATCTCGGCGCCCTCTGCGGCGTAGGCGTTGGCGTTGGCCATGCCCACCTGCAGCTTCGAGGCAAGCTTCTCCGCGCGGCCGTCCTCGGTGGCGAACACGGCACCGCCCAGACCGAAGGGGGTATCGTTGGCCAGCTCCAGCGCCTCCTCATCCGAGGTGACCTGGTAGACCACGGCGGCCGGACCGAAGAGCTCCTCGTAGTAGGCGCGAGCCTCCTTGGTGACTCCGGTCAGCACAGCGGGCTCCACGTAGTAGCCGGGTCCGTCCACGCGCTTGCCACCGGCGTGCAGGGTGGCGCCGTTCTTGACGGCGTCCTCGATCTGCTCCACCAGGGCGTTCGCGGCGGCCTCGGAGGAGAGTGGCCCGTAGGTGCCCTCCTGCGGGTTCAGCGGATCGCCGGGCTTCAGGGCCTTGGCCTTCTCCACCAGGCCGGCCACGTAGTCGTCGTAGATGTCATCCATGACGATCATGCGCTTGTTGGAGTTGCAGGCCTGGCCGGTGTTCTCCAGACGGATGGCCAGGGCCTCCTCGGCGGCGGCCTTGGGGTCCTCGGCGGAGAGCACCACGTAGGGATCGGAGCCGCCCAGCTCCAGCACGACCTTCTTCAGGTGGCGTCCGGCCTGCTCGGCCACGGAGGCACCGGCACGCTCAGAGCCGGTCAGCGAGATGCCTTGGATGCGCGGGTCGGCGATGATCGTGGAGATCTGGTCGTGGGTGGCGAAGACGTTCTGGTACACGCCCTCGGGCACTCCGGCGTCGTCCATGATCTGCTGGATGGCCAGGGCCGACTGCGGGCAGATCTCAGCGTGCTTGAGGATGATGGTGTTGCCCAGGACCAGGTTCGGCGCGGCGAAGCGGGCCACCTGGTAGTAGGGGTAGTTCCAGGGCATGATGCCCAGCAGCGGGCCGATCGGCAGCCGCTCGATCACGGCCTTCTGCCCGTCGATGTCCTTGACGACCTGGTCCTTGGTCAGCTCCTCGCCGTTGTCGGCGTAGTAGGAGAAGATGGCGTCGCAGAACCGAGCCTCGCCGCTGCCCTCATTGGCCGGCTTGCCCATCTCGCGGGCGGCCAGCTGGGCCAGCTCCTTGCGCCGCTCGGTGAAGAGGGAGGCGACCTTCTTCACGATGGCCGCACGCTCGGACATGGGCCGCTTGGACCACTCCTGGTAGGCCTTCTGGGACTTCTCCAGCGCCTGCTGGATCTGCTCGTCCGTGGCGGTGTCGAACTGCTTCTCCACCTCGCCGGTGGCGGGGTTCTGGGTGCGGTAGCCCAGGTCTGCAGTGGATGGTGCGCTCATGTGTCACTCCTTGATGGGTCCAGCGGCGCCCGGGGTGATCCGGACGGGGGAGGGAGTCGCCGCACAGCGGTTCTCCCGTCACCGTCCATCCTCGCCGTTTTGGCCGGTGAAGTGAACCAGCGCACGGTGAACGGCGTTCATTTTCGCTGTCAGTGGACGCTGCGGAACCTGAACCACGGGGAGGGCCGGGCGCTGGGGCGGACTCCCGACGACGGCCCCGTCACCACACCCCGGAGGTGCCCCGCCTCCAGGACCCCACCAGATGGGTGTCCACCATCCCCACGGCTTCCATCAGTGCGTAGGCGGTGGTGGGGCCGACGAAGCGGAACCCCCGGCGCTTGAGCTCCCGGGCCAGCGCGGCCGACTCCGCGGACTGCGTGGGGACCTCAGCCACGGTCATCGGCGCCGGGGTGCTGGCAGGCTGGAAGGACCAGAGCAGCTGGGGCAGGTCACCGGGCAGGTCAGGGTCCTCGCGCAGGGCCAGGGTGGCTCGGGCATTGCCGATGGTGGCCAGGATCTTGGCCCGGTTGCGCACGATCCCGGCGTCGGCCAGCAGCCGCTCCACGTCGGCGTCGCCGAACTGCGCCACCGCCTCGGGGTCGAAACCAGTGAAGGCGGCACGGAACGCCTCGCGCTTGCGCAGGATGATCGCCCAGCTCAGGCCTGACTGGAACGCCTCCAGGCTCAGCCGCTCGAAGAGTCCCCGTTCATCGCGCACCGGCATGCCCCACTCGGTGTCGTAGTACTCCCGGAGCAGAGCGTCCCCGGACGCCCATGCCGGACGCAGCCGGCCGTCGTCGCCCCTGATCAGGTCAGGGGAGACCGGGGAGGCAGGGGAAGGAACCGAGACCGGAGCGGTCTGAGGATCCTGTTCAGCCGGCACGGGTGGGCTCCGGTGCGGAGGTGGAGGACGCCCGCCGGCGCCGTCGGTGCAGGGCTGCGGTGACCAGCAGCATCACGATGATCACGATCCCCGCGTAGCCCAGCAGCGGATAGACGATCCCGACCAGCTGGGAGAAGCCCACGCCGGAGAGCACCGCCGTGACCAGGGCCGTGCCGGCCGCCACGGTCCACACCGGGAGCCGGCGCAGGGCGTGCACCCGGCGCAGACGCTGGACGGAGCCGAACAGGCAGGAGACCGCGGTGGTGAACTGTGCCAGCAGCAGCACGGCCAGGAACAGGAAGGAGGCCCACGGGCCGATGCGCGCCGCCAGATCCACCATGGGCAGCTCGGCCTGGCCCACCGCCGAGGCGTTGACCATCAGTGCCGCCATGATCGCCCCCGCCATGGCCACCAGGGCCAACGCCCCGAGGAGCGCGCCGCGGCGCAGACCCCGGCCGGAGACCGCTGCGGCGCCCACCGGGGCGAGCACGGCGTAGGCCAGCTGGATGTTGAACGCCACATAGAGGATGCCGGACATCCACCAGGTGTTGATCAGCGGGGAGGAGTTCACCAGGGCCGTGGCGTCCTGGCCGGTGGGCGCCTCCGGTGTCAGGATCGCCCAGATCGCCACTCCCAGGGCCACCACGATGATCACCGGCACCACGGCCTGCTGCACGCGCACCAGCCCGGTCACCCCGGCCAGCACGCTGAGCACGCAGACCCCGGCCATGATCAGCGCGCCGATCAGGGGCGGCACGCCCAACGGCCCGGTCAGGGCGGCTCCGGCCCCGGCGAGCATGATCACCAGGGTGCCCAGCAGCGAGACCGTGATGCACAGGTCCGCGAACCGAGTGGGCCAGCGGCTGGAGGTGGGATTGACCAGATCGTGGATGTCCTGGGTGCGCAGCCGGTGGGCCAGGGTGAGCACTGTGGCCGAGAGCACGAAGAAGAGCAGGCCGGCGATCAGCAGGGCTCCGATCCCACCCCACACACCGAAGCTGACGAAGTACTGCAGGATCTCCTGACCCGAGGCATAGCCAGCACCGATCGTGGTGCCGATGAACGTGGCCGCCACGCCCAGGACCATGCCTGTCGTCGAGAGGGGGCGCCCCGCGAGGGCGGAGGAGTGCGGTGCTGCGGTGGAGGTCATTCCCTCCACTCTGTCACTGTTGAGGGCCATCCCGACGACGGCCACGTCAGCTCGGTCGGCAGCCCACGGCTGCACGGAGGTGAGGGAGGGGAAGGCCAGAGAATGGTGCCCCCGGCAGGATTCGAACCTGCGGCCTTCTGCTCCGGAGGCAGACGCTCTATCCCCTGAGCTACGGAGGCGGGGGTCCCGTGACGGGACTCGACCACAGTACACCGTCGCGCCCGGTGGCACCGAATCGACGCGGAGGGATCGCGGGGGCGGACGCATCCCGGCCGCGTCACGGGAGGCATCGGATTGGGGAGGGCCAGCGCCAGAACCCTAGACTGTGGCAGGTGACCCCCGAAGAACTCTCCTCCCTGCTCTCTGCCTGCCTGCGCGAGTCCATCGACGCCGGCGAGATCTCTCTGGACGCCGCTGACGTCCCGGCCACCGTGAAGGTGGAGCGACCCAAGAGCCGCGAGCACGGAGACTGGGCCACCAATGTAGCGCTGCAGCTGTCCAAGAAGGCGGGGATGAACCCGCGCGAGTTCGCCACCGTGCTGGCCACCCGTGTGCAGGACCGTGACGGCATCGCCTCGGTGGACATCGCCGGACCCGGGTTCCTCAACATCACCCTGGACGCAGCCGCCGCCGGCGAGCTGGCTCGGGCCATCGTGGAGGCCGGAGCGGAGTACGGCCGCAACGCGGTGCTGGCCGGACGCACCGTGAACATGGAGTTCGTCTCCGCCAACCCCACGGGTCCGCTGCACATCGGCCACACCCGCTGGGCGGCCTTGGGTGACTCGATCGCACGCCTGCTGGCGGCCTCCGGCGCGGATGTCACTGCCGAGTACTACATCAACGACGCCGGTTCGCAGATGAACGTCTTCGCCCAGTCTGTCTACAACCGCCTGCACGGCCTGCCCGTGCCGGAGGGCGGGTACCCCGGCGCCTACGTCCAGGAGCTGGCCGATCAGGTGCTCACCGAGCACCCGGACGTGCGCAATCTGACCGAGGAGGCCGCCCTGCCGGTCATCCGGGAGTCCGCCTACCGTTTTCAGCTCCAGGACATCCGGGACACCCTGGATGCCTTCGACGTCCACTTCGACGTCTGGTTCTCGGAGAAGGATCTGCACGAGTCCGGTGCGATCGAGGACGCCGTGGCCCGGCTTCGGGAGCAGGGCCACATCGAGGACCGGGACGGCGCCGTCTGGCTGCGCACCACCGACTTCGGCGATGACAAGGACCGCGTGCTGATCCGCGCCAACGGTGAGCCCACCTACTTCGCCGCCGACGCCGCGTACTACCTCTCCAAGAAGGACCGCGGCTTCCCGGAGAAGATCTATCTGCTCGGCGCCGACCACCACGGCTATGTGGGACGGCTCAAGGCCATCGCCGCCTGCGCCGGCGACGACCCGAACCACAACATCGAGATCCTCATCGGCCAACTGATCTCGGTCAACGGCGCCAAGCTCTCCAAGCGTGCCGGCAACATCATCGAACTCAAGGACCTGGTCCAGTGGCTGGGCAAGGACGCGCTGCGCTATTCGCTGGCCCGGTATCCCGCGGACTCGCCGATCACCATCGATCCCGAGGTGCTGCAGTCCCGCACCAACGACAACCCGGTGTTCTACGTGCAGTACGCCCATGCCCGCACCCGCGGTGCCGCGCGCACCGCCGAGGCCGCCGGCGTGGACCGGGGGGCGTTCGACGCCGCGCTGCTCACCGACCCCACCGAGTCCGAGCTGTTGGCCCGTCTGGGCGAGTTCCCCTCGGTCGTGGGCCAGGCCGCCAAGCTGCGCGAGCCGCACCGGGTGGCCCGGCATCTGGAACTGCTGGCCTCGGCCTACCACTCCTGGTATGCGGTCTGCCGGATCGTCCCGGTGGCCGGTGAGGACGGCCCCGGGGAGATCTCGGATCTGAACCGCACCCGTCTGTGGCTCAACGAGGCCACCGCCCAGGTCCTGGCCAATGGCCTGGCGCTTCTGGGCGTCTCCGCCCCGGAGCGGATGTGATGGCCGCCCACACCGCCTCGCCCCTGGCACCGGACTGGCTGCAGGTCCCCGAGGACGGCAACGCCCTGGACCCGGTGATCTTCTCCTCCGGAGTGAGTCGGCACGACGACGGCCAGCTGGCGGTGCAGGGCATCCCCGCCTCCCAGCTCGCAGCCGACTACGGAACCCCGCTGCTGGTGGTGGACGAGGACGACTTCCGGGCCCGTGCCCGATCCTTCCGTGATGCCTTCGACGCCGCATTCGAGGACTTGTGCGGGGGAGTGGACGTCTACTACGCCGGCAAGTCCTTCCTGGTCACCCCGGTGGCCCGCTGGATCGCGGAGGAGGGCCTGTGTCTGGACACCGCCTCCGGCGGGGAGCTGGCCGTGGCGCTGCGGGCCGGGGTGGACCCCGCTCGCATCGGCCTGCACGGCAACAACAAGTCTGATGGCGAACTGCGCCGCGCCCTGGAGGTCGGGGTGGGCCGGATCGTGGTGGACTCCCTGGATGAGCTGACCCGTCTCGCCGAGCTGGCGCAGGAGGCAGGTCTCACCGCACCGGTGATGCTGCGGCTGACACCGGGCGTGCACGCGCACACCCACGAGTTCATCGCCACCGCCCACGAGGACCAGAAGTTCGGTCTGTCCATGGCCGACTCCTCCTTCACCGAGGGGCAGGACCCGGACCTCTCCGCCGATGCGCAGCGGATGGACGGGCCGATCCCTGGAAAGTCTCCGGCGGCCCAGGCCGTGGCCCAGGCGCTGGCCGCTCCCTCGATCGAGCTGCGGGGCCTGCACTGCCACATCGGATCCCAGATCTTCGAGGCTGACGGCTTCGCCCTGGCCGCCGAACGGCTGCTGACCTTCCTGGCCGCCATCCGCCAGGACCACGGGGTGGAGCTGGAGGAGCTGGACCTGGGCGGCGGCCACGGCATCGCCTACACCAGCGCCGACGAGCCTCGTGCACCCGAGCAGATCGCCACGGCCTTGGCCGCTGTGGTCCGCGCGGTCTGTGAGCGGCTGCAGATGCGCTGCCCCCGGATCTCGATCGAACCGGGCCGGGCCATCTCCGGTCCGGCCGGACTGAGCCTGTACACCGTGGGCGTGCGCAAGACCGTGGCCGTGGACCATGCGGACGGGACGTTCCCGCGCCGCTACGTGGCCGTGGACGGCGGGATGAGCGACAACCCCCGTCCCGTGCTCTACGACGCCGACTACACCGCCGTCCTGGCATCACGGACCACCGAGGCGACCCCCGTCCTCTCACGGGTGGTCGGCAAGCACTGCGAGTCCGGGGACATCGTGGTGCGAGACGCCTACCTGCCGGAGGACCTGCAGCGCGGTGACCTGCTGGCCGTGCCTGCCACCGGCGCCTACTGCCATGCCCTGTCCAGCAATTACAACCTGCTCACCCGGCCGGCCGTCGTCGCCGTCAAGGACGGTGTCTCTCGGCTGATCATCCGCCGCGAGACCGAGGACGACCTCTTCGCCCGCGAGACCGAGTGAGACCGACCGATTCCTACGGAGGACCATTGACCACCACGCACGAGCCCCTCAAGATCGCCCTGCTGGGTGCCGGCAACGTCGGCTCCCAGGTGGCGCGGATCCTCACCGAGGACGCCGAGATGCTCCAGGCCCGCGTCGGGGCACGTCTCGAGCTGGTCGGCGTGTTCGTGCGCCGCACCGACGCCGAGCGCGAGTATCAGCTGCCCGGTGAGCTCTACACCACCGACGCCGAGGCCCTGGTGGACCAGGCGGACATCGTGATCGAGCTGCTGGGCGGGATCGAGCCGGCGAAGTCGCTGATCCAGCGGGCCATCTCCCGCGGCGCCGCCGTGGTGACCGGCAACAAAGCTCTGTTGGCCCAGCACGGCTCGGAACTGTACCGGGCCGCGGCCGAGGCCGGCACCCAGCTGTCCTTCGAGGCCTCCGTGGCCGGTGCCATCCCCATCCTGCGTCCGTTGCGGGACTCCCTCTCCGGCGACCGCGTCACACGGATCATGGGCATCGCCAACGGCACCACGAACTACATCCTGGACCAGATGGACACCACCGGGGCGACCTTCGACGACGCCCTGGCCGAGGCCCAGCGCCTGGGCTACGCCGAGGCCGATCCCACGGCGGACGTGGAGGGGCATGACGCCGCCGCCAAGGCCGCCATCCTGGCCAACCTGGCCTTCCATGCGCCGTTCACCCTGGACCAGGTCCACTGCGAGGGCATCACCGCCATCACCGCCGCAGACAACGAGGCGGCTGCTGAGGCCGGCTATGTCATCAAGCTGCTGGCCATTGCCGAGCGCATCACCACGCCGGGCGGGGACGGAGCTGACTCCACGGAGGGAGCTGTGCTGCGCGTGCATCCCACGCTGCTGCCCCGTCAGCACCCCCTGGCCGCGGTCCACGGGGCGTTCAACGCCGTGTTCGTGGAGGCGGAGAACGCCGGCGAGCTGATGTTCTATGGACCCGGGGCCGGAGGAGCGCCCACCGCCAGCGCCGTCATGGGGGACACCGTCTCCATCGCCCGTCGTCTGGTGCGCGGGGGACCGGGCCGCACCCACACCCCGCAGGCCACCCTTCCGGCGCTGCCGGTCGGTGACGCCACCACCAGCTACCTGGTGGTGCTGGAGGTCAAGGACCAGGCCGGTGTGCTGGCTCAGACCGCCGGTGTCTTCGCCCAGCACGGCGTCTCGATCGAGGCCATGCGCCAGGTGCCGCTGCCGGAGGGACACTCCGGGCATGCCGAGGCCGAGTCCTCCCTGCGTTTCATCACCCACCGGGCCCTGGAGCGGGACCTGGAGCAGACCGTGGCCGAACTGACGGCCCTGGACGTGGTCACCGATGTGATCTCCGTCCTGCGAGTGGAAGGCAACTGACCATGGCACACCAGTGGCGCGGAGTGGTCCGCGAATACGCCGATCGTCTGCCCGTGACCGAGCAGACCCGGGTCGTCACCCTGGGCGAGGGCGGCACCCCGCTCATCCCTGCACCGGCGCTGTCTGAGCTGGTCCAGGGCGAGGTCTGGGTGAAGTTCGAGGGGATGAACCCCACCGGCTCCTTCAAGGACCGGGGCATGACGATGGCCATCACCGCCGCCGTGGAGCAGGGGGCGAAGGCCGTGGTCTGCGCCTCCACCGGCAACACCTCTGCCTCGGCCGCCGCCTACGCCACCCAGGCCGGTCTGACCTGCGCGGTGCTGGTCCCGGACGGCAAGATCGCCCTGGGCAAGCTCTCCCAGGCCATCGCCCACGGCGCCACCCTGCTGCAGGTGGACGGCAACTTCGACAACTGCCTGGACGTGGCGCGCAAGCTGGCCGAGAACTACCCGGTGTTCCTGGTCAACTCGGTGAACCCGGCGCGCATCGAAGGGCAGAAGACCGGTGCCTTCGAGGTGGTGGACGCCCTCGGCGACGCCCCGGACTATCACCTGCTGCCCGTCGGCAATGCCGGCAACATCACCGCCTACTGGAAGGGCTACCGCGAATACGCGGCCCCCTACGTCAACCCGCATGAGGGGACCTCGGACGAGGAGCTCCCGGCCGTGTCCACCAAGACCCCTGTCATGTGGGGCTTCCAGGCCGCCGGTGCCGCACCGATCGTGCTGGGTCACCCGGTGACCGAGCCGGACACCGTGGCCACCGCCATTCGGATCGGCAACCCGGCCTCGTGGGAGCAGGCCGAGGCCGCCCGTGACGAGTCCGGCGGCATCATCGACTCCGTCACCGACGAGGAGATCCTGGAGGCCCACCGCTGGCTCTCCTCCAAGGAGGGTGTCTTCGTCGAGCCCGCCTCGGCCGCAGGCGTGGCCGGATTGATCAAGCACCATGCCCTGGGCAACGTCCCGGCCGGCAAGCGCTGGGTCATCACCGTCACGGGGCACGGTCTGAAGGACCCCCAGTGGGCGCTGAAGAACGCGGACGGCTCCGATGTCACCCCCCAGAAGGTGGACTATGACGTCGTCTCGGTGGCCGAGGCCCTGGGGCTGGTCTGATGGGCACCTCACCAGCGGTGCCGGGCCCCCCAGCAGAGTCCCGACGACGGCGCACGCTGCCGGCCGGGATCGAGGTCACCGTCTCCGTTCCGGCCACCTCGGCCAACCTCGGACCGGGATTCGACACCATGGGCCTGGCACTGGAGCTGCGCGATGAGGTCACCGTGCGCACCCTGGAGGCCGGCGAGGGCTTCCACGCTGAGGTCACCGGGGAGGGCGCCGGCCACCTGCCCACGGACGGCCGGCACCTGATCATCACCACGGTGCGTGCGCAGCTGGCGCGCGCGGGATGGGACCTGGGCGGACTGCAGCTGACCGCCCACAATCGGATTCCCCACGGGCGTGGACTGGGCTCCTCGGCCACCGCCCACGCCACGGCGGTGCTGATCGCCCAGGCGCTGCTGCCCCTGGAGGATCGATCCACCGAGGAACAGGTCCTGGACGCCGCCTCCGAACTGGAGGGCCACCCGGACAATGTGGCGCCCGCCCTGAGCGGGGGCCTGGCCCTGTCCTGGCAGGATCCGGCCGGGTACCGCTCCGTGCGGCTGGAGCCGCACGCACAGCTGGTCCCGGTGGTCGCTGTGCCCTCGGAGCCGTTGAGCACGGAGACCGCGCGTGGACTGCTCCCGGCTCAGGTCCCGCATGCTGACGCCGCCGCCAACGCCGGCCGTGCCGCCCTGCTGGTGCACGGGCTGACCACAGACCCCAGCGTGCTGCTGGCAGCCACCGAGGACCGGCTGCACCAGGAGCACCGAGCTCCCGCCATGCCCGAGTCCCTGGCCCTGGTGCATTCCCTGAGGGCGGAGGGGCTGGCCGCCGTGGTCTCCGGTGCCGGGCCCACCGTGCTGGTGCTGACCTCGGGCGCAGAGCAGGCCGAGCGGGCCGAGCGGCATATCCGCGAGGCCACCGCCAGCTCGGAACAGCAGTGGCGTGTCAGCGTTCTGCCCGTGGACCGCACGGGTGCTAAGGTGAAGGGACACCGCTGAGAACGAACCGGTCGGCCCTGCGCCACTCCGGAGAGCAGCGGGGACGTTGACGGGATCCGCACTGCACCTCTTCCCGGTGTCGGCCCCTTGGCCACGGAGTCCCGTGTGAACGTCATTCCCCTCAGACCCGGCACGCGCCAGCAGGCGCTCCTGTGGTCTGAACAGGCACCAGCCGGTGCCGCCCCCACCGTCCGGACCGCCGGATGGGTGGATCTGCATCCCGGTCTTCTGCAGCACGATCCTGTGCGGCGGCCGGACAACACCAGCAGGCTCGCTCCGTGCGACAGACCTGCCTGACGAGGGAGAAGGAAACCTTCGTGACCGACACCACTGACACCCCCGTGAGCACCGAGGACTCTGCCGCGCAGCGCCCGGCCGCCTCGAACGGGTTGGCCGGCCTCAAGCTGGCCCAGCTGCAGGCTCTGGCCTCGCAGCTCGGCATCACCGGCGGCTCGCGCATGCGCAAGTCCGATCTGGTCGAGGCCATCTCACGTCATCAGCGCGGCGGCGCCGTCGCCGACCGTGAGGCCGCCCAGCGCAGCTCCGCCGCCTCGAGCGAGGACTCCGCCGAGAAGACCGCCGACCAGGGCGGGGCCGAGTCCGCTCCCGCATCGTCTGCCCCGGCCGAATCCGCCGGTGAGGGCGAGTCCGCTCCCACTCGGGGCCGCCGTTCGCGCGGACGCCGGGCCGAGTCGCCCGCCGGTGCGGCCGAGTCCGCTCCGGCCCAGGAGTCCGGCTCCGAGTCCACCGCTGGGGACCAGCAGGCCGCCTCGACCGAGGAGCAGGGTGGTCAGGACCAGCCCTCCGGCCGCAGCCGCCGTGGGCGTTCCTCCCGTGGTCAGCAGGACCAGCAGGGCTCCGGCCCGTCCGGTCAGGAGCAGTCCGCTCCGCAGGAGCAGGGCGGACAGGACCAGAACACCGGCGGGGAGTCCTCCGAGCAGGACCAGAACGGCCGCGGCCGCGGCGAGCGCGGGGAACGCCGCAGCCGCAACGACCGGTCGAACCGGGGCGATCGCCAGGATGACCGTCAGGATCGCCAGGACCGCAACGAGAAGTCCGACCGGAACGACCGCGGCGAGCGTTCCCAGCGCAACGACGATCGTCAGGATCGCCATGACCGCAGCGATCAGGGCGGCTCCTCGAACCGCGGTGACCGCAACGACCGTCAGAACCGCAACGACCGCGACGACGAGGGCGGCTCGCGCCGCAACCGCCGCAACCGCAACCGCAACGATCGCCAGGATCGCAACGAGCGCGGACGCAACCGTCGTGGCCGCGGCGGCCCCGAGGTGGATGACACCGAGCTGACCGAGGATGATGTCCTGCTGCCCGTGGCCGGCATTCTGGACGTGCTGGACAACTACGCCTTCGTCCGCACCTCCGGCTACCTGCCCGGTCAGAACGACGTCTACGTCTCGCTGTCCATGGTCAAGAAGTACGGGCTGCGCAAGGGCGACGCCGTGATGGGCGCCATCCGTGCACCCCGTGAGGGCGAGAGCCAGAACAACTCCAACCGCCAGAAGTTCAATGCGCTGATCAAGCTGACCAGCGTCAACGGGCAGCCGGCCGAGGAGAACCCCACTCGTCAGGACTTCTCCAAGCTGGTGCCGCTGTACCCGCAGGAGCGGCTGCGCCTGGAGACCGAGCCCAAGAAGATCGGTCCGCGCGTGATCGATCTGGTGGCGCCCATCGGCAAGGGCCAGCGCGGTCTGATCGTCTCGCCCCCCAAGGCGGGCAAGACCATGATCCTGCAGTCCATCGCCAACGCGATCACCACCAACAACCCTGAGGTGCACCTGATGATGGTGCTGGTGGACGAGCGCCCGGAGGAGGTGACCGACATGCAGCGTTCGGTCAAGGGCGAGGTCATCGCCTCCACCTTCGACCGTCCGGCTGACGACCACACCACCGTGGCGGAACTGGCCATCGAGCGCGCCAAGCGACTCGTGGAGATGGGGCGTGACGTCGTCGTGCTCCTGGACTCCATGACCCGTCTGGGCCGTGCCTACAACCTGGCCGCTCCCGCCTCGGGCCGCATCCTCTCCGGCGGTGTGGACTCCTCGGCGCTGTACCCGCCCAAGCGGTTCTTCGGCGCCGCCCGCAACATCGAGAACGGCGGCTCGCTGACCATCCTGGCCACGGCTCTGGTGGAGACCGGGTCCAAGATGGACGAGGTCATCTTCGAGGAGTTCAAGGGCACCGGCAACATGGAGCTGCGTCTGTCCCGTCAGCTGGCGGACAAGCGCATCTTCCCGGCGGTGGACGTCAACGCCTCCGGCACCCGGCGCGAGGAGAACCTGCTCTCCTCCGAAGAGGTCAAGATCATGTGGAAGCTGCGTCGCGTGCTCTCGGGTCTGGACACCCAGCAGGCGCTGGAGCTGCTCACCAACAAGATCAAGGACACCCAGTCCAACGCCGAGTTCCTCATGCTGGTCTCCAAGACCACTCTGGGACTCAAGGGCGAGGACTAGGACCCCGACGGCGGCCCCCGGCCTTCCGCAGACCCACCGGCTCCACCGGTGGTCACCGCGGAGGGACGGGGGTCGACCCGTCTCTGCAGATCCGGCTGACCCGACCCCCTCCCAGGAGTGATCCCCGTGAGCATGTTCGACTCCGTGCAGGAGCTGCTGGATGAGCACCGCCAGCTCACCGACCAGCTGGCCGATCCCGCCGTCCACCAGGACCAGGGTCTGGCCCGCCGTCTGGGCCGGCGCTTCGCCGAGCTCAACGGGATCGTCTCCGCCCACCGCGCCTGGCAGGCCGCCTCCGAGGACCTGGCCGACGCCACCGAACTGGCCCAGGAGGACGCCGACTTCGCCGCCGAGGTGCCCCGTCTGACCGAAGTCGAGGCGGAGGCGGCCGAGCGGCTGCGCCGGCTGCTGATCCCGCGTGATCCGGACGACGGCCGGGACGCCATCTTGGAGATCAAGGGCGGCGAGGGCGGCGAGGAGGCGGCCCTGTTCGCCGGGGACCTGCTGCGCATGTACACCCGGTATGCCGAGTCCCGCGGCTGGAAGACCGAGATCCTCTCCTCCACGGAGTCCGACCTGGGTGGCTACAAGGACGTGCAGCTGGCAGTGAAGCGTCCGGCCTCCTCCACCGACCCGGCCGAGGGCGTGTTCGCGCATCTGAAGTTCGAGGGCGGGGTGCACCGCGTCCAGCGGGTGCCCGTCACCGAGTCCCAGGGGCGGATCCACACCTCGGCCGCCGGCGTGCTGGTCTTCCCCGAGGTGGACGAGCCCGAAGAGCTGGAGATCGCCGCGAATGAGCTGAAGATCGACGTCTACCGCTCCTCAGGACCGGGCGGACAGTCCGTGAACACCACCGACTCCGCCGTGCGCATCACCCATCTGCCCACCGGGATCGTGGTGGCCATGCAGAACGAGAAGTCCCAGATCCAGAACCGCGAGGCGGCCATGCGCGTGCTGCGTTCCCGCCTGCTGGCCCATCAGCAGGAGCAGATCGACGCGGAGAACGCCGCCACCCGCCATTCCCAGGTGCGCACCATGGACCGCTCCGAGCGGATCCGCACCTACAACTACCCGGAGAACCGGATCGCCGATCACCGCACCGGCTACAAGGCCTACAACCTGGAGGCCGTGCTGGACGGCGACCTGGGCCCGGTGCTGCAGTCCTGCATCGAGATGGACGAGGCCCACCGCCTGCAGGCACTGGGCTCCTCCGACGAGGCCTGAGCCGTGCAGACCCCTGAAGCGCAGCCGTCACCGCTGGAGCTGGGCCCGTGGATCCGGCATGCAGAGCGCAGGCTCGCCGAGGCCGGTGTGGACTCGCCGCGCGCGGACGCCGAACTGCTCGCCGGGCACGTCCTGGGCGTCTCCCGCGGCCGGGTCGCCTCCCTGGCCGTGATGGGCCACTCCCTGCCTCCCGACGACGTCACCCGCCTGGACGAGCTGCTCGCCTCCCGCGCGGCGCGGGTTCCGCTGCAGCACCTCACCGGACAGGTCATCTTCCGGCAGTCCCTGCTGCACGTGGGGCCCGGAGTGTTCCTGCCGCGCCCGGAGACCGAGGACGTGGCCGGACTGGCCGTGGACGCCCTGCTCGAGTCGAGTCGCAGGGCACCGCAGCACAGCGTCGTGGCCGTGGACCTGTGCACCGGGTCGGGAGCGATCGCCGCGGCCCTGGCCGATGAGGTCCCGGCTGCCGTGGTGCACGCCGTGGAACTGGACGCCGAGGCCGCCCGGTGGGCTGCGGCGAACCTGGAACGCCGCGGTGTCGCCCTGCACCTGGAGGACGCGCGGACCGCACTTCCCGGTCTGACTGGCCAGGCCGACGTCGTGGTGTCCAATCCTCCCTACGTCCCGGACGGACGGATCCCCCCTCAGGCCGAGGCCGCCCAGGACCCGGCGCTGGCGCTCTACGGCGGGGGAGCGGACGGCATGCAGATGCCCACGGCGATCATCACCACCGCTGCACGGCTGCTGCGACCGGGCGGGTTCTTCGTGATGGAGCATGACGAGACCCAGGGGGACACGGTGGCGCTTGCCCTGGAGCACACCGGGATGTTCACCCGGATCACCGGGCATGCAGACCTGGCCGGGCGGCCGCGCAGCACCTCGGCCCGGCGGATCGGCTCGCCGGGACCGGAGCAGCACCCTGTGGATGGGAGAATGTCAGCGTGAGTGAGCGAATCGACTGCACCGACCCCGAACGGCTGGCCGAGGGGATCGAGACCGCCCGTGAGGCCCTGTCCCGGCGAGAGTGCGTGGTGCTGCCCACGGACACCGTCTACGGGATCGGCGCCGACGCCTTCTCCCCGCAGGCCGTGGCCGTGCTGCTGGCCGCCAAGGGCCGGGGGCGCACCATGCCTCCGCCCGTGCTGATGGGCAGTGCCGATGTGCTGGATGGACTGGCCATGGATGTGCCTGAGGCGGCGCGGGAGCTGGCCCGGGAGTTCTGGCCCGGCGCGCTGACGCTGATCGTGCACTCTCAGCCGACCCTGACCTGGGACCTGGGGGAGACCCGGGGCACTGTGGCCCTGCGCGTGCCGGCTGATGAGATCACCCGGGGACTGCTGCAGGCCACCGGCCCGCTGGCCGTCTCCAGCGCCAACCGGACCGGCATGCCGGCGGCCACCACCGTGGACGAGGCCCAGCAGATGCTCGGCGAGTCCGTGGCCGTCTACCTGGACGGCGGCGAGCGCTCCAGCCAGCAGCCCTCGACCATCGTGGACTGCACGGTGGAGCCCTTCCGCGTGGTGCGCGAAGGTGCGATCCCCGAGGAGACGCTGCGGGCCCTGGTGCCGGAGGCCTTCGAGGCGGACGCGGTGGATGCCCCGGACGCCGAGTCCGCCGACGCCGCTGATGCAGCTGAGGACGCCGAGTCCGCACCGCAGTCAGGAGAGCGCTCCACTCCGTGAAGGTCTACCTGATCCTGCTCGCCCTCACCGCCCTGGTCACCTTCGCGCTGACCCCGGCGGTACGCGCGCTGGGCATCCGGGGCGAGGTCTTCACGCCGCGGCGCAAGCGCGATGTCCACCGCGAGCCCATCCCCAAGCTGGGCGGAGTGGCCATGGTGGTGGCCGTCGTCGTGGCCCTGGGCCTGGGTGGGCTGATCCCGTTCCTGGAGGGGATCTACACCGACCCGATGCCGCTGCGCGGTGTGCTGCTGGCGCTGCTGACCATCACCGTGGTGGGGGTGGCGGACGATCTCTGGGACCTGCACTGGAGCCTGAAGCTGACCGGCCAGATCGCCGCCGGGCTGATGATCGCCCTGCACGGCATCCGGGTGGAGGCCATGCCGGTGGGATGGATCCCCGTGGGCGCCGAGCCGGTGCAGATCGGGCTGACGGTGTTCGTGGTGGTGCTGACCATGAACGCCATCAACTTCGTGGACGGGTTGGACGGGCTGGCGGCGGGCATGGCGGCGATCGGCGGCTCGGCGTTCTTCATCTACACCTATGTCCTGACCCGGACGATCAACGAGTTCGACTACTCCAATCTGGCCACCCTGCTGATGGCGATGCTGGTGGGCGTGTGCATCGGCTTCCTGCCGCACAACTTCCACCCGGCCCGGATCTTCATGGGGGAGACCGGTGCCCTGCTGATCGGGATGCTGATGGCCACCGCTGCCGTGGCGGTCACCGCCGACGTGGGGGCCATGGAGGGCTTCCGCTTCCGCAACGTCCCGGCCTACATGCCCATCCTGCTGCCGATCGCCGTGCTGCTGCTGCCGCTGCTGGACCTGAGCATGGCCGTGCTGCGACGCACCGCCCGCGGGTCCAGTCCGTTCTCGGCGGACCGCGGACACCTGCACCACAAGCTCGTGGACGGCGGTTACACCCATCGACAGGCCGTGCTGCTGCTCTACCTGTGGTCTTTCCTGGTGGCCTACGGTGTGGTGTCCCTGAACTTCTTCGACGATGTCTTCGTCCTGCCGGTCCTGGGCGTGCTGCTGCTCGGGGCCGGCTGGCTGACCCTGCACCCCTGGGTGCGCCGGGGGCCGGCCGTGGAACGTGAGGAGAGCGCATGAGCCGCTGGACCAACCGCAACGGCTGGTGGGGGATCCTGAACCGCTGCCTGGTCGTGAGCGTCCCCGCTGTCCTGATCGGCGTGGTGGCCACCTGGTCGATGCGTGGTGCCGGGGAAGGCCAGGCCGCCGCCTCACTGGGACTGGGCGGAGCCGTCGTCGTGCTCCTCTCGGCGCTCACCCTGGCCGTGACCGCCTGGGTATGGGACAGATCACGCGACCAGGCCGTGGTGGTCTCGCTGGGGGCCTTCGTGGCCAAGGTGGTGCTGTTCGGTCTGCTGCTGACCGTGGTGCCGCGGCCGGAGTGGATCCAGGCCGTGCCGGCCGGAATCGGCGCGTTGGTGGGCATCCTGGCCTGGCAGGCCGCGGAGGTGCTGGCCTTCATGCACACCCGGCAGCAGATCTACGACGACGCCCCCTCCCGGTGAGCAGACCGTGATCCGACCGTGATGTCTCGAGCCGGAGCTGAGCGCACGTTCTGACCGGCCGTGATCGCACGGATTCTGCGCTGGATCTCGCCGCGACATGGTCAGGACCACTGCCCGCTGTTTGATAGGATCATCAAGGATTCATAACGACGGCCAGGACGGGCTGCCGCGACCTTCACTGAAGCAGCAACGGCGCCGCTGTGCATGTTCCGTTGACGAACACTTCCAGAGAGGACCAGCGTGCTCCCGATCGTGCTCGCCAGCACCACTGACCAGGGCGGATTCACGCCCCCGACCATCAGTGATGCTCACCTGCCCGACATCCTGCCCTGGGCGGCCGAATACGGCACCGGCTTCGGCAAGCAGATGCTCATGGTCATCCTCTCGGTGATCCTGATCTCGGCGTTCTTCATGATCGCGATGCGTCGGCCCAAGCTGGTCCCCACCAAGATGCAGTGGCTGGCCGAGTCCGGCTACTCCTTCGTCCGCAACGGCATGGGCCGCGACATCATCGGCGAGAAGGACTTCCGCCCCTGGGTCCCCCTGCTGTTCGGCCTGTTCTTCTTCGTGCTGCTGAACAACATCTTCGGCGCCATCCCCTTCCTGCAGCTGCCCTCCTTCTCGCATGCCGGCTCGGCCTATGCGCTGGCGCTGATCGTCTACATCATCTGGATCGGCGTGGGCATCCGCCACCACGGGCTGAAGTACTTCAAGCTCGCCGTGGTCCCCTCCGGTGTCCCCGGATGGATCCTGCCGCTCCTGGTGCCGCTGGAGATCATCTCCACCTTCATCGTGCGCCCGCTGACCCACTCCCTGCGTCTGATGGCCACCATGCTCTCCGGCCACATGATCGTGATGCTGGCCGGTGCCGGCGCCGCCTACCTGATCACCGAGACCGGCAACCTGGCCCTGCAGGGCACCGGCATCCTGGTGATCCTCGGCTCGGTGGCCATGTACTTCCTTGAGCTGCTGATCATGTACCTCCAGGCCTTCGTCTTCACCCTGCTGACCGCCATCTACATCCAGGGCGCGATCTCGGCGAACGACCACTGACCCACAGACTCCTCGGCGCCGGCGACGGCGGCGAGACCGCGGTGACCGGACCCCGTCCACCGCACCACCAGACTTCCTGATCCGGCCTCCATCGGGTCGTGGGAGGGACTACCTCACAACCTGCCGGATCCCACCGGCATCTTGAAAGGAACACCATGGAAATCACCGGCAACCTGAACCTGATCGGCTACGGCCTGGCCTCCATCGGCTCCGCCATCGGCGTGGGCCTGATCTTCGCCGCCTACATCAACGGTGTGGCCCGTCAGCCCGAGGCTCAGCGCATCCTGCAGCCCATCGCCCTGCTGGGCTTCGCCCTCGCCGAGGCCCTGGCCATCCTGGGCCTGGTGTTCGCGTTCGTCCTCTGATCATGCCCCGCCCGGGCAGTGCCCGGACAGGAATGACTGGAACACATCACCGAAGGATGGTTGATCAATGATCGGGACTGACGTGATCCTCGCTGCAGGCGAGGGCGCAAACCCGCTGGTTCCCAACTGGTGGGAGGTGCTCGTCACCGCAGTCGGCTTCGCCGTGCTGATGTTCATCGTGGTGAAGTTCATCGCCCCTGCCTTGGAGAAGTCCTACCAGGATCGCGTCGACGCGATCGAGGGCGGACTGGAGAAGGCCGAGAAGGCCCAGGCCGAGGCGAACGCCATGATGGCCGACTACCAGCAGCAGCTGCAGGACGCCCGCGTGGAGGCCAACCGCATCCGCGAGGAGGCCCGCACCGAGGGCGCTCAGATCCTGGCCGAGTTCAAGGAGAAGGCGGCAGCCGAGTCCGCTCGCATGACCGAGCAGGCCCAGGCGCAGATCGCCGCGGAGCGCCAGCAGGCCGTGTCCTCGCTGCGGTCCGAGGTGGGCACCCTGGCCACCTCCCTGGCCGGCAAGATCGTCGGGGAGTCCTTGGACGACGACGCCCGCTCCCAGCGCGTGGTGGATCGCTTCCTGGCCGACCTGGAGCGCAGCGAGTCCGCTCGCACGACCAGTGCAGGTGCTGCTGAGTAATGGCAGGAGCATCGAGCGATTCACTGGCCGCCGCACGACAGGCTCTGGAGCCCACGCTGGCCTCCGGCGGACTGCAGCTGGCACGCGACCTCTTCTCCACGCTGGACGTGCTGGACGAGAACGGACCGCTGCGCCGGGCCCTGACCGATCCCTCGTGGACGGTGGAGCGCCGGTCCGGTGTACTCCGCTCGCTGTTCAGCGGTCGGCTCTCCGAGCAGGCGCTGCAGGTCTTGACCGACCTGGCAGGTCGCCGTTGGTCCGGCGAGCGTGACTTCGGTGACGCCGTGGAACAGCTGGCCGGCACTGCTGTGGCCGCCTCCGCCGAGCGCGACGGCCTCTCAGGGCTGGACCGCCTCTCCCAGGAGCTGCTCTCCTTCCACCACGTCGTGGAGGAGTCCCACGAGGTCCAGCGGGCCATCACCGACCAGCAGGCTCCCGCGCAGTCGCGGGGGAACCTGGCTGAGCGGCTCACCGGCAACGGGTCCGAGGAGGTCCGCCTCCTGGTCCGTCAGGCGGTGGAGAACCCCCGCGGGCACAAGCCCGCCGAGCTGGTGCGTCGTTTCGCCGCGGCCGTCGCCGGGCGCCAGCGCCAGTGGATCGCCGACGTCACCGTCGCGCGACCGCTGAGCGATGAGCAGCAGCGGCGACTGGCCGAGGGCCTGCGCCGGACCTTCGGCCGTGACCTCAAGCTGGACGTGACCGTGGATCCTGCCCTGGTGGGCGGGGTGCGCGTGAAGGTGGGAGACGACGTCGTCGACTCCACGGTGGCCACCCGGCTGCATGACCTCCAGCGGAAGATGGCCGGCTGAGCCGGCACTGACGAATCCAGACGAAATCATCCGGTCGTCGACCTGCACTTCGCGTCGATGATCACCTATCAAGAGAGCAGGGACTGCAGATGGCCGACTTGACCATCAACGCTGACGACGTCCGCAATGCCTTGAACGAGTTCGCGGCATCCTACGAGCCGGCCGGAGCCGAGCGGGTAGAGGTCGGTCGCGTCGTGTCCGCAGCAGACGGCATCGCCCGGGTGGAGGGTCTTCCCTCCGTCATGGCCAACGAGCTGCTGCGCTTCGAGGACGGAACCCTGGGCCTGGCCCAGAACCTGGACACCCGTGAGATCGGTGTCGTCGTCCTCGGCGAGTTCAAGAACATTGAAGAGGGCCAGGAGGTGCACCGCACCGGGGAGATCCTCTCCGTGCCGGTCGGTGATGGCTTCATGGGCCGCGTGGTGGACCCCCTGGGTCAGCCGCTGGACGACATGGGCCCGATCGAGGCCGAGGGACGTCGCGCCCTGGAGCTCCAGGCTCCCACCGTGACCCAGCGCAAGTCGGTGGAGGAGCCCCTCCAGACCGGCATGAAGGCCATCGACGCGATGATCCCGATCGGCCGTGGCCAGCGCCAGCTGATCATCGGTGACCGCCAGACCGGCAAGACCGCGATCGCCGTGGACACCATCCTGAACCAGAAGGCCAACTGGGAGAGCGGCGACGTCACCAAGCAGGTCCGCTGCGTCTACGTGGCTGTGGGTCAGAAGGCCTCCACCATCGCCGGCGTCCGCGCCACCCTGGAGGAGCACGGCGCCCTGGAGTACACCACCATCGTGGCCTCCCCGGCATCGGACCCCGCCGGCTTCAAGTACCTGGCACCGTACGCCGGCTCGGCCATCGGCCAGCACTGGATGTACGGCGGCAAGCACGTCCTGATCATCTTCGACGACCTCTCCAAGCAGGCTGAGGCCTACCGTGCGGTGTCTCTGCTGCTGCGTCGTCCGCCGGGACGCGAGGCCTACCCGGGCGATGTGTTCTACCTGCACTCCCGGCTGCTGGAGCGTTGTGCCAAGCTGTCCGACGACATGGGCGGCGGCTCGATGACCGGTCTGCCGATCATCGAGACCAAGGCCAACGACGTCTCGGCCTACATCCCCACCAACGTCATCTCCATCACCGACGGACAGATCTTCCTGCAGTCGGACCTGTTCAACGCCAACCAGCGCCCCGCCGTGGACGTGGGCATCTCGGTGTCCCGCGTGGGCGGCGCGGCTCAGGTCAAGGCCATGAAGAAGGTCTCCGGCACGCTGAAGCTGGATCTGGCGCAGTACCGCGACATGCAGGCTTTCGCCATGTTCGCCTCGGACCTGGATCCGGCCACCCGCCGTCAGCTCCAGCGCGGTGAGCGTCTGATGGAGCTGCTCAAGCAGCCCCAGTACTCCCCGTACCCGGTCGAGGAGCAGGTCGTCTCCATCTGGGCCGGCTCCAAGGGCCACCTGGATGAGGTCCCGGTCGAGGATGCGCTGCGCTTCGAGCGGGAGTTCATCGACCACCTGCGTCGCAAGAACGTGGTGCTGGGCCCGATCGCTGAGACCGGCAAGCTGGAGGACTCCACGCTGGAGGCCATGGAGACCGAGATCGAAGAGTTCAAGAAGGGCTTCTTCGGCGAGGGCGACAACCAGCTGGTGGCCGCAGGCCATGAGGAGCACGACCCTCTGGCCGACGAGAAGGTCACCCAGGAAAAGATCGTCAAGCAGAAGCGCTGACCCGTCGGAGTGGGCCGGATCGACGTGACGTCGAGCCGGCCCACCCGGTCGAAGGAAAGGACCACCATGGGAGCCCAGATCCGGGTCTACCGCCAGAAGATCGCATCGACCTCGTCGATGAAGAAGATCTTCAAGGCGATGGAGCTGATCGCCACGTCCCGCATCGGCAAGGCACGCGACCGTGTCGCCGCCTCGATGCCGTACGCCAACGCGATCACCCGCGCCGTGTCCGCCGTGTCATCGCAGCAGGACATCGACCACGTGCTGACCGCCGAGTCAGACAATCCACGCCGTTCCGCCGTGCTGATCATGGCATCGGACCGTGGCATGGCCGGCGCCTACTCGGCCAACGTGCTGCGTCACGCCGAAGAGCTGCTGGAGAAGCTGCGCAGCGAGGGCAAGGAGGTCGACACCTACCTGGTCGGCCGCAAGGCACAGGGCTACTTCGACTTCCGGCACCGGGAGTACAAGAAGGTCTGGACCGGGAACACCGATGCCCCGCAGTTCGAGACGGCCAAGGAGATCGGCGAGGCACTGGTCTCCGCCTTCCTGCAGAACACCGACGAGGGCGGCGTGGACGAGATCCACGTGGTCTACACGGAGTTCCACTCCCTGGTGAAGCAGAGTCCCACCGTCGTCCGACTGCTGCCGCTGGAGGTGGTGGAGGAGGAGATCACCGAGGACACCGAGCTCCTTCCGCTGTACGAGTACGAGCCGGCTCCGGAAGACGTCCTGGACGCGCTGCTGCCGAAGTACATCGAGTCCCGGATCTTCTCGGCGATGCTGCAGGCCGCGGCCTCTGAGCTGGCCAACCGCCAGCGCGCCATGAAGTCCGCCGGCGACAACGCCTCCGACCTGATCAAGGAGTACACGCTGCTGATGAACAACGCCCGCCAGGCGGAGATCACCCAGGAGCTGACCGAGCTGATCGCGGGCGCGGACGCCCTGAACGCGTCCTGACCCGCCACCCCACGACATCCGCCATCCACAGAACGAAGTGAGAGAGATGACTGCCACCTTCAACGAGCAGGCCTCCGGCACCGCCACCGGCGGAGCCACCGGTCGTATCGCCCGTGTCATCGGCCCCGTGATCGACGCCGAATTCCCGGCCGATGCCATGCCCGCCGTCTACAACGCCCTCACCGCTGAGCTGACCCTCAACGGCGAGACCCGCACCATCACCTTCGAGACCGCACAGCACCTGGGTGACAACCTGGTGCGCGCCATCTCGCTGCAGTCCACCGACGGCCTGGTCCGTGGCGCGCAGGTGACCGACACCGGTGCCCCGATCTCCGTGCCCGTGGGCGATGTGGTCAAGGGCCACATCTTCAACGTGCTGGGCGAGTCGCTGGACGTGCCCACCTCCGAGCTGGACGTGCAGGAGCGTTGGCCGATCCACCGCGTCGCCCCGAGCTTCGCCTCCCTCGAGGGCTCCACCGAGATGCTCGAGACCGGCATCAAGGTCATCGACCTGCTGACCCCGTACATCAAGGGCGGCAAGATCGGCCTGTTCGGCGGCGCCGGCGTGGGCAAGACCGTGCTCATCCAGGAGATGATCACCCGCGTGGCCCGCAACTTCGGCGGCACGTCGGTGTTCGCCGGTGTGGGTGAGCGCACCCGTGAAGGCAACGACCTCTGGGTCGAGATGGACGAGGCCGACGTGCTCAAGGACACCGCCCTGGTGTTCGGCCAGATGGATGAGCCGCCGGGAACCCGTCTGCGCGTGGCCCTGTCGGCTCTGACCATGGCGGAGTACTTCCGCGATGTGCAGAACCAGGACGTGCTGCTGTTCATCGACAACATCTTCCGGTTCTCGCAGGCCGGCTCGGAGGTCTCGACCCTGCTGGGTCGCATGCCCTCCGCTGTGGGCTACCAGCCGAACCTGGCCGACGAGATGGGTGTGCTCCAGGAGCGCATCACCTCGACCCGTGGTCACTCCATCACCTCCATGCAGGCCGTGTACGTGCCTGCGGATGACTACACCGACCCGGCACCGGCCAACGTGTTCGCGCACCTGGACGCCACCACCAACCTGACCCGCGATCTGGCCTCCCGTGGCCTGTACCCGGCTGTGGATCCGCTGGCCTCGACCTCGCGCATCCTGGACCCGCAGTACGTGGGCCAGGAGCACTACGACACCGCCATTCGCGTGAAGCAGATCCTGCAGAAGAACAAGGAACTGCAGGACATCATCGCGATCCTCGGTGTGGACGAGCTCTCCGAAGAGGACAAGATCGTGGTCTCGCGTGCACGTCGCATCGAGCAGTTCCTGTCCCAGAACACCTACACCGCCAAGCAGTTCACCGGCGTGGAGGGCTCCACTGTCCCGATCAAGGACACCGTGGAGGGCTTCAACGCCATCGCCAACGGTGACCTGGACCACGTGTCCGAGCAGGCGTTCTACAACGTCGGCGGTCTGGACGATGTCGAGCGCAACTGGGCCCAGATCCAGAAGGACAACTGATCCATGGCCGAGCTCGAAGTCGAGATCGTTGCAGAGGACCGCTTCGTGTGGTCCGGGCCGGCACAGTCTGTCAGCGCCCGGACCATCGACGGTGAGATCGGCATCCTGCCGGGGCACACGCCCCTGCTGGCTGTCCTGGGCGACGGCGACGTCGTGGTCACCACCGCTGACGGTCAGACCGTGACGGCACGCGCCGAAGGCGGCTTCTTCTCGGTCAACCATGACCGCGTGGAGATCGTCGCCGGCTCCGCCACCCTGGACGGCGAGGCGCGCGGAGACAGCGCGGCCTGAGATGTCACCGATCTGGTGGACCCTGATCGGCGCGCTGGCGGGCGTCGTCCTCATGGTCGCACTGATGATGTGGTGGCGCCGGCGGACTCTCCTTCGGACCCCCGGGACCTTTCGCGCGCAGGTGCGGGAGGTCGGGGGATCGAGCAGGGGAGCCTCGGTGATCGGCCGGTACAACGAGGTGAGCCTGGACCTGATGAAGGTCCGGTCCATCGATCCCCGTCCCTGCTGGAGCACGGCCCGCCACCAGGCCGAGATCCGGCGCGAGGGGCCCGGGTCCCGTGAGGGATATGTCCTGGCCCGTCTCTCCGGGGGCAGGAGCCCCGTCCTGTTGGAGCTCAGTCACGAGGAGTGCTCTGGAGTGAGCGCCTGGATCGAATCCGGTCCGGTGACCGGGTTCGGAACGTGGCGGGAGCCACTGGGACGGCGGCCGCGCCGCAACGGCTGGTGATCTCAGCCCGCCGCTGATGCTCCCGCCGTGGCGCCAGAGAAGTGAAGACAGTCAATCGGCTCGTTCCGATCCCGGTCAGTGGATGGCCCGGGATCGGAACGAGCCGATCTGCTGTGTCCCGAGGCGGTGGTCAGAACAGCCGGGAGTCGGCGTCATCGACGCCCCTCAGCGCGTCATAGTCCAGGGTGACGCAACGGATCCCGCGGTCCTCGGCCAGGGTGCGTGCCTGAGGCTTGATCTGCTGAGCCGCGAAGACTCCCCGCACCGGGGCGAGCAGCGGATCCCGATTCATCAGCTCGAGGTAGCGCGTCAGCTGCTCCACGCCGTCGATGTCACCTCGTCGTTTGAGCTCCACCGCCACCGTGGCGCCGTCCGCGTCCCGTGCCAGGATGTCCACGGGGCCGATCGCGGTCATGTGCTCTCGCCGCACCAGGGTGTATCCCTCGCCCAGCGTGGTGATCTGATCGGCCAGCAGGCGCTGCAGATCCGCCTCCACACCGTCCTTGACCAGCCCGGGATCCAGGCCCAGGTCCTGACTCATCTCCTGATGGATCTCGAAGACGTGGATGACCAGTCGATCATCGGACTTCGTGGCCTGCACCGACCACACCTGGACCACACCCTCCTCGGCCAGCTCAGCGGACGGTTCCGCGATGCGCAGCGTGGCCGGGGGGCTCATCCAGTTCAACGGCTTGTACGAGCCGCCGTCGGAATGGATCAGGACCGCGCCGTCGGCCTTGACCATCAGGAGACGGACGGCAGGGGGAAGGTGCGCGCGGAGACGGCCTTCATAGGTGACGGAGCAACGAGCAATGACAAGACGCACACCCGGCAGTGTACCGGTGGCCCTGTGACACCATGGACTCATGCCCCGCTCCAACAGGCCCCGTCGCACCGCCCGTGTCAGCGGTGCACGCAAGGGTGGCGCCGGCGACCAGAGGTCTCAGCGCCGTCCAGGGGAGCCGGACGCGGTGGAGGCGCTGCTGGGACTGGACACGGGCTATCAGCAGCAGGATCACCATGACGGCGGTTGGCATGTGCGCCAGATCCCGTCGTGGCGTGCCGTCAAGGACTACACCTGTCCGGGGTGTGGCCGGAGCATCCGCGCTGGGGCGGCACATCTGGTGGCCTGGCGCAGCGACTGGATCTTCGGTGATGATCGTGCCGGTGAGGACCGCAGACACTGGCACCCCATCTGCTGGCGGACCCGGCGCCACGACGGTCGCTGACCTCAGAGGCGGTCCTGCCGGGGGATGAGCACCTCTTTGACGATGAGCATGACCGCAGCGGCAGCCGGGATGGCCATCAGGGCCCCCAGGACGCCGAGCAGCGTGCCGCCGGCGATCACGGCGATGACCGCGACGGCCCCAGGCACGGCGACGGCCTTGCTCATCACCCTCGGGGAGACGAAGTAGGCCTCGATCTGCAGGTAGGCGAAATAGATCACCGCGAAGATCAAGGCGGTCTGCCAGCCGGCTGAGAGCGCCACCAGCGTGATGATCGTCCCGCCGATCATGGCGCCGACCAGGGGGATGAACGCCATCAGCCCGGCGAAGAAGGCCAACAGGGCGCCGAAGGGCACCCCCGCGACAGTGATGGCGATGAAGGCCACCAGGCCGTTCAGGCCGGCCACGATCGACTGGCCGATCACGTAGTGGCCGACGGACGAGGTGATCTCATCTCCCAGGTACTGCACGCGTGCCCTGCGGGATCGGGCGGCCAGCCGGTAGGCCCAGTACTTCATCGACGGCAGCGAGGCCAGGAAGTACAGGGTCAGCACCAGCACGATGAGAATGGAGAAGCCGGTGTTGACGATCACCGTGCCGACGCCGAAGATCCCGCCGAAGAGTCCGGTGATGTTCGCCGAGTTGCTGACGAAGTTGGCGATCTCGGAGTCCACGAGGTCGCGCACCCCGAACTGCTCGTCCAGGTCCTGGAAGAACTCCGAGTCCATGAACTCCGAGACCAGCACCGGCAGACTCTGTACGAACTGGGTGGTCTGATCCACCACCGTGGGGATCAGCATGGAGAAGAACGCCGCCAACAGTGCCGCCAGCATCAGGACGGAGGCGGCGACGCCGACACCGCGCGGAGCACCCCAGCTCTCGATCCTGCGGACGACAGGGTCCAGGCCCAGGGCGATGAACAGCGCTGCGGCGATCCAGATCAGCAGCTGGGCGTTGCTGGTGAACACCCAGTAGAGGCCCAGGGCCAGTCCCACGCCCACCGTGAAGAGGAATCCGATCTGAATCGGGTGGCTGGGTGCGACCTGCACCTCACGGGGCTCCGGCACCTCATCGGTCGCGAGCGGCGGCTGTGCCGGCTCCATCTGGCTGACCTCGAATCGACGGCGAGGTCTGGCGCCCGGCAGGGACCGTCCGCTCAGACGGCTGCGGAGCCGAGCGAACCGCGACCTCTCCGTGGAGACCGCGGTGGGGTGAGGAACGGCTCTCGACTCGATCTCGCCGCTCTCAGTGGCCGGGGGGACAGGGGCAGACTCTGCGCCGGAGGCGTCCTGTGCAGGTGCGGACGACGGGCCGTGATGCTCGTCGGGACCGACGTCTGGGCCGAGTCCCCGGCCCTCGCTGGGAGATGTAGGGTGCGACACACTGCTCAGGGTACGGCACAGCTGAGCCCTCCAGCGTCTGCCGGGCGGACGTCGTCGTTATCATTCGGTGACCTTTCCCCGTATACTGCGATTCGGGCTGTGTCCAGGAGTTCTCCGCTCCCGCGACCGGCCCGATTCACTCTGTCCCCGAATGAACGGCTCTTCGCGTGCGCATTGTTTCCGGTCTCCTGGCCCTCCTGCTGGGCCTGGCCGCCCTGCTGGGCGGCATCGGTCTCCAGACGATCTGGACGCCTCCGCTGACTCTGACCGCCGAGGTGGGCGACGACCCCACCGAGGCGCCGCTGACGGTGATCACCGGTGAGTTCGCAGAGATCGATGAGGACCCGGTGGAGTACACGCTCACCGGTGACGGCGACTACACCGTGATGCTGGGACGGGAGCGCGACATCCAGGCATGGATCGGCGACGCGGCGCACAACACGGTGAAGGGCATCCAGACCGATGTCCCGGAGGGTGAGCAGCCGCACGTGATCGTGGATCACGCGGAGGGCGAGATGGAGGTGCCCAACCCGGTCGACTCGGATCTGTGGATCGAGACGCACGAGGCCTCGGGCACGCTCGAGCAGCGCTGGACGCTGCCGGAGGAGGACCAGACGGCGCTGCTGATCGCCGTGGACGGAACGGCGCCGGCTCCCACCGATGTCACGGTCACCTGGACCAACCGCGTCGGAGACAGCCCCTGGATCGTCCCTCTGCTGGTCATCGGCCCCCTGCTCATCCTCATCGGCCTGGGCCTGCTGCTCTGGGCCTGGCTGCGGAGTCGCCGTGGCGGGCGTCCGGCCGCAACTCAGGCGGCCGACCCGGGCCAGTCGGGCCGGGCCGGTGCGACCTCCGACAGGCAGAGCTCCAGCACTGCCCGACGGATGGGTGCAGGTGCTGCCGTGGGCGTGCTGGTCCTGGGAAGCTCTGTGTTGGCCCCGGCTACCGCATCACCGTCCCCCGAGAGCGCCAGTCCGAGTTCAGGCGATCAGACAGAGGAGTTCATTCCGGTGGTCGTGGACCAGCAGCTGGAACGGATCCTTGGGATGGTGGCAGGGGGCATGAGCCGTGGTGATGAAGCCCGCGATGCGGAAGCGCTGACCACACGAATCGGGGGATCCGCCCGAACCATGCGTGAACTCCACTACCGCAACAAGGGCTTCGACGATTCGCTGGTGGGTCCAGCACCGATAGCTGCTTCACCGATTCTCGCAGCCGCGGCGACCGAGGCACCTGGCTTTCCGCGCAGCATCATCGCGGTAACCGAAGGCGAACAGAACGAGACCCCGCAGGTGCTGTTGATGCAGCAGAACGGTCCGCGGCAGCAGTATCAGGCGAGGTTCGCCGTACCGATGACGCCGGGGTCAGATCTGTCGGGAATGCAGCTGGATCAGCCCGGTGTAGAGATCCTCGAGCTGGATCAGGCCGAGGGATTGGCCATGTCGCCTCAGCAGGCTGTCGATGGGACCGCGGCCGTCTTGACGGACTCAGACCACACCTTCAAAGACAAGTTGGTCTCCAACTCCTACGTCCAGGCCATCCAGGACTACCAGGAGAACCTGTCGAGGACAGCCCGGGACGCCACCATCAGGTTGAACCGTTCCGTGGCGACGGATCAGTCGCAGGCGATCCGTCTCCCCGACGGGTCGGCACTGGTGTTCGCCAATGTCTTTGCCAATGTGAATTCGAGTCCCAAGGAGCGTGGCGGCACCGTCATCGCCAGTGAGCTTGCACAGAAGGTCGCAGGCGAGTCCAGCAATGAAACCACGACCGCCTTGTACATGCGCTTCTATGAAACGATGGTGATCCACATTCCCCGAGAGTCGGCCACAGGTGAGGACGCCCGGGTCTCGCTCATCGGTTTCGAAGATGAGCTGTACCGGGTCTCGTACGGCGACTGAGTGTCCTGAAGAGGAGAGTCGAGATGACTGAACAGCCCCCCGCACCGTCCCACCTGCGAGGTGCGGTCGACCTGTCATCCCTGGCCGCCCGGCCGACCTCGGAATCCACCCGTTCTGCGGCGGGGCCGGACAGGGCCGATCAGGCCTCCGGCAGCTGGGTCGTCCGCGGAGTCGGCGAAGGGGAACTGCAGCAGCTCATTCAGCTCTCTGCCCGGGTCCCGGTGCTGGTGCATCTGCGCACCTCAGTCACACCGGTGAGTGACCAGCTGGACCAGCTGCTCACGCCCGCCGTCAACGGCCGGCAGGGGCGCCTGGTGCTGGCCGAGGTCGATGCGGACGCCCATCCTCAGCTGCTCCAGGTGTTCGGCCTGACGTCAGGACCGGCCGTGATCGGGATCCTCTCGGCTCAGCCGGTTCCTCTGCTGAACCAGGCGGTGGGTGCGGACCAGCTCGATTCCCTGCTGGATGAGCTGCTGCAGGTGGCCGCCCAGAACGGACTGACGGGCACGGTGCCGCCGCTCGGTCCGCAGGAGCAGGCTCCGGCCGACGCCCCGCCGGCGCCTCCGGCTCTGCCCCCGCTGCATCAGCAGGCTGTGGACGCCTTGGCGCAGGGAGATCCGGATGCTGCGATCCAGGCCTACCGCCAGGCGTTGAAGGAGAACCCGGGAGATGACGAGGCCGCTGTCGGCCTGGCCCGCGTGGAGCTGATGCAGCGCACTGCCACGCTGGACGCCGATGCCGTGCGCCGGGCCGCAGCGGACTCGCCCGATGATCTGGAGGCACAGCTGCGGGTGGCCGACCTTGACCTGGTCGGCGGCCACGTGGAGGACGCCTTCGCGCGGCTCGTCCGCTTCATTGCCCTCCACCCCGGTGAGGACCGTGAAACAGCTCGGGCGCACCTGGTCCAGCTCTACTCCGTGGTGGGTGATCAGGACCCGCGAACGGCTGCCTCACGGCGATCGTTGGCCACCGCCCTGTTCTGACCCGACGCAGGGGGAGAGCGACCCTGACGATCTCCTCCCCGAGGGGGAGGAGCCGGCACCGCGGCGTTGCTAGCGTGAGGTGCATGGATGAACTCGGTCAGACCCCTCCCGCTCGTCCCCAGGCCCCACCTGCAGTCCTCGGTGCAGACCCACGCGGCCAGGAGCAGGGCCGTCAGCCCCTGCCGGATCCAGACCACGCGCTGGTGATGCGAGGCCTGGCCAAACGGTTCGGTGAGAAAGTCGCCGTGAACGGCATCTCGCTGGATGTGCCGGCAGGATCGTTCTACGGCCTGGTCGGGCCCAACGGCGCCGGCAAGACCACGGCGCTGTCCATGGCGACCGGACTGCTGCGTCCGGACCAGGGGCAGGTCTGGATCCACGGCACGGATGTGTGGCAGGACCCGCTGCCGGCGAAGCGACGGATGGGTGTGCTGGCCGACGGGGTCCGACTCTTCGATCGCCTCACCGGAGAACAGCTGGTCACCTACGCGGGACTGCTGCGCGGCATGGACCGTGACACCGTGGCCGAGCGCACCCGGGACTTGCTGCGGGTGATGGACCTGGAGGCCGATGCAGGCAAGCTCGTGGCCGACTACTCCGCCGGCATGACCAAGAAGGTCGGCCTGGCCTCGGCGATGATCCATGCACCGCACCTGCTGGTCCTGGACGAGCCCTTCGAGGCCGTGGACCCGGTGTCCGCGGCGAACATTCGCGAGATCCTGGCCCAGTACGTGGCTAACGGGGGGACCGTGATCGTCTCCAGTCATGTGATGGACCTGGTCCAACGCATGTGCGACCACGTGGCGGTCATCGCCCAGGGAAACCTGTTGGCCGCCGGCACCGTGGACGAGGTGCGCGGGGAGCAGTCCCTGGAAGACCGGTTCGTGGAGCTGGTGGGCGGCCGCAGCAGCGGAGAGGGGCTGTCATGGTTGCGCACCTGATCCGTCTCAAGCTGCGCCTGATGGTCAATGGCTGGCGCCGCAGCACCATGCAGCTGGTCTTCACGGTCATCGGACTGGCCTATCTGGCCGGGATGCTCGGAGTGCTCTCCGTCGGGATGTTCGCGTTGGCAGGGGAGAGCGTGCAGGTGCGAGGAACCGCCCTCGTGCTGGCCATGTCGGTGGCGGTCGTGCTCTGGCTGGTCATCCCGGTCTTCGTCTCGGGAGTGGATCCCACGCTGGACCCGGTGAACTTCGTGACTTTCGGCATCCCGCCCCGGACCCTGGTGGTCGGACTGCTGTTGGCCGGCACCATCACTCTGGCCGGCCTGGGGACGGCACTGGGTCTGCTCGCCACCGTGGCCGCCTGGCGCGACCACCCGTGGGCGGCGGCGGCCGCAGTGCTCGGAGCCGTGCTCGGAACCCTGTTCTGCGTGGCTCTGTCCTACGCGGTGACCGGCCTGCTCGCCTCCGTGGCCGGCCGTCGTCGGGTGCGGGAGACCCTGTCCCTGATCGCCATGGTCCCGCTGGTGCTGGCCGGGCTGATCATCAGCCAGGTCGCCGACTCCATCGCCCAGCTCTGGGACCGGCTGCCGCAGATCGCCTCGGTGCTGGCCTGGACACCGTTGGGCTCCTTCACAGCACTGCCCTGGACAGTGGCCGAGGGACGGCTCGGCGAGGCGGCGGCCCTGCTGGGCCTGTGCCTGCTTTGGCTTGCCGGGGCGTTGGGACTGTGGATGCTGGCGATCCGTCGCAGTGTGGAGTCCCGCGGCGGTGCGGGGGCCACAGCCTCTCGCAGCACCGGTCTGGGTCTGATCGGTCGGACCCCGGCCACCCCGGCCGGCGCCGTGATGGCCCGGTCACTGATCTACTGGTTCAAGGACCCCCGCTACTCGGCGTCTCTGGTGATGCTGCCGGCGCTGCTGCTGCTGTTCTGGTTCCTGGGTCAGCAGGACGGGACCTACGGGCTGCTCCTGGCGCTGGGGCCCATCACCGGATTCATGCTCGGCTACGCGATCTCCGCGGACATCAGCTATGACGGATCCGCCTTCGCCCTGCATGTGACCTCTGGAGTGTCCGGGCGGGACGATCGGATCGGCCGGATCGCCGCGCTGCTGGTGTGGGCGGTGCCGGCCACACTGCTGATCACCCTCGGCTCCTGTGCCCTGGCCAACGAATGGGCTCCGCTGCCGGGTCTGCTGGGACTGGCCTTCGGTGCGCTGCTGGCCGGCGCGGCCGTCTCTGCCCTCGTCTCGGCCCGGTTCATCTATCCGGTGCCGCCACCCGGATCCAGTCCCTTCGCCACGCCGCAGGGGGCGATGATGCGGATCATGCTCGTCCAGCTGGCCTCGATGGCCGTGACGGTGGTGTTGGTCCTGCCCGAGCTGGTCCTGTTCATCGTGGCCTTGGTCACCGGAGACCCGCTGTTCCATTGGCTCACCCTCGGTGTGGGACTGGTCCTCGGCGCGGTGCTGGTGTGGCTGGGGATCCGCCTGGGTGGGCGGTGGTTCGACCGAGCCCAGGCCGAGACCTACCAGCAGGTGCTGCGGCACGCCTGACCCAGGGGCTGGGCCCACCGCGCCGGCGTGAGGGCGATAGACTCGTGGGCATGAGTCTGCCTGCTGATCCCGATCACCTCTCACCCGGTGCGCCCCAGGGTCCCGGCTCGGCCGGCGCGGCTGTGCTGGATCGCCAGGAGCAGCTCCAGGACGCCGAACCGGGCGATCACGAGCGCTTCTCGCACTACGTGCGCAAGGAGAAGATCATGGAGTCGGCACTCACCGGTGAGCCGGTGGTGGCCCTCTGTGGCAAGGTCTGGACTCCCGGCCGTGACCCGGAGCGTTTCCCGGTCTGCCCGGAGTGCAAGGAGATCTACGAGGGGCTGCGTTCCGGGGATGACTCCGGTTCCGAGTCCGGCGGGGGCCGGCGAGGCTGGTTCGGCGGCCGCGGCAAGGGCTGAGCCTGGTCCGGGCCTGCCGGGCAGGCCTGGATGATTCCCGACGACGGCCACACCAGATGGTCGTCCAGGGCACCGGAGGATCCGAGTGAAGGATGCGGTGCCGTGTCACGCCTGCCGGCGTGTCACCACGTGATGATGTGAAGACTCGCTGGACAGCGCGTTGCCGCGCGCTGTCCCGTGCTGTGTGCGGTGCCCCGCACACGTCCTGACCTGGAGGAGGTGCCCGTCCATGACCGATGACCTGTTCAGCGCCGCTGCAGCACCGGAGGCTCCCTCCGAAGGGTCTCTGTTCCATGTGGGCGAGGACATCCCGCCCGCACTGCCCGAGCGTGCTGCGTGGGGCACCGCACCCAAGCTGCGTCAGTGGCAGCAGGAGGCCCTGGAGCTCTACCTGCAGAAGCAGCCCCAGGACTTCATGGCCGTGGCGACCCCCGGCGCGGGCAAGACCACCTTCGCACTGCGCATCGCCAAGATGCTGATGACGGCTGGCACCGTCCAGCGGATCACGGTGGTGGCCCCCACCGATCACCTCAAGCGCCAGTGGGCTGATGCCGCGGCGCGGATCGGGCTGGCGATCGACCCCAACTTCAAGAACGCCGACGGGCGACACGGCCAGGAGTACATCGGCGTCGCCCTGACCTACGCCCAGGTCGCCTCCAAGCCGATCCTGCACCGCAACCGCACGGAGGCGGCCCGCACTCTGGTCATCCTGGACGAGATCCACCATGGAGGTGATGCCCTGAGCTGGGGTGACGGCATCCGTGAGGCCTTCGAGCCGGCCACCCGCCGACTGGCGCTGACCGGCACCCCGTTCCGTTCCGACACCGCGGCCATCCCGTTCGTGGAGTATGCCGAGGGGCCGGACGGGATCCGCCGCTCCACGGCCGACTACACCTATGGGTATGGGCCGGCACTGCGGGACCATGTGGTCCGTCCGGTCATCTTCATGGCCTATTCCGGGCAGATGAGGTGGAAGACGAGCACCGGTGAGGTGATGGAGGCCCAGCTCGGGGAGGCGGCCACCAAGGACATCACCTCCAGTGCGTGGCGGACGGCCCTGGACCCGGTGGGAGAGTGGATCCCCTCGGTGCTGCAGGCCGCCGACCGGCGACTGACCGAGGTGCGGCGCAACGTCCCGGACGCCGGCGGACTGGTGATCGCCACCGACCATGAGGACGCCCGGGCCTATGCCGCCCAGCTGGAACGGATCAGCGGTGAGAAGGTCACCGTGGTCCTCTCCGACGACAAGAAGGCCTCGGACCGGATCGAGCAGTTCTCCGAGGGCGAGCAGCGATGGATGGTCGCTGTGCGGATGGTCTCCGAGGGCGTGGACGTGCCCCGTCTGTGCGTGGGCGTGTATGCGACCTCCACGGCCACCCCCCTGTTCTTCGCCCAGGCCGTCGGGCGCTTCGTGCGTTCTCGACGCCGTGGCGAGACCGCGAGCGTGTTCCTGCCCTCCGTCCCGCAGCTGATGCTGCTGGCCAATGAGATGGAGGCCGAACGCGACCATGCCCTGGACCGGCCGGACGGGGCCGTGGGCGTGGAGGACCTGGAGGACCTCTCCCTGGCTCCGGAGGAGGATCTGCTGGCGGCGGCCAACCGCGAGGATCGCGCCTCGGACTCGCTGCACCGGGAGTCCTTCCAGGCGCTGGAGTCTCGGGCGTCCTTCGACAAGGTGCTCTTCGACGGTGGCGAGTTCGGCACGGGCGGGGCTGTGGGCTCAGACGAAGAGCTGGACTTCCTGGGGATCCCCGGCCTGCTCGACGCCGAGCAGGTGAGCGAGCTGCTGCGTCAGCGCCAGGCCGAACAGCTCAAGAGGCGACCGAAGCGCACGGAGACCGGGGCATCCCAGGCCGCGGCCGACGTCGTGGACCACCGCCGTCTCAAGGAGCTGAGGGCGACCCTGTCCAAGAACGTGTCGGCCTGGTCTGCTCGATCCGGCACCCCGCACGGGGTGATCCACACCCGGCTGCGGGAGATCAGCGGGGGACCGGCCGTTCCTCAGGCCACGGAGGAGCAGCTCACCGTGCGGCTGCAGACCCTGCAGAATTGGTTCGTCGGCCGGAGCTGAGGCTCAGCGGGACTCGCGCCAGTGCAGCAGGACCGCTCCGGCATCCTCCATCTCGGACAGGGCGTCCTCGGACCGCTCTGGGTCCACGCCGCGCACCAGGTCGGTGACCACGGAGGTGGCGTAGCCGGCATCGATCGCATCCAGCACCGTGGCTCGCACACAGTGGTCCGTGGCCAGTCCCACCACGGTCACCTCGGAGATGTCGGCATCCCTGAGCCAGTCATCCAGGCCCGGTGCGCCGTCCTCCACCGCCGCAGAGGCCGCCGCGGTGGCGCCGTAGGGTCCGACCGTCCCGGAGGGGGCATCGGAGCGCACTGTGTCCGGATCGCCCAGCTGTCCTTCGAACCCTGAGTAGGCGGCCTCGAACCGGCCCTTGAGGAACTGGGCGTCGATCAGCTCGGAGTCCAGGTCCGGGTGCAGGTCAGCGCCGGCCGAGCCTGCCACACAGTGGACGGGCCAGCTCTCCTGCCAGTCCGGATCGCTGTCTTGGGCGGCGGCGAAGTGGGGACCCGGGTCCACATGCCAGTCCCGCGTGGCGGCCACCTGGTGGAACCGGTGACCGGAGTCCTCCAGGTACTCGGAGATGCGGGCGGCCGTGGCGGCTCCACCCTCGACGGCCAGGGAGCCGCCTTCGCAGAAGTCGTTCTGGACATCCACGATGATCAATGCGCGCATGCTGTCAGGTCCTTTGGGCGAATTCAGAGGTCGACGACGGATCGACGGGGTGATGAGGTGAAGGGACGGTTCCCCGGTCGGCGGGGACTCAGCGACCGTTGAACAGGGTGGGGATGGCGGCCTCGCCTGGCTGGAGCTTGCGCACCGCCTGGGGCAGCTCGGCCAGGGAGGCCCGGTGGCGCTGCGCCGCGCGGGTCACGGCCTCGGGTCCGGTCCATCCCTCCTGGACCACACCGTCCAGCACCAGAGGCTGGAGGAGGGGACGGTCGTTGGAGTCCACCGGAGGCTGCTCGTTGACGCCGACCAGCTCGGCCACGGCCCGACGGCGGTCATCTAGGCGGCGAGCGGCCACTTTGCGTCCGCCCGTGGAGCCCTTGCCGGCGGCGGCCTTGGCCACATCCACCCACTGGCCGTCATCACCCTGCCGGGAGACGAGCTTGTAGACCATCGAGGCGGTGGGCGCGCCGGAGCCGGTCACCAGACGGGTTCCCACACCATAGGAGTTCACCGGAGCGGACTGCAGGTGGGCGATGGCGTACTCGTCCAGATCAGAGGTCACCATGATCCCGGTCTCGGTGTTGCCCAGTTCATCCAGCATCTGCCGCACCCAATGGGCCTGCTCCACGAGATCCCCTGAGTCGAGGCGGACATTGCGCAGCCGGGGTCCGGCGACCTCCACTGCGGTGCGCACGCCCTGCTCCACGTCATAGGTGTCCACCAGGAGTGTGGTGTCGGCGCCGAGTGCGTCCACCTGGGCCTGGAAGGCCTCCCGCTCGCTGTCATGCAGCAGGGTGAAGGAGTGCGCCGCGGTGCCCACGGTGGGCACCCCGTAGCGGATGCCGGCCTCCAGGTTGGAGGTGGAGGCGAAGCCGGCGATCACGGCGGCACGGGCGGCGGCCACCGCGGCCTCTTCGTTGATGCGCCGGGCCCCCATCTCCACGCAGGGCCGGCCCTGGGCGACGGAGGTCATGCGCGAGGCCGCCGAGGCCACTGCGGAGTCGTAGTTGAGCACGGAGAGCAGATAGGTCTCCAGGATGCAGGCCTCGGCGAAGGTGGACTCGACCTGCAGGATGGGGGAGTGGGGGAAGAACGTCTCGCCTTCGGCGTAGCCGTAGATGTCCCCAGTGAACCGGTAGTCGGCCAGGTACTCCAGCGTGGCCTCATCCACCACGTGGTGCTGGGCCAGGAAGTCCAGGTCCTCGGGGCCGAACCGGAAGTCGGCCAGTCCCTCGAGCAGACGACCCGTTCCGGCCACCACGCCATATCGACGCCCGGAGGAGAGACGCCGGGTGAAGACCTCGAACACACTGCGCCGGTGGGCGGCACCGGACTTCAGTGACGCCTGGAGCATGGTCAGCTCGTAGTGGTCCGTGAACAGGGACGTGGGCTGGATCCGACGCGGAGACCGCGCACTCGTCTGATCGATCACGCTGACACCCTACCCCTCTGCCCCGATCGCCGCAGATCGGCAGGGGTGCAGGCCCGGCACTACACTGGACGCCATGTCCCCGTCCCGCTGCGCTGCGCCCCGCGCCGCCCTCGCCTCATCGGCCCATCCCGGGGGAACCGAGACCGGCACCGGCACGGCCCTGCTGGAGCGTGAGGAGCTCTCGGTGGCCCGGCCCTGGCAGGTGGTGGTCTGGAACGACCCCGTGAACCTGATGAGCTATGTCTCCTATGTCTTCCGCTCCTACTTCGGGTTCAGCCAGGACAAGGCCCACCGGCTGATGCTCCAGGTGCATGAGGAGGGGCGGGCCGTCGTGGCCGCCGGACCCCGTGAAGAGGCTGAACGCCATGTGCAGGCCATGCACGGATACGGTCTCTGGGCCACCCTCCAACAGGAGCAGACCTGAGATGGCACGCGGATTCAAGAGCACACCGCGCGGCTTCGTGGCCGAACTGAACCGGCCCGAGCGCCGACTGCTGCGCACCCTGTTCAACGACGTCATCGAACTGCTGGGGGCCGGTGAGACCGTCCACCCGGTGACACCGGAACAGGACGCGCGGACTGCTGGCGACCAGTCGGATCCGCTCACCACGGCGGCGTCTGACCGCCAGGCCTCCACCACCGATGACGATGCCGCGTTCTGGTCCATCATCGGCGACTGGGACCCAGCCGCTCCGGATGCCCAGGGCCGGCTGCCCGAGGACGGTCTGTCCGTGGAGCCGACGCGCCAGGCGCCGACCGACCCTGCCCTGGCCCGGCTGCTGCCGGCGGGAGTGAAGGACGATGAGCACGCCGCCGGGGCGTTCCGGGCCGCCACCGAGGACGCTGTGCGCTCAGCCAAGACCGCCGACCTCCAACGCGCCGCAGCCGCCCTGCAGTCCTCGCTGATCGTGCTGGACGAGTCCTCGGCGGTGAGCTTCTCCCGGGCTCTGAACGACGTCCGTCTGGTGCTCTCGGCCCGGCTCGACATCCAGGACGAGGAGGACGCCGCCCGGGTCCATGAGATCGACGACTGGGCGCTGGCCCAGGACGTGGAGTCCTACATGGCACTGCTGTACAACTTCACCACCTGGCTGCAGGACACCCTCATGCTCGCCCTGTCCTCCCGCCTGCCGGACTGAGTCCCCCGAAGGAACCATGACCGCACCCCGCACCGACGCCGCCAACTCCGCCGTCCAGATCTCGCCCACCTCTCGCGTGGGGATCTTCGACTCCGGCGTCGGCGGACTCACCGTGGCCCGTGCGGTGATCGACCAGCTTCCCAGCGAGCAGATCGTGTATGTGGGGGACACCAAGAACAGCCCCTACGGACCGAAGTCCATCGCCGAGGTGCGTGCCTACGCCCTGGGCATCATGGACGAACTGGTGGACGCCGGGGTCAAGGTCCTGGTGATCGCCTGCAACTCCGCCTCAGCGGCCGTGCTGCGCGATGCCCGGGAGCGCTACACCGCGCGGTACGGGATCCCCGTGGTGGAGGTGATCCAGCCGGCCGTGCGCCGGGCCGTGGCCGCCACCCGCAACGGACGGATCGGAGTGATCGGCACGGAGGCCACCGTGGGATCACGGGCCTATGAGGACACCTTCGCCGCCGCCCCCCAGCTCGAGGTCCTCTCTGTGGCCTGCCCGCGGTTCGTGGAGTTCGTCGAGGCAGGGATCACCACCGGGCCGGAGCTGCTGGCCACCGCCGAGGAGTACCTGCAGCCGCTCAAGGACGCCGGTGTGGACACCCTGGTCCTGGGCTGCACCCACTACCCGCTGCTCACCGGCGTCATCTCCCTGGTCATGGGCGAGCAGGTCACCCTGGTCTCCTCGGCCGAGGAGACCGCCAAGGACGTCTACCGGGCCCTGGTACGCCATGGACTGGAGAACCCCGGGGGAGACGTGGGAGCCACACCCTCCGGCCACCAGTTCATCGCCACCGGCGACCCGGACCACTTCCAGGCGCTCGCCCGGCGATTCCTGGGCCCCGAGGTGCTGGCCGTGGAGCATGTGGACCACATTGCCGAGCGCTACCCCACCGGTGTGCTGGCCCGCATCACCCCGGACATGCTCGATCGCGCCCGCGGGGCGCGGACGTCTCCGGGCACCCCACCGGCCGATACAGTGGACGGCGAGGGGGCCGACGTCGGGCCCTCCCAGACCGCAACGGCGCAGGACGGGAGGACACCGTGAAGCTGACCATCATCGGAGCCTCAGGCTCCTTCCCCGGACCCGGTTCGCCCGCCTCCTGCTACCTGGTGACCGCCGAGGGGCCGGACCGCGACGGGACCGGCACCAGGACCTGGCGGATCCTGATGGACCTGGGCAACGGCGCGCTGGGCACCCTGCAGCGGTACATGGCGCTGGAGGACATCGACGCCGTCCTCGTCAGCCACCTGCACCCGGACCACTGCATGGACCTGTGCGGGCTGCATGTGGCCATCCGCTGGAACCCCTACGGCTGGAACGGTGTCCACGTCCCCGTCCACGGGCCGGCCGCCACCGCCGAACGGATGGCCACCGCCTACGGGCTGGAGCAGGACCCCGGGATGACCGAGGAGTTCGCCTTCCAGCACTGGCAGGCCCGCCAGCCGGTGCGGATCGGGCCCTTCACCATCACTCCCTATCCGGTGCGGCACCCCATCGACGAGGCCTACGCCCTGCGCGTGGAGACCGAGGAGGACGGGCCGGAGGGGGAGACCGTGCGCAAGGTCCTGACCTACTCCGGTGACACGGACTCCTGCGACGGGCTGGTCGAGGCCGCCCGGGACGCCGACCTGTTCCTGTGCGAGGCCGCCTTCCAGGAGGGGCGCGACGATGGGATCGACGGCGTCCACCTCACCGGCAGGCGCGCCGGACAGGCCGCCACCGACGCCGGCGCTCGCCGTCTCCTGTTGACCCACCTTCCGGTGTGGACGGACCCGCTGGCCGCCTCGATCGAGGCGCGGCAGACCTACGACGGGCACCTGGCCGTGGCCGTCTCCGGAGTGACCTACCGGATCTGACCGGACGTAGACTGGGGCCATGACCCCTCCCACCTCTGGTACCTCTTCAGCCATGCCCGCATCCCGTGCCGACGGCCGTGCCGTGGACGAGCTGCGCCCCATCACCATCACCCGCGGCTGGTCTGGCCAGGCCGAGGGGTCGGCCCTGATCGAGTTCGGGCAGACGCGCGTGCTGTGCACCGCCTCCTTCACCGAGGGTGTGCCGCGCTGGATGAAGGGCGAGGGGACCGGATGGGTCACCGCCGAGTATTCGATGCTGCCCCGTGCCACCTCCACTCGGTCCGCTCGCGAGTCGGTCAAGGGCAAGATCGGTGGACGCACGCATGAGATCTCCCGCCTGATCGGCCGTTCGCTGCGCGCGGTGATCGACCTGAAGGCCCTGGGGGAGAACACCGTGGTGCTGGACTGCGATGTGCTCGAGGCCGACGGCGGCACCCGCACCGCCTCCATCACCGGTGCCTACGTGGCCCTGGCCGAGGCCATCGAGTGGGCCCGTGGACAGAAGCTGATCGCCGCGAACGCCCAGCCGCTGAAGGACTCGGTGGCCGCCGTCTCCGTGGGGATCATCGACGGCACCCCCATGCTGGACCTGCCCTATGTGGAGGACGTGCGAGCCGAGACGGACATGAACGTGGTGGTCACCGGGGCCGGGGACTTCGTGGAGGTCCAGGGCACCGCCGAGGGCGCACCGTTCCGCCGGGAGGAGCTGGATGCACTGCTGGACCTCGCCCTGACCGGGACCGCTGAGCTGGCGGCCATCCAGCGCCAGACGCTGACCACCTCCTCCGAGGACGCTCAGTGAGCGGGGCCCAGACCGTCCCGTCGCCTCTCGTGGTCCTGGCCACCCACAACCAGGGCAAACTGCGGGAGCTGCGCGAGCTGCTGCGCGGACAGGTCCCGGGGCTGGATGTGGACACCCAGGTGGTGGATGCCGCCACTGCGGGCGCGGCCGATGTGCTCGAGGACGGGATCACCTTCGCCCAGAACGCCCTGAAGAAGGCCCGCGCGGTGGCCGAGCAGACCGGCCTGGTGGCCGTGGCCGACGACTCCGGTCTGTCCGTGGACATCCTCGGCGGTGCGCCGGGCATCTTCTCGGCACGGTGGTCGGGGCGGCATGGAGATGATGAGGCGAACCTGCAGCTGCTGCTCGCCCAGCTCGCTGACATCGGCCCAACCCACCGTGGTGCGGCCTTCATCTGTGCCGCCGCTCTGGCCGTGCCAGGTGGCGGTGACCACGTGGAGCTGGGCGAACTGCGCGGGACCCTGCTGACCGAACCGCACGGGGACGGCGGGTTCGGCTACGACCCGATTCTCCAGCCGGACGGACTGCAGGAGTCCTGTGCCCAGATCAGCGCTGAGCACAAGAACCGGATCAGCCACCGGGGGCAGGCCTTCCGAGCCCTGCTCCCGCATCTGGTGGACGCCCTGGACCAGGGGCAGTCTGCACCCAGCGCGCACTGATGTCACTGGACTTCACCGCCCTGGACTTCGAGACCGCCAACGGGTTCCGGGGGTCCCCCTGCTCGGTGGGCGTGGTGCGGGTGCGCGCCGGCGAACAGGTGGAGCGGGCGCACTGGATGATGCGCCCGCCACGAGGGTTCGACCGTTTCGACCCCCGCAACGTGATGATCCACGGGATCCGCCCCGAACAGGTGGCCCGCGCTCCCCGGTTCGCCGAGGTGTTCGACCAGCTCCTGGAGTTCGTGGGCGAGGATCCGCTGGTGGCCCACAACGCCGGCTTCGACCTGGGGGTGATCGAGTCTGCGCTCGAGGTCTCTGGACGGGATGTGCCGGCACTGGACTATGCCTGCAGCCTGGTCCTGGCACGCAAGGGGTACGACCTGCCCTCCTACGCGCTGCCCCGGGCCGCCGAGGAGGCCGGACACCCGGTGGCCCGGCACCATGACGCCCTGGCCGACGCGGAGGCCTGCGCGTGGATCGTGATCGACATCGAACGGCGGTCCCGGACGGACGGGACCCAGCGCAGCCTGGATGCCCTGCTGGCCGACCACGGGCTGCAGCGCCGGCAGCTGACCCCGCGGGCAGCCGGGCAGGGACACCTCTCCCGGGCCACCCGTCAGGCCCGGCAGCTGGGACCGGTGTTCGACGCGACCGTGGAACTGCCGCACGAGGCGCGAATGCCCGATCTGATGCACTGGCCCGACGAAGGGCCCAACCCGGATCCCGCACCGGACGCTGACCCGTCGCATCCGCTGTTCGGCCACCACGTGGTCTTTACCGGGAACCTGGGCATGCCCCGCCAGCAGGCCAAGGTGCGTGCCGCCGCCTGCGGTGCCCGGCCGGCCAGCCGGGTGGGGGCGGCCACCACCCTGCTGGTGGTGGGAGACGGATTCCGCTCCGAGGATCTGGACCGCGGTGCCGACCGGCCCGTCGGCGGTGCCGTGCTGCACCGCAAGACCCGCGAGGCCCTCGCCCGGCGCGCCCGGGGACAGCGCGTGGAGCTGATCTCCGAACCGGAGTTCCTGCAGATGCTGGACGGCAACTGGCCCGAGCTATCCCGCTGACGGCGGGCGCGGGCTGCTCGGACCAGTGGACCCCGTCAGTGGGTGGCGGCGGCCCAGCGGCGTGCGGCTTCGGCGACCACGGCGTGCTCGGTGATCCAGACCGGCAGCTCAGCGTCCTCCCCGAAGATCGCCATGCCGTAGTGGGCACCGAGCAGCTGCCCGGCCAGGGAGGCCGTGGAGTCCGAATCGCCGCCATGGGTCACCGCCAGACGCAGCGCCCGCTCGGCGTGCTCGTGTGCGGTGGCCGAACCTGCCTGGGTGGCCAGCACGGAGTACACGGCGATCGCCAGCGCCTCCTCAGCCACCCATCCTTCGCCGAGCTCGGAGGGCAGCAGGGTCTCGGGCGTGGCCGTTCCTGGGCCCTGGGGCCCACCTGCGGCCAACGAGACCGCACCTTGGAGTGCTGCCAGCGTGCCGCCGTCGGGGTCCTTGTCCGGGAGCTGCCCCAGCCAGTCCAGGCCGGACCGGACCGCCTCCTGCAGGGAGCGCCCACCCATCAGGGCAGAGATCATCAGCGCGAACGCCGCCGAGGACGTCCAGGCCGCCGGGTGTCCATGTGTCAGCACTGCGCCCTGCCGGGCCAGCGAGACCACCAGATGGTCCTCCAGCCGGGGGACCATGCCGTACGGCGCTGAGCGCATCACCGTCCCGCACCCCTTGGAGTCCGGGTTGCTCGGGTCGCCGAGCAGCCCCATGTCCGGGCGGTCCAGCCCGGACAGGCAGGCGTTGCCCGGAGCACGCTGGACATGCAGCTCCGTGTGGGCGTCGATCCACCGGTCCGGCGGCTGCGGCGCCCCGTCCGGGAAGCGGCCGTTCTGCGTCTTCCACCAGCGCAGACAGGCCAGCCACACACTCGCGGCAGGGTCGGCCATCTGGCCGTCGTTGGCCCACTCGATCCACTCCAGCAGCCCGTCCAGCACATAGAGGGTCATCTGGGTGTCGTCACTGATCGGCAGCCGCTGGCCGGAGCCGTCCAGCCGCACCCCCCGGACCTGGTCCGGGCGGAACAGGCCCTCCGGATGACGGTTCAGGATCTGCTGCTGGTCGGAGAACTCCACGGTGTAGCCCAGGGCGTCCCCGGCGGCTCCGCCGAAGAGCACTCCGAGCACCCGGGAGGGATAGTCAGGATCAGTGCCGTTGGTCATGGTCCCCATGCTAGGTCGGAGTCAGGACACGCTAACGCGTCCGGGGGCACCGCTACCGTGGTGTGCATGCTGATCCTCCACACCTCCGACTGGCACATCGGCCGCTCCTTCCACGGCACCGGCCTGCTGGACGCCCAGCGTGAGGTCCTCTCCCAGATGGCCCAGACCGTGCGGGACCGCGGGGTCGACCTCGTGCTGGTCGCCGGAGACGTGTATGACCGGGCGCTGCCCTCGGCGGACGCCGTCCAGGTGCTGGACGAGGCGTTGGCGGAGCTGCGAAAAGCTGGGGCGCAGGTGGTGCTGACCAGCGGCAACCATGACTCTGCGGTCAGGCTGGGCTTCGGGGGTGCGCTGATGGCCGCCTCCGGAGTGCACGTGCGCACCCGGGCCGAGCAGATCACCGATCCGGTGCTGGCGCCGGACCCAGACGGCGGCACGGTCGCGGTCTACGGCGTGCCCTACCTCGAGCCGCGCCACCAGGGCCAGCAGTGGGAGGTCGAGCCACACCACACCGCCGTGATGCAGGAGGCCATGGACCGGGTGCGCGCTGACTCCGCCGCCCGCGCCGCAGACCATCCGGAGGGACTGTGCACCGTGGTCATGGCACACCTGTTCGCCGCCGGCGGTGAGGGTTCGGACAGTGAGCGGGACATCGGCGCCGAGGCCGGCTCGCCTCAGGGCCAGGTGACAGGGACAGCAGAGCCCGACGGCGGCCACGCACCTCAGGTGGGCGGGCTCGGCCAGGTGCCCCTGCGGGTGTTCGAGGGGATCGACTACACGGCTCTGGGGCACCTGCATGGCCGTCAGCGGCTCTCCGAGACGGTGCGCTACAGCGGGTCGCCCCTGCCCTACTCCTTCTCCGAGCACCAGCACCGCAAGGGCGGCCTGCTGATCTCCACGGCGGGGGGCACGGTGACGGCGGTAGAGGAGGTGGACTGGAGCGCCGGACGGAGGCTGGCCGTGCTGCGCGGAGAGGTGGAGACCCTGCTGACCGATCCCACCCTGGCGTGGGCGGAGGAGGCCTGGTGTCAGATCACCATCACCGATGCCATCAGACCGCCCTTGGCCTACGCCCGGCTCAAGGAGCGCTTCCCTGGGCTGCTGAACTTCATCCTGGCCCCCGCCGGAGGGCCTCGGCGCACCGCCGGCACCTACGCCGAACGGCTGCGGCGGGCCGAGGGAGACGACCTCGCCCTCTGCACCGGGTTCGTGGACCACGTGCGGGGCAGGCCCGCCACGTCCGGAGAGACCGAGCTGCTGCGCCAGGCGCTCGCGGCCGCACGTCAGGAGCAGAGCGCATGAGGATCCACCGCATCGAGCTGCAGGCCTTCGGCCCGTTCGCCGGACGGGAGACCGTGGACCTGGAGCCGCTCAACGACGCAGGGCTGTTCCTGCTGGACGGGCCCACCGGAGCCGGAAAGTCCACGGTGCTCTCGGCCGTGTGCTTCGCCCTCTACGGCACGGTTCCCGGGCGACGCTCGGTGGACACGCTGGCCAGCACGTATGCCGCGCCGGGAACCCGGCCGGAGGTGCTGCTGGAGGTGACCCTGGGCGGCCGCAGATTCGAGATCCTGCGCTGGCCCAAGTACCTGCGCCCCCGGAAACGTCGCAGCAGCGACGGGTCCCAGTACACCGAGGAGAAGGCCGGTGCACAGCTGCGTGAGCTGCGGGACGGCACCTGGACGGAGCTCTCCGTGCGGGCGGATGAGATCGGTCAGCTGTTGGGCACGGTGCTGCCGCTGGACTCGGAGCAGTTCATGCACGTGGTCATGCTGCCCCAAGGGGAGTTCGCACGGTTCCTGCGCGCGGACTCCAAGGACAAGGAGATCCTGCTGCGCCGTCTCTTCGGCACCGGACGGTTCGACCACGTGGAGAAGGACCTGGCCGCACGCCACCAGCTGCTGGCCGACGCCGTCCGGCAGGACCAGCAGATCACTGACCGGCTGCGGGAGGAGATCGATGAGGCGCTGACCGACAGGCTGGGCTCGGACTGGGACGCCGACCGGACGAAGGACGCCGACGACCAGCCGGACGACGAGCCCGCCACCCTGCTCGACCGGACCCAGTGGACGGACGAGGACTGGTCCGTGCTGGCCACCGGTGCGGTGACCCGTGCGGTGGAGTCTGCGCAGCAGGAGGTGGAGTCCGCTCACCACCAGGCGGCCCAGGCCCGCGAGGAACTGACCCGGCTCGAGAAGCACCGCGCAGCCCTGGTGGCGGCCGTGTCCTGGGCCGAACGGGACGAGCGGCACCGGGCGGCCAGCGAGCAGACCGAGCGCAGTCGGGCCCGGCTGGAGCAGCACCGCACGGCCACGCCCCTGGTGCGCCGGTCCCAGGACGTGGAGCGAGCCCGGCAGAGGGCACTGCTCGCGCACCAGACGTGGGAGCAGGCCCTCGGCGCCCTGAGGGACGATGAACATGTCCTCGGCTGGGCGAAGGAGACGGACGGCGCCGCAGCCCTGGAGGCGGCGGGCCCCGGCGAGGACCTGGCACGGATCATCACTGGACTCCGTGAGGTCCAGAGTCAGGCCGACCGGGCCGTGGATGCCCTGGACCGGCATGCGGCCGATGACCGTCGTGCCCTCGAACTGGACGACGAGCTCTCCACGGGAGCCCTTCAGGACGAGGAGCTGTGCGCACGGATTGAGGCACTGAGTGTCGAGATCCAGCAGCTGCAGGACCGGATCAGTGGCCTGCAGGAGAGCGCGCAAGGGCTCACCGGAACCGCCGCCGGGCTGGACCAGGCGGCGGAGACCACCGCTCAGGCCGTCAGCCGGGTGACCGCTGCGCGGCGGATGCAGGAACTTGCAGACGAGGTCAGGGACGCCGAGCAGTCGCTGCGATCGGTGACGGACACGGCACAGGACACCAGACAGCACTGGCTGGATCTGGTGCAGAGGCGCCTGGACAACGCGGCCGCCCTGCTCGCCGCAGAGCTGGTGCCGGACCAGCCCTGTCCCGTGTGCGGCTCTGCCGAGCATCCCGACCCGTCGGGTGCCACCCCGCCGGAGGACACCGAGGACGACGCCCATCACCCCGCTCTTGATCTGTCCAGTGCCGCACAGGAGCGTGCCCACGATGCCTGGCGCACAGCGGAGACGCGGCGGGAGCAGGCCCAGCGCGTGCTGGACGATCTGCGACGTCAGGTGGGGCAGACGCAGGTCGTCGCCGCCGGTCTGAGCCTGCATGAGGCCGAGGAGCAGGCTGCCGCCGCGCAGGAGGCCCAGCAGCGAGCCGAACTGGCCGCCTCGGAGCTGGACCGCACGCAGTCTCAGCTGCGCCAGCTCGAGGCGCAGCTCGGTGAGCGACGTACACGGCAGGACCAGGAAGGTCAGGCCCGGGCCCAGCTGCAGACCCGCATGGAGCATCAGGGCGAGGAACGCGATCGGCTGCGCCGTCAGATCAGCGCTGCCCTCCAGGGACGATCGAGCCTGGCTGAGCTGCGTGAGGAGCTGATCCGGGCCCGCGGACGAGTGCAGACCGCCCTGGCGGCGGGCGAAGACCTGACCCTGCGCGAGGCGACCGTGAGCACGGAGCAGGCTTCGCTGGCACGCGACATCGCCGCCAGTGGGTACACCGATCTGGACCACGCTCGAGCTGCTCTGCTGGACGAGCCGCTCCATCAGGAGCTGTCCTCGGCGGTCCAGGCCTGGGACCAGGAGCGTGCGGCCCTGGCCGAGCTGGCCCGAACCGCCGATGTGGTCCAGGGGCAGGAGCTGCTGCGCCAGGGCGTGGCCGTTCCTGAAGCGGAGCAGATCGAAGCGGCCCGGCAGTCCGCGCTGGAGTCCACCGAGCGTGAACACGCCGCCCTGTCCGCCGCCGGGGGGATGGATGCGCTGCAGCAGCAGATCGACCAGCAGTGCGGCACCCTGCAGGAGGTCGGAGCGAGGTCGGCCGACCAGCGTGCGCGAGCCGTGGAGGTCGAGGAGCTGCTCAAGCTGGTCCGGGGCGGCGGTGAGAACGAGTACAGCATGCGGCTGGCCAGCTACGTGCTGACCGGACGCCTCGAAGATGTGGCGCAGGCCGCCACCGAGCGGCTGCTGACCATGACGGACGGCCGCTACGAGCTGGTCCATGATGACTCCAGCACCGGCGGAGCACGTCGTCGCGGCCTGGACCTGGTGGTGAGAGACCTCTACACGGACACGCTCCGCCCGGCTTCGAGCCTGTCCGGGGGAGAGACGTTCATGGCCTCGCTGGCTCTGGCACTGGGGCTGGCCGACACCGTCCAGGCAGAGGCAGGCGGTGTGGAGATGGACACGCTGTTCGTGGATGAGGGGTTCGGCTCCCTGGACGCCCAGACCTTGGAACAGGTCATGGAGGTCTTGGACGGTCTCCAGGCGGGTGGCCGGACGCTGGGACTGGTCAGCCACGTCGACCGGATGCGCCAGGAGATCCCCTGCCGTCTCGAGGTCACCAAGACCCGCCAGGGATCACACCTGACGGTGGTTCTGCCCACGGGCGGGGAGGACTACCCTGGACAGCATGCTTCGTGACGTCCGCTCCACCTTGACCGTCCGCCCCAGTCCCGGCACCCGCATGGTCTTCGCTATCGCCGTCGCCGAGGCCGAGGGTGTGACCTGTGATCAGGAGTCGCTGCGGGTGATCTCTCCGCACGGTGAGATCTCGGCTGTCGAAGTGCAGGACCACCATGGGGGGCGGCTCCATGTCATCGACATTCCGGAGGACTTCGAGGCAGCGCCCCGCCCGCCACGTGGGTCCGAACCCGAACGCGACACCGACGCCGACGGGTTCCCCCGGGGGTCTGTCGCGCCAGGGACCGTGCGTGTGGACTACCGCAGCCTCGTGCGAGGAGCCGAATCGGCCCCGGTCGGGGATGAGGCAGACCTGATCCGCTATGTGCGCCCCTCTCGCTACGCCGAGTCGGACAAGCTCTTCCCCACGTCCGGCAAGCTCTTCGGCTCCCTGACGGGGCAGGAGCTGGTCGATGCCGTCTCCTCCTGGGTGCAGAGCCACATCAGCTATGTGCCGGGGTTCTCCCGCGGCACGGACGGGGCGGTGGACACGTTCCTGGCCCGCCAGGGCATCTGCCGTGACTTCGCGCATCTGGTGGTGGCGTTGCTGCGTGCACGCAACACCCCTGCCCGAGTCGTCGCCGGATATGCTCCGGGCCTGCGACCGATGGACTTCCACGCGGTCGCCGAAGCCTGGGTGGACGGCGCCTGGCAGCTCATCGACGCCACCGGCCTGGCAGAGATGAGCTCCCTGGCCCGCATCGCCACCGGCGCCGACGCCTCCGACACCGCGTTCCTGTCCACCGTGCAGGGCGGCATCACGCTCGAGCACATCAAGGTCGACGCACACCTGCTGGAGGATCAGCAGGGCTGAGCCCTCGTCCCGACGCCCGGCGGCATCAGTCCTCGGACAGCCCCAGGCGCTCTCGGCGTCGCTGCCCGAACCCCTCCACCAGGCGGTACAGCACCGGCACTAGGACCAGGGTCAACACGGTGGAGGAGACCAGACCGCCCACGACCACGATGGCCAGTGGCTGGGAGATGAATCCGCCGTGACCGGTGATCCCCAACGCCATCGGCACCAGGGCCAGGATCGTGGCCAGCGCGGTCATCACGATCGGGCGCAGACGGTTCAGGGCCCCACGCTCGATGGCGGTGTCCAGATCCATGCCCTCGATGCGCCGGTACTGGTTGATCAGATCGATCAGCACGATCGCGTTGGTGACCACCACACCCACCAGCATCAGGAAGCCGATCAGCGACGGCAGCCCCAGAGCCGAACCGGTCACCAGCAGCAGCGCGATCGCCCCGGTGGTGGCGAAGGGGATCGAGACGAGCAGCACCAGCGGCTGGATCAACGACCGGAAGGTGGCCACCATGATCACATACACGATCGCCACCGCCGCCAACAGGGCCAGGTAGAGGTCGTTGAAGCTCTCCTGCTGCTGAGTGGCCGCCCCGCCGAGCTCGGCTGAGGTGCCCTCAGGCAGGTCGAGGCCTTCCAGAGTCTGGGAGACACGTCCAGACAGGGCGCCGAGGTCATCGTCGGCCGGCGTGACCGAGACGACGGCCGTCCGATCTCCATTGGTGGAGGTGACGGTGGCCAGGACCTCTTCGCGGCTGACCTCTGCCAACTCATCCAGCGGTCGGGGGCCGGACCCGGTCATCACCTCCACTCCGGAGAGGTCCTCGGTGCTCTCCACGGGAGCCGGGTCCCCGATCTGGACCGGATAGTCGGTGTACCCCAGGCGGATCGATCCGGCCGGCACCGGGTTCAGCGCCGCGGCGACCTGCAGTGCCACCTGCTCCTCGGTCAGCCCGGCTTCAGAGGTGGCGGCACGGTCCACAGTGACCTGCACGGTGGGGCGGGCCTGGGAGAGGTTGGAACTGACCTCCTGGGCGCCGTCCAGTGTGGCCATGGACTCACGGACCACGGCGTCGGCCTGGGTGAGCAGTTCCGGGCTCGGGGCGGTGATGCGCACTTCGATGTCGGAGGACATCCCCATGCCGCCGGCGGCGGAGAGACGGACCTCGCCCACGCCCGTCAGCTCGGCCAACTGATCGCGGGCCTGCTGCTGCAGCAGCTGCTGATCGACCTCGGGATCGGTCAGCACGGTGAAGGTGGCCTCGTCGGATGCTCCCCGCATCCCGGGGATGAATCCGGCTGAACCCGCCGTCCACTGCACATGGTGGACACCCTCGATGCCGCGCAGGACCTCATCGACCTGATCGGCGGCCTCAGCGGTGGTCTCCAGTGATGTCCCTGCAGGCTGAGTGGCGGTGACCGTGAAGGTGTTCTGGCCGGTGTCGCCCAGGAGGTTGGTGGGCACCAGCGGAACAGCCGCCACCGTTGCGCCCAGGAGCAGCGCAGCGGCCACCAGCGTCAGGCCCGGCCTGCGCTGGGTGACCCGGAGCACCGGTCGGTAGACCTTCTGCATCGGTCCGAGTCGACGGGTCACGGTGGTGCCGGGAGCCGGATCCGTCTCGGTCGATCCGTCTGCCGCGGCGGTGGGCTCGGCACGGTGCTGTGCCTGGGTGCGTGGTTGATGCCCCAGGAACCACCAGCACAGGACGGGGACGATCGTCAGTGCCACGAACAGGGAGGCCAGCAGGGCGATGGACATGGTCACGGCGAAGGGTCGGAACAGCTCTCCGGCCATCCCGCCGACCAGGGCCACGGGGGCGAACACGGCCACGGTGGCCAGGGTGGAGGAGGTGATGGCGGTGGCCACCTCGGCGGTGCCGTCCAGGATGGCACGTTTCTTCCCGACGTCGGCCGCCAGGTGGCGCTTGATGTTCTCCACCACCACGATGGAGTCGTCCACGACACGGCCGATCGAGATGGTCAGTGCTCCGAGGGTGAGCATGTTCAAGGAGTAGTCCGAGACCCGCATGCCGATCAGCGTCACCAGCAGTGACAGCGGGATCGAAACGGCCGTGACCAGAGTGGACCGGACCGAGGCCAGGAACACCAGGATCACCAGTACGGCGAATCCCAGTCCGAGGATGCCCTCCTGCACGAGGGTCTGGATGGACTGTTCGATGAACGGCGCCTGATCGAAGACCACCGTGATGGCGGCGTCCGAGCCCAGCAGGGCCTCCAGCTCCGGAACGAGCTCACGTACCGCCTGCGAGACGGAGACGGTGTCGGCATCAGGGGTCTTGGTCACGGCCAGGCCGAGGGTGTCCACCCCGTCGGTGCGCGTGATCGAGGTGGCCACATCATCGGCCAGCTCCACGGTGGCCAGCTCTCCCAACAGCACGCCGGCCGCTGGCGGTGTCGGTGCTGCAGGCGACTGCTGCTCGTCCGGCCGGGTGGGGGCGGCGCCACCGTCCGGGGCCGATGGTGGCGCTGTTCCCGGTGCCGCCGTGCTGCCGTCCGAGGCAGGCTGTGCGGCGTCGTCAGAGGGGATCACGGCGACTTGACGCAGATCCTCCAGCGTCTCGATCGGAGCGCCGGCCTGGATGGGCAAGGTGAGGGATCCCTCGGGGATCTGCCCGATCGGGAACAGGCCGGCGTTCTCCTCCAGCGCGGTCCGGATGTCCGCAACGGTCAGGCCGGCATCGGCCATGGCGTCGTCGTCGGGAAGGATGGAGATGTGCTGCTCGGTGCCACCGGTCACGGACGCTCCGCGGACTCCGTCCAGTTTCTGCAGACGAGGCACCGCGAGGCGTTCGATCTCGGAGCGAAGCTCGTTCAGGCCCGTCTCGCCCCCGCTGACCGCCATGAAGATCACCGGGAAGTCCGAGACCGAGCCGGCGAAGGAGCTGGTCTGGGTGTCCTCCGGCAGCTGCCCGGACACGTTCGAGACGGCCCGGTCCACTTGGGACCGTGCCCGGTTCAGATCGGTGCCGTAATCGAAGCGCAGGGCGATGGTGTTCAGGCCCGTGGCCGAGGTCGAGGTGGAGGACTCCAGATGCTCCACGGCCTGCAGGGCGGTCTCCAATGGTTCACCGACCTGCCGGTCGACGACCTCGGGGGTGGCACCGGGCATGGTGGTGGTCACGGAGACCACCGGGAACTCCAGGGACGGGATCAGCTCCTGTTTGAGCTGCCCGGCCAACAGGACGCCGAACACCGCCGTGAAGACGGTGATCAGCGCGATCAGGGCTCGATTGGCCAGGGAGAAACGTGCCAAGGCACCCATGATCGTCCTGTCGGGTCAGAGGCAGCCGTCAGGCCAGCTGCAGGGTGGCGTCCGTGGCCCGGGTGATCTCATCCAACAGGGTCGGCTCGTGGTTGAGCTGGTGCCCCAGGGAGGGGATCATCTCCCGCAGCTTCGGGGTCCAGGCCGCCATCTTGGCCGGGAAGCAGCGGCCCAGCAGGTTGACCATGATGGGGGCCGCGGTCGACGCACCGGGGGAGGCTCCGAGCAGGCCGCCGATCGAGCCGTCGGCGGAGGTGACCACCTCGGTGCCGAACTGCAGCACGCCGCCCTTCTTCGGATCCTTCTTCATCACCTGCACCCGCTGGCCGGCGGTGATGAGCTCCCAGTCTCCGCCCTCGGCCTCCGGGTAGAACTCACGCAGGGAGTCCACCTTCTTGCCCTGCGTCTTGGCGACCTCTTTGACCAGGTACGAGACCAGGGAGAGGTTGTCCTTGGCCACGTTGAGCATCGGCAGCAGGTTGTGCGGACGCACGGAGAGCGGCAGATCCAGGTAGGACCCGGTCTTGAGGAAGTTGGTGGAGAACCCGGCGTAGGGTCCGAACAGCAGCGAACGACGTCCGTCCACGAACCGGGTGTCCAGATGAGGCACGGACATGGGCGGGGCGCCCACGGAGGCCTGTCCGTAGACCTTGGCCATGTGCTGGCTCACGACTGCCTCGTCGGTGCACTTGAGGAACTGGCCCGAGACGGGGAAGCCGCCGAAGCCCTTGGCCTCTGGGATGCCGGAGGACTGCAGCAGGTGCAGTGCTCCGCCGCCTGCGCCGACGAACACGAACCGTGCACGCGAGGCGAAGGTCTCTCCGGCCGCCTTGTTCTTGACCTTGAGCTCCCAGCGTCCGTCCGTGCCGCGGGAGAGGCCGGTCACCTTGTGGCCGAAGCGCAGGTCCACTCCGGCGTCGCCCAGGTGAGTGGTCAGCTGGCGGGTCAGGGAGCCGAAGTCGACATCGGTGCCGCCCACGACGCGCGAGGCAGCCACCCGCTGGCTGGGATCACGGCCTTCGATCAGCAGCGGTGCCCATCCGCGGATGACCTCGTGGTCCTCCGAGTGCTCCATCGTCTGGAACAGAGGCTGGCTGCTCAACGCCTCGTAGCGCTTCTGCAGGTAGTCCGCGTGCGCATCGCCCCACACGAAGCTCATATGCGGCAGCGGGTTGATGAAGGTCTTGGGGTCACCCAGCTGCCCCTGCTGCACCAGGTAGGACCAGAACTGGCGCGAGACGTGGTACTGCTCGTTGATGCCCACGGCCTTGGCCGGGTCGACCGTTCCGTCGGCACCCAGCGGGGCGTAGTTCAGCTCGCAGAGAGCGGCGTGACCGGTGCCGGCGTTGTTCCAGGGATCCGAGGACTCCAGTCCGGCCTGATGCAGGTTCTCGTAGAGCGCGATCGACCAGTTCGGCTCCAGCTCCTTCAGGAACGCGCCCAGGGTGGCGCTCATGATGCCACCGCCCACCAGGACGACGTCGTAGGTGGTGTTCGGGCTCTGCTGGGTCACGATCTTCTCCTGGGAAGGCTGGTGATGGTGTCGGGGGCCGGCTGTCAGGCGCGTCACAGCGGCGTTCTGCAGACCTCGGCCACCCCCTGACTCTACTACTGCCGCGAGGGTGTGCGCCCCGTCATCCCTGTTCCGGGACCGGGACCACCCGGTCGAAACGTTCATCCAGGACGGGGGAGACCGGATAGGACTGGATCCGAGGTCCGGCGGCCAGAGCGGAGATCGGGAATGCCAGCGGGAGGGCAGGCAGATCCAGTGCCACCGACGCGGCAGCCTGGGCGTAGAGGTCCCGCCGCGCACTGGGATCAGCGGCACCGCGGGCCAGGTCGATCGTCTCGGAGACCCGCCGGTTCTGGTAGGCGAACTCAGCGTTGTCCCGTCCGAACAGCGGTTCGATGAAGCTGTGCGGATCTCGGAACTGGGCCGTCCGTCCACCGAGGTGGAACGCCCGTGTCGAGTGGGAGCGGACCCGGTGGGCGTAGTCCTCGTCCCACGGCACGGGGACGGGCCGCACCCTGATGCCCACTCGACCCAGATCGGCCGAGATCCGGGCATAGATCCGCTCGGGGGAGGGAAGGTAGGGCCGAGCCGTGTACACCGGGTACAGAAACTCCAGTTCCTCTCCCTCATAGGAGCTCAGCCTCAGGAGCCGCTCCGCTTCAGCCGGGTCGTATCCGTAGGTGGTGAGCTCCTCCGGGTCCACGCCCAGAGACGGCGGTACGAAGAAGTGTGCTGTGGAGGTGCCGGCCAGGAACTCCTCGGTGGCCAGTGCACGCCGATCGACCGCGTGGGCCACGGCCTGTCGGACATAGAGCCGGTTCATCACCGGGTGGCTCAGGTTCATGCCCAGGTACAGCACGGACACCGGGTCGCGCTGCAGGATCTGTGCACCGCCCTGCACGAGGGGACGCAGCAGGTCCGGCGTGACCACGTCGAACACGTCCAGCTCGTCACGGCGCAGATCGCGCAGGCGGTCCTCGGCTCGGGGCGAGACCTGCAGGGTGACCGGCCCCATCTGTGGCCTGCCTCCCCAGTACTGATCCCAGATCTCCAGGCGCAGAGGCCGTCGGTCATCCTGCGGGGCCTCGTCGAGCTCCCCGGCCTCGGCCCAGCGGTACGGGCCGGTGCCGGCAACGCGTGTCTCGGGAAGCTGGGAGTCCGGGGTCTGGGCCATGCGGGTCTGGGCCTGCTCCCAGGAGGCCGGGGAGGTGATCGCGAAGGAAGGGGCGGTCAGGGCGTCGAGCAGGAAGATGACGGGTTCGGTGAGGGTGATGACCAGGGTCGCCTCATCTGTCGCCTCGACGCTGTCGAACCGGCACCCGTCCTCGCCGGCGTAGCCGCCGAACACCGAGTCGAAGCTCAGTCGCGGCATTTGGGCGAGGCGGCCCGCCCCCAGCTCCTCGGGCAGCCGGGACCACCGTTCCACGTTGGCCACCACGGTCTCAGCGGTCAGCTCCGTGCCGTCATGGAAGAGGACGTCCGGTCGGAGGGTGAAGGTGTACTGCAGCCCATCCGGGGTGATGGTCCACCGCGTGGCGAGCAGGGGAGTCGGCGCCCCGGTGTCCGGATCCACGCCGACCAGCGTCTCAGCGACCTGGCGGGTGACGCGGTGGGACTCGGCGTCATCGGCCCAGGCCGGGTCCAGGGTGCGCGGTGGTGCGGCCGTGCCCACCCGCAGGGGGTGCACCGTGCTGACGGTGGGTTCAGGTGTGGTGGGCGTCGGCGCCGGGGAAGTGGTCTGCTGGCCTGCTGAGCGGAGGGTGTGGGCACAGCCGGTGACGGAGAAGGCCAGGGCGGTGGCAGCGGCGGAGAGGACGGTCCGGCGTGAGAGGTCCATGGACGTCATCCCCCTGTCGAAGAGTGGTGCGGGCGGGGGGACTTGAACCCCCACGTCCGGAGACACTGGAACCTAAATCCAGCGCGTCTGCCAATTCCGCCACGCCCGCATGAAGTCCCCGGCCGCACAGCGTCCGGGCACAGGCACCCATGGTACCGGGTGGAGGGGCTCGGCCTCCGTGGGTCAGTCCAGCCCCAGGTCCCGCCGCAGCTTGGCCACGTGTCCGGTCGCCCGCACGTTGTACTGGGCCAGAGCGACGGTCCCGTCCTCGGCCACCACCACCGTGGACCGGATCAGGCCCTCGTAGACGCGTCCGTAGTTCTTCTTCTCTCCCCAGGCTCCGTAGGCGGCGGACACGGTGTGGTCCTGATCAGAGAGCAGAGGGAAGGTCAGTCCCTCGGCATCGCGGAACCGGGCCAGCTTGGCCTGGGGATCCGGAGAGATCCCGACGACGGCATATCCCTCGGCCTGAAAGCTCGCCAGGGAGTCACGGAAGTCGCAGGCCTGCTTGGTGCACCCCGGGGTGGCGGCGGCCGGGTAGAAGTACACGATGACCTGACGTCCGGCGAAGTCGCTCAGGGAGACGGGCGATCCGTCCTGGTTCGGAAGGGTGAAGGCGGGAGCGGGCTGGCCCGGCGAGAGACGTTCAGGGGTGGTCATGGACCCACTCTGGCACTGCCGCCGAGGTGCCGCAAACGTGGACAAACCGATCAGGACGTCGGAGCCTCATCCTGTGCGCTGGACTCGGAGGAGGCGATCTCATCGTCCTCGCTCACCCGCGGCTGCGCCGCAGCGGCTGGATCCTCATTGCGGACCTCGGCCGCGGAGTCCAGGAAATCCTGGTCCGTGCAGTCGGGCAGCTCGGTCAGCCACAGCGGTTCGGGAGCGAGCACCGCCAGCAGCTCCTCGGAGGCGGCCCGGGGCACACCCTCGGCATCGAGATGTCCCGCCACCGGGTCGGCGTGCTCGGGGTCCTCCTCCTCCGCCTGGATCAGACACCACTGTGCGGCCTGGGCGGCGGTGAGTGGCTCGGGTGGCAGCGCAGCGACGGGCTCCGCGGGCTCCGAGGGGGTTGCCGGCGCTGCCGGTGACGACGGCTCAGCTGGTTCAGGCTGCGGTGAGGACGGGATGGTCTCGGCCGGCTCAGTCGGTTCGGCAGGTTCGGCAGGCACGGCAGGTTCGGCAGGTTCGGCAGGCACGGCAGGGAGTGCGGGAGCCGCGGGCTCCGACGGTGTGGGGGCCGGGACGGCCTGGACAGGGTCGAGAGGGCTCGCTGCCGGGGCCGGGGTCGACTTCGGGGCCGGGGGTGCCGAGGGCTCCTTGACCGGTGTGGGGCGAGGGACCGGCCGCTGAGATTCGGGACGCGTCGACGAGGCCGTTGCAGGTGTCGGTGCTGAGCTGGCTTGAGACGACGCCGCGGGTGACCGGGTGCCCGGGACGGGGCTGGACGACCGTGCGGTGCGCTGGCTCCGAGGGGCGATCTCGGCCTGGGCGGAGCGCGAGATCTCCTCACGCTGGTGGGTGCGGGGCGTCGTCGGGACCTGAGGTCTGGTCGAGTCCTGCACCACAGGGCCGGAGGCTCCGCTCGGTGCGGACGGGCGCTCGGCGGTGACGGGAGCATTGACCCGGATCGGCGCCAGACCGCGGCCTCCCGGCAGCAGATGAGCGGGGTTCACGTAGGTGCCGTCCACGGTCACCTCGAAGTGCAGGTGGCACCCCGTGGAGTTCCCGGTGGTCCCCACCAGGGCGATGATGTCACCCTGGGCGACCTGGTCGCCGGGTTGGGCCAGGATGAGCGAATTGTGGCGATAGGCGGTGGCCAGACCGTCGGCATGGTCGATGTCCACCCGCAGCCCACCCGTGCCCTTCCATCCCGACCAGGTGACGGTCCCCGCGGCGGCGGCTCGGACGGGAGTTCCGCAGCGAACGGCGAAGTCCTGGCCGATGTGGAACTGGACAGGGTCTCCGAGACCGGTGGGATTGGTGCGCCACCCGTAGACGGAGGAGATCGGGGCATCTGGGCCGATCGGATGGGCCAGGGCAGTGCCACCCTGCACGACGGAGGAGGGGGCCAACGCTCCGTGAGCCGCCGTCCGCTCGGAGGAGACGGTGCGGACGATCCGTTCACCGGTGCTGCGCCCGCGCGGCCAGCTAGGGCTGGCCTGGGGAGAGTAGTCCGAGTGCACAGCGGTGACGGCTGAGGACAGGACGGAGGAGTCTGCCGCCGTCTCGGCCTGCTCCTGGACGGCAGGGGAGATCGCTGAGGTCGAGAGGGCCAGGACCGAGGCCGCCACAGCGGCCACCCAGTGATGGAACACGAACCCAGCTCCTCCAGCTCATGGGAACGACGCCCACACGGACCCAGCCGGGCCGACGGGCGGTGATGTTCCCCACATCTGAGGACATCCTGTCACGGATGAGTGGGCGGAGACTAGCGCCGGGTGGGAACAGTGGGTGAAGCTGGGGTGAAGCACGAACGGCACCCGGACCGTCAGGTCTGGATGCCGTGTGGTGAAGCCGTGGTGCGCCCCCCGGGACTCGAACCCGGAACCCATTGATTAAGAGTCAATTGCTCTGCCAGTTGAGCTAGAGGCGCAGTGTTCTCCAGACCGTTTCCGGTCTGTGCAACGAGGAAAAACTGTACCAGAGCATCTCAGCGACCGCCAATCCGCTGGATGCGATCTCGGTCACCCCTAGGTGGGCTCGAGGAGGACGGCTCCGGTGGTCATTCCGGGGTCTCGGAGTAGAAGGCGTCCAAAGTGTCCATGAAATGCCCCATGAACTGGTGGAAGTCCTCTGAGTCATCCGCCTGGTCCAGCACCACGAAGCCCTCCTCGTGGTCACGAGCGGCGCCGACGGGGACGGCGGGAGTCGGCGAGACCTCGAACCAGGTGCGATATCCGGTGACCGTCTCCACCTGGTACCCGTGGCCCGTGTCCGCGAGGGTGGCGACGTTGGTGAGCGCGACGCTGGCCAGCGGAGCTGACGGCGGTGCTGCACCACAGGATTCCTGCCCGGCGGCTGACGCCACATCCACGGGGCACAGCAGCAGCTCGAGCGGCTGACGTCGGTAGCCGATGACCAGCGCCGGACCGGAGCCGGACGGCTGACCGTAGACCAGGTTGTAGTCGCCGTGATTGAGCACCTGGGTGTCGAAGACCCGGCGCAGCGCACGTTTCAGGTCCCCGCTGTCCATGCCCAGTATTTTAGGGAACGTTGTGATGCGGATCTCCTGGACAGGCCGGACTCCGCTGAGAGCGGACGGCGGCGGCGCGGTCCATCGGTCCGCTGGGAGACCGGGAGGCTGTCGTCGTGCCTCTGTCCGCGTCATGCACCAGTCACTCTGGTCGGCCGGACGGAGCTCGGATCTAGGATGGGCGCCATGACCAGCTCCACCGCAGACTCCGGCACCGCCGACGCCACTCAGCCCTCGATCGACATCAAGCCGCGCTCACGCCAGGTGACGGACGGCATGGAGCGAGCCCCCGCTCGCGGCATGCTCCGCGCTGTGGGCATGGGCGACGACGACTTCGCCAAGCCGCAGATCGGCATCGCCAGCTCGTGGAACGAGATCACTCCCTGCAACCTCTCCCTGGACCGCCTGGCGCAGGCATCCAAGGACGGCGTCCATGCCGGAGGCGGATACCCCCTCGAGTTCGGGACCATCTCCGTCTCGGACGGCATCTCCATGGGTCACGATGGCATGCACTTCTCTCTGGTCTCCCGAGAGATCATCGCCGACTCGGTGGAGACGGTGATGCAGGCCGAGCGACTGGACGGGTCCGTCCTGCTCGCCGGCTGCGACAAGTCCCTGCCCGGCATGCTCATGGCGGCTGCGCGCCTTGACCTGGCCAGCGTCTTCGTCTACGCCGGAACGATCATGCCCGGCTATGCCCAGCTCGAGGACGGGACCACCAAGGAGGTCACGCTCATCGATGCCTTCGAGGCGGTCGGCGCCTGCGCTCGCGGATTGATGAGCGAGAAGGATCTGGATGCGATCGAGCGGGCCATCTGCCCCGGAGAAGGTGCCTGCGGCGGCATGTACACCGCCAACACGATGGCCTGCATCGGTGAGGCCCTCGGGATGTCCCTGCCCGGCTCTGCCGCTCCGCCCTCGGCTGACCGTCGCCGCGACGCCTTCTCCCGCCGATCGGGCGAGGCCGTGGTGAACCTGCTTCGACTGGGCATCACCTCCCGAGACATCCTGACCAAGAAGGCCTTCGAGAACGCGATCGCGGTGACGATGGCCTTCGGCGGCTCCTCCAACGCCGTCCTGCACCTGCTGGCCATCGCCCGTGAGGCCGAGGTGGACCTGACGCTGGAGGACTTCAACCGGATCGGGGACAAGGTCCCGCACCTGGGCAACCTCAAGCCTTTCGGCGAGTACGTCATGTTCGATGTCGACCAGGTCGGCGGCGTCCCGGTCATCATGAAGGCGCTGCTGGACGCCGGACTGATCCACGGGGATGCACTGACCGTCACCGGCAAGACCGTGGCGGAGAACCTGGCCGAGATCGATCCTCCCGCCCTGGACGGCAAGGTCCTGCGCCAGTTGGACAACCCGATGCACCACAACGGAGGCATCGCCGTGCTGCACGGCTCGCTGGCCCCTGAGGGTGCCGTGGTGAAGTCGGCCGGCTTCGATGCCGAGGTCTTCGAAGGAACGGCCCGCGTGTTCGAGCGGGAGCGCCACGCCATGGACGCTCTGGAGGCCGGAGAGCTGCAGGCCGGTGACGTGGTGGTCATCCGGTACGAGGGCCCCAAGGGTGGTCCCGGCATGCGCGAGATGCTGGCCATCACCGGTGCCATCAAGGGCGCTGGCCTGGGCAAGGACGTGCTCCTGCTGACGGACGGACGATTCTCCGGCGGCACCACCGGTCTGTGCATCGGCCATATCGCTCCCGAGGCGGCCGACGGCGGCCCGATCGCCTTCGTCCGTGACGGGGATCGGATCCGGGTGGACATCGCCGCCCGCACCATCGACCTGCTGGTCGACGAGTCGGAGCTGGCCGGACGCCGTGAGGGCTGGCAGCCGATGGCGGCCAAGTTCACCACCGGCGTGCTCGGCAAGTACGCCAAGCTGGTCCATTCTGCCGCTGAGGGCGCCTACTGCGGGTGACCCCAGGACGGCGTGTGGGTCCACCCGCACGCCGTCCACCAGGTGGACATGCGTCTCACTATGCGAGACGCGCGGTGGGGTGATTGACACTCGGTGCGCACGCTCAGGAATACTGGATCCATGTTCAGCACCGGATGCTCCCGACGCATCGTCGTTATCCAGCGCGTGGCCTGAGGAATCCTCAGTCCGGCGGGTGAGCCCGCCGCCACGCGCCCACCCCCGAGCAGGCCGACCGGCCGTCGTCGGGGGTTTTCTGTTGGACCGCAGTGCAGGTCGACCACCCGGTCGGCCTGGGCCGCACAGCATGCACCGCCGCCAGGCGGCCGGACCGGGGAACACCCGGTCGGACCCAGGTACATCACACGTACATCTGAAGTCGAGGGCAGAGCACATGAGCACAGGAGCACGCATCACCCCCTCGGTGATGCCCGCGCATCCGTCCCGAGAGAACCGGTCCAGGTCAGAGGCGTCGACCGACAGCCTGGTCCCGGGGCCCAACCGCGTCTTCGAGCCGACGCCGATGACCGGTTCGCAGGCCATCGTCCGTTCCCTGGAGGAACTGGGCGTCACCGACGTCTTCGGTCTGCCCGGCGGAGCCATTCTGCCGACCTATGACCCGCTGATGGACTCCAGCCAGATCCGTCACGTGCTGGTCCGTCACGAACAGGGTGCCGGGCATGCCGCCCAGGGCTACTACCTGGTGACCGGACGGCCGGGGGTGGCGATCGCCACCTCCGGACCCGGAGCCACCAATCTGGTGACCGCGATCGCCGATGCCCACATGGACTCCGAAGCCGTGGTCTTCATCACCGGCCAGGTCTCCTCGGCCGTGATCGGCACCGACGCCTTCCAGGAGGCGGACATCGTGGGCATCACCATGCCCATCACCAAGCATTCGCGCCTGGTCACCCGCGCTGAGGACATCCCGCAGGCGCTGGCCGAGGCATTCCACATCGCCACCACCGGTCGGCCCGGTCCGGTGCTGATCGACATCTCCAAGGACGCCCAGCAGGGCAGCATGGACTTCTCGTGGCCGCCGAAGATCGACCTGCCGGGTTACCGCACCGTGGTGCGCGGCCATTCGAAGCAGGTGCGTGAGGCCGCACGGCTGATCCAGCAGTCTCAGCGACCCGTGCTCTATGTAGGCGGCGGAGTCTCGCGGGGACATGCCAGCCAGGAGCTGATGGAGCTGGCCGAGGCCACGGGGGCGCCCGTGGTCACCACGCTGACGGCACGTGGCGTGTTCCCGGATTCGCATCGCCAGCACCTGGGCATGCCCGGCATGCACGGGTCTGTCGGGGCAGTGACCGCACTGCAGATGTCAGACCTGCTCATCACCCTGGGTGCACGCTTCGACGACCGCGTGACCGGACAGCTGGACAGCTTCGCTCCGGGGGCCAAGGTCATCCACGCCGACATCGATCCGGCGGAGATCTCCAAGAACCGGTCCGCTGACGTGCCGATCGTGGGCTCGGTCAAGGAGATCATCCCCGAACTGACCGGCGCCGTGCGGGAGAGCCAGGAGGAGGACGGACCGGTCGACCTCTCCGACTGGTGGAAGGTGCTGGACAGCATCACTGAGACCTACCCCATGGGCTTCACCGCGCCGGACGACGGTCTCATGGCCCCCCAGAAGGTCATCGAGAAGCTCTACGAGCATTCCGGACCCGAGGCCGTGTACGTGGCCGGCGTGGGGCAGCACCAGATGTGGGCCAGCCAGTTCGTCGGCTACGAACGCCCCCACCAGTGGCTGAACTCGGCCGGACTGGGCACCATGGGCTTCTCGGTCCCGGCGGCGATGGGCGCCCAGGTGGGCAACCCGGACCGCACCGTCTGGGCGATCGACGGCGACGGCTGCTTCCAGATGACCAACCAGGAGCTGGCCACCTGCGTGATCAACCAGATCCCGATCAAGGTCGCCATCATCAACAACTCCTCCTTGGGCATGGTCCGTCAGTGGCAGACGCTCTTCTATGAGTCCCGCTACTCCAACACCGACCTGAACACCGGTCACGACACCGTGCGCATCCCCGACTTCGTCAAGCTGGCCGAGGCCTATGGCTGCGCGGGTCTGCGCTGTGAGCGCGAGGAGGACCTGGACGCGGTGATCGAACAGGCCCTGGCCATCAACGACCGGCCCGTGGTGATCGACTTCGTGGTCTCGCGGGACTCGATGGTCTGGCCGATGGTGCCGGCCGGCGTCAGCAACGACGACATCCAGGTCGCCCGCGACATCTCACCGGACTGGAACGAGGAGGACTGAGCCATGGCACGACACACACTGTCCGTCCTGGTGGAGGACGTCCCGGGCGTGCTGACCAGGGTCTCCTCCCTGTTCGCCCGCCGGGCGTTCAACATCCATTCCCTGGCCGTGGGGCCCACCGAACTGCAGGGCGTCTCCCGCATCACCGTGGTGGTGGACGCCGAAGGCGACCTGCTCGAGCAGGTCACCAAGCAGCTGAACAAGCTGATCAACGTGATCAAGATCGTGGAGCTGGCGCCGGAGGCCTCCGTCCAGCGGGACCACCTGCTGGTCAAGGTCCGCTCCGATGCCGGAACCCGCTCCCAGGTGGTCCAGGCCGTCGAGCTGTTCCGTGCCGCGGTGGTGGACGTCTCCACGGACTCGGTGACCATCGAGGCCACCGGTGCGGCGGACAAGCTGACCGCGCTGCTGGAGGTCCTGGAGCCCTTCGGCATCCGCGAGCTCGTCCGTTCGGGCACCATCGCCGTGGCGCGCGGCGGTAAGTCCATGACCGACCGTGCCATCCACAAGTCCTGACCCCAGACCTCTGACCCCCTGAACCTGAAGAACACCTCACCGCAAGGAGAACCGCTGTGACCAAGAAGTACTACGAGGACGACGCCGACCTCTCGATCATCCAGGGCCGCACCGTCGCCGTCATCGGCTACGGCTCCCAGGGCCACGCCCACTCGCTGAGCCTGCGCGACTCGGGCGTGGATGTGCGCATCGGCCTGGCCGAGGGCTCGAAGTCCCGTGCCAAGGCTGAGGCCGAGGGCCTGCGTGTGGTCACCGTGGCAGAGGCTGCCGCCGAGGCCGACCTGATCATGATCCTCACCCCGGACCAGGTCCAGGCCGAGGTCTACAAGGAGCACATCGCCCCGAACCTGCAGGACGGGGACGCCCTGTTCTTCGCCCACGGCTTCAACATCCGCTACGGCTTCATCCAGCCGCCGGCCGGTGTGGACGTGGCCCTGGTGGCCCCGAAGGGCCCCGGTCACGTGGTCCGCCGCGAGTTCGAGGCCGGCCGTGGCGTGCCGGCGCTGATCGCCGTGGAGCAGGACGCCTCCGGTCAGGCCAAGGATCTCGCCCTGGCCTACGCCAAGGGTGTGGGCGGCACCCGTGCGGGCGTCATCGAGACCACCTTCACCGAGGAGACCGAGACCGACCTGTTCGGTGAGCAGGCTGTGCTCTGCGGCGGTGCCTCCCAGCTGATCCAGTACGGCTTCGAGACCCTGACCGAGGCCGGCTACCAGCCCGAGATCGCCTACTTCGAGGTGCTGCACGAGCTGAAGCTGATCGTGGACCTGATGGTCGAGGGCGGCATCGCCAAGCAGCGCTGGTCCGTCTCCGACACCGCCGAGTACGGCGACTACGTCTCCGGCCCCCGCGTGATCGACGAGCGCGTCAAGGAGAACATGAAGGCCGTGCTGGCCGACATCCAGGACGGCACCTTCGCCAAGCGCTTCATGGACGACCAGGCCGCCGGGGCGCCGGAGTTCTCGAAGCTGCGCGCCGCCGGCGAGGCCCACCCGATCGAGAAGACCGGCCGGGAACTGCGCCAGATGTTCTCCTGGCTGAAGGACTCGGACGACGACTACACCGAGGGCACTGCAGCGCGCTGATCCGCGTGAGCTCCCCAGGTGCCCCGCTGCGGCCTGCGCGGCGGGGCACCTGGGGACTCCCGACGACGTCGCACCCGGTGGGGTCCAGCGTCACGTTCGCTGCCCCGGCGGGTGAGGCGTCGTCGTCGTCATAGAATTCAACTCGCCCGGCCGACATCTGCTCCGGCCACCCTCCATGACCCCCGAAGGTGGAATCCCTGTGTCAGCAACCAAGCCCGTCGTCCTGATCGCCGAAGAGCTCTCCCCAGCCACGGTCGAGGCCCTGGGGCCGGACTTCGAGATCCGCCAGACCGACGGAGCGGACCGAGCGAAGCTGCTGGCGCAGCTGCCGGAGGCCGATGCCGTGCTGATCCGCTCGGCCACGAAGATGGATCAGGAGGCGATCGCCGCCGCGTCCCGCCTCAAGGTCATCGCTCGGGCCGGCGTGGGCCTGGACAACGTGGACACCAAGGCCGCCACCCAGGCCGGCGTCATGGTGGTCAACGCCCCCACCTCCAACATCCTCTCGGCCGCTGAGCTGACCTGCGGTCACATCCTGGGCGTGGCCCGCAACATCGCCCCGGCCAACCGCGCCCTGAAGGCGGGGGAGTGGAAGCGCTCCAAGTACTCCGGCGTGGAGCTCTACGAGAAGAAGCTGGGCATCATCGGACTGGGACGGATCGGCACCCTGGTGGCCGAGCGCATGAAGTCCTTCGGCATGGAGATCCTGGCGTACGACCCCTTCGTCACCTCGGCCCGTGCGGCGCAGATCGGCGCGCAGCTGGTGGAGCTGGACGAGCTGCTGGCCCAGGCCGACTTCATCACCATCCACATGCCCAAGACCCCCGAGACGGTCGGCATGATCTCGGATGCGCAGTTCGAGACGATGAAGGACACCGCCTACGTGATCAACGTGGCCCGCGGCGGGCTGATCGACGAGGACGCCCTGGCCCGCGCCCTGGAGTCCGGTGCGATCGGCGGAGCCGCGATCGACGTCTTCTCCACCGAGCCCGCCACCGACCTGGACTTCTTCGCGTACGACAACGCCGTGGTCACTCCGCACCTGGGCGCCTCCACCGCCGAGGCGCAGGAGAAGGCCGGCATCTCGGTGGCCAAGTCCGTGCGGCTGGCCCTGGCCGGCGAGCTGGTGCCGGACGCGGTCAACGTGGCCGGTGGCGTGATCCACCCTGACGTGCGCCCTGGCATCCCCCTGGCCGAGAAGCTGGGCCGGATCCTCACGGCGCTCACCGCCGGAGACTCGCTCACGGCCGTGGAACTGGTGGTGGCCGGAGAGATCGCCGACAAGGACGTCAAGTCCCTGCAGCTGGCCGCCCTGAAGGGCCTGTTCACCGACGTGGTCTCCGACCAGGTCTCCTATGTCAACGCTCCGGTCCTGGCCGAACAGCGGGGCATCGAGACCCGGTTGACCACCACCCCCGAGTCCCCGGCCTACCGCAACACCGTCACCCTCAAGGGGGCCACCTCGGACGGCACCCAGGTCTCGGTCTCCGGCACGCTGACCGGGCCCAAGCAGATCCAGAAGGTCGTGGGGATCGACGGCTACGACCTCGAGGTCACCATGGCCGAGCACCTGCTGGTGTTCCGCTACACCGACCGTCCCGGCGTGATCGGCACGATTGGCCAGGTCCTGGGCGAGCAGGGCGTGAACATCGCCGGCATGGACGTCTCCCGTCAGGTGGAGGGCGGCGAGGCCATGGCCATCCTCACCCTGGACGCCACCCTGCCCGCCGGGGTGGCTCAGCAGGTCGGTGAGGCCATCGGTGCGGCCAAGGTGGCCGGCATCGACCTGGAGGACTGACGGCCCTGCCGCTGACGCGGGATCGGCACTGACCTCGGCCTGTCACCTGCCTGCTCAGGTGACAGGCCGTCGTCGTGCTGGGCCACAGGAGGCGACCGCCGGTGGGAGTGCGATATGTTTCTGCGGTGACCTCCTCTGCGCCGTACTACCTGACCACCGCCATCCACTACCCCAACGGGGAGCCGCACATCGGCCATGCCTACGAGATGGTGGGCACCGATGCGATGGCCCGGTTCCAGCGGCTGGACGGACGAGACGTGTTCTTCCTGACCGGGACGGACGAGCACGGTCAGAAGATGGCCCAGACCGCCGAGCGGGAGGGCATCACCCCGATGGAGCTGGCCACGCGCAACGCGGCGGCCTTCCAGCGGATGGACGATGAGGTGCTGGACGTCTCCTACGACCGCTTCATCCGCACCACCGACCAGGACCACCATGCCGCCAGCCAGGAGATCTGGCGCCGGATGGAGGCCAACGGGGACATTTACCTGGATCGCTATGCGGGGTGGTACTCCGTGCGTGACGAGCGCTTCTTCACCGAGGAGGAGACCGAGGTCCGCGAGGACGGTCAGCGCTGTGCCGTGGAGACCGGCACCGAGGTGACCTGGACCGAGGAGGAGAGCTGGTTCTTCCGCCTGTCCCAGTACCAGGAGCGGCTGCTGGAGCTCTACCGCACCCGTCCGGACTTCGCCGCGCCGCAGTACCGCTTCAACGAGGTCATCCGCTTCGTGGAGTCCGGACTGGAGGACCTGTCCATCTCCCGCACCTCCTTCGACTGGGGGATCGACGTCCCCGTGCCGGCCACCGGCGAAGCGCCCTCTGCCGACCATGTGATGTACGTATGGGTGGACGCCCTGACGAACTACCTCACCGGCGCTGGGTTCCCGGACGAGCAGTCCGAGCAGTTCCAGCGGTACTGGCCGGCCGATCTGCACGTGATCGGCAAGGACATCTCCCGCTTCCACTGTGTCTTCTGGCCCGCCTTCCTGATGAGCGCCGGCATCGAGCTGCCGCGGCGAGTGATGATCCACGGCTTCCTGAACAACAACGGGGAGAAGATGTCCAAGTCGCTGGGCAATGTGGTGGCCCCGGCCGACTGGGTGGCCCGCTACGGCCTGGATGCCGTGCGCTTCTTCCTGCTGCGCGAGTTCCCCTTCGGAGCGGACGGCTCCTACAGCCATGAGGCCGTGGTGGGCCGCAAGAACGCCGACCTGGCCAACAACCTGGGCAACCTGGCGCAGCGGTCGCTGTCCATGGTGGCCAAGAACCTGGACGGGAAGGTCCCCACACCCGGCGAGCTGACTGATCCCGACCGTGCGGTGCTGGACCAGGCCGCGCAGCTGCTGGAGATCTCCCGCGCGGCGTACGCCGAACAGGACTTCCACCATGCGCTGGAGCGGACCTGGGGGTTCTTGGGCGACGTCAACGCGTACTTCGCCGAGCAGCAGCCCTGGGTGCTGCGCAAGACCGACCCGGAGCGGATGGCCACCGTGCTGTACGTGACCCTGGAGGCGGTGCGGCGGGTCGTGCTGCTGGTGCAGCCGGTCATGCCCGCCTCGGCCACCCGCCTGCTCGATCTGCTGGGTGTGGATGCCGGGGGAGATGCCGGACGCACCGCTGCCTCCGGGACCGGGCCGCGCTCGTTCGCCGCCTGGGACGACGCCCTGGTGCCGGGCAGCGAGCTTCCGGCCCCGTCCGGCGTCTTCCCGCGCCATGAGGACCCCGCCGAGGCCTGATCCCGGCTCGGCCCTTGCCCCGCGATCGGCCAGGAGTCCACATCGTGGACACTGAGACCACATGCTGGAACGGTGGCGGAGGGCGGGTCTACGATCACCGTCATGGTGAGCACTCCTGAGACCTCTGCCCCTGTCAGCCCTGCCGGTGCAGCGTCGGCGCAGCCCGGTCCGCTGTCCATCGCCGTGATCGGCGGGGACGGCATCGGCCCGGAGGTCACGGCGGAGGCGCTGAAGGTGCTGCTGGCGGCCACGGAGGCCGCGGGGGACCCGGAGGTCACCACCACAGACTTCCAGCTCGGGGCAGACCACTGGCTCCAGACCCGGGAGACCCTCTCCGAGCAGACCCTGGAGCAGCTGCGCGGCTACGACGCCATCCTGTTCGGTGCCGTGGGCGCGGCCCCGAACGACACCAGGATCCCCTCCGGTCTGATCGAGCGTGAGCTGCTGCTGAAGCTGCGCTTCAGCCTGGACCACGCCGCCAACCTGCGCCCGGCCAAGCTCTACCCCGGAGTGCCCAGCCCGTTGGCCGATCCCGGCGAGATCGACTTCGTGGTGGTCCGCGAAGGCACCGAAGGGCCCTATGTGGGCAACGGCGGCGCCCTGCGCACCGGGACCCCCCAGGAGATCGCCACCGAGGTCTCGGTGAACACCGCGCACGGCGTGGAACGCGTGGTGCGCCACGCCTTCGAGCGCGCCCAGCAGCGGCCTCGCCGCCACGTCACCCTGGTGCACAAGCACAATGTCCTGGTCCACGCCGGTCACCTGTGGCGTCGGACGGTGGAGCAGGTCGCCGCTGAGTTCCCCGAGGTCACGCACGACTATCTGCATGTGGACGCCGCCACCATCTTCATGACCACCGATCCGGCCCGGTTCGACGTGATCGTCACCGACAACCTGTTCGGGGACATCCTCACCGACCTCGCCGCCGCCGTGACCGGAGGGATCGGCCTGGCCGCCTCCGGCAACCTGAACATCTCCGGCACCGGTCCCTCCATGTTCGAGCCGGTCCACGGTTCGGCTCCGGACATCGCCGGGCAGCAGAAGGCCGACCCCACGGCGGCCATCCTCTCGGGCGCGCTGCTGCTCGAGCAGGCCGGTCGCACCGAGGCGGCCCGCCGGATCGAGGAGGCGGTCCACGCGGACATCGCCGAGCGCTCGAACGGCTCGTCGCGCAGCACCGGGCAGATCGGCGACGCGATCGCCGCCAGCGTGACCGGCTGATCCCCAGGCCCCCGGGGTCGCCCACAGCACGTGATCAAGATCACCTGCGCTGTGACGGCCACCTATGATGGTCAGGACCGTGGCGCCCTGACAGGGACCCTGCTGACGCCTCGGCGGACCGTCCCACCCCGACCCACCGGTCGTCCGGTGCGACCCGTGACCAGAGAAAGGCACCTTCCGTGACCACCGACTTCGCCGTCCATCCCCACCCCGCACCGCTCTCCGACGCAGAGCGGGAGCAGATCCTGGCTGACCCCGGCTTCGGCGACCACTTCACGGACCACATGGTCTCGATCGACTGGACCAGGGACGCCGACGGCGCAGGTGGCGCCGGAGGCAGCTGGCATGAAGCCCGCATCGAGCCCTTCGGGCCCATCCAGATGTCGCCTGCCGCGGCGGTGCTGCACTACGCCCAGGAGATCTTCGAGGGGCTGAAGGCCTACCGCCACGAGGACGGTTCGGTCTGGACCTTCCGTCCCCAGGCCAACGCCGCACGGCTGAACCAGTCGGCCCGGCGTCTGGCCCTGCCGGAGCTGCCGGAGGAGATGTTCCTGGAGTCGCTGCGCCTGCTCGTCTCCACCGATCAGGCGTGGGTGCCCTCCGGCGACGGTCAGGCCCTGTACCTGCGCCCGTTCATGTACGCCTCGGAGAGCTTCCTGGGCGTGCGTCCGTCCCGCCAGGTGGCCTACAAGGTCATCGCCTCACCCGCCGGCAACTACTTCGGCGGCGAGCTCAAGCCGGTCTCGATCTGGGTCTCCCGGGACTACGCCCGTGCCGGTCACGGCGGCACCGGGGCGGCCAAGTGCGGCGGGAACTACGCGGCCTCGCTCGCCCCTCAGCTGCAGGCCGCGGCCCACGGCTGCGACCAGGTGCTCTTCCTGGACCCCACGCGGGACAACGCTGTCGAGGAGCTCGGCGGGATGAACGTGTTCTTCGTGTTCCGGGACGGCCGCATCGTCACTCCCGCCCTCACCGGCACCATCCTGGAGGGTGTGACGCGCCGCTCAGTCATCCGGCTGGCACAGGACCGCGGACTGGACGTCCAGGAGCGCACCATCACCCTGGACGAGTGGCGCGAGGGCGTGGCCAGCGGGGAGATCACCGAGGTGTTCGCCTGCGGCACCGCTGCGGTCATCACCCCCATCGGGCGCCTGTTCGACGGTGAGGACGTCATCGAGTCCGCCGGTGGCAGCGACGTCACCCTGGACATCCGCCGTGAGCTGCTGGAGCTGCAGACCGGACGCGGCGAGGACCGCCACGGCTGGCTCTATCGTCTGGCCTGACCGGCGCGCAGCGCCGGCTGATGACCCCAGGGCCTCCCGACGCCGGCCCGCTCACCTCGAGCGGCCGACGTCGGGACCTCTTTCACCTCCGTAGGATGGTGCCCATGCGCATTGCCCGATTCGTCGTTGACGCTGAACCTCAGTACGGACTCGTGGAGGGGGAGGCCGACGCACCCCTGGAGGAGCTGACGGTCACCGCCCTGCACGGGGATCCGTTCTTCCAGGGCGTCCAGCCCACCTCGCGCACCCATGCGCTGGAGGAGGTGCGCCTGGTCGCACCGATCATCCCGCGCTCCAAGGTGGTGGGGATCGGCCGGAACTGGGCCGAGCACGCCGCCGAGCTGGGCAACGAGGTGCCCTCCCGGCCCATGATGTTCCTCAAGCCCAACACCTCGGTGGTGGGTCCCGGCGAGCCGGTGACCCTGCCCAGCTGGTCCGAGGAGATCTCCTACGAGGCCGAGCTGGCCGTGGTGATCGGGACGATCTGCAAGGACGTTCCGCGCGAACGGGTGGACGATGTGGTGTTCGGGTACACGGTGGCCAATGACCTCACCGCCCGTGATGCCCAGCGCGGTGACGGCCAGTGGGCGCGGGCCAAGGGCTTCGACGGCGCCTGCCCGCTGGGTCCCTGGATCGAGACCGGACTGAAGGTCGCGGACACCGAGGACCTGCGCATCACCACCCATCTGGACGGCGAGCTGGTCCAGGACGGCACCACGGCGGACATGGTGTTCGGTGTGGCTGAGCTGGTCTCCACGGTCTCAGAGGCCTTCACGCTGCTGCCGGGGGACGTCATCCTCACCGGGACCCCCGCCGGGGTCGGGCTGGTTCGGGAGGGACAGCGCGTGGAGTGCTCCGTGGACGCGATCGGCTCGCTGGCCACCGTCTTCAGGAGCTGACCGCACCGATGCAGACTGAACGGGTGGAGGGTCCGGTGGCACTGCCGGGGGTGACCGGCGACGTGCTGGACGAGGGTCAGTGGACTGCGGGGCGACGGGACTCGATCGAACTCGAGCACCAGGACGGTGCTGCCCTCGTGCTGCATCATCTGCGGTCGGAGGAGGACCTCCTCGTCCATCGCGGCACCCAGTCCGACCTCACCACACTGACCACGCGGGTCCCCGAGCGTGGCGCAGCTGAGCTGCTCAGCATCGACCTCTCGGCACGGCCCGGCCCAGAGCAGGCAGCCACCCTGGAGGTGGCGGTCGTGGAGTTCGACGGCACCGGAGCGCCCCTGCGCACCACTCATCACGGACCGGGGGGTCCGCATCTGCACCTTTTCGGAGCGGACTGCACGCACTACCTGGTGGCGTTGAGGCTGCGCGGTGTCGGCTCCGTGCAGCTGCGGCACCTGCGGGTCCAGTCCCACGCCGGCAGGACGTTGCGGGAGATCACCGGAAGCGGGTCCATCCGGACACTGCAGGGGCCGGTCCGGCTGCACAATATGCATGGTGAGGTGGCCGAGGGGCAGTGGACCCCGGGACGCCGTCACGTCTTCTCCCTGGAGACTCGGGACCGCTCGCTCTCGGTGATCCACCACAGTGAGGACCAGGCCGACTACCTCATCCACCGGGGGAGCATGGCCGACTTCGCGGAGCTGACGACCTCGGTGCCGGGTCTGGGCTCCACCCGGATGCTCAGCATCGATCTGGCGGTGCGCTCCGATCCGGGGTCGGCGGCCAAGGTGACGGTGGCGGTGCTGGAGTTCGACAGTTCCGGAACCAAGACGGAGGTAACGTTCCACGGTGTCGGAGGACCCCGACTGCATGCGCTGCGACCGGACTCGACCCACGCCCTGATCGCCCTCCGAGTGATGGGCAGGGGTGCCCTGCAGCTGCGCCACCTGCGCGTGCAGCGCCATGACACCGAGGTGTTGCCCGTCGATCGGGCCTGGATGGCCGAGCGCGCACGGACTCCGCTGCCCGACGCCGTGCGCCGTGCGCTGTTGAGCGCCGCTCGAGCGCTGCCCACCACCAGTGGATCACGGCGTCACGCCCCCCGCGACCGTGCGATCGGGCTGATCGGAGACGACCGCGCCCAGGAGCTGTTCGACGGCTCGGTGCGCCGCATCGACCGCATCCGCCCGGGACATGTCTGGCCCGAGGAGTCCGAGTCGATGCCGGACCTGGTGGTGTGGGTCGCCGGGCGGGTGCACGAGTCCTCGCTGTGGCAGGATGACCAGCTCACGGAGGTGCTTCAGACCGCCCGAGACCGCGGCTGCCCCACGGTGTACCTGGACACCACCGGGACAGGACTGGCTAAGACGGGCCCTTGGATCCACGTCGACCACCTCTTCTCGGCAGACCCCCACCAGCAGACCAGCGGTGAGGCCGACCTGCCGCAGGGCAGGGTGCATGACCTGCCGTTCGCGGTGAATCCCCGGGTGGCGCATCCCATCGGCACCTTCCGATCGGTGGGCAACGGAGTCCTCCATGACGGAGGTCGACCGGCAGAGGAACGTCGTGCCCAGGACCTGGAGATGGTGCTGGACAGTGTGGTCGACTCCGGGGTTGACCTGATGGTGGTCGATCCGCATCTGAACGACACAGAACGTGCTCTGCCCGGGCGCTTCCGGTCGCTGTCCCTGGGCCCGATGGATCGAGCGGACACCCGAGCCCTGCGCAAGCTCTTCCGGCACCACGTGGCCGGGGGGACGGCGAGGCTGGGCGGCAGTCTGTGGGATGGCGACACCGCCGAGCTGCAGGCTCAGGGACTCTCGGTCCTCTCCACCTTCTCCAGCACCGTCTTCCACGCCCTTCCGGACGTGAGGTCAGTCACTGTCCCGGAGGACCTGGGTGAGCTGGACGGACCGATCACCCCGGTGGAGCTCGGAGCCCGCCTCGATGGGATCCGCAGGGCGCTGAGCGGGCATACGGTGTTCGACCTCGTCGACCACATTCTGAGCACCGTCGGTCTGGAGCCGGGGCAGGACAATGCCCGCGTCCTGGTCCTGGCCGACGACGTCGAGCAGGCACGCCCCTCCGTGCAACGCCAGACGCATCAGGATCTGATCCTCCGAGCACGGGCTGACTTCCAGGACGCCACAGCACTGGACGAGTTCTGCCGTGCCGAGTCGATCGCGTACCTGGCCCCGTGGTCTTCGGCCACCCACTACGGCGAGCACTATCTGCAGGACCGGCTCAACGCCTTCAGCTTCGCGGACTGTGACTACGTCACCCAGCTGGTGGATGCCGCCGACTGGCAGCTGGGCGAGCACCCGGTCCACGAGTACACCGAGACCTGCGGAGTTCCGGAGCACACCGTGTTCTCCCTGGCCCGGCAGCCGGCTTCTCAGTGGTGGGCCGTGCAGGACGGGGAAGAGCTCCTGGACGGATACGCCGCTGACCCCTACCAGGTGGACTGGCCCGTGGGACGACGCTTTGCGGTCGCGCCGAACCAGGACGCCGGGGGAGCACCCCGGCTGACCGTGGTCGTCCCGGTGTTCGACAACGGCCGCTACCTGCTCTCAGTCTCCCTGCCCAGTCTGCGTCGCCACCGGATGTGGCCGCAGATGGAGGTCGCCCTGGTGGACGATGGCTCGAGTGACCCTGAGACGGTGGAGATCTGCGAGTCGCTGGCAAGGGAATGCTCGAACATCAGCCTTCACCGGTTCGACGACGGGGGCAGTGGCAGCGCCTCGCGGCCACGCAACCAGGGCGCGCGTGCGGCCACCACGGACCTGGTGGCGTTCCTGGACCCGGACAACGAGATCAGCCCGGGCGGCTACGACCGGCTGGTGGAGACCTATGAGGAGCTGAACGCCTCCGGCAGCTCGGTGCAGTTCGTCGGGGGATACCAGGTCAAGGTGGACGAGCGGTCCCAGGTGATGGGCCGCCATGCGAAGGGGGTGCGGGTCCCGGAGGACATCCGCGCAGAGTTCTTCCACCGGGGTCGTTTCCCCCTGATCTCGACTCAGGCCGCGGTGATGGACCGAACGCTGTTCACGGAACGGGGTCTGGACTTCGTGGAGGGTGCCATCGGTGAAGACACCCTGTTCGGGTGGGAGGTCGTGCTGACAGCGGATCGGGTCGCGTTCACCGATCGGGCACATCTGCTCTACTACTCCGGCCGGGACGGGTCAGTGACGAATGTCCTGGACGAGTCCTTCTTCCGCAAGCATCTGATCCTCGAACGGGCGAGGGTCCAGCGGCTTCGGGAGTATGGGCTGTACCGGCGGTACGTGGACCAGCACCTCGAGCACTACCTGGAGAACTGGTATCGGCCGCGACTGGACCGTGTCCGAGATCAGGACCAGGCCGCCTGCCGGGCCATCCTGGCGGAGATCGAGAACCTCTACCGCACAGCTGAGGAGTCACCGCCGTCCACTGTCTGAGCGGGGACCGCCTGCAGCTGTCCGGCCGAGGCCATCGGCCGTGTCCCGGTGGTGCTCACCGGCGTGGCGTCCACCAGCCGCAGGATGCTGGTCGTCGCAGCAGGCCAACCGGCGGAATGGAACCCGGTCCGCTCGGCCCGGAGGCGGAAACTCACGTGCTCGGCCGTGCCGGCATGCAGCGGCAGCCGGATGCGGACCGGATCGGCGCTCAAGGACAGGTCCTGGCTCCACCGGATGCCGCAGGCCTCCAGCTCGGCGATCACCACACTGGTGGCCCGGGAGTTGGTCCACTCGTTCTCCAGCTCCAGCTCCACAGCGTGCGGCCCCGCACCCGGGACCGTCAGTCGACCGGTCCAGCTGACAGAGTCCCCAGGCCGGGGCCGATCGGTGTTCAGGCAGATCCGCAGTTCGGCGGCAGTCGCCCGGTGCCGGTCCCTGCCCAGTTCAGCCGAACTCTGCACCCCGGTGGCGGTGAAGCGCATCCCGGAGAACGCGGCCGTCAGATCAGCGGGTCTGGCGGCACCAGCCGCTCGGTCAGCCGTGGCCCTGAGGGCTGACAGATGACTGGTGTCCGGCCGCTCAGCCGCGGCGACCTGCTCGGCGCTGCGATCCAACGACTGACGAGCACGGCTCTCCAGGCCCTGGATGATCGCCCGGGTGCTCTCAGGCAATCCGTGGCGCTGTGCCGCGTGGATGCGGTCGAGGACCTCGTCGCCCGTGGTGAGCAGCGGAAGACAGAACTCACTGCGGTCGACCTCCTCGAAGTGCCGCCTGACCTTGGGGTCGTAGTCCAGGCCCACCACCGGCACGCCCAGCCGATGGGCCAGCAGCGCAGCGTGGAGCCGCATCGACACGAGCACGTCCAGATGCCGGTAGACACCCATCAGTTCGCTCAGTGAGGGACGGTGGGGGAGCTCGACTCGACGTACTCGTTCGGGCAGCCGGTCCACGACGGTGCGGATCACCTGCTGGTCGCGCTCGGGCCCCTGTTGGAACGGCACGGAGACCACCGCCAGGGGAGTCAGCTCCGCCAGCTGGGCCAACGCATCCACCACGGCCTCCACCACCGTGTCGAGCTCGTCACGATCCCAGGCCCGCAGGTTCAGGCCGACGACCGTGTGAGTGGCCCGCAGCCCGGCCAGCGTCTGCAGCGTGGCGCTGTCCTCCGTCGGGTCCTCGAGCGGCTCCGGCGAGGACAGGTCGAGGGCGTACACCACGTCCGGAGCGGTGGTGATCCGTGCAGCCGCCAGAGGGAGCGAGGTCAGCAGTTCGGCGGACTCGCTGTCTCGCACGGTGATCGAACTGGCCTGCACGGCCAGCAGTCGGACGCTGCCCCGCGCGGCCTGGCTGGTGAGCGGTCCGGCACCCATGCCGATCACATGGAAGGGCCGTCCCAGGATGCGGGCCATCATCGGAAGGATGCCGTATCCGGCCACAGACATCTTCGCCCCGGTGAAGAAGCTGAGCAGCTCGCCGGACCGCTCAAACGAGTAGTCGTGCCAGAGCCCGCCGCCGCCCAGCACCACGGCTGCCGCGGTGCGCACCTGGTGGGCCGCAGCCTCGTGGTCGTGGCGAGTGAAGGCCTGCAGTCCGTGGGCGCGTTCGGCCGCCCACCGGTTCTCCGCAGCCACAGTGACCTGCACGGAGGCGTCGGCGCGGTGGAGAGCCTGGACGATCGAGGTCAGGATGAGCTCATCGCCCAGGTTCCCGGAGCCGTAGTAGCCACTGACGATCACCTTCTTCGCCCGCGGCAGGATCGGCTCGAGCACATCCTCTCCCTGCAGACGGTGGAGGGAACCCAGCGCCTCCGTCCACAGCTGGAGCCATCCCTGGTCGGCAGCGGCCCCCTGGCCCACCTCGTGGTGCAGCACCTGGGCACGAGTCTGTCCGCCCAGTGTGGTCTTCACCCCTCCCGACGACGACACCTCCAGTCCCAGCACCACGTAGCCGCGCGCTCGGAACACGTCAGCGTCAGCCGGCCGCAGGAACCCTGCGCCGCCGGCATCGATGATCACCTGCGGCAGCACCCTCTCCACCAGCGGGACCAGCCGATCCAGGGCGACCGTGGTGCCGTCGGGGCCGAGCAGTCGATGGCCGTCCAGATCCAGGTCGACGACATGGTGTCCCAGATCGCGCAGGGCGGGGACGGCCGACTCCGGAAGCTCTTCCGGCCCTGGCCGGGTGAGGACCAGGATCCGCCAGAAGCGATCGCTGTCCGAGCGCTCGCGGTCGTCGAGGCGGCTGTGACCTGCATGAGTCGAGTGCGGCATCTGCAGTGGTCGATCCCTTCCTGATCTGAGCCCGCTCGAACGGCGGGTCCCCGCCAGTATCCCAGAGGCCGCTTCGGCCGGTCGCCGGACCTGCATCGGCGGATAGACTCGGGTCATCATGACTGACATGCCTTCCACGGCCCCTGCGCGGGCCGCATCCTCTGATGTCCCCGCTGTCTCCTCCGATCTGCCGGTCCGCGTCCGGTTCTGCCCGTCGCCCACCGGCACCCCCCATGTGGGTCTGATCCGCACCGCTCTGTTCAACTGGGGCTGGGCCCGTCACACCGGCGGGACCATGGTGTTCCGGATCGAGGACACCGACGCCAAGCGTGACTCCGAGGAGAGCTACCAGCAGCTGCTGCAAGCCCTGGCCTGGCTCGGCATCGACTGGGACGAGGGTGTGGAGGTCGGTGGACCGCACGAGCCCTACCGTCAGTCCCAGCGCGGGGAGATCTACCAGGACGTGATCGCCCGGCTCAAGGACGCCGGGTACATCTACGAGTCCTTCTCCACCCCGGAGGAGGTCGAGGCCCGGCACCGTGCCGCCGGTCGCGACCCCAAGCTGGGCTACGACAACCTCGACCGCGACCTCACTCCGGAGCAGGCCGCCGCCTTCCGGGCGGAGGGCCGTGAGCCGGTGCTGCGGGTGCGCATGCCGGACGAGGACATCACCTTCACGGACACTGTGCGCGGGGAGATCACCTTCAAGGCCGGCTCGGTGCCGGACTTCGTGGTGGTCCGGGCTGACGGCTCCCCGCTGTACACGCTGGTGAATCCGGTGGACGACGCGCTGATGGAGATCACCCACGTGCTGCGCGGCGAGGACCTGCTCTCCTCCACGCCCCGACAGATCGCGCTCTACCGCGCGCTCTATGCCATCGGCGTGGCCAAGTACATGCCCGAGTTCGGCCACCTGCCCTACGTCATGGGGGAGGGGAACAAGAAGCTCTCCAAGCGTGATCCGCAGTCCAACCTGTTCCTGCACCGCGATCACGGTTTCATCCCTGAAGGCCTGATCAACTACCTGGCCCTGCTGGGCTGGTCGCTCTCGGCCGATGAGGACATCTTCACCCGAGAGCAGTTCGTCGAGGCCTTCGACATCCACGATGTCCTGGCGAATCCGGCGCGATTCGACGAGAAGAAGGCCACGGCCATCAACGGCACCCACATCCGGATGCTGGACGGTGCTGACTTCCGGGATCGGCTGGTGCCGTACCTGCAGGCGGCCGAGCTGGTGGGCAAGCCGTTGACCGCGCGGGACCAGGAGATCCTCGACGCCGCCGCTCCCCTGGTGCAGGAGCGTGTCGCCGTGCTGGAAGAGGCCGTGGAGATGATGGCCTTCCTGTTCCAGGGGGATGAGCAGATCACGACGGCGGAGGGAGCCTTGAAGGGCATGCCCGCCGACCTGGGGGCGGCAGTGGGCGCAGCGCACAGCGCACTGGAGGCCGTCGTGGAGGATGACTGGACGGTGGAGAACCTCGAGGCAGTCCTGCGCGAGGCTCTGATCGAGCAGATGGGCCTGAAGCCGCGCCAGGCCTTCGGCCCGGTCCGTGTGGCCGTGTCCGGCAAGAAGGTCTCCCCGCCTCTGTTCGAGTCTCTGGAGATCCTGGGCAAGGCCTCCACGCTGGCGCGTCTCACCCGTTTCGCCGCCGAGCAGGGAGTCTGATCCGTGGCTGAGCCGCCGCAGGTCCGGGGCGTGCTCTTCGACCTGGACGACACCCTGGTGGACCTGAAGACCGCTCAGCTGGTCACCTTCGAGGAGACGGCCGCCCGTCAGGCGGAACTGACGGGCGGTCGACTCCCGGACCCGGGCCGCGTGGCCGCCGCGGCCCTCCACTTCGCCGCTGACGCGAACGGGCACTACCAGCGGTACGTGGACGGTGAGCTGGACTTCCTGGGACAGCGCTTCGCCCGCGCCCGAGATGCGCTGCGGATGCTGGGCCTGGCCGCCGAGCCGGACCCGGACCTGTGGGGTCCTGACGGGTACGAACGGATGCTGCGGTCCCGGTGGGCGCTCTTCGACGACGTCCCGCCGCTCCTGTCCCGGCTCGATGACGCCCGAATCCCCTGGGGAGTGGTGACGAACAACACTGAGGAGTATCAGCGCGGCAAGCTCGCAACGGTCGGGCTGGACCGGGTGAAGGTCGTCGTCGGGACGGACACCGCCGGAGCGCCCAAACCGGACGCGGCTCCCTTCCTCGCTGGCTGCGCCGGCCTGGGCCTGGACCCGGCGGATGTGCTCTATGTGGGCGACAATCCGCTCAAGGACGGGCTCGAAGCGCGGGACGCCGGCCTGGTCTCCCTGCTGATCCTGCGTCCCTCTGCGGTGCCCGGCGACCTGGGCGGTGGGGACGGCGGAACCTCCACCTCCCAGGTGCCTGCTGGCATCTGGACCGGGGACTCACTGGGGGCGGTGGCTCGTTTTGTCACCGGCGCGAAACCCCTGCTATAGTCATCACCTGTGCCGGAGAGATCCGGGACGAAAAACAAGGTATGACCCAGGGGTTCCGTTCCGTCGGAGTGAGGAGCCCTTGACAGACCTTGGGGTATGGTGTAATTGGCAACACAACGGTTTCTGGTACCGTCATTCTAGGTTCGAGTCCTGGTACCCCAGCGGAGAACGCCGATTTGGCAGGATCCACCGGAGGCTGATAAGCTGTCCGGGTTGCCTCAGCCAGGAGACTGGATGAGGCGGACAACTGAAGAAGCTGTTTCGCAGCGCCTGGCCCCATCGTATAGCGGCCTAGTACGCCGCCCTCTCACGGCGGTAACGCGGGTTCGAATCCCGCTGGGGTCACCAGGTACAGAAGGTCCGGATCGTCACCACGATCCGGACCTTCTGCGTTTTCCCTCCGATCAAGCACTGTGCCCACGCGGGTTACCGGGCAGTTGCCCCCAGTGCCATGATGGGACGGTGAGCACACCACCTCCTGTCCCGCCACGGCCACTGCGCCGACCAAGCTCCGGTTCCGCTGCCGTCCCTGAGCCTGCCTCCGCTGACCGCACTGCGGCGGAGATCTCCGCCGACGCCGTGGTCCTGCTCGAGTCCCTGCATCAGCAGCTCGGCGCCGCACGCTATCCACTGCGCCTGGACGGAGCCCCTGCCGCCGAAACCGCCCGAGATGCAGCGGTCCACCAGGTGGAGGACTACGTCCTGCCGAGGTACCGCTCCTTGGACGCGCCGCTGCTGGCCGTGGTGGGCGGCTCCACCGGCGCCGGCAAGTCCACCCTGGTCAACGCCCTGGTGGGTCATCCGGTCACCCGCGCCGGTGCCATCCGGCCCACCACCCGGCAGCCGATCCTGCTGCACCATCCACAGGACACCGAATGGTTCACCACCGCGCGGATCCTGCCGCATCTCTCGCGCATCACCGGGCACCGGGTCTCCGCGGACGATGCCGATTCCACCGTGTCCGCGGACCGGGCCGGCGTGGACCCGGACCCTGGCGCCATGGACTCCGTGGTGCTGGTGGCCGAGACCGGTCTGCCGGCCGGTCTGGCGCTGCTGGATGCCCCGGACATCGACTCCATCTCGGAGGACAACCGGCGTCTGGCCGGTCAGCTGCTCTCCGCCGCGGACCTCTGGATCTTCGTCACCACCGCCAACCGGTATGCCGACGCCGTGCCCTGGCAGCTGCTGCTGGACGCCGCCTCACGGGACATCACCGTGGCGGTGGTCCTGGACCGCGTGCCACCGGGCACCGAGGGAGAGGTCGCCGCGGACCTGCGACGGATGCTCACGGCTCAGGGGCTGGCCCACGCCGAGCTCTTCGTGGTGCCCGAAGCGCGACTGGACGAGCGCGGGATGCTGCCGGCCGGTGCCGTGAATCCCCTGCGGGGATGGCTGGGCTCCCTGGCCTCCACGAGCGGCACGCGCTCGGACGTGGCCCGCAGGACGCTCAACGGCGTGGTCCGGCAGCTGGCCGGACGGGCTGAGGAGCTGGCCGCCGCTGAGGACGACCAGCGCTCTGCTGCGGCGCGCCTGGCCGCCGACGCCGAGTCGGCCTATGCCCGGGCGCAGACCAACGTGTTGGCGGCCACCCAGGACGGCACGCTGCTGCGCGGCGAGGTGCTGCACCGGTGGCAGGACTTCGTGGGCACCGGAGAGTTCTTCCGTCAGCTCGAGTCCGGGATCGGACGGCTCCGCGACCGGCTCGGGGCACTGCTGCGAGGCAGACCCGCCCCCGCTGAGGACGTGGAGGTCGCCATCGAGACCGGGCTGCATGCGGTCATCGTGGAGCAGGCCGCCGCGGCCGCTGAAGAGACCGAGGAGCGCTGGCGGCAGGACGCAGCCGGGCGCCCCCTGGTGCAGAGCCGGGACCTTGGACGGCTCCCGGAGGACTTCTCCGAGCAGGCCGCCGCAGAGGTGCGCGGATGGCAGAGCGATCTGATGCGCCTGATCGAGAGCGAGGGGGCGGGGAAGCGGACCATGGCCCGCATCTCTGCTCTGGGCGTGAACAGTGTGGCGGTGACCCTGATGGTGGTCTCCTTCGCCTCCACCGGCGGCCTGCTGGGCATCGAGGTGGGGATCGCCGGCGGCACCGCCGTGGTGGGACAGAAGCTGCTGGAGTCCATCTTCGGTGAAGATGCCGTGCGCCGCCTGGCCAGGCGATCCCAGGAGAACCTGCATACCCGGGTCGAGACGCTGCTGGAGCAGGACTCCCGACGCTTCACCGAGCTGCTGGGCGAGGTCCGCACTCCGGAGGACACCCAGCGACTGCGTGATCTGGTCCCGCCTCTGGAGCGACTGTCCGAGGAGGGATCCCGATGAGCCCGCGCACCGCATCCGCCACCGACCAGTCCGCACTGGAGCGTCAGCTCCAGGCACTGGAGGAGGCCGTCCGTCTGGGCCGGGACCGCATCCCCGAGCCGGTGTTGGACCAGGCGCTGTCCGTGGTGGGCCGCTCCGGGGAGCGCCGCAGGCTCTCCGCCGAGCACACCGTGGTGGGCTTCTTCGGGGCCACCGGGTCCGGCAAGTCCTCCCTGTTCAACGCCGTCTCCGGTGTGGAGCTCGCTCGAGCCGCCGCCACCCGGCCCACCACCAGCGAGGCGCTGGCCGCCGTCTGGGGTGCCGAGGGCTCCGGACCGCTGCTGGACTGGCTCCAAGTCGGCCAGCGGCACCAGCTCGAGGGGGTCGCCCCGGGAGTGGATCCCGGAACCGCCTGGGGACGGGTGCAGGAGCAGGGCGGGCTGATCCTGCTGGACCTGCCCGACTTCGACTCCATCACCACCGCCCACCGGCAGATCGTGGAACGGCTGGCCGGCCAGGTGGACGTGCTGGTCTGGGTGCTGGATCCCCAGAAGTACGCCGATGCCGCCCTGCACCGGGACTTCCTGGAGCCGATGGCCTCGCACCAGGGGGTCACCCTCGTGGTGCTCAACCAGGTGGACCGGCTGGCCGAGCAGGACGTGCCGCGCGTGGTGGCCTCGCTGGAGCAGATCCTGGCCCAGGACGGACTGACCCAGGTCACGGTGATGCCGGCCTCGGCCCGGACCGGGGCAGGAGTGGACCGGGTGCGCGAGCAGATCGCCCGGGTGGCCACCGACCGCCATGCCGCCACCGAACGGATGCTCTCCGACGTCCGCTCTGCGGCAGCCCTCCTGGAGACCGGCCTGGTGGACGCGACCCCAGGCTCCGGTGAGCCGAGCGGCTCCGGTGAGGTGGCCGACGTCGGGACTGCCGAGGTCCGCCGACTCTCCGCCGCCCTGGCCCAGGCATCCGGGGCGGAGACGGTGGCCCAGGCTGTGGGGCAGTCCTACCGGCTGGAGGCCGGCTCACGCACGGGCTGGCCCGTGGTGCGCTGGCTGGCCAAGGTCCGCCGTGATCCGCTGCGACGACTGAACCTGCGCCGGGAGGGTTCCACCGATGACCCCCGTCTGCACCGCACCTCGCTGCCGGAGCGCTCTCCGGCGCAGCGCGCGGCGGTGGACGGCGCCATCCGCACCTTTGCCGAGACCGCCTCACAGGGGGCGCCGGAGGCCTGGCGCGCCTCGATCCGCCGTTCGGCACGCACCCACATGGACACGCTGCCGGACGATCTGGACCAGGCCATCTCGGCCACGGACCTGCAGTCCGGGCGCGGTTCGTGGTGGTGGCATGTGGTCAATGTGCTCCAGTGGCTCGCGTTGCTGGCCGCCGTGGTGGGACTGGGGTGGCTGGGAGTGCTCGCCGGCGCGGCCTACCTGCAGTTCCAGCTGCCCCCGGCACCCCAGGTGGAGGGCTTCCCCATCCCCACGCTGCTGGTGGTGGGCGGGCTGCTGTTCGGCATCCTGCTGGCGCTGCTGACAGCTCCGCTGGTGAGGCTGGGAGCCTCCCAGCGGGCATCCAGGGCCCGACGACGGCTGCGTGAGTCCCTGGGGGAGGTCGCGGAGCGGCGCGTGGTCGCCCCGGTGCGCGCTGAGATCGACCGGTACCGGGCATTCCGGCAGGCAGTCGGCATGGCACGGGGACGCCGATGACCTCACCCACGGTCAGCGGCCTGGGAGAGGCCGGGATCCTGCAGGTGCTGCACCGGCGCTTCCGGACGGTCCCGGCGGCCCAGGACTGGCCGGAGGGCTCTCTGGGCCCGGGAGACGATGCCGCCGTGGTCCCGGCACCGGACGGGCGCTTCGTGATCTCCACCGACGCCATGGCCCAGGACCGGGACTTCCGGCTGGTCTGGCCCAGCGGGGCGGTCGACTCGGGATACTCCACGGGCTGGAAGGCGGCCGCACAGAACCTCTCCGACATCAACGCCATGGGGGCGCGGGCCTCGAGCCTGCTGCTGGCGCTGACCATGCCCGGCCACACGCCGGTGCGGTGGCTGGACCGGTTCGCCGCCGGGATCGCCGGTGCCGTGCACCATCTGGGGGCGGACACCTGCCGGATCGCCGGCGGAGACCTGGGCGGTGACGATCGCATCACCGTCTGCGTCACCGTCACCGGAGATCTGGACGGCCGCCCCGCTGTCCGACGGACGATCCCTCGTGACCATCAGGGCGGGACCGGACCGCTGGACCTGGCGCTCTGCGGGAAGGCCGGCTGGGCGGCAGCGGGTCTGAGTGTGCTGCAGACACCCCGGACGGACCTGGACCGGGCACTGGACCGGACGGGCATCCATCGACTGGCCGCCCGTGCCGCCGCCGCGCAGCTGCGCCCCCGTCCGATCCTGACGGCGGGACCCACGGCCGCCGAGCACGGCGCGCTGGCCATGCTGGACGTCTCTGACGGCCTGGCGCGGGACGCCGCCCGCCTGGCCGCGGCAAACGGCCTGGACGTGGAGCTGGACGAGGACTGGGTGGAGCAGGCGGCCGCTGGACTGGCCCCCCTGGCGTCCGCGCTGGGAGAGGACGCAGCGGACTGGGTCCGCACCGGGGGAGAGGACTACGGGCTGCTGGCGGTGTTCAGCGGGGGAGCACCGCTGCCGCCTGGCTTCACTCGGGTCGGCCGGCTGGTGGCTCCCGGCGGGACCTCGCAGTCCCTGAACCCTGCACGGGCCAGGATCGGATGGGACCACTTCGGCGGCTGACGGCCACGCCGGGAGGCTCCGGATCACCCCTGCCCGGGGTCGAAGCGGTGGCCGAGGGCGGCGTGGGTGAAGCCGGCGTCGATCCAGTCCTGGGCGGTCAGGACGTTGCGGCCGTCGATGATCGCCGGGTGCTTCATCAGCGGTGCCAGCTGGGCGGGGTCCATCTGTTTGAACTCGTCCCATTCGGTGAGCAGGATCGCCAGGTCGGCTCCGGTGACGGCCTCCTGGAGGGAGTCCACGTAGTCCAGGCGTGGGAAGCGTCCGGCGGCGTTGCGGTTGCCCTGGGGGTCATAGACGGCGACGTCGGCCCCGGCGGTAAAGAGGCGATTGGCCACATCCAGGGCAGGAGAGTCACGGACATCGTCCGAGTCCGGCTTGAAGGCCACACCGAGGATGGCGATGCGGGTGCCCACCAGGGTGTGCACCGCCGTCGGTGTGGGAGTGGGCGCGGTGCCGCCGTGCGAGCGCACCTCGGCCGGCCCCGTGGAGTCGGTGCGCCCGGTGCGCACGGCGGCCAGGACCTGGACGGCGAGGTCGACCACGCGGTCGCGGCGGCGCAGGTTGATGTCGTCGATGTCGTTGAGGAAGGCCATGGTGCGGTCCAGGCCCAGTTCGGAGACTCGGGCCTGCAGGGCGCGGATGTCCTTGGGCAGGCAGCCTCCGCCGAAGCCGACGCCGGCGTTGAGGAACCGGCGGCCGATGCGCGGGTCGTGTCCGATGGCGTCGGCCAGGGTGGTGATGTCTCCGCCGACGGTCTCGGTGATCTCGGAGAAGGCGTTGATGAAGGAGATCTTGGTGGCCAGGAAGGCGTTGGCGGCGACCTTGACCAGTTCCGCGGTCTCGAAGTCGGTGCTGATCCAGGGGGTGGCCTCGGCCAGCGGTGCGGCGTAGACCTGGCGCAGCACCTGCTCGGCGTGGTCGGAGCGCACTCCCACGACCAGGCGGTCTGGGTGCAGGGTGTCCTTCACGGCGAAGCCCTCACGCAGGAACTCGGGGTTCCAGGCCAGCTCCACGGAGCCGGGCCGGCCGCTGCCGGCTCGGATGTCCTGGATGAGTCCGGCCAGCCGGGTGGCGGTGCCCACCGGGACGGTGGACTTGCCCACGATCAGCGCGTCCCGGGTGATGTGCTCGGCCAGGGAGGTCACGGCGGCGTCCACGTAGCGCATGTCCGCGGCGGACTCTCCGGCTTTCTGGGGTGTGCCCACGCCGATGAAGTGGACATCGGCCCAGTCTCCGACCTCCTGGTAGGAGGTGGTGAAGCGCAGCCGGCCGGAGTCCACGTGCTTGACCAGCAGCTCGGACAGGCCGGGTTCGTGGAAGGGCAGCTCCCCGCGGGAGAGGGCATCGATCTTGGCCGGATCCACATCCAGGCCCAGCACCTCGAACCCCAGCTCGGCCATGCACGCCGCATGCGTGGCACCCAGATACCCCGTCCCGATCACCGACAGACGCAGGGAGCGGTGCTGGGCGTGGGGGGTCGGTGCTGCAGCGGTCATCATGGTCCTCCGTCTCGCGGGATGTGCAGAGCCTGCACGGTCTGCGGTGAACAGTAGGACACCTGGATGAGCGAATCATTAACCGCAGATGGCGCTGCCCGGTTCAGCGACGACGCCCTGTTCCGTCCGACCAGGGCATCTGACCGCTGCTGACCGGATCAGGCAGCGAGGTCGGTGGACTCAAGGGGCCGTCGGCCTGGCGCAGCAGCTCGGTCAGATGCCGGGCGGCCCGCACCACGGTGTCTGCATGCACGCGCCCTGGCTGACGGGACAGGCGTTCGATGGGGCCGGAGATGGACACCGCGGCGATCACCCTCCCGGTGGGGCTGCGCACCGGTGCGGAGACCGAGGCCACGCCGGGCTCGCGTTCGCCCAAGGACTGGGACCAGCCGCGGCGACGCACCGCCGAGAGAGTGGTGGGCGTGAAGACCGACTCCGCCAGTCCCTCCACGAGCCGTTCGTGGTCCTCCCAGGCCAGCAGGACCTGCGCGGCGGAGCCTGCCTTCATGGACAGACGCGTCCCCACCGGGATGGTGTCCCGCAGGCCGACCGGCCGCTCGGCGCTGGCCACACAGATGCGGCTGTCCGCCTGACGGCGGAAGAGCTGGGCGCTCTCCCCGGTGGCGTCGCGCAGCCAGACCAGCACCGGACCGGCCGCCGAGGTCAGCCGGTCCTCACCGGCGGCCGAGGCCAGTTCGGAGAGGCGGCTGCCCAGCACGTAGCGACCCTGCAGGTCCCGTCCGACCAGACGGTGATGCAGCAGCGCCGCCGCCAGACGATGCAGCGTGGGGCGGGCAATGCCGGTGGCGGCTACCAACTGGGCCAGACTGGTGGGTCCGGCCTCGAGAGCATCCAGGATGGCGGCGGTCTTGTCCACCACCCCGACCCCGCTGGGACGATGCAGTGCGTGCAGTCCTGGGGTGTCGTCGTCGGGCCGGAGGTCCCCTGGTGAAGTGTCCATCATTCGATACTAGCGTCTCAATATGTGAGATGTCGCTGTGTGGCGTGGAGGCACCGCGGTCCAGGATGTCACAGTGGTCGGACCGTCAGGGAAGGACACAGGATGACTGAGACAGCAGCCGCGGGCACCCCCAGGACACACCGCCCGCGCACGTTGGCCGAGAAGGTCTGGCAGGACCACGTGGTGGTTCCCGGCGAAGGGGCGGGAGACGCTCAGACGCCCGACCTGCTCTACATCGACCTGCACCTGGTGCATGAGGTCACCAGCCCCCAGGCCTTCGAGGGTCTGCGTCTGGCCGGCCGTCCGGTGCGCCGACCTGATCTGACGATCGCCACCGAGGACCACAACACGCCCACCCTGGAGATCGACAAGCCGATCGCCGATCCGATCTCTCGCAAGCAGATCGAGACCCTGCGCGAGAACGCCGAGGAGTTCGGCATCCGCATCCACTCGCTGGGCGATGCCGACCAGGGGATCGTGCACGTGGTCGGACCGCAGCTGGGCCTGACCCAGCCGGGCATGACCGTGGTGTGCGGAGACTCCCACACCTCCACCCACGGAGCCTTCGGCGCACTGGCCTTCGGTATCGGCACCTCGGAGGTGGAGCATGTGCTGGCCACCCAGACGCTTCCGCTCAAGCCCTTCAAGACCATGGCCATCAACGTCGAGGGCACCCTGCGCGAAGGGGTGACCGCCAAGGACATCATCCTGGCCGTGATCGCCAAGATCGGCACGGGCGGAGGCCAGGGCTACGTCCTGGAGTACCGTGGCTCGGCCATCCGATCGCTGTCCATGGACGCGCGCATGACCATCTGCAACATGTCGATCGAGGCCGGCGCGCGGGCTGGCATGATCGCTCCTGACCAGACCACCTTCGACTTCATCCAGGGACGCCCGCACGCTCCGCAGGGGGCCGACTGGGATGCCGCCGTGGAGTACTGGAGCACGCTGGCCACCGAGGACGACGCGGTCTTCGACGCCGAGGTCTTCCTGGACGCCGACCAGCTCGATCCCTTCGTCACCTGGGGCACCAACCCGGGCCAGGGAGTCTCGCTCAACGAGTCCGTCCCCGCGCCGGAGCAGTTCGAGGACCTCAACGATCAGGCCGCCTGCCGGCGCGCCCTGGAATACATGGACCTGGAGCCGGGCACGCCGATGAAGCAGATCCGGGTCGACACCGTCTTCCTGGGCTCCTGCACCAACTCTCGGATCGAGGACCTGCGCACCGCCGCCGCCATCATCGACGGACAGGCCAAGGCCCAGGACGTCCGGATGATCGTGGTGCCGGGCTCGGCCCGTGTCCGGCTGCAGGCCGAGGCGGAGGGGCTGGACCGGGTCTTCAAGGACTTCGGTGCAGAGTGGCGTTTCGCCGGCTGCTCCATGTGCCTGGGCATGAACCCGGATCAGCTGGCGCCCGGAGAGCGCTGCGCCTCCACCTCCAACCGCAACTTCGAGGGACGCCAGGGCAAGGGTGGGCGCACCCACCTGGTCTCTCCCGTGGTGGCCGCCGCCACCGCGATCCGCGGCACCCTCTCCGCGCCTGCAGATCTCGGACTGCAGGTCCCGTCCGTCCCTCAGGAGGTCTGATCCATGGAGAAGTTCACCACCCACACAGGCGTCGGAGTCCCGTTGAAGCAGTCCAACATCGACACCGACCAGATCATCCCGGCCGTCTATCTCAAGCGGGTCACCCGCACCGGTTTCGAGGACGCTCTCTTCGCAGGATGGCGTCGAGAACCGGACTTCATCCTGAACCGTGAGCCCTACACCACCGGTTCGGTGCTGGTGGCCGGCCCGGACTTCGGCACCGGCTCCTCTCGAGAGCATGCGGTCTGGGCGCTGAAGGACTACGGCTTCAAGGCCGTGCTCTCGGCGCGTTTCGCCGACATCTTCCGCGGCAACTCCGGCAAACAGGGGCTGGTGGCCGCTGAAGTCGATCAGCAGGACATCGAGCTGATCTGGAAGGAGCTGGAGAACCACCCCGGCACCGAGGTCACCGTGGACCTGGAGAACCGCACGGTGACCTGCGGTTCCTTCAGCACCGGGTTCAGGATCGACGACTACACACGGTGGCGTCTGATGGAGGGTCTGGACGACATCGGTCTGACCCTGCGCAGCGAGGATCGGATCGCCGAGTTCGAGCAGAGTCGGCCGGCCTTCAAGCCCGCCACGCTGCCTGCCCGCACTGCCTGATCACTGCCGGGACCGGCGTCGGGTCGTATGCTGGGGAGGCGGATCCGCGCCTGAGGGCACCCCCGAGGATCCAGAGTCGATACAGAGCTCGCACCGTCGAGCGCGGAGGACAGTCACTGACCATGGGAAAACTCCTGACCATCCACGGCGGCAAGCCGCTGCAGGGACGAGTCCACGTCCGTGGCGCCAAGAACCTGGTGCCCAAGGCCATGGTCGCCGCCCTGCTCGGCGACCGTCCCTCGGTCCTGCGCAACGTCCCTGAGATCAAGGATGTCGACGTGGTCACCAGCCTGCTGCAGCTGCACGGCGTCAAGGTGACCAAAGACGAGGACACCGGGGACCTGACCCTGGACCCCGCGGACACCAAGTCGGCCGGCTCCACGGAGATCGACGCTCACGCCGGAGACTCCAGGATCCCGATCCTGTTCTGCGGTCCGTTGATGCACTCCATCGGCGAGGCCTTCATCCCGGATCTGGGCGGCTGCAAGATTGGCGATCGACCGATCGACTATCACCTGACCGTGCTCAGGCACTTCGGGGCGGTCGTGGAGAAGCGCCCGGGCGGCATCCACATCTCCGCTCCCAAGGGTCTGCACGGTGCCAAGCTCGAGCTGCCCTATCCCTCCGTGGGAGCCACCGAGCAGGTCCTGTTGACCGCCGTGCGCGCAGAGGGCATCACCGAGCTGCAGGGCGCCGCCGTGGAGCCGGAGATCCATGATCTGATCGCCGTGCTCCAGAAGATGGGTGCGATCATCACGGTCCAGACCGATCGGACCATTCGGATCGAAGGCGTCAAGACCTTGTCCGGGTACAACCATCGGGCGATCCCGGACCGCAATGAATCAGCATCCTGGGCGTCGGCTGCCCTGGTGACCAAGGGCGACATCTATGTCGAGGGAGCCATGCAGCGCGACCTCACGGCCTTCCTGAACACCTACCGCAAGATCGGCGGAGAGTTCGAGGTCGATGATGAAGGCATCCGCTTCTGGCACGGTGGTGGAACGTTGCGCCCCCTCGTGCTGGAGACGGACGTGCACCCTGGGTTCATGACTGACTGGCAGCAGCCGCTGGTTGTGGCGCTGACCCAGGCCGAAGGCGTCTCGATCGTCCACGAGACCGTGTACGAGAACCGGTTCGGCTTCACCGACGCCCTGGTGCGGATGGGCGCCTCCATCCAGCTGCACCGCGAATGCCTCGGCTCGGTGCCGTGCCGGTTCGGCCAGCGCAACTTCCTGCACTCAGCGGTCATCTCCGGACCAGCCATCCTGCAGGGTGCCCAGATCGACGTCCCCGACCTGCGAGGCGGCTTCTCCCACCTGATCGCCGCACTGGCCGCCGAAGGCACCTCGACGGTGACCGGCATCGAGATCATCAACCGCGGATACGAGAAGTTCATGGACAAGCTGACCGGCCTCGGCGCTGACATCGAACTCTCCGAGACCGCGCGGTAGTCCCGGTGAAGGCTCCCCTCTCCCTGCGGGTGGGATTCCTGGCTGCGGCCAGTGTGGTCCGTCCCGCCATGAATCTGCTCACGTCCAAGGACTGGTCCGGTCTGGAGCACATCCCGGACACCGGGTTCATCCTGGTGGCCAACCACATCTCCGAGCTGGACCCGCTGGCACTGGCCCACATGGTCTACAACCAGGGGCACCTGCCCCACGTGCTGGCCAAGGCCGAGCTGTTCCGGATCCCGGTGGTGGGGAAGATGCTCCACGGCATGCACCACATCCCGGTGGAGCGAACCCGTGGCGGGGGCGCCTCGCTGGAGGCGGCAGAGCGGGTCCTGGCCGAGGGCGGAGCGATCCTGATCTATCCCGAGGGGACCATCACCCACGATCCTCAGCTGTGGCCGATGAAGGCGAAGACCGGTGCGGCTCGCCTGGCCCTGAAGACCGGGGCGCCGGTGATCCCGGTCGGCCAGTGGGGCATCCAGGAGATGTTCCCCCGCCATGGCCGCTACCCCCGGGTCTGGCCCCGGAAGAACGCGCGCATCAAGGTCGGCCCACCGGTCCAGCTGAACGACCTGAGGACCGTGCCGCACACCCGATCCGTGCTGAAGGAGGCCACCGAACGAATCATGACGGCCATCACCACCCAGGTGGAGGACCTGAGGGGCGAGACCATGCAGGTGGGACGCTTCGACCCCCGTACCGGGACGCGGAACGGAGACTCTGCGTGACCCAGTCCGCCCAGGAGCCCGCGTTCAGGCTGCCGGACGACACCACCGCACTGAAGGTGGCGGTGCTGGGCGCCGGCAGCTGGGGGACCACCTTCGCCAAGGTGCTCGCCGACAGCGCCCGTCACCGGGGCGACGACGGCACCCAGATCACCTTGTGGGCGCGCCGTGAGGCGGTGGCACAGGAGATCACCCAGGAGCATCGCAACAGCCAGTATCTGCCGGAGATCGAGCTGCCCTCACTGCTCACCGCCACCTCGGACCTGAATGAAGCCGTTCGCGATGCGCATGTGGTGGTCGTGGCTGTCCCGGCCCAGCAGGTGCGGGCCACCCTGCTGGAGGTCAAAGACGCCCTGGACCCGGCCGTCGTCGTGGTGTCCCTGGTCAAGGGACTCGAGCGGGGGACGGATGCCCGGATGAGCGAGCTGTGCGCCGAGGTGCTGGAGCTGCCGCCGGAGCGGTTCGCCGTGGTCTCCGGTCCCAACCTGGCTCTGGAGATCGCTCGTGAGGAGCCCACCGCCACGGTGATCGCCTCCGCCCATGAGCCCACCGCCGCCCTGCTCGTCTCCCGGACCTCGGCGCCATACTTCCGTCCCTACACCAACACGGACGTGCCGGGGGCGGAGATCGGCGGGATCGTCAAGAACGTGATCGCGCTGGCCGTGGGGATCTGTGACGGACAGGGGCTGGGGGACAACTCCAAGGCCTCGGTCATCACCCGGGGGCTGACCGAGACCACGCGGCTGGCCGCACGGCTGGGGGCCAATGCCGAGACGCTCTCCGGCCTGGCCGGATTGGGCGACCTGGTGGCGACCTGCGCCTCCCCGCTCTCCCGCAACCGCAGCGCCGGGCGTCTGCTGGGCCAGGGACTGACCACCGCCGAGGTCTCCGAGCAGATGAGCCAGACCGCAGAGGGCATCAAGTCGGTCTCCGCCGTGGTCGACCTGGCCCGGCGGGTCGGTGTGGAGATGCCCATCAGCGAGGCCGTGAACGCCGTGGTCAACGGGCAGCTGGATGTACGATCGATCGCCGGACTGCTGTTGGCACGAGATCTGAAACCGGAAGGACCCCAGTGAGCCAGAACCCCGCCGAGACCGACAGACCCATCGGCGCGGACCGCGCGGCAACGCCCCCTGCTCATCGAGGGTCAGGCACAGACGGCCGGCTGCGCGTCATGGTCCTGTTCGGGGGACGCTCCAGCGAGCACCCCGTCAGCTGCGTGACCGCGGCAGGCGTGCTGCGCGCCCTGGACCCACAGATGTACGAGGTGGTCCCGGTCGGCATCACCTCCACCGGACAGTGGGCCGCCGTGCAGTCAGATCCGGATCTCTGGTCCCTGAGGGGGACCGAGCTGCCCCGCGTGCCCGAACCGGAGATCCCGCTGGTGCTCTCCAGCACGCCACACGGCCATGAGCTGCTGCCGGCACGCACCTGCGCGACGTCCGGACCAGTGGGACAGCAGGAGACGGACCCGATCCCCGGTGTCGGCGGCGTGGACGTGGTCTTCCCTGTCCTGCACGGGCCCTACGGTGAGGACGGGACCCTGCAGGGCCTGCTCGAGATGGCCGGGATCCCCTATGTGGGCCCCGGAGTGCTCGCCTCGGCTGTGGGCATGGACAAGCACTTCATGAAGGTCGCCTTCCAGGCCGCCGGGCTCACCGTGGGACCCTGGGAGACGATCACCGACCGGCAGTGGCTCACCGATCCACAGGCCGCCCTGGACCGGGCCGCCCGGCTGGAGTTCCCGGTGTTCGTCAAACCAGCGCGTGCCGGCTCATCGATCGGCATCACCCGCGTCACCGAGCCGGCCGGTCTGCGGGCGGCCGTGGAGGAGGCCCGACGCTACGATCCCAAGGTCGTGGTGGAGGCCGGGATCGTGGGCCGAGAGATCGAATGCGCCGTCCTGGACGGACACGGCACCCAGATGCCCCGAGCCTCTCTGCCCGGTGAGATCGTGGTCCATGATGGCGCCGACCACCATGACTTCTACGACTTCGCCGCCAAGTACCAGGACAGCAGCGCGGCTGATCTCTCCTGCCCCGCCGAGCTTCCCGAGCAGGCCATCCAGACCGTGCGAGAGCTGGCCGTGGTGGCCTTCGACGCTGTGGAAGCCGAGGGCCTCTCCCGGGTGGACTTCTTCTACACGCCCGACGGTGAATTCATCATCAACGAGATCAACACCATGCCCGGTTTCACTCCGATCAGCATGTACCCGGCCATGTGGGAGCGCAGCGGCCTGCCCTACGCAGAACTGCTGGACGAGCTGATCGACCTCGCGCTGGAGCGTGGCACCGGCCTGCGCTGAGCAGCCCAATGGGCGAGTCAGTCGCCCTCGTCCTGGCGCCCCGCGTCAGGTGCCCCTGCACTGGGCAGGGGAGGAGCCGTCGTCGGGCCCGTGGAGGTGCAGGCACCGCTGGCAGGGATCCGTCCCACCGCGGAGGCCAGGTCCACCATCACCGAGCTGGAGGCGGCGCGCGTGTCATCGAACACGACCTCGACAGCAGGGGAGCGGCCGTAGGTGGTCAGTGTCCAATGCGTCTGATCGTCCCGGGTCACCCAGTCGATCCCGTTGGCCGTGACACAGTGCTCCGTGGTGGGGCCGGGAGTGGGGACACCGCACCGCAGCACCACGGCTGAGGGGGCACCCCAGACGGCCGTGGCCTGGCTGTCCGTCTCGCGACGATCGAACCCGGCCACCTGGTCCGGCAACGAGACCATCGCCTCGGCGCACACCGGGTCCGTGGCCCCGGGCGCCGCTTCCACGTCCGCCACGGGAGCGCCGCAGGCAGCCAGGGCCAGTCCGACCGGGGAGAGAACCAGTCCTGCCGCCAACAGGCGGGCGCGGACAGGCAGGGGGTGCAGAGTGGGGGACATGGCATCCAGGGTACGTGCTGCCGCAGGGCGCTGGCGCGGTACCGTACCATGAGACGAGCCGAACTCGTATGGTCTGCGGTTCCGGCGTCACAGTCCGCTCCGCGCATGCACGGCCCCTCGCCGCCGTCCTGCCAGGTGCGAGCGGAGACGACCCCACCCTGGAGGAACTGGTGCCCGCAACCACGCCACATGAGGGTTCGGAGGGCGTTCGGCGCCCCCAGCGCGGCCGCAGAGCCGGCCGGTGGATCCTGGGCGTCCTGCTCGTCCTGGTGCTGGGCGCAGGCACGGTGGCCGTGGTCTATCTGTCCGGATTGGCCTCGACCTTCGACGACTCCACGGAGAAGTTCGAGACGGCGTTCCCTGCGGAAGACCAGCGACCGACCAAGGCTCCGACCCAGGAGGGTCAGCACGAGCCGCTGAACATCCTGCTCCTGGGCTCGGACTCCGGAGGCGGTTCCGGCGAGCGGGAGGACCTGCCCGACGTCCCCCAGGCCGGACGCTCCGACACCATGATGTGGGTCCACATCCCCGGCGATCGGGAAGACATCTTCGTGATGTCGGTGATGCGTGACCTCTGGGTGGAGATCCCCGGTGAAGGGGAGCACAAGCTCAACGCCGCCTACTCCTTCGGCGGGGTCCCCAAGGCCGTCCAGACGCTGGAGAGCATGTTCGGCACCCGGATCGACCATGTGGCCGCGGTGGACCTGGAGGGATTCCGAGGGATCGTGGACTCCCTGGGCGGCGTCACCATCGACAACCCGCGGGCCTTCAGCTCCGGCAACGGCGGCAAGGACTTCGCCGCCGGACCACAGACCATGGACGGTGACACGGCCCTGGCCTTCGTGCGTGAGCGGTACGCGTTCGCCGACGGAGACTACAGTCGCGTGCGCAACCAGCAGCTGTTCCTGCGGGCCGTGATCTCCGAGGTGCTCAACACCCGCACATTGACCAACCCCGGTCTCATCTCCGATATGGTGGAGACGATGTCGCCCTACCTCACGGTGGACGACACCTTGGACTCCGGAGAACTCGTGGAGATCGGCCGGACGCTCACCGGCATCCGCCGTGACGACGTGCAGATGTTCACTGTCCCCACGAAGGGGATCGGGCGAGCAGGAAGCCAGTCCGTGGTGTGGCCGGACTGGGATGGCATCCAGGAGATCGGTGCCGCCCTGCAGGACGACGATCTGGCACGGATCCAGCCTGCATCCTGACGCTGGGACGTCCGTGACCATGCACTGAGGGCCGCTGGCCTTGACACTATCGAAAGAGAATCCACGGTGGACCTGAAAGACTATCTGCGCATCCTTCGGGAGAACTGGCTGCCGATCCTGCTGATCACCCTGCTCGGCCTGGGAGTGGCCGCCGGGGCCACCGCCTTGACCAAGCCGAAGTACACCGCCACCACTCAGGTCTTCGTGGCCGTGGGCGGCGGGGACAGCGCCACCGAGATCCTTCAGGGCTCCAGCTTCTCAGAGAAGCGGGTCACCTCCTACGTTTCGCTGGCCACCAGCCCCCGCGTGCTCCAGCCGGTGATCGAGGAGCTCGACCTGGACACCACCCCCAGGAATCTGGCCGAGACCGTCACCGCCAACGCACCGTTGCAGACCGTGCTGATCAATCTCTCGGCCACCCACACCGATCCTGAGACCGCCGCGCAGATCGCGGACGCCACGGCGGCCTCGCTGATCAGGACCGTCGGAGAGGTGGAGACTCCGGGCGACGAACGCGAGCCGCTCGTGGACCTGTCGATCGTGGATCCTGCCGGGGTGCCGACCTCGCCCTCCAGCCCCCGCACCCTGCTGAACCTGGCCCTCGGGCTCGTGGTCGGTGCCGCGCTGGGCGTCGCCTACGCCCTGCTCAAGACCATCCTGGACACCCGTATCCGCCGCCGAGAGGACATCGAGCGGATCACCGACGCGCCGGTGCTGGGGGTGGTGGCCGAAGACAAGTCAGCCGAGGACGAACCGCTGTTGACGGTGGATGACTCCACCTGGGGCCACCGGGCCGAGAGCTACCGCCAGCTGCGCACCCACCTGAAGTTCACCAATGTGGACGGTGGCACTCAGACCGTGGTGGTGACCTCGTCCGTGCCGGGCGAGGGCAAGACCACGACGGCGACCAATCTCGCCGTCATGCTCGCCGAGTCCGGAACCCGCGTGCTGCTGGTCGATGCCGACCTGCGCCGTCCGCGCGTGGCCAAGACCCTGGGAGTCGAGGGCGCCGTCGGGCTCTCCACCATCCTCTCCGGTCAGATCGACGTGGAGGACGCCGTCCAGGTGTGGGGAGACTCGGCCGAGCTGGACGTGATCACCGCCGGAGAGGTCCCGCCGAACCCGTCCGAGCTGCTGGGCGCCGAGGCCATGGGGCGCTTCCTGGACTGGGCCCGCGAGAACTACGACATCGTCCTGCTCGATGCGCCGCCGCTGCAGCCGGTGACCGACCCCACCGTGCTGGCCGCCCAATGCTCCGGGGTCATCCTGGTGTGCCGTGTGGACGGATACAACCATCGTGATCAGCTGCGGGGCGCCCTGGAGAACCTGGAGGCGACCGGATCGCGGCTGCTCGGGCTGGTGCTGGCCCGTGTCCCGATCAAGCGCAGCGGCTACCAGTACTACGACTACCAGCCTGATGCTGCCGAGCCGACGGCATCGCACCGCTCCGGCGGTTCCCGGAAGCGGGCGCGGCAGAGGAGCGGCGCGTCCGTCACGGGCATGCGCTTCCGGTGAGGGGGCACCGATGATGGCAGCCACCGCGTCAGCGGCGCGTCGACGAGCGGACAGCGTCAGGTCCTGGCTTGCGCTGGCCGAGACCACGCTGGGCAACGCCTCGGACCGGCTCAATGCGATCAACATCTTCCCCGTGGCCGACGGCGACACCGGGACGAACATGTACCAGACGGTGCGTGCCGCCCGTCTGGCCGTGGACGAGGGCGGCTCGCTCACCGGCGACGAACAGGACCTCGGCGAGGTCCTGGCGCTGGCCGGCCGCGCCGCCCTGGACCAGGCTCGGGGCAACTCGGGGACCCTGTTGGCGGTCATGCTCACGGCCATGTCCGGTTCGCTGTCCGGACTGGACCGACTCACCGCCCCCGCCCTGGCCGTGGCGCTGGAGCGCGCCCGCACGGCGGCATGGGCCGCGCTCTCGGACCCGCAGGAGGGGACGATGCTCACCGTGCTCGCCTCCGCGGCGTCCACGGCGGCTGATCACCTGGCCGGCCTGCAGGGGCTCAGCGCAGCCGAGCGCGACGGGCGCAGGGTGCTGGCGGAGGCGCTGGACGCTGTGGTGGCGGCGGCCTGGACTGCGGTCGAGCACACGGAGGAACAGTTGGCCCCGCTGACCGAGGCCAGGGTGGTCGACTCCGGAGGCATGGGCCTGCTGCTGGTGCTGGATGCCCTGCGAGCCTCGGTGCTGGACACCGCGCTGGATCCCGACCTGGTGGATGGTCTCCACGGATTCGGACCCGAGTCGCCGCACATCCACGAAGTGATCGACCCGGTCGCTGGGTATGAGCTGATGTGCAGCATCCGGCTTGATCCGCTGACCGCGGCCACGCTGCGCTTCGGTCTGAACGAGGTGGGCGACTCGGTGATCATGAGTCCCCTGCACACCGATCCGGGCCCGGACGGTGCGGTCACGTGGCGGCTGCATGCCCACGTGACCGATGCCGACGAGGCGCTGTCGATGCTGCGCTCCGCCGGATCGCCGACCAACCTGGTCCTGGAGCCGCTGGCCGGCTCGGATGAGGCCTCCTGCATGTCGGACGGCCGCGGTCAGGACGGGCCAGCCGGGTGAGTGATCGGACCGTTCCCCGTGGGCCCGCGTCCACTGAGCCGCTGGACCAGCCCTTGGTCCGTCTGCTGGGGGACCGCACCGCCCAGCGGCTGGAGCGCGAGTTCGGCATGTCCACGGTGCGAGACCTGCTCGAGCACTTCCCTCGGCGCTGGATCGAGCGTGGCGAGCTGACTCCCATCGCCGCCCTGCCGGTGGGGGAGCAGGTGACCGTGGTGGCCCGAGTCATCTCGGTGAGTCGACGCCAGATGCGCAGCCGACGCGGATTCCTGGTGGACGTCACGGTGACCGATGACCACCCGGGCCGACCGGTGAGCTTGGCGATGGCGTTCTTCAACAGCCACGACGCCCTGCGTCGGCTGTCCGCCGGGACCCGGGCCATGTTCCATGGCAAGACCGCGATGTATCGAGGGCAGCTGACCCTGAACAACCCGGACTTCACCGTGCTGGACGAGGACTCGGCGCCGTCCACCCAAGACCTGGGGCCGGTGCCGGTCTACCCGGCGACGGGCAAGGTTCCCAGCTGGGTGGTGCGCAGCAGCGTGGAGACCGCGCTGGGCGCCGTGAACTGGTCGGCGATCACTGATCCGGTTCCCCCTGAGCTGTTGGCCGAGGCGGCCCCGGACGGCGGGGAGCCGCTGCCTCCGCTGTCCGAAGCCTATCGGCAGGTGCACCGGCCGTCCTCCATCGGCCAGGCCCGCCGCGCGCTGCAGCGGTTCGCCGTGCAGGAGGCGCTGATCCTGCAGGCCTCGCTCGGACTGCGGCGTGCCGCGAGTGCGGACGCGACCTCGCGGCCGTGGCCTGATCGGCCCGACGGACTGCGCCAGGCCCTGGACGATCGACTGCCCTTCGACCTCACTCCTGGCCAGCGTCGAGCGGGCGAGCGGATCGCTGCCGACCTGTCAGCCGGGCATCCCATGAGCCGTCTCCTGCAGGGCGAGGTCGGATCCGGCAAGACCCTGGTCGCCCTGCGTGCCATGCTGCAGGTGGTCGACGGTGGTGGACAGGCGGCCCTGGTGGCGCCCACCGAGGTCCTGGCCCAGCAGCATCATCGCTCCCTGCTCCAGGCCCTGGGGCCGCTGGCCGAGGGCGGGACGCTGTCTGCACCGGACGGACCGTCCACCACGGTGGTGCTGCTGACCGGGTCCATGTCAACGGCCCAGCGCCGCACGGCTCTGCTCGCGATCGCCTCGGGACAGGCCGGGATCGTGGTGGGCACCCATGCGCTGTTCGCCGACCACGTCCAGTTCGCTGAGCTGGGACTGGCTGTGGTGGATGAACAGCACCGCTTCGGTGTGGACCAGCGGGAGGCACTGCGGCAGGCCAATCCGGGGATCCATCTGCTCGTGATGAGCGCCACCCCGATTCCACGGTCCGTGGCCATGACGGTCTTCGGCGATCTGGACCTCACGGTCCTGGAGGGGCTGCCGTCCGGGCGGCAGCCGGTCGCCACCCATGTGGCCCGGATGTCGCACGGTCCTCGGGTCATCGCCCGGGTCTGGGAGGTCATCGCCGAGCAGGTGGCGGCCGGCCATCAGGCCTTCGTGGTCTGCCCCAAGATCGACCCCACCGACACCCTTGAGGATCACGCCGAGCCATCCGCCCCTGCTGACCCAGAGCTCTCCGGTGATGGCGGGGGACTGGAGGACCGTCGTCATGATGCCTCCGTGGAGGACATGGTGCCTCGGCTGCAGGGCCTGCCTGTCCTGCAGGGGGTGAGCGTGGCGGGTCTGCACGGCAGGATGTCGCCCGCCGACCAGGATGAGGTGATGGGCGGCTTCGTGCGGGGAGACCTGGACGTCCTCGTGGCCACCACGGTCGTGGAGGTGGGCGTGGATGTCCCCAACGCCACGGTGATGGCGGTGCTGGATGCCGATGCGTTCGGCCTGTCCACCCTCCACCAGCTGCGGGGACGTGTCGGTCGGGGTGGGGCCGCATCGGTGTGCCTGCTGGCCACGCGCCGTCCGGACGGTCATCCGGCACTGGAGCGTCTGGAGGTCCTGGCCGGCACCCAGGACGGACTGGAGATCGCTCGCGCGGACCTGCACCAGCGTGGTGAGGGCGACATCACCGGTGCCGCACAACACGGAGGCAGCCGACTGAAGGTGATCTCCGTGCTGCGGCATGCGGCGGTGATCGAGCTGTGCGCGGACTGGGTCGCCGTCCGACTCGAGCAGGACGGGGGGCTGGACGGGCACACAGCACTGCTCACCGCAGTGCGCCGCTGGGAGCAGGGGCACGCCGAGGCGGCAGACTATCTGGAGCGAGGCTGAGTGGAAGGGCGGTCACAGTGAGCAGGATCATCGCCGGACGAGCGGGGGGCCTCCCGCTCCGGTCGGTGCCGGGCACCGGCACGCGCCCGACGACGGACCGCACCAAGGAGGCGATGTTCTCCTGGCTCTCCTCCCGCGGCTGGCTGGACGGGACCGCCGTGGCCGATCTCTACGCAGGCTCAGGGTCCCTCGGCCTGGAGGCGTGGAGCCGTGGGGCCGCCTCGGTGCTGTTCGTGGAGAAGGATCGACGTGCAGCGTCGGTGTGCTCTGCCAACGTCCGGGCGGTGGCACAGGCACTGCGCTCCCCGGTCCCGCAGGTGATCGTCCGCCCGGTGGACGCCGTGCTGGACCAGCTCATCGCGGCCGGGCACCCCGCCGAGGCCGCCACCGGGCCTGCCGGTCCCTGGGATCTGATCCTGGCCGACCCTCCGTACCCGGTCGAGGGGGAGGAGCTGCATGCCACCCTGGAGCGGGTCGTCCGGGCGCTGGTCACGGACGGGCTGCTGGTGCTGGAGCGCTCGGCCCGCTCGGCGGAACCGTCCTGGCCAGCCGGTCTGGAGCCGGTGGAACAGCGCACCTACGGAGAGACCTCGGTCTTCTACTGTCAGCGGGTGGGCTGAGCGAAGGCCCCGTCCTGTGCCAGGTCTGCGGCCGCTCCGAGCCGGCGGACCGCCTCCTGCAGCACCTCCGGTCGTTTGCAGAAGGCCAGCCGCACCCAGCTGTGGAGCGGCCCCGGCTGATCCGGTCGGCACAGCGAACTGACGGGGATCCCGGTGACGCCTGCCTGCACGGTCAGCTCTCGGACGGCATGGGCTGCATCCTGGACTCCCCACGGCGCCAGGTCCACCACGGTGAAGTACCCGGCGGCGGGCACCACGGGGTCCAGACCGGCCTGGCGCAGCCCGTCCACCAGCAGGTCGCGGGTGCTGCGGAATCGGTCACGCTGGTCCGCCAGGAATCCCCGGTCATTCAGGAGTGCCTCGGCCACGGCCTCCTGATACGCGGGACCGGAGGAGTAGGTCAGGAACTGCTTGACGGCGCGCACCGCTGACACCAGTTCAGCGGGGCCGGTCAGCCAGCCGACCTTCCAGCCGGTCAGGGACAGGCTCTTGCCGGCGGAGGAGACCGTGATCGTCCGCTCCCAGGCTCCGGGGGTGCTGGCCACGGCGTGGTGCTCGCCGTCGTACACCAGGTGCTCATAGACCTCATCGCTGAGCACCAGCAGGTCGTGCCGGGAGCAGACCTGGATCAGCTGGTCCAGCACACCGCGGGCCAGCACAGCACCCGTGGGATTGTGCGGGGTGTTGAGCACCACCATCCGGGTCCGCTCGGTGACCACCGACTCCAGGGCGAGCGGATCGGGCTGGAAGTCCGGCGCGCTCAGGGGAACCGTGACCTGCACGGCGCCCGCCAGTGCGATCATCGCCGCATAGGAGTCGTAGAACGGCTCGAAGACGACCACCTCGTCGCCCGGCGAGACCAGGGCGAGCAGTGCTGCGGCGATCCCCTCCGTGGCCCCGGTGGTGATCAGGATCTCGCGGTCCGGATCCAGCTGCAGGCCGCGGTGCCGTTCCACGTGATGCCCGACGGCGGCCCTCAGGCTGGGCAGTCCGGTCCCGGGGGCGTATTGGTTCAGAGAGGCGGCGCCGGAGGTCGGTTCGGTCAGCATCGCCTGGGCGGCGATCTGCCGGATCCAGGCCGGGCCGTCGTGGTCGGGGAAGCCTTGACCCAGGTTGACCGCATCGTGCTCGCGGGCCCAGCCGGTCATCGTCTCGAACACCGTCGGCGTGGGTGCCGTTCCGCGCAGCAGACCGGTGGCTCGGGAGGCGCGCCGCCACGGCCCCTCCGGCGGGTGGGCGAGGGGCACCGACTCCGGAGATGACGTTCGAGGATGCTCCTGTGCGTCTGCCATGCGGTCCATAGTATGTTCGAGACATGCGCCGCGCCGTCTGCCCTGGATCCTTCGACCCGCTGCACCACGGTCATGTGGAGATCATCGCCCGTGCCACCAGTCTCTTCGACGAGGTGATCGTGGCCGTCTCGACCAACTACAACAAGACCCACCGCTTCGACGTGGACGAGCGCATCGCCATGATCCAGGAGACCGTCTCGTCCCTGCAGGGCATCAGCGTGGTGGCCATGGGGGAGGGCCTGTTGGCGGAGTTCTGCCGGAAGGTCGGTGCGAACTCTGTGGTCAAGGGGCTGCGCAATTCCACGGACCTGAACTATGAGATGCCCATGGCGACCATGAACCGACACCTCACGGGCGTGGAGACGGTCTTCCTGCCTGCAGACGGCAGGTATGCGCACCTGTCGTCGTCGCTGATCAAGGAGATCAGCCAGCTCGGAGGAGACATCTCCGAGTTCGTGCCGCGTGCCGTCATGCGCCGCTTCAGCGAGCAGTGACCAGTTGACCCAGCCTCCGTCCCCATCCGCTCGCCAGACAGGAACAGCCATGGACCAGATTCGACGCCCTCGCGCCCGCAAGGCGGTCATCCCGGCCGCCGGCCTGGGGACCCGGTTCCTTCCCGCCACCAAGGCCATGCCCAAGGAGATGCTGCCGGTCGTGGACAAGCCGGCGATCCAGTACGTCGTGGCGGAGGCGGCGGCGGCCGGTCTCGATGACCTGTTGATGGTCACGGGGCGGTCCAAGCGTGCCCTGGAGGACCACTTCGACCGGGTCCCGGCGCTGGAGCGGACCTTGGAGCTCAAGGGCGATTTCGACCGGCTCTCGCTGATCCAGGAGGCGACCAACCTCGGCGACATCCACTATGTGCGCCAGGGTGACGCCCGGGGCCTGGGCCACGCCGTGCTGTGTGCCCGCAACCACGTCGGCCACGATCCGTTCGCCGTGCTGCTCGGAGACGACCTGATCGATGAACAGGACCACCTGCTGACCCGCATGCTGGACGTGCAGCAGCAGTACGGGGGGTCGGTGGTCGCGCTGATGGAGGTCCCGGAGGAGAACATCTCGGCCTACGGCGTGGCCGAGGTGAGGCCCGTGCAGGGTGCTGACGATGACCTGGTGAAGGTCCATGGACTGGTGGAGAAGCCGGCGGCGGGGGAGGCTCCGTCGAATCTGGCGATCATCGGGCGGTACGTCCTGGATCCTGCGGTCTTCGACGTCCTGGAGCGCACCGAGCCTGGCCGCGGCAATGAAATTCAGCTCACCGACGCACTTCAGGTGCTCGCCGAGGGGACAGGCGAAGGCTTCGGCGTCCACGCCGTGGTCTTCCATGGACGTCGGTATGACACCGGTGACAAGCTGAGCTACCTCAAGGCCGTCATCACCCTGGCCGCAGCCCGTGATGACCTGGGTCCGGACCTGCGCGCCTGGATCAAGGAGTTCGCCGCGCAGCTCTGAGACGCAGCCCACGCCGGGGCCACGGTCGACGCGCCGAGCGTCAGCCGTGTGGCGGCCTCGACGCTGAACGCGTACACTGGACAGTCGGTCCTGGGGTGCACCCTGCCCGGAACGCCTTGGGGTGTTCCGGAGAAGGACCACCGCCCACACTGTCGGTCTGGAAAGGAGACGCTGGTGTCTGCATCGTCGTCAGTCCGCTCCGAGAGTCCGTGGGTCGTGGCCGTCCAGGACCTGATGCGCAGCACGGGGTCCATGCGGACCCTCGAGGATACGTGGCCGGCTCCGGAGGAGCTGTCCATTCCCCTGCTGGGCATCCCCGCAGGATCACCCGTGGACGTCGAGCTCAGGCTCGAATCCGTCCACGAGGGGATCCTGGCCACCGGCACCGCCGACGCGGAGCTGGTGGGGGAGTGCAGCCGGTGCCTGGACCCCATCCGGGACGGGATCACCGTGGACCTGCAGGAGCTGTTCATCACCGCCTCCGACGGAGACGGTGACGAAGAGCGTCTGGTGGTCCACGACACCGTGGACCTGGAGCCGGTGCTGCGCGATGCCGTGGTCACCGCCCTGCCGTTCCAGCCGGTGTGCCGTCCGGACTGCAAGGGCCTGTGCCCGGACTGCGGCATCCGCCTGGAGGATGCGCCCCCCGGACACGTGCACGACCAGGTGGACCCCCGGTGGGCCGCGCTCAGCGCACTGTCCACCATGGCGTCGTCGGAGCACTCCGACCATGCCGACCAGACCACATCCGACGAGACAGAGAAGAGATAGCCGTGGCAGTTCCGAAGCGGAAGATGTCCCGTTCCAACACCCGTGCCCGCCGTTCTCAGTGGAAGGCCACCGCGCCGACCCTGGTGAAGTCGGTGGAGAACGGTCGAGTCACCTACCGCCTGCCGCATCAGGCACAGGTGGTCACCGACTCGGCCGGCACCGCGCTGTTCCTGGAATACAAGGGCCGCAAGGTCGCCGACGCCTGAGGTGCCCATGGCACCGCGTCGAGCATCCCACGGGGCGTCGGCAGCTCGCCGGCACCCGTCAACTGAAGAGCTCTCTCAGCGTCTCGGGGTCGTCATCGACCCCGGGACGCTGGAGCTTGCCCTGACCCATCGGTCCTTCGCCTACGAGAACGGTGGACTGCCGACCAACGAGCGCCTGGAGTTCCTGGGTGACTCTGTGCTCGGTTTCGTGGTCACCGATCACCTGTATCGGGTCTTCGGCGAGCAGCCCGAGGGGGAGCTGGCCAAGATGCGCGCCGCCCTGGTCTCCACCCGGGCACTGGCCGTGGTCGCACGGCAGGTCCAGGTCGGCGACCACATTCGTCTGGGCGAGGGCGAGATCAGGACAGCCGGACGGAACAAGGACTCGATCCTGGCCGACACCATGGAGGCCCTGATCGGCGCGACCTTCCTGGACCATGGGCTGGATGAGGCCCGCGCACTGGTCCACCGCCTGGTGATCCCCCTGCTGGACGATGAGACCGCCATGGGGGCCGGGACGGACTGGAAGACCCATATCCAGGAGGCCGTGGCCGCTGGGGATCTGGGCAACATCGAGTACCGCATGGACTCGATCGGCCCGGATCATGACAAGACCTTCACCGCCACCCTGGTGGTCGGCGGGGTCTCCTATGCCTCGGGCACCGGGCCGTCGAAGAAGGAGGCCGAACGGCGCGCTGCGGCGGCATCCTGGGAGGATGTGCGCGCGGCGGCCGATGCCTGAGCTCCCCGAGGTCGAGGTCGTCCGTCGTGGACTTCGGCAGTGGGTCCCCGGAGCCCGGATCGACTCCCTCGAGGTGGTGGATCAGCGGTCTGTGCGCCGTCAGATCGGTGGAGTCCAGTCCTTCACGGCGGGGCTGATCGGCAGGGTCCTGCAGGAGCCATGCCGACGAGGCAAGTACCTGTGGATCCCGCTGCCGGCCGACGGAGTCTCCGGCCACCGCCCGCCGACGGACCGCCCTGAGCATGCGCTGGTGGTCCATCTGGGCATGAGCGGACAGCTGCTCGTGGACACAACGGGCACGCCCGATCAGCGGCACCTGCGGGTGCGACTCCAGCTGAGCGGCCCCGAGGTGTCCGACGCCGCTGCGCCGCACGGTGAGGAACGAACCGAGACGGAACTGAGGTTCGTGGACCAGCGCCTGTTCGGCGGCCTCTACCTGGACCGACTGGTCCCCGCTGGCGATGTCGCTGGGCAGAGCATCCCTTCGAGCGTCGCCCACATCGCGCGAGACCCCCTGGACGAGCACTTCAGCATGTCCACTCTGCATGATCGCCTGCGGAGACGTCGGACCGGACTGAAGCGGGCGCTGCTGGACCAGTCTCTGGTGTCCGGCATCGGCAACATCTACGCCGATGAGGCCCTGTGGCGCGCACGTCTGCACTATGCCCGGCCGACGGAGACCATCAACCGCACGGAGTCCTCACGTCTGCTGGCCGCCGTCCAAGAGGTGATGAAGCAGGCCCTGGCGGAGGGGGGAACCAGTTTCGACTCCCTGTACGTCAACGTCAACGGCGCCTCCGGATACTTCGACAGATCGCTGCAGGTCTATGGCCGAGCCGGAAAGCTGTGCTCACGGTGCGCCGGTGCTGGTCGTGAGACGCTGATCAGACGAGAGAAGTTCATGAACCGCTCCTCGGCCTTCTGCCCCGTCTGCCAGCCGGTTCCGCGCCGAGCTCGACGATGATCCCGCGCTACCATGGGACAGATCCGAATCCGTCGATGGGAACCACTGTGTCGTCTGACTCGCAGCACTTCTCGCCGCGACGCGCCGCTCGCCACCGCGCCAAGCGGCACACCTGGCGCAATGCCTTCCTGCTGGTCGGCGGCCTGCTGGCGGTTCTGATCATCTGTGTGCTCGTCTATGTCGGGTTCATCGGGGCGGCCTTCAACGATCGCCGTCAGACCGTCGATGCCGGGATCACCGCGGGGGACGACGGCGTCCTGAACGTCCTGCTGCTCGGGTCGGACTCCCGTGGCGAAGGGCGCAACACCGCTGACGTCAAGGGCGAGGACGGTGCGCGCTCGGACACCATGATGCTCGTGCACGTGCCGAAGGACCGGAAGAACGTCTATGTGATGTCGATCGTGCGCGATCTCTGGGTGGAGATCCCCGGTCATGGCGAGCGCAAGGTGAACGGCGCTCTCGGTCTGGGCGGCTACCCGCTGGTCATCAGGACCGTCGAAGACCTCGTGGGGGTCGAGATCGACCACCTGGGCGTCATCGACTTCGAGGGGTTCAACGGCCTGACCGAGGCCCTGGGCGGCGTCGAGCTGTGCAATCCTCATGCCTTCTCCTCCGGCGTCATCAACCCCTCGTTCTTCCCGCAGGGTGACATCCTGCTCAACGGGACCGATGCCCTGCGCTACGTGCGCGAACGTAAGGCCTTCTTGGACGGGGACTTCGAGCGCGTCCAGAACCAGCAGCGCTTCGTCAATGCGGTGGCCGGTCGCATCCTGACCGTGGAGACGCTGGCCAACCCCCAGCGCATCATGGACGTGGTCAACGGCTTCACCCCGTTCATCACCGTGGATGAGCGCCTGGATGCGGCCACCCTCGCCGGCTACGCGTGGTCCATGCGGGAGATCAGGCCCTCGGCCATCGAGATGTTCACCATTCCCCACGGTCCGCCGGCCACCACCTCCGGCGGGGCCTCCATCGTCGAGCAGGACCCGGAGGGCCTGGCCCGGCTCCAGCGCGCTCTGCGGGATGACTCGGTGGATGAGTTCCTCCAGGGAGAGCAGGGCGGCGGCTCGGCTGAGGAGACCTCCGAGCCAGGCCAGCCCGACGGCGGCACCTCCCGTCCCAGCCCCACCGTCACCTCGTCCGGTGGTGGGCAGGGTGACGAGAATGCCGCAGGCGGCTCCGGAGAGGCCGGCGCAAGTGCCTCCGCAGAGCCCACTGAGTCCGCCGTGGCGACACCGCAGGCCACGCGGACGCCGGCTGCTGTGTGCGCAGGGGGCTGACCCGTGCGCCTGATGCTGATCACCCATTCCTACCTGCCGGAACGGACGCCGCCTCAGCGCCGGTGGACGGCGTTCATCCGGTCCTTCCGCGAGGCCGGCTGGGACGTGGACGTCGTGGCGCCTCCGGCCGACCACCACGCCGCTGATGCCCCGTCACCGCAGCGGCTGGGGGAGACGGAGACCGGCCCCTGGGGGGAGCGCATCCATCGCACCTGGTCCGCCAGTGCCTTTCCTGCCACCCGCATCGGACGGTTCGCCGGCCATATCGTCAATGCCCTCGGGGCACTGCCGGTGGGCCTGGCGGTGGACCGGCCGGACGTCGTCGTGACCACCGTGCCGGCCCTGCCCAATGCCGCGGCCGGGTGGATCCTCTCCGGCGCGCGTCGGGCCCCGCTGATCGTGGAGATGCGGGATGCCTGGCCTGACCTCGCCCGGGAGGCCGGAGTGCGGGCCGGGGTCCTCAGCCGGGCCATGGAGTCGGTGGTCACCGGCGCCCAGCGGGCGGCCCAGACCGTGGTGACGGTGACCGAGGGATTCGCCGATCGGCTGGTCAGCCGGGGGATCGGCCCTGTGGTGACCGTGGGGAACGGCGCGGAGCTGACCGCGGTCCACCCGCTGCCGCCGCGACAGCGTGCCGCCGGCGAGCTGCACGTGCTCTACTTGGGCAACCACGGTGAGAGCCAGGGGCTGGAGACCGTGATCCATGCGGCAGCGTCCGTGGTCGGGGAGGGGATCCAGGTGCGCATGGTCGGCTCTGGAACCCAGCGGCCCCGGCTCGTCGAGCTCAACCGCGCACTGGGATCACCGGTGGAGATGCTCGATCCGGTGGTGGCCGAGCAGGTGCAGGAGCACTATGACTGGGCGGACACCTGTGTCGTGGCGCTGCGACCGGACTGGGAGAGCTTCCACCGGACCATCCCGTCCAAGACCTTCGAGATCCTGGCGGTCGGGCGGCACATCACCGGCGTCGTCGTGGGGGAAGCCGCCGAACTGCTGCGCCGGTCCGGGGCCGCTGACATCGCTCCGGCTGACCCGGAGCAGCTCGCGCAGCTCTGGAGACGGCTGGCTGCGGACCCGGAGTCCACCGACACCGGCGGACGAGGAAGGACCTGGGCAGTGCAGAACGCAGACCTCTCGGCCCTGGGAGACCGATTCGTGGAGATCGCCGAGACCGTGGTCGCCGAGCATCGGCCGATCGCGGCGGCCTCTGCGCAGAAGTCCCTGCCCCGCCAGTGGGCGGCGAATCTGGCGTTGACGGCCACCACCGTCGCGGAGCACCTGAGCGACGATCCGGCGCTTCTGGCACTGCAGGTCTCCCGTCGGCTGCCGGCCGCGGTGCGCGGACCTCTGGCCCAGTTCATGGCACGTCTCGACGGGGGAGCCCTGCAGATCCCCGGGGCCATCGGGCTGGCCGCGGCGGGTCGTGACGAAGAGCTCACGGCGCGGGCGGAGGGGGCTGCTCAGCGAGGTGAGGCGGATCGGCGCCTGGTCCACTACGCCGATGTCCTGACCAGCGTCGGGGACGTGGAGACGGCGGCACGACTGCTGGATCAGGTCGACGCGCGGACCGCTGGACGTGCGGCAGCCCTGGCACGCCTGGACTGGCACGCCGGACGGATGCACGAGGCCGTCGACCGCCTGTCCGGCGCGGGCAGAGAGGGGCGCCAGCGGGACAGGCTGGGCTCGGAGCTGGCGACCTTCACGGGCTACCGTCCCCGGCTGGCGGCCATGGAGGGGTACAGTCCGCGGCCCCGTGCCGCGCTCCACGTGCTCAACAACTCCCTTCCGCACACCGGATCCGGGTATGCCCAGCGCACGCATGCCATCCTCACGGCACTGCGGGACGCCGGCTGGGACGTCGCTGCGGTCACCCGCCTGGGGTGGCCGGTCCAGACCGGAACCCTGTGGGCGGCACCCGTGGACACCGTGGACGGCATCGAGTATCACCGACTCCTGCCTCCTCGACTCGCGGCCGGACACGACGCGCGCCTGCAGCAGCAGGCCGAGCTGCTCCTGGAGCTGGTCCGCGACGTGCGCCCTGCGGTGCTGCACACCACCACGCACTTCACCAACGCGCTGATCGTGCAGGCGGTGGCCGAGGCCGTGGGCATCCCCTGGGTGTATGAGGTCCGAGGACAGCTGGCCGACACCTGGGCCTCGACTCGCGGCCCGGATGCCCTCGAGTCCGATCGCTACCTGCTGTTCACCGAGCGCGAGGCGGAGGCGGCGCGGTCGGCCGATGCCGTGGTCACCCTGGGGCGATCCATGCAGGAGAACCTGATCCGCCAGGGGGTCGATCCGCAGGACATCGTGCTGTGCCCCAACGCTGTGGGCGGTGTGTTCCTGGAGGAGCCGACCTCCCGCGAGGAGGCGCGGCGCCGTCTCGGTCTGGACCCCGAGCTGAGCTATGTGGGAACGGTGAGCTCCATCGTCCCCTACGAGGGCTTGGACACCCTGGTGCGGGCAGTGGCCCAGCTGGCTCCCGGCCGGCCAGACCTGCGCCTGCTCCTGGTGGGCGACGGCACGGCCCTGCCCGGGCTGATCGACCTCGCCGAGCGCCTGGGGATCAGGGATCGGCTGATCGCACCGGGACGGGTCGACCGAGGTCTCTCTCCGGACTACCACCGCTCCATGGACGTCTTCGTCGTGCCGCGGCGGAACTCCGATGTCACGCGGTCGGTCACGCCGCTCAAGCCGGTGGAGGCCTCAGCGTCTGCGCGCCCGGTCATCGCCTCGGACCTGCCGGCTCTGGCCGAGCTGGTCCAGGACGGGGTGACAGGCCTGTTGGTGCCGCCTGAGGATCCCGGTCGGCTGGCCACGGCCCTGGGCGAGCTGCTGGACGACCCGGATCGCGCTCGCAGCATGGGAGAGGCCGGTCGCCGGTGGGCTGTGACGGAGCGCACGTGGGCCGCCAATGCCACGCGGTATCACGAGCTCTATCTCAGTCTGGTGCCTGTCGAACCAGGGGCTGGAAGGGCCTGATGCATATAATCGCACTGGACCTCGTCCCCCTGGCTGCTCGTGTGATCGCGTCTCATGGGGGACTGGCATGGTGCGGACCGGCATTCCCGGCTCCCTGACTTCGAACGAAGGATTCTCTGCATGAAGGACATCTCCAGTGTTGCTGTGATCGGTCTGGGCTATATCGGTCTGCCCACGGCTGCGATCCTCGCCGAGAATGGCACGCGTGTGTTCGGTGTGGATGTGAATCAGACGACCGTGGATGCGGTCAATGCCGGTCAGGTTCCGTTCGTGGAGCCGGATCTGGGTGAGTTCGTGGAGCGGGCGGTGGCCAAGGGTCTGCTCTCGGCGTCCACGGACACGCCGGCTGCTGATGCCTACATCGTGGCGGTGCCCACCCCGTTCACGGCGGACATGTCTGCTGATCTGTCCTATATCGAGGCTGCTGGTCGGGCGTTGGCCCCGCAGCTGGTCGGTGGTGAGCTGATCATCCTGGAGTCCACCTCCCCTCCCGGTGCCACGGAGCGGTTGGCTGAGGTGGTGTACCAGGAGCGTGCGGATCTGGCCCAGGAGCAGTCCTTGGACTTCGCGCACTGCCCGGAGCGGGTGCTGCCGGGCAAGGTGATGACTGAGCTGGTGACCAATGACCGGATCGTGGGCGGGACCACTCCGCAGGCCGCGCAGCGGGCCAAGGAGCTCTACGAGCGGTTCTGCAAGGCCGAGATCCTGCTGACCGATACCCGCACGGCGGAGATGGCCAAGCTGGTGGAGAACTCCTTCCGGGATGTGAACATCGCCTTCGCCAATGAGCTCTCGATGATCAGCCATGAGCTGGGGATCGATGTGTGGGAGCTGATCGAGCTGGCCAACCATCATCCGCGGGTGAACATCCTGCAGCCCGGCCCCGGTGTGGGTGGGCACTGCATCGCGGTGGATCCCTGGTTCATCGTCGATGCTGCCCCGAGCACCTCGCGGCTGATCCGTTCGGCCCGGGAGATCAATGACTCCAAGCCGGACTGGGTGATCCGTCAGGTCAAGGCGGAGGCCTTCGATGTGCAGAACGAGAAGGGCTCTGCCCCGGTGATCGCGGCCCTGGGGTTGGCGTTCAAGCCGAACATCGATGACCTGCGTGAGTCCCCGGCCTTGGGGATCACCGCCCAGCTGTCCGAGCAGTTCCCCCAGAGCCAGATCCTGGCCGTGGAACCGCATGTGGAGGCACTGCCAGCGGCCCTGACCGGCCGGGAGAACCTGAGCCTGGTCAGCGCCGAGCAGGCCCTGGAACAGGCCGACATCATCGTGCTGCTCGTGGACCACGATGCCTTCGCCCCGTTGAAGGACCAGGCCACCGGACTGCGCGTGATCGACACCCGCGGCCAATGGCGCTGAGGGGCAGCGGAATGCGCCTGCTGGTGACGGGAGGCGCCGGGTACATCGGCGCCCACTTCGTTGCGGCTGCCCTGGATGCGGGGATCTCGGACATCGTGGTGGTGGACGACCTTTCGACCGGGCTGCGTCGTCGTGTTCCGGATGAGGTCAAGTTTCATCAGCTGGACCTGGCCACGGACAGCGCCGTCCAGGACCTGGCCACGATCCTGGACGAGGATCGCATCGACGCTGTGGTGCACTTCGCGGCGAAGAAGGCCGTCGGTGAGTCCGTGGATCAGCCTGAGCTGTACTTCAGGTCCAATGTCGGGGCGACGATCAATGTGCTCTCCGCCATGCGTTCGTCCGGTGTCTCAGCCCTGATCTTCTCCTCGTCGGCTGCGGTGTACGGCGAGCCGTCCACTGCCGTGGTCTACGAGGACACCCCCTGCCTGCCCATCAACCCCTACGGGCAGTCCAAGCGCATCAGTGAGCTGGCCCTGGCCAACGCCGTCACAGCATGGGGATTGAAAGCTGTCTCCCTGCGGTACTTCAACGTCGCCGGGGCCCGTGACTCACAGTTGGCGGACACCACCACCACCAACCTGATGCCGGCGGTGCGAGAGGTCATCACCCGGGGAACACGCCTTGCCGTGTTTGGAGACGACTATCCGACTCCAGACGGGACCTGCGTGCGTGACTACGTCCATGTCCTGGACCTGGTCGACGCTCATCTGACGGCCCTCGAGCGTATCGGGCGGGATGCAGACCCAGGACTGCACACCTACAACGTGGGCACGGGCCAGGGCAGCAGCGTCCTGGAGATCGTGCACGAGTTCCGTCAGCAGCCCGGTGTGCAGCTCGACTATGACCTGCGTGACCGGCGTGCCGGCGATCCGGCGTCTCTGACCGCCAACGTGGACCGGATCCGCGACGAGCTGGGGTGGACTGCCCAGTACGGCCGGGACAGCATCGTCGCCTCCGTCGTCGAACACCCCCCTGCGACCGATCAGGCTGACGGCTGACCATGGCCACCTACGACTATCTCTATCGCGCTCCGCTCATGGTCTCGATGCGACGGGCGCGAACGCGATTTTTGCGTGATCAGGAGATATTCTGCGACGGACGCTACCGGCCTCTTGAAGGTGACATGGTCTGGCGTCACCGGCGGACACGGAGCCTGGCCCGCCATCTCCATGCCTGGACGTTCTACTACCATCTTCGCCCGTTCGGGGAGGAACACGACCGGCAAATCCTCGACCTGCTCATCCGTATCTTGAGGGAGTGGCGCGCTGTGGTCGGCCTGCCCCCCACCCGCATTCCGATGTCGTACCACGACGAGACGACAGCACAACGGACCATCGCGCTGACCTGCCTGATCAAGGACTACGCGGAGCTTCTCACTTCAGCACAACGCGATACCGTGCTCGAGATCATCCGCGAAGGCGCCGCCCTGCTGGTCAGCGAAGAGTTCCACAGCTCGGGAACGAACCATGGCATGTACCAGGATCTGGCACTGTTGGCGGCCGCACCGTTCCTCGAGGACGGGGAACGGACCGCAGAGCTGGCTCACTCTCGCTTGACGGACTACTTCGAGACGTCCTTTACCGGTGATGGAATCCACCGCGAACAATCCCCCGAGTATCACTGCTTGGTCACGTCACATATCAGGCGCTACGTCCAGGCGATCGCAGACGAACGGCCCGAGACCGCCACCAGACTGCGTCGGCTGCTGGAGTCTGCTGAGCCCTACGCACTTCTCAGCATCTCACCCTTGGGAGCCTTCGCGCCGGTCAGTGACGTCACCAGCACACCAGTCCTGGCGACCGGATATGCGCGATCCTTCAGTTCCGAGGAGTATCGTTTCGCCGTGACCCAAGGATCCCAGGGGAACCCTCCGAGTCTCCATCAGCTGATCGCCGAAGACACCGGAGTGGCCGTCTATCGTGCCGATTGGCGGGATCCAGATTCGCTCTACCTCTATTTCAGCGCCGCCTACAACGCCGACTACCACAAGCACTCCGACGACCTCAGCCTGTATCTGGTACATCGCGGGCTCGAGCTGATCAGGGAAGCCGGACCAAACGGATATCAGATGGAGGATCCGTACACCGTCTACGCGTTCTCCAGCTTCGCGCACAACACGCTGATCGTGGACGGCGCAGGACTGCCGCGCATCGAGCCTGACGCTCAGCACAAGGTCGGGTTAGTCAGTGTTCCCACGCGCTCTGGCACCCCATTCGCAGTCCGGGGCCGCCAGAGTCGATTCACAGGGGTGGAACACCACCGGCAGGTGAGTGTGCACCAGCCCAAACGCCAGGGCTCTCAGTCCGTGAGGATCGAGGACACCATCACGGCCGAACAGCTGCACGACTACGATCTACTCTGGCATTTCGGGCCCGAGGTGGTCGCGGAGCTGGACGGAACCACTGTCCGGATCGCCGATCGCCACGGCTCGGCAGTCGCGACCATGAGGTTCACCTCACAGACCCAGCTCACTCTGTCGATGGTCCGGGGCCAGACCGAACCACAGATCCAGGGATGGTACTTCCCTCAGATGGGCCGTCCGATGCCGGCACAGACCGTCATCGTGTCGCTCTCTGCTTCTGATGCCATCGTGCACACCGACATTGACCTCCGCTAACACGTGACTCAACGCACCAAGGACCCTGACTCCATGCTCAAGCTGTTCCTCCGTTTCTCTCGTCGCCAGAAGATCGTGGTGGGCTTCTTCACACTCGCCGCGATCTTCGGGACCGTGTTGGCCTTCCTGGTGGATCCGACGGTGCTGCTGATCGGCTTGTTCTGGCTCCAGGCCGTGGCCGTGTTCGTGATGGTCATGTTCCTGCGGCGGTTCAATGCCAAGGTCACGCGTCTGATGCGGGGGCGAGCTGTTGCAACGCGCCCGGTGAAGGCGACAGCCACGCCTCGGCCCGCAGCAGGCGCCACCCTTGAACAGCTCCGCGCTCAGCATGCTCGCCGAGCCACCCCCGCCACTGCCGTGGCTCTGTCTCGCAAGATGATCCAGGAACAGGGCGACATCTCAGGTGCCCACCAGATCATGGAGACGGTCCGCACCGGCAAGGGAGCGACGGAGAACGACCGTGACTATCTGAGGCGCGTCGACTCTCTGCAGCGACTGCTCCACGAGGACGTCGAGCTGCCCTGCCGGAACAGGACCTACAACTACGTTCCGCGCCGCAACAAGGTGATGTATGCCGTCGGCATGTCTCCGGTCTCGGTGAACAACGGCTACACCTCCCGCACCCGCGGAGTGGCCGCGGGACTGACAGGGCAGGGAATGGACGTGCTCGTCACCCCCCTGCCCGGCAAGCCCTGGGACAAGAAGCCCCTGGACCACTTCACCGTTCCGAAGGAGCACCGTCGGTACCGCCAGGTGATCGATGGTGTCACCTACTCCCACAACCCCGGGTTGCCTGCCTGGCAGGGGGACCTCGATGTCTTCTTCCAGGTCTGCGCCGATGCCTACGTCCGCGAGGCGATGATCGAGAAGCCGGAGTTCATCCTGGCCGCCTCGAACTACCTCAACGCCCTGCCAGCGCTGATGGCTGCTCGCCGTCTGGGAGTCCCCTTCGTCTATGAGATGCGCGGGTTCTGGGAAGTCTCGGCGGCCTCGGTGCGTCCTGGCTGGGGAGAGTCAGACCAGTATCGACTCGACCGCCGTCTGGAGTTCCGGGTGGCAGATCAAGCAGACCGGGTGGTCGTCATCACCGAGGAGATGCGTCAGGACCTGATCTCTCGCGGAATCGATGCTGAGAAGATCACCGTGGCACCGAACTGCGTCGATGCCGAGGAGTTCGCACCCCTCGGAAAGGACGGTGCCCTGCTGCGGCGGCTGGGCTTCAGCGACCCGGAGCTGCCCGTCATCGGCTTCGCAGGGAGCGTCACCGACTACGAGGGCCTGGACCTGGTCGCCCAGGCGCTGGCCGAACTCAAGAGCCGAGGCCGTCAGTTCAACGTGCTGATCATGGGGGCCGGAGCCTACCTGGCCGATCTCCAGGCGTTGATCACTCGACTGGGTCTGGACCCTGAGACGCGCTATGTCAGCGGAATCCCCGGCCAGCAGATGCCGGTGTACCTCTCCAGCATCGACATCTTCCCGCTCGCCCGGAAGTCTCTGCCGGTCACCGAGCTCGTCTCGCCGCTGAAGCCACTGGAGGCGATGTCCGTCGGAGGCGCGGTGGTGCTCTCCGACGTCTCCCCCCACCTGGTCTTCGCCGGTGAGGATCAGCAGCGCGCCCTGACCTTCCACAAGGACGACGTGACCGACCTGGCTGCACAGCTGGACCGACTCCTCGCGGATCCTGAGGAACGCCGCGCCATGGGTGTCCGTGCCCGGGCGTGGGTCAAGGAGAGCCGACAGTGGAGCGTCGCGGGTCAGGCACTCCGGGACTCCCTGGTCTCCGTCCGAGACCAGAACGAGGATCTGGCGATGGCCGAGACCGATGAGGCGGCGGGGGAACGGCCGCTGAAGGAGTTCACGGTCGCCTTCATCGGGGACACGTTCACCTCAGAGACGTTCCTGCCTGAGCTCACCGCCCTGCGCGTGACACCCGAGGACTGGCGAGCTCAGTTCGCAGAGCACCAGGTGGATGCACTGTTCATCGAATCGGCATGGCAGGGCAACGACCGCGCCTGGGAGCGGATCATCGGGTACTACGACGATGAGACCCATGCCCCGATCGTCGAGCTGATCGAGCACTGCCGGACCTCGGGGATCGCCACGATGTTCTGGAACAAGGAGGACCCGGTCCACTTCAACAGGTTCAAGAAGACCGCGGCCTTGTGCGACTACGTGTTCACCACCGATGCCCGCACGATCGTGGACTACAACGCCCTGCCGGACAACGTGATCAAGACGGTGGCCTCGGCCCCGTTCGCCGCCCAGCCGCTCCTGCACAATCCGCTGCCCAGCACACGCGAGCAGGAGGAGGCCATCTCCTACGGCGGGACCTACTACGGCGACAAGTACGCCACGCGCAAACAGGGACTGGACTTCCTCTTCTACGAGTCCGCCCCCTACGGGCTGGCCATCTACGAACGGGTCCACAACGACCCGAACTCGCCTTACCGTCTGCCGGACCGCTTCCGCAGGTTCGCACGCCAGAGCCTGAGCTACCCCGAGATGTGCCAGGCTTACAAGGCCCACCCCATCCACCTCAACGGGAACTCGGTGGTCGACTCTCCGTCCATGTTCTCTCGTCGAGTGGTGGAGATCACCGCCTCCGGGTCGAATGTCCTGAGCTCGCCCGGACGGGGGGTGGATGAGACCTTCGCCGGTGCCGTGCCGACCGTCAGCACCCCCGATGAGGCCAATCGTCAGCTGAAGGCGTGGAAGAGCTCCGAGGAGCAGCGCCATCGGGACCTGTGGAAGGCGCTGCGTCACGTGAACCAGGCACACACCTGTGCCCATCGCCTGACGTACATGATGCGGGTCGCAGGCTTCCCCGTCCGCAGTCCTCAGCGCCCCGCCTTCGCCATCCAGTGTTCCGCCGCCGATGTCGCCGTGTTCGAGCAGCAGTCGATCCGGCCTGACCTGTACCTTGTGACGGACTCCGTCGGGGACGTCACCGCATCCGTGCCGGTGCTCGAACGTCCGGCTGAGCTCCGTGCCGAGGAACTGACCAGCCGGGGCATCGAGCATGTCATCATCGCTCGGCCAGCGGTGGGAACCCTGAGCCAATGGGATGTCGAAGACCTCGTCACAGCCCTGCGCTTCGGCGAGTGGAGCGCCGTGGGCAAGCGCGTCGTGCGGTGGAGCAGCGGGGAGCCCCACCTGCGCGTCGCGGCGCTGAACGCAGACCTCAACGATCAGCTGGTCCTCTACTCGGCCGACCACTATGCCGCTATCCAGGCCGGAGAGACTCCGGTGCTGACAGACGACAAGGTGTTCGCCTGGCAGGTCGTGAAGGACGAAGCCCCGTTGGAGACGACGACCTCGACACCAGCCGTCGTCGAGGTTGATCCGACAGGTCAGCAGACCGTGCTGCTGGCCGGACATGACTTCAAGTTCTTCCCGGAGATCACCTCGGGACTGCAGCAGGCCGGCTACCGGGTCATCGTGGACCGGTGGGGTGGACACAACATCCACGATGAGGCGCAGAGTCAGCGGCTGCTGGCCGAAGCAGATGTCATCTTCTGCGAATGGGGACTGGGCAACGTCGTCTGGTACAGCCGGCACAAGCGACCGGGCCAGCGTCTGGTGGTGAGGATCCACGCCCAGGAGCTGCGCAAACGGTTCCTGAACGACGTCGACATCGACGCGGTGGACAGCTTCGTCTTCGTGTCTCCGGTGGGGATGCGACGTGCACAGATCCTCTTCGACATCCCGGCATCCAAGTGCACCGTCATCGGCAACACCTTCGACATCGGCCGCTTCGGTGCCTACCGCCCGACGATCGACCGCCACACCCTGGGCATGGTCGGTTCAGTCCCTCAGTCCAAACGACTGGACCTGGCGCTCGATGTCATCGAGGACCTCACCGCCCATGATCCGGCGTTCCGCCTGGTCATCAAGGGCAAGGAGTACTCCGAGTACGCCTGGTTGATGAGCCGCGAGAAGGAGACCGCCTACTTCCAGGAGCAGTACGGTCGCATCGCCGACTCGCCTGCCCTCCAGAGAGCGGTGGAGTTCGGTGGTCACAGCGATGACATCGCCCAGTGGTACAGGACCGAGCCTGGCTTCATCCTGTCGACCAGCGACCACGAGGGGACCCACCAGGCCATCGCCGAGGGGGGTGCCGCCGGCTGCATTCCCATCATCTATCCGTGGGCAGGTGCGGAGTTCGTCTATGGCGATCGGTGGATGGTGGAGAGCACGGCCGAGGCCGTGTCGAGAATCCAATACCTGACGGCAGACCAGGATCGGTTCATGGAGGAGTCGTTCGCCGTACGGGAGTACATGAACAGCCACTTCGCCCCGACCGTGATCGTCGAGCAGATCCTGAAGGTCGTCAGGGGCCGTTGAGCACCCGTGTCCTGGCTCTTCCCCAGCCATCGCTGGGGGAGAGCCATTGCGGTGTGCTCAGCTGAGCGTGAAGTCCACCATCAGCAGGTGCGACAGCTGGACGGACTCGGGGGAATGGGAGTGGAACGGGTGGCCCTGCTCGCGCAGACGGGTGATGATCTGGTCTGTCCGGCCCATGGCATTGCCCATGATGAACCGGCGGACCTCCGGACGCTGGGCAGCGGCCTCGATGGCGGCCTGCCACTGCTCGAAGCTACGCTTCACCGGATCGTCAGGACGTGATTCCTGCACCGTCGGATCGGCATAGACCTGGCCCGAGGGAAGGTGACCGAGCGGCCGCAGGACTGTCAGGTGGTCGAGCTCGTCGTCCGTGGGGGCCTTCGTGGGGTCGTCGTAGGGGTGGTCCTTCAGCCCCGGGGCCAGTGACTCCATGACGTCCATCCGGAAGCGGCGGCGCTCACCCATCGGCAGAGCCGACAGCGCCTGCAGGGCGAACTTGGAGTTGAGTGGCGTGAACATCGGACGTGCCTGGGGAATGTGCCCGAAATGGAACCTGTTGCGGAATTGCATGTAGTGGTGGATGCTCGGCACCAGGTCTGGCGCCTGCATGATCAGCTCGTCCCGTGTGGACGAGACCTCGTGCCTCCACAGGTCGAAGTCTGCCGGAGGCATCTTGCCCTGGAACTGCCCCAGCAGGTCGACCGGGTCTGACGCGGTGTAGTACTGACGCCCGGTCTCCCCGCCGCCGCCGTGAGCGTGGATCTCGAAGGGGTTCTGGAACGTCGCAGAGACATAGACCGGGGTGTACACGCCCAGGCTGTGCTCCCTCCAGTGAGCGAAGGCACGGTCACCGGAGACCAGCGTGCGCGGAGCAGCCTGGGGCCCGTTGACGGTCAGGGCATAGTCGGCGGCGATGGACCTCGCCACGGCCAGATCGGCCTTCTGGTTGATACCGGAGAGCAGGGTGAACCTGTCGTCCTCGGTGCTGAAGAGGCCCGAGTCCACCAGGAAGGCGAAGACCGTGCGGGAATCAGCGCCTCCGCTGAGGTCGGCGGTGAAGGACACGCGGGGGTCGCTGAGGAGGGTGTGGACCCTGGTGCGCCAGACCGTCAGGTACTTCTCGAGGGCGTGCTCATAGTCAGTGATCTGTGGAGTCTGCGGCTGCCGGATCTGCAGGCGTCCCCTGCGGATGAGCACGGTCGTCCCGATGGGCAGCAGGCGGACTTCCTCGAATGCCGTCTGGAACGTGGTGAGCTGCATGGTGAACGCCTGTCGGATGGCGAAGGGCCGCAGCCGAGCAGGATTCGCCGTCAGAGTCCACCCTGCAGAACGCAGATGGTCGATCAGCCCGGAGTAGGAGGAGCCGATGGCCCACTCAGAGCCGGAGCGATAGAGGAAGAGCCGCCCGATCCCGTTCGCATCCGTTCCGACCTCGAGCGAACGACCGACTCGGCGGGCGACGACGTAGCAGCCGTCCTCGCCCGGGGGGACGGACCGGCCCGTGCTCCTGCGGTATTGGCTGAGTCCGGTCTCCCCGTTGATATAGTCGGCCCCGACGAAGGCGTACCCCTCGAAGTGCTCCGGATTGCGGGTACGGCTGGTGAGCAGGAGCACGCGGGGTTCCTCTTCTGTGGGGCGGCGATCCAGGGGTGCCGGATCTGCCGGTGTCGAACGCGATGGGTCCAGTGACCGTGGTCAACGGCCTGGCCCAGCGCTCCTGATGTCGTCGATGCGTTGGGCGAAGTCCTGCTGGTGTCTGGACTTCACCTCCACCGCCGTCTCCTCGCCGTGCCGACGCAGCGCATTCATGAAGTAGCTGTAGTGGGTCATCACCTGATCGGTCTCGCCGTCCTCGACGATCTCGCCCTGGTCCAGCCAGATCACTCGTGTGCACAGCTCCCGGATCGCCGAGGCAGAGTGATTCACGAGGAATCCGGTGCCTGAGCGGGCGATCAGGTCCTTCATCGCCTCATTGGACCGCTCCCGGAAGGCATCGTCTCCGGTGGAGAGCGCCTCGTCGATCATGATGATGCCCGGGTCGGCGGCCACCGAGATGGCGAAGCGCAGTCGTGCCCTCATGCCGGAGGAATAGGTGCGCATCGGCCGTCGGATGGAGTCCCCGATGTCAGCCAGCTCGGCGACCCGGGAGATGCGCTCCTGGACCTCAGCGGGCGTCAGTCCCATGGCGAGCAGTCCGATGCGGATGTTGTCGATGCCGGTGAGGTGGGGCATCAGAGCCGCGCCCACCCCCATCAGCTGCGGTTTCGAGGAGGCCTGGACCGTCCCGGAGGTGGGTGTCTCGACTCCGGCCAGCACGCGCAGCAGGGTGCTCTTGCCCGAGCCGTTGCGGCCGACCAGGCCGACGAACTCGCCCTGTCGGGCGGCCAGCGAGACGCCACGGACCGCATAAACCTCCGAGCGGTCCCCGCCGCGGCTGAACAGACGACGGGTCTGGTTCTCCTTGGCCATGCGGACCTGATAGGTCAGGTGGATGTCCGTGGCGAGCAGGCTCAGATCGCCCCAAGGGCGTGGCGGTGTGTCCGACGGCTCCGGGGTGTCCGGCTGGGACTCAGCGGTTCTGCTCACGTCCGTACTCCTCCTCTCCCAACCAGAACACGAAGAACCCGATGAGGAACACCGCGGCGGTCCAGCAGAGCAGCATGATCCAGTGCTCCGGGCTGGGGACCGTCCCGTCGATCAGGATCTCGCGGTACATGGAGAGCAGCACGAACACCGGGTTCATCTCCACGATGGCGTGCAGCGCAGGGTGGTTGGCCGTGAGCCGTTCGATGGGGAAGATGACCCCGGAGCCGTACATCAGCAGTCGCGTCACGAACTGCATGAGCTTGGTCAGGTCCGGGATCTTCGTGCTGATCCGCGCCATGATGAGCATCAGTCCGAAGTCGAAGACGGACTGCACCAGCATCAGGACGGGGAAGAGCAGCCAGGTCCACTCAGGCGTCTCGTGGGGTGGGATGAGCATGATCAGCCCGAACATGACCAGCACGGCCAGCATGCGCTGCATGATGTCGAAGATCAGGTCCGCGACCGGCAGGGCCATGCGGGGGAACTGGAAGGCCCGGGTCAGGGACAGGTTGGAGGAGATCGTCCGGGTTCCTGCCGTCAACGCCGTGCTGGTGAACTGGTACATGAACACGCCGATGATGACGAATGCGACGAAGTTGTCCATCCCTCGGTCGAACTGCAGCAGGACGCCGAAGATCAGCCAGTAGAACACGGCGTCGAGCAAGGGACGCAGGACCAGCCACACTGAGCCCAGGCGACTGTCGTCGTTGCTGGTGATCACCCGGCTGCGGGACTGCCACCAGATGAAGTGCCGCCGCTGCCACAGCTGCCGGACGTACGAGCCCAGGCCCGGGCGACCGGTGACCGGGGTGAGACGGTCGATCCCGTCATACGACTCGCGGACGGCCTCCACGAACTTCGCGGTCATGGACGGATTCCGCCCATCAGCACTCCCGGTCGTCATGGTCTCTTCGTCTGCCTTCCGTGGTTCCGTCGCCGCCCATGCCCGGGTGCTCTCTGTCCACCGGACCGGGGAACAGCCAGGCCGGACGGCGCGGTGGTCGGGGACCAGTCTAGGAGACGAGGAGGCTGGGCCAGCCGTTGACACCCGAACGGACCCTCAACACGGCCACAGGGGGTGTGCCGTGGCCAGCGACCGGGTGACCTAAGGTATGTGGTAGCTCGACACGGACCAGGATGCCCCGGCGCCCGGGTCCGACCCAGAGGATCGAGACGTCTGCCTTCCCGAGGAACACTGTGAAGAAGATCATGCCGATCTACGGCACCCGTCCCGAGGCCATCAAGATGGCTCCCATCATCACGGCGCTGCAGGCCGATCCGGATCTGGAGTGCGTCGTGACGGTCACGGGCCAGCACCGGGAGATGCTGGACCAGGTCAACGAGCTCTTCGGCATCACCCCCGACCACGACCTGAACATCATCCAGCCTCGGCAGACGCTCAACGGAGTGATGACCCGCACCATCGAGGGCCTGGACGCCCTGTTCGAGAAGGACGCCCCGGACGCCGTGGTGGTCCAGGGCGACACCACCACCTCGACCGCCGGCGCGATCGCCGCCTTCTATCGGGGCATCCCCGTGGTCCACGCCGAGGCCGGACTGCGCAGCTTCGACCTGTTCTCCCCCTTCCCGGAGGAGGCCAACCGCAAGATGACCTCGCAGATCGCCAGCCTGCACCTGGCCCCCACCTCCACCAGCCGCGACAACCTGCTGCGCGAGGCGGTGCCCGCCGAGGACATCTGCATCACGGGCAACACGGTGATCGATGCCCTGCTGGAGGTCGTGGAGAAGCAGGTGCCCTTCACCGACCCCGTCCTGGAGGAGCTCTCGGCCAACGGTCGACGACTCGTGCTGGTCACCACGCACCGTCGCGAGAACCAGGGCGAGGCCATGCGTGGCGTTGGCCGTGCTCTGGCGCGTCTGGCCCGGACGTACGCGGATGTCGACTTCGTGCTTCCGGCCCACAAGAACCCGGTCGTGCGAGAGGCGATCCTCCCCGAGATCGCGGGTCTGGAGAACGTGATCGTCACCGAGCCGCTGGCCTACGGCGAGTTCACCCGGCTGATCTCGGTGGCAGACGTCGTCCTGACCGACTCCGGCGGTGTGCAGGAGGAGGCTCCCAGCCTGGGCAAGCCCGTGCTGGTCATGCGCGAGAACACCGAGCGACCTGAGGCCGTCACTGCTGGCACCGTGAAGCTGATCGGCACCGACGAGGAGCGTGTCTTCTCCGAGGTGCAGACCCTGCTGGACGACGCCGACGCCTACCAGGCCATGGCCGCCGCGGTGAACCCCTACGGTGATGGCAAGGCCGCTGCGCGTACGGTCGCGGCCATCCGCCAGATGCTGGAGATGGGCGAGCGCCTGCCGGACTTCGGCGGCTGAGGCCGCCTCCGGATCCACGGTGTTCCTGAAGACCCTGACCGTGCGCGGGTTCAAGTCCTTCGCCTCCGCCACCACCTTCCACTTCGAACCCGGGGTGACCGCCGTCGTGGGCCCCAACGGCTCGGGAAAGTCCAACGTGGTGGACGCCCTGGCCTGGGTGATGGGGGAGCAGGGCGTCAAGAACCTGCGCGGGGGCAAGATGGAGGACGTCATCTTCGCCGGCACCTCCGGCCGTGCTCCGCTGGGCCGAGCCCAGGTGACGTTGACCATCGACAACGCGGACGGTGCCCTGCCGATCGAGTACAGCGAGGTCACCATCTCGAGGACCCTGTTCCGCAGCGGCGGGTCGGAGTACGCCATCAACGGCGCATCCTGCCGACTGCTGGACATCCAGGAGCTGCTCTCGGACTCGGGGCTGGGACGGCAGATGCACGTGATTGTGGGTCAGGGGCAGCTGGACCGGATCCTGCAGGCCACCCCGGAGGAGCGCCGCGGCTTCATCGAGGAGGCCTCCGGGATCCTCAAGCATCGGCGGCGCAAGGAGCGCACCGTCCGCAAGCTCGAGTCCATGCGGGCCAACCTGGACCGGGTGCGTGATCTGACCGAGGAGGTCCGGCGTCAGCTCGGGCCGCTCTCCCGCCAGGCCGCCACCGCACGGAAGGCCCAGCGCATCCAGTTCGACGTCCGGGACGCCCGGGCGCGCCTGCTGGCCGATGACCTCGCCGCCCAGCGGGCCGCCGTCGGGAAGCTCGCCGCCGGCGACCGTGAGCTGGAAGCCGCCCTGGAACAGGCTCAGGCGCGCCTGGCTGAGGGCGAGCGCCAGGCGGCCAGCCTGGGCTCCCAGGCGCAGTCGGTCTCAGACGCCGCCGCGGCGGCACAGCGCCACTGGTACGAGCTCTCCACTCTGGCGGAGCGGTACCGTTCCCTGGCCGCTGTGGTGGAGGAACGTGCCGGGTCGCGTCGGCACCCTGCCCCCGCGCCCAGTGGACCGGACCCGCAGACGGCCCGTGCTCTGGCCGAGAAGGCTCAGCACGAGGCCGAGCAGGCCGACGCGGCAGTGGAGCAGATGCGCGCTGAGCTGGAGCAGGCCACAGCCCAGCGGCAGGCGGCTGAGGCGACAGCCCGCCAGGCGCACGAGGCGTACACGCGTGCCCTGCAGCGCATCGCGGACCGTCGTCAGGCCGCGGCGGTGGCCGCCGGCCGTGCCGAGGCGGCCCGCGCCCGGCAGGAGTCCCTCACCGCCCAGGACGCTCGACTGGCCCAACGCGCTGAGGACTCGGCGCAGACCGTGGAGCGTCTGCGCGCCGAGCTGACCGCGGAGCAGAACCGACTGGCCGGGTCCATGGACACCGAAGAGGCCCTGGACGCCGCCTACGAGCAGGCCGCCGAACAGGCCGCTCAGGCCCAGCAGGAGCATGCGGCACTCCAGGCGCAGGTGGCTGAGGCCGCAGCCGCTCACCGTGAGGCCACAGCCCGGCGCGAGGCACTCCAGGAGCTGCTGGAGCCGGAGGCCGACGCCGCCATCTCCGCCCTGACCGATCACTCGGTGCGGAGCCTGGCCGAGCGGGTGCGCATCCGCGAAGGCTGGGAGGCCGCCGTCGCCGCCGCGCTGGGCGGCCCGGGCGAGCAGCTCGTCCTCCCGCACGTACAGGCCGCTGAGTCGGCGCTGCAGGCCCTGGAGGCCGCCGGCGCCACGGCGGTCCGGCTGCTGCACCCCCTCCCGGATGTTCCCGACGACGGCCCGGCACCGCCGGCGGACACCTCACCTGGGGTGCCCGCCGCGTCAGTGGTGGAGACCGACGATCCGGGTCTGACCGCCACGCTGCGCCTGCTGCTGGATGACGTGGTCCTGGTCGAGGACCTGGAGCAGGCGCGGGAGGTGGTGTCCGGCGTGGGCGGAGCGAGCGCCCGCCGCAGGGCGGTGACCCGCGACGGTGCCGTGCACGGACCCGGCTGGTTCGACGGACAGGGCACCGGTGCCGGCAGCAGGATCGAGCGACAGGCAGCCGCCGACCGGGCCGCCGAGGTCACCGTGCAGACCTCACATGAACTGGATCGCCTGCGGTTCGCCCAAGCCGGGATGCGGGAACGGCTTCAGGCCGCGCAGGAGGCAGAGGCCCTCGCGTTGGAGGAGCTCAACGAGTCCGATGCCCGGTACACCGCCGTCACCGAACACCTGGCACGGCTCACCGAACAGCTCCAGCTCGCCCAGGACGAGGGGGCGTCCCTGGCGGCCGAGCGGGAGGCCCTGGCACGGCGACTCGAGGAGTATCAGGACGTGGTGACCGAGGCCGAGCGGCAGGCCGAGGAGGCCGCGAGGTCGGTGGCGGGGGAGTCGGCCTCGGCTGCACCGACCGACGGCGCAGAGACCTCCCCAGTGGATTCCGCCGCGCGCGACGCCGCTGAGGAGGCGGCCGCCCAGGCTCGACATGCCGAGACCGAGGCACGACTGGCGCTGCGCACCGCGGAGTCCGTCCAGGGCCAGACCCGGCACCGTGCCGACCAGGCTCGACGCGCGGTCGCCGCCGCGGACCTGGCTCGAACGGAGTACGAGCGATCCGAGACCCAGCGCCGCACCCGACTGCGCCGGCTGGAGGCGGTGGGGGCCGCCGTCGGGCAGGCCAGGTCGTGGCTGGACGCCGCCGTGACCCGCGCCGCCGCCGACCGACAGGAGCTGGATCGGGAACGGGAACAGCTGGAACGGCGACTGAACGAGCTGCGCCAGGCCGCCGACGAGGACCGTTCCGGCGTGACCCAGGCTCAGGAGCGGCTCCATGCGGCGCAGATGGCGCGGCAGGAGCAGCAGCTTCGGCTGGACCAGATGCAGGAACGGGCCCGGGAGGATCTGGGCATGACACCGGACTACCTGCTCGAGCACTTCGGGCCGGAGGTTCCGGTGCCCACCGGCCCGCCCCCGGAGCCCCACGAGGGGTCAGCGGCAGACGCCGGCTCCGATCAGGTGGTCGTGCCGGCGGGAGAGCCGGAGACCGTGCCCTTCGACCGGGCCGAGCAGCAGAAGCGGCTGCGCCGCGCCGAACGCGAGCTGTCCGCCCTGGGCCGGGTCAATCCACTGGCCTTGGAGGAGTTCGACGCCGTGGAGGAACGCCACCGGTTCCTCTCCGAGCAGCTCCAGGACCTGGAGTCCAGCCGGAAGGACCTGCTGGCCATCATCCAGGACGTGGACGACACCGTCCTGACCGTGTTCCGATCCGCATTCGAGGACACCGCCGAGCAGTTCCAGCACGTCTTCGCCACCCTGTTCCCCGGGGGCGAGGGGCGGCTCTTCCTGACCGATCCGGATGACCTGCTCAGCTCCGGTGTGGAGGTGGAGGCACGGCCGGCGGGCAAGAAGGTCAAGCGGCTCTCCCTGCTCTCCGGGGGAGAGAGGTCCCTGGCGGCCGTGGCCATGCTGGTGGCGATCTTCAAGGCCCGCCCGAGCCCGTTCTACGTGATGGACGAGGTCGAGGCCGCCCTGGACGACACGAACCTGGGCCGACTGCTGCAGATCTTCCGGGAGCTCCAGCGCGACAGCCAGCTGATCATCATCACCCACCAGAAGCGGACCATGGAGGTGGCCGATGTGCTCTACGGCGTCTCGATGCGTGGCGACGGCATCAGCCAGGTGATCAGCCAGCGTCTGGACGGTGCCGCAGATCCTCCTGGGGATCCGGGGGAGTGATCTTCGGCAGTGCACCGGTCCTGGGGCCGCCGGGTGCCACCGGCAGGTTCGTCTCCGGGGCGAAGGTCCAGGACAGGGCACCGACCAGCAGCACGCCGCCGGTCAGGGCGAACGCCCAGCCATAGCCTGCGGCGTCCACCACCAGTCCGGCCACGAGCGGACCGATGATCGCTCCGAGGTCGGCGGACATCTGCGCCGTGGACATCACCGATCCAGCCTTGCGCTCCTGCCCCACGAGGTCGGCGATCGCCGCCTGCTGAGGCGCATTGAGCAGCCCGGTGCCCATCCCGGCCACCACGCACAGGCCCAGGAAGAGCCAGGGGCTGGTGGCCCATCCGATCACGCCGGTGGCCACCGCGGCGACGATCAGACCGATGATGATCAGCGGCTTGCGGCCATGCACATCCGAGAGCCGTGAGGAGAAGGTCACCGCCACGATGTTGCCGGCGGCGAACACGGACAGCGCAGCACCGGCCATCTGCGGGCCGTCCAGCACCGCCCCGGCACCGGTGAAGGCGCCGGCGGCGAACAGCGGGGTCAACGAGTTGCGCACCCCGAAGGTGGCCCAGCCGTTGGCGAAGAACGAGGTCAGCGAGGCACGGTAGGCGTGATGCGTCCAGGCCTCGGACAGCGGCATGGAGCTGCGGCGATCCGGCGCGGCACGGTCGGCCAGACGAGAGTCCCGCAGCAGGAAGAAGACCAGTCCCGCGGCGATCACCAGGGAGGTTCCGTAGATCAGGAACGGGACGCGGTAGCCGAAGGCCGCCAGCAGTGAGCCCACCACCGGACCGGCGATGTTGCCGATCAGGAAGGCCGAGGCGTAGGCGCCGGAGACCCTGCCGCGGATGGTCGGCGGGGACTTGCGGGCCAGGAAGGCCATGGCCGAGACCGTGAAGAGGGTCGAGCCGATGCCGCCCAGCGCACGGAAGATCAGCAGCTGGGCGTAGTCCTGGGCGAAGGCGATCAGGAACATCGACAGGGCGACGACCAGCACGCCGGTCATGTACACGGGGGTCTCGCCGAACCGGCTGGTCACCTTGCCGGAGACGGGCGCGAACAGCAGGCGCGTCAGGCCGAAGGCGGAGACCACGGCGCTGACGGCGGTGGCTGAGGCATTAAAGGACTGGGCGTACTGGGGCAGCACCGGGGCGATGATGCCGAAGCCGATCGCGATGATGAAGGCCGCCGCGACCAGAACCTTGATCTCCCGGGGGAGAGGAGTCCGCTTCACGCGCGGGGAAACAGAGCGGTCTGCGGGCATGGCCCCGATTCTCTCATGGTCCGGCCGAGCCGGGCTCCCGCGGCGACGCTGTGCCAGACTGGAGGGGTGGATCCCATCTCTCTGATTGCTCTTGCTGCCATCCTCGTCGTCGGCCTCGTGCTGCTGGGCCTGCTGGACCGTCGGCCCAAGCCGCCGAAGGGCGCCTACCCGACCACCCGCGACGCCAACGACCCCGCGCCGACCGGCTCGACGGCCGTCCTGGACCGGGACGAGAAGACGGACGTCGCCGTTGTCGAACCCGTGGCCCCGGCCGCTCCCGCCGAGCCGGAGATCGTCGAGCCCGAGGCCCCGGCAACTCCTGCACTGGACCGGCCCGAGCCGGCCGGCAGCCGCCTGGCCCGGCTGCGCGCGCGCCTGGTCAAGTCCAACAACATCTTCGGCAAGGGACTGCTGGCCCTGCTCTCCCGGGACACCATCGACGACGACGTCTGGGACGAGGTCGAAGAGACCCTGCTGATGGCTGATCTGGGCACCGAGCCCACGATGGAACTGGTGGACCGCCTGCGTGAGCGCGTCACCGTGGAGGGCACCCGCAGCCCAGAGCAGGTCCGGACCCTGCTGCGGGAGGAGCTCGCTGCCATGGTGGACCCCTCCATGGACCGCCGTCTGGCCGCCACCCGCAAGGACGGCCGTCCTGCCGTGATGATGGTGGTGGGCGTCAACGGCGTGGGCAAGACCACCACCGTGGGCAAGATCGCCCGCGTGCTGGTGGCTGAGGAGCGCCAGGTCGTGCTCGGCGCTGCTGACACCTTCCGAGCCGCTGCCGCCGAGCAGCTGGCCACCTGGGGTGCTCGCGTGGGCGTGGACACCGTCAAGTCCGATCAGGACGGTGCCGACCCGGCCTCGGTGGCCTTCGAGGCCGTGCGCGTGGGCATCGAGCAGGAGTCCGACGTCGTCATCATCGACACCGCCGGCCGTCTGCAGAACAAGTCGAACCTGATGGACGAGCTGGGCAAGATCAAGCGGGTGGTGGAGAAGCAGGCCGAGGTGGACGAGGTCCTGCTGGTGCTGGATGCCACCACCGGACAGAACGGTCTGACCCAGGCCAAGGTCTTCGCCGAGGTCGTGGACATCACCGGCATCGTGCTGACCAAGCTGGACGGCACCGCCAAGGGCGGAATCGTGGTGGCGATCCAGCGTCAGCTCGGTGTCCCGGTCAAGCTGATCGGGCTGGGGGAGGGAGCCGACGACCTGGCGCCCTTCGACGCCGAGGGCTTCGTGGACGCACTGCTCGAGCCGTGAGATCCGCAACACAGCTGTAACGCACCGGCCGCAGCGGTCATCTGATCGAAACGGCCCTGGGGGCACCGTGTAACACGGTGCCCCCATGCTCTTAACCAGCGCGCTGTTCCGCCGGTCCCCTCCGGGGCCGGCACCCGTCTCAGGGACAGCGCCCCTGGTGAGAGGAAGAGCTTGTGGACACGATCGAACTGAATGCGGGGCACATCTGGATGATGGTGTGCGCCGCGCTGGTGCTGCTGATGACGCCGGGACTGGCGTTCTTCTACGGTGGGATGACGCGGGCCAAGGCCTCGCTGAACATGATGATGATGTCCTTCGTCTCGATCGGCCTGGTCGGGCTGGTCTGGGTGCTGTGGGGCTACAACATGACCGGTGGCGATGGCTTCCTGCAGATGGTCGGCAACCCCCTGGCCGACCTGGGACTGTACTCGGCGGTGGGCACTGAGGACATGATCGGCATCGGCTTCGGGGCGACCTTCGCGATCATCACCGTGGCGCTGATCTCCGGCGCCGTGGCAGACCGTGCCAAGTTCAGCGCCTGGTGCGTCTTCGTCCCGGTCTGGGTCACGCTGGTGTACTGCCCGCTGGCCTTCATGGTCTGGGGTGGAGGGCTGCTCTCGGCCGACGGCGCCATCGGCACCGCACTCGGGGAAGCGGTGGACTTCGCCGGCGGACTGGTGGTCCACATCTCTGCCGGCACCGCCGCCCTGGTGCTGGCACTGCTGCTGGGCAAGCGCGCCGGCTTCGGCACGGACCCGGGCCATCGCCCGCACAACATCCCCTTCGTCATGCTGGGCGCCACCCTGCTGTGGTTCGGCTGGTTCGGCTTCAACGGCGGTGCTGCTGGCGACGCCACCGAGGCAGGACTCATCTGGGTCAACACGCTGGCCGCCCCGGCGGCCGCGATGATCGGCTGGATCATCACCGAGACCCTGCGCATCGGGCGTCCGACCTCTCTGGGCACTGCCTCGGGCATCGTCGCCGGGCTGGTCGCCATCACCCCCGCCTGCGCGTTCGTGGACCCGGTCGGCGCCATCGTGATCGGCCTGGTCTCCGGCGTCCTCTGCGCTCTGGCTGTGGGGCTGAAGTACAAGCTGGGCTTCGACGACTCCCTGGACGTGGTGGGTCTGCACCTGGTGGCCGGCATCGTCGGCACCGTGATGATCGGCCTGTTCGGTCTGCCCATGGACGACGGCCGGGCAGGTCTGCTGTACGGCGGAGACGGGATGCTGCTGGTCGCCCAGGTGGTGGCCGTCGTCGTGGCCATGGTCTTCGCCGCAGTGGTGACCCTCATCATCGGGCTGGTGCTGAAGTCCACGATCGGACTGCGGGTCTCCGCTGAGGACGAGGAGCGGGGGGTGGATCTCTCCCAGCACCGCGAGTCGGCCTACGCGTTCGGCGGATACGGCATGGGCTCCTCCTACGCCGACGCCGAGTCCACGGCTGATCCCCAGCAGGACACCGGCGGCGTCGAGCTCGATGCCGCCGGGCAGGACCGCCGAGTTGCTACCCTGGATAACCGGTAGTCTGCGCTGAGAGTGCGGCGACGGCCGCGACAGCTTCACCGCCGGGGGCGGACCGCTGAACGCGGTCCGCCCCCGGCTTTCGACGCGTCAGACCACAGACCCTGCGGTCCGGAGGACTCCGGCCCATCATCGACTACCACAGGAAGAGCACCCCGTGTTCAACTCCCTCTCCGATCGCCTCACGTCCACCTTCAAGAACCTCAAGGGCAAGGGGCGGCTCACCGATGCGGACATCGACGCCACCGCACGCGAGATCCGTCGCGCTCTGCTGGACGCGGACGTGGCGGTCCCCGTGGTGCGCGAGTTCATCGGTCAGGTCAAGGAACGGGCGCTGGGCTCGGAGGTCAGCCAGGCGCTGAACCCCGGCCAGCAGGTGGTCAAGATCGTCAACGACGAGCTGGTCCAGATCCTGGGCGGCGACACCCGCCGGATCTCCCTGGCCAAGAACCCGCCCACGGTGATCATGCTTGTGGGCCTCCAGGGTGCAGGCAAGACCACGCTGGCCGGCAAGCTCTCCAAGCACCTCAAGGACCAGGGGCACACCCCGCTGCTCGTGGCAGCCGACCTGCAGCGACCCAATGCCGTCAAGCAGCTCCAGGTCAACGGCGAACGGGCCGGCGTCCCCGTGTTCGCGCCGCACCCGGGCGTCTCCAGCGAGTTCGAAGCGGCCACCGGTGACCCGGTCCAGGTGGCACGCGACGGCGTGGCCGAGGCCCGGAACCGTCAGTATGACGTGGTGATCGTGGACACCGCCGGTCGTCTCGGCGTCGATGCCGAGCTGATGGAGCAGGCCGCGAACATCCGCACGGCCGTTCAGCCGGACGAGGTCCTCTTCGTCATCGACGCGATGATCGGTCAGGACGCTGTGGCCACCGCCCAGGCCTTCAACGACGGCGTCGGCTTCACCGGCGTGGTCCTGACCAAGCTGGACGGCGATGCGCGTGGCGGTGCCGCCCTCTCGGTGCGCTCCGTGACCGGCAAGCCGGTGATGTTCGCCTCCACCGGCGAGGCGCTGACCGACTTCGAGGTCTTCCACCCGGACCGCATGGCCTCGCGCATCCTGGATATGGGCGATGTCATGTCGCTGATCGAGCAGGCTGAGCGCTCGTGGGACAAGGCCGAGGCCCAGAAGATGGCCCAGAAGTTCGTCGATCAGGAGGACTTCACCCTCGACGACTTCCTGAACCAGATGCAGCAGCTCAAGAAGATGGGCTCGATGAAGAAGCTGCTGATGATGATGCCGGGCGCCCAGGGCATGCGCCAGCAGCTCGAACAGTTCGACGATCGGCAGATCGACCGCATCGAGGCGATCATCCGGTCGATGACCCCGCATGAGCGGGTGGCTCCCAAGATCATCAACGGCTCCCGCCGGGCTCGCATCGCCAAGGGCTCGGGCGTCCACGTCTCCGAGGTCAACGGGCTGCTGGAGCGGTTCGGCCAGGCGCAGAAGATGATGAAGAAGATGGCCGCCGGTGGAGGCGGCATGCCGGGAATGCCGGGGATGCCGGGCATGGGAGCCGGTGCGGCACGCAAGGGCAAGGGCAAGAAGGGCAAGGCCCAGAAGCCCCGCTCGGGCAATCCGGCCAAGGCTGCTGCCGAGATGAAGGCACTGGAGGAGCGGCGTCAGCGTTCGGCCCAGCAGGCCACGGGTGCGGCGTTCGGTCGTGACGGGCAGCTGGGACAGGACGGCTTCTCCGCCGAGGACCTGAACCTGCCCAAGGGATTCGAGAAGTTCCTGCGCGACTGACCAGCACCACGCTCACCGGAGCCTCTGTCCGACGGCTCGGCACCTGCCCTGGTGCCGAGCCGTCGTCGTCGGGACCTCCGGAAATACTTGAATCCTCAAACACGTTGTCCACGGTGACGAGATGACCTGCCGCAGAGCGGCACTGCACCAGGAGTTCCACCATGACCATTGCCTCCCTCACGCCGTCCACCCCGTACCAGCCGGTCTCCGGACGGCCGGCCGAGGACCTGCTGCCGGCCGAGCTGACCATGGGGGTGGTCACCCTCAAGACCGATGACGTGCCTCGCCTGCGCTCGTACTATGAGCGGGCCCTCGGTCTGGTCCCGGTGGCCGAGCATGGCCCGGACGTGGTGCTGGGCAGGGTCGGGGTGCCTCTCGTGGCGATCGAGGAGGCCCGCGGTCTGAAGCTGCCCGGTCGCGGCGAAGCCGGGCTGTACCACACAGCCATCCTCTTCCCGGATCAGGCCTCCCTGGCGGCCACGGTCTACGCGGCCATGCAGGTCGATCCCACCCGGTTCGTGGGCTCCTCAGACCATCTGGTCTCCCAGGCCTTCTACTTCCAGGATCCGGACGACAACGGCATCGAGCTCTACTGGGACCGCCCGCGCGATCAGTGGCAGTGGAACGGTGACCAGGTCTCCATGGACACCCTCTACCTGCCGTGGGACCGCTTCGTCCAGGAGCACCTGACCGAGCAGGCCGTCTCCGGACTGCATCAGGCGCCGGCGCAGGTGGGGCACGTCCACCTCCAGGTCGGCGACGTGGAGACGGCCCAGCACTTCTACGTCGACGTCCTGGGGTTCGAGCGCACCACGACCTTCGGCACGATGGCCCTGTTCGTCTCTGCTGGCGGGTACCACCACCACATGGCCATGAACACCTGGAACTCCACGGGCGTGGGGCCACGCCGCAACACCCTGGGTCTGGGCAGCGTGCAGATCACGCTGCCGCGCGGAGAGGGCCTGGCGGCAGTGGCGGACCGACTTCTCACGGCCGGCCATGTGATCGAGCAGACCGGGCAGGCCCTGCACGTGCGTGATCCGTGGGACACCCGGCTGATCCTGGCCGAGGCCGCCGCGCCGTCGGTGTGAGAACCGGCGATGCATCTGGCACAATAGGACGGTACTGAACCGTCGGCAGGACGACCCTCTATCCTCCGCGTCGACGTTCCGTCAGCAGTCACGAGAGAACCGCCAACCCCACGGCCGGACCTCAGACTGCGCCTGCAACCAAGAACCAGGAGCAACCACACCCGTGGCCGTCAAGATTCGTCTGAAGCGTTTGGGCAAGATCCGCGCACCCTACTACCGCATCGTCGTCGCCGACTCCCGCACCCGCCGGGATGGTCGCGCGATCGAGGAGATCGGCAAGTACCACCCCACCGAGGAGCCCTCGTTCATCGAGGTCGACTCCGAGCGTGCCCAGTACTGGCTGTCCGTGGGCGCCCAGCCCACCGAGCAGGTCATGGCCCTGCTCAAGGTCACCGGTGACTGGCAGAAGTTCAAGGGCCTGGAGGGCGCCGAGGGCACCCTGAAGACCAAGCAGCCCAAGGAGGCCTTCGTGGCGCCCGCCAAGGGCTCGGTCATCCTGCCCGAGGCCATCACCCCCAAGGCTGAGTCCACCGAGGAGGCCCCCGCAGAGTCTGCCGAGGCCACTGAGGACGCACCGGCAGAGGCCGCTGAGGAGACCTCCGAGGCTCCGGCCGACGAGAAGTCCGAGTGACCATGCTGCAGGAGGCGCTGGAACACCTGGTCCGGGGAATCGTGGATTCTCCCGACGACGTCCGGGTGGACCTGCGCAACCAGCGGCGCGGTGAAGTGCTCGAGGTGCGCGTCGACCCCTCTGACCTGGGTCGCGTCATCGGCCGTCAGGGTCGGACCGCCACCGCACTCCGCACCGTGCTGGAGGGCCTTGCCGGCCATCCGGTCCGAGTGGACGTGGTGGACACCGACCGCCGACGCTGACCAGCGCAGCTCGACCAGCATGATCCGATGGCCCGTGGCCGGAGTTCCTCCGGACGCGGGCCATCGTGCTGTGACCACCAGCCCTGACCACCCCGGTCATCGCGACCGCACCGACTCCTGATGGAGGACCCTTCAGATGAGCACCGAGAGCACCGAGAGCACTGAGAGCGCCGCCGATGACCTGGTCCGGGTGGCCCGGATCGGCAAGCCGCATGGGATCCGAGGCGAGGTCACCGTCCAGCTGTTCACCGATGCTCCCGAGGAGAGGTTCGTCCCCGGAGCGCAGCTGCAGACTCGTGCTGCCCGCGGTGCCACGGCGCCGGCCCTGCTGACGGTGACCCGAGCTCGATGGAACAAGGAGATCCTGGTGCTCGCGTTCCAGGAGTGCCCGGACCGCAACGCCGCCGAGGCCCTGCGGGGAACGGAGCTCTTCGCGGCACCGGACGCGGCCGGTGAGGACGACGCCTGGTACGAGGAGGACCTGCTCGGACTGGCCGTGCTGGTCGACGGGGAGCGGGTCGGCGAGGTCACCGCTCTGATCACCGGTGAGGTCCAGGACCTGCTGGACGTGGAGCTGGACGAGCGTCACGGCGGCCACCGGGCCTTGATCCCCTTCGTGGACGAGATCGTCCCCGACGTGGACCTGGGCGCGCAGACGGTGCTGCTGACTCCACCACCAGGTCTGCTCACACTCAACGCCGAGACCGACGAGGACAAGGCGGCACCCGGACCGGAGGTCCAGGGATGAGGATCGACGTCGTCACGATCTTCCCGGAGTACCTGGGCGCACTGGACGTCTCCCTGATCGGCAAGGCCCGCCGAGAGGGACTGCTCGAGATCCGCGTGCACGATCTGCGGGAGCACGCCTTCGACCGGCATCGCACTGTGGACGACACGCCCTACGGAGGCGGTGCCGGCATGGTCATGAAGCCCGAGCCCTGGGCCCTGGCCCTGGAGCAGATCGCGGCCGACTCCCCACTGGCGCTGGACGCGGAGGGGGAGACTGGCCGTCGTCCCGTCCTGTTGGTGCCGACGCCCTCGGGCCAGCTCTTTCGTCAGCAGGTGGCCCAGGAGCTCTCCGCGGCCGACCATCTGGTGGTGGCCTGTGGCCGCTATGAGGGGATCGACGAGCGGGTCTTCCACTGGGCGCAGGAGCAGTATGAGGTCCGCTTGGTCTCCTTGGGGGACTACGTGTTGAACGGGGGAGAGGTGGCCGCACTGGCGATGGTCGAGGCCATCGGCCGTCTGGTGCCCGGCGTGGTGGGCAACCCCGAGTCACTGGTGGAGGAGTCCCACAGTGACGGGCTCCTCGAGTATCCGGTCTACACCAAGCCCTCCTCCTGGCGAGGTCATGACGTCCCGGAGATCCTGCTCTCCGGAGACCATGGGAAGATCGCCGCCTGGCGGCATGAACAGCAGGTGGAACGCACCCAGCGCCGCCGTCCGGACCTGCTGGAGCGGCTCGACGTCTCCACCGTGGCCCAGGAGGACTGATCCGGCTGGTCCGGCTGATCGGTCTGCTTCGTCGGACTGTGGCATAATGGGTCGCTGTGCCAGCTGGGCGCGCGACCTGCCACAGGGGGCGGGCGTCAACAGCACGGCCATCCGGCGGCCACACGGTCTGACCGGACTCACAGCTCCGGCTCTGCCTCTCCTGAGGTCTGCACCAGCAGACCCAGCGGGTGAGCCGTCGACCACGTGGATGACCTGTGGCGTCCACCAGGAGAAGCACACATGCACATCCTTGACACTCTGGACTCCGCGTCCCTGCGCACCGATGTCCCGGACTTCCGTCCCGGCGACACCGTGAAGGTGCACGTCAACATCGTCGAGGGCAAGACCGCCCGTGTCCAGGTCTTCCAGGGCTACGTCATGGGCCGCCAGGGCCACGGCATCCGGGAGACCTTCCGCGTGCGCAAGGTCTCCTTCGGCGTGGGCGTGGAGCGCACCTTCCCGGTGCACTCCCCGGTGATCGAGAAGATCGAGGTCGTCACCAAGGGTGACGTCCGCCGCGCCAAGCTGTACTACATGCGCGATCGTCACGGCAAGGCCGCTCGCATCAAGGAGAAGCGCGACTTCGGCAAGGACGCCTCCAAGGCCTGATCTGCCCTGCGCACCACCTCGGGCGCCGGAACTCCCCACCAGGAGTCCGGCGCCCGTGGCGTCTGCGAACCTCTGCCCCCGAGCTCACGAACACCAGGACCCTGATGGACAGCACCGCCGTCACCGAGTCTCCACGTCCGTCCGCCACCCGATCCCGCCGGTGGCGCCGCTGGGCGCTGTCCGGGGTGGCCGTCGTCGTGATGGCGGTGTTGGGTGCCGCCCTGCTGCGCTCCACCGTGGCGGATCTGTACCTGATCCCCTCCGGATCCATGGAGCCCACGCTGCAGGAGGGGGACCGCGTGGCGGTGGACCGCGAGGCCTACCGCGGGGCGCCGGTCCAGCGCGGGCAGATCGTGGTGTTCGACGGCGAGGGGAGCCTGACGCAGTATCAGTCCCGGACCAGTGTGGAACGGGCGTTTCAGGGGGCGGCCCAGTGGCTGGGCCTGGCCCCGGACCCCAGCGCCTACGTGAAGCGCGTGATCGGCGTGGGCGGAGACAGTGTGCGCTGCTGCACGGACGAGGGGCTGCTGGAGGTCAACGGTGAGCCACTGGCCGAGCCCTACCTGGCCGAGTCTGCCAGCACGGACGCGCCGGCCTCCCAGGTGCCGTTCACCGTGGAGGTCCCCGAGGGGCGGCTGTTCCTGCTGGGGGATCACCGCGCAGCCTCGGTGGACTCTCGCGCCCTGCTGGGGGCACCCGGGGGCGGGATGATTCCGCTGGGCAAGGTCGAGGGCCAGGTGACGCAGATCGTTTGGCCCACCGAGCGGCGTGGTCCGGCCGGTACAGTGGAGGGTCGGGCCAGTGACGGCCCGGTGCATGGTGACGGTGGAGAGGACCGGTAGTGGATCAGGACAACGAGGCCTCGCGACGTCAGGACCTGCCGGGAGACAGCCATCGCCCGGACGAGGTCGGCTCGAGCGCAACGGCCGCGGACACTCAGGAGCCCACCTCGGGTCAGCGACTCTGGAAGGGCGTCCAGGAGATCCTCTGGATCGTCGGCATCACGCTCGTCATCTCCTTCCTGATCAAGACCTTCCTCTTCCGTGCCTTCTTCATCCCCTCGGGCTCCATGGAGGAGACGCTGCAGGTGGATGACCGGATCTTCGTGAACCTGCTGATCCCCGAGCCCTTCGGCCTGGATCGCGGAGACGTGGTGGTCTTCCAGGACACCAAGGGCTGGCTGGCCGAGCCGGCCCCGCGTCCGGCGAATCCGGTCCGGGACGCGCTCGAGTTCGTGGGCCTGATGCCGGACAGCTCCCAGCAGCACCTGGTCAAGCGCGTCATCGGCATGCCCGGCGATCACGTGGCGGCCGCCGGCGACGGCACCGCGATCACCGTCAACGGCGTGCCGGTGGACGAGCCCTACCTCCACCCCGGCGCCACCCCCTCGGACATCCCGTTCGACGTGGTGGTCCCCGAGGACAAGGTCTGGGTGATGGGCGATCACCGCAACGCCTCCGCGGACTCGCGCATGCACCAGCACGGCCCGGGGGAAGGTTTCATCGACCTGGATGATGTGACCGGCCGGGCCGAGGTCATCGCCTGGCCGATCACCCGCTGGGGCGGGGCCGGGGGAGACCGGGAGGCCTTCGAGCAGGTGCCCGAACCCAGGGCTGTGGAGCCCGGCCAGCAGTGAGTCCCACTGGTCCGCTCCGTTCCACCCGCACCCTGCCTGACCTGAGCATCGAGTCCTCCCTGGTGCAGGGCTCGGGCCTGGTGGCCGGGATGGACGAGGTGGGACGCGGTGCCTTGGCCGGTCCGGTCACCGTGGGCGTGGTGGCCGTGAGGATTCCCGACGACGGCGCTCACCCGGCCGTGCAGGACTCCAAGGCCTTGGCTCCGGCCAGGCGAGCCGCCCTGGTGGGTGAGATCGGCGCGTGGGCCGCGGGGGCCGCCGTCGGGCATGCCGCACCGGCGGAGATCGACCGGTACGGGCTCAGCACGGCGCTGGGGCTGGCCGGGCGCCGGGCCTGGCACGCCCTGATCGCGCAGTTGGACGGCGCGGTCCCGGTTCTGCTGCTGGATGGACGGGACGACTGGCTCACCCGCACGCCCGACGAGGTCTGCACGGGGCTGTGCCCGCGCCCGGAGAGGATCCATCTGAAGGTCAAGGCCGATGCGCTGTGCGCCAGCGTGGCAGCCGCGTCCATCCTGGCCAAGGTGGAACGGGATCAGATCATGGTGGAGCTGGACGCCGCCTTCCCGGACTACGGGTGGGCCGGCAACAAGGGGTACGGGGCCGAAGGGCATCGGCGAGCTCTGGTGGAACGGGGGATCACCGAACACCACCGCCGCTCCTGGCGGCTGCTGCCCGAACCCGTGGTGCAGCAGGACGAGCTGTTCGGCGATCTGCTCGAGGGACAGGACGGTGCACAATGGAGGGCATGAGCGGCGACGATCTGGACGACTACGAGGCCGAGATGGAGCTGCAGCTCTACCGGGAGTACCGTGACGTCGTCGGGCTCTTCCGGTACGTGGTGGAGACCGAGCGGCGGTTCTACCTGGCCAACGAGGTCACCGTCACCCCCCATGCGGACGGCTCGGACCTGTACGTCGAGGTCCAGCTCGAGGACGCCTGGGTGTGGGACATCTACCGCGCCAAGCGCTTCGTGAAGAAGGTGCGTGTGCTCAGCTTCAAGGACGTCAACGTCGAGGAGCTGCCGACCGCCGAGGACCTGGGGATGCCGGACGGCCCTCTGTCCTGACCCAGCTTGACCTGGTCTGATCTGATCTGGCTCGCCACCCTCGGTCCGCTCCTGCACAGCGGGTTCGTCCACTGATCCTGTCCACAGTCGCACCGGCACGGCCACATCATGACCTGCCACCGCGCCACAGTGGTCGTGGAGGTGCACAGATGCAGACGCAGCAGACAGACCAGACGAGCAGTGCGGACGAGACCACCCGGCACGTGCCCGTGGCCTCGACCGCACACACCGCCCTGGGGCGGTACGGGGAGGACCTGGCAGCTCGGTGGCTCCAGGACCAGGGATACCGGATCCTGGATCGGAACTGGCGGTGCCCGGCGGGGGAGCTGGACATCGTGGCCGAGGTCCAGGGCTGGTGGGTCGCCGTGGAGGTGAAGACCCGCCGAGGCGTGGGCTACGGGGAGCCCTTCGAGTCGATCAATCGGCGCAAACTGCAACGTCTGCACCGACTGGCACGAGCCTGGGCCGCCGAGCACCCCGGGGTGTCACACCGGGACCGCTGGCGGGTGGACGCCGTGTCCGTGCTCATCCCCGCCGGCGGCGGACTGAAGATCGAGCTGCTCAAGGACCTGCAGCCGTGAGCGCGCAGGCACCTGCCCAGCGCCCCCGTGTGACCCGGGCGCTGATGGGCAGGACGCTGGCGGTCGCTTTGACCGGGATGCACGGGCACCTGGTGGAGGTGGAGGCGGACATCGGTCAGTCCCTGCCAGGATTCGTCCTGCTGGGACTGCCGGATCAGTCTCTGCAGGAGAGCCGAGATCGGATCAAGGCCGCGGCCCGGAACTCCGGACTGCCGCTGACTCGTCGGCACCTCACCGTCAATCTCGTCCCGGCGGCGCTGCACAAGAGAGGCCCGGGATTCGATCTGGCCATCGTGATGTCGGCCTACACCGCTGACCGGCAGGTCACCGGCACCGACCAGGCGGTGTTCCTGGCCGAACTCGGTCTCGATGGACGGCTGCGGCACGCCCCGGGGATCCTGCCCTCGGTCATGGCCGCCGTGGATGCCGGTCATCCGGACGTGGTGGTGGCGGCCGCATCAGTCGAGGAGGCATCCCTGGTGCCAGGTGCCCGGGTGAGGGGTTTCGAGACCCTGTCCGAGGTCATCCGAGCTTTCGGAGGAGACCCGGACCCGGTGACGATCCCCGCCGTGATCCGCCCCCCGGCTTGTCGGCACCGGCCCGAGGACGGGGCGGACCAGGAAGGGGCCACGCCGAGACTCCGTGTCATCACTGCGGCGGAGCTGCCGGACCTGGCGGACGTCCCCGGTCAGTCCGAGGCGCGGTACGCCCTGGAGGTGGCTGCAGCAGGAGGGCATCACCTGCTGCTGGAGGGCAGCCCTGGCGCCGGGAAGACGATGCTGGCCGAACGGCTGCCCAGTATCCTGCCCTCGTTGGATGACCGCACCGCCCTGGAGGTGACCGCTGTCCGGTCCCTGACGCCGAGGTCCGGGGAGGCGGCCAGCCTGGTCCGTGCTGCACCGTTCGTGGCCCCGCACCACTCCTCCAGTATGGCCGCACTGGTCGGCGGCGGATCCGGTCTGGCCCGGCCCGGGGCGGCCTCGTTGGCCCACGGCGGGGTGCTGTTCCTGGACGAGGCCCCTGAGTTCGAACGGCGCGTGCTTGATGCCCTGCGCCAGCCGCTGGAATCAGGGACCGTGACCCTGCATCGGGCCGCCGGTGCGGTGTCCTATCCTGCGCGGTTCCAGCTGGTGCTGGCGGCCAATCCGTGTCCCTGCGGCTGGGGCATCGGGCGTGCGGCCCGGTGCCGATGCACCTCACTGCAGCGCCGTCGGTACGCGGCCAAGCTCTCGGGTCCGCTGCTGGACCGGGTGGATCTGCAGGTCACTGTGCCCGCCCTGGACGCCTCGGCTCTGACTCGGGGTGCTGGAGGTGAGAGCAGCGCCTCGGTGGCCGAGCGGGTCCAGGCCGCCGTGGATCGGCAGCTGGCCCGCTTGGCGCCGTGGGGGTTGAGCAGGAACTCCCACCTGCCCGCCTCAGCACTGCGCCAGGGCCGCCTGGCACCTGACCGCGCGGTCCGCCGGGCACTGGACCACGCCCTGGACCACGGAGAGCTGACCGCCCGCGGCTATGCCCGAGTGCTCCGGGTGGCCTGGACTGTGGCGGACCTGAACGGATCGGAGACGCCGACGGCCGCAGACATCGACACCGCCCTCTATCTGCGCCGACGCACGGAGCGTGAGGACACATGAACCCCTCCACTGGACCCACTGAGGACGAGCGTCGCGCCCGAGCCGCCCTGACCCGTCTGCTCGAACCCGGTGACGGGCTGGGCGCTCTGGCCGTCCGCTGCTGGGGAGCCGAACGGACGCTGCAGGTGCTCGGCGGGCCGGACGCCCCTGAACCGGGCGAACGTCAGGACCTCGTGGTGGCCGCTGCCGACCAGGGCCACCGGGTCACCTCGAGGACCTGGTCCGCTGCACAGGAACGGTGGAGCACACGTCGAGCTGACCTGGCGCCGGACCGGGACCTGGAGACCATCCACCGCCTGGGCGGCCGTCTGCTGGTCCCCGGCGACCCGGACTGGCCCGTGGCCGTGGACGATCTCGGCGGGCAGGCTCCGTTGGCGCTCTGGTGCCGCGGCACGTCCACGATCCCGGCTGTTCATCGGACCGTGTCCGTCGTGGGCTCTCGTGAGGCCACCCAGTACGGTCAGCAGGTCACCGCCCAGCTGGTGTCCGGGGTGGCCCGGCGCGGCATGACCGTCCTGTCCGGCGGTGCCTATGGGATCGACGCCGCCGCGCATCGGGCGGCCCTGGCTGCGCCGGACGCTGAGCCGCCCACTCTCGCCGTGATGGCCGGTGGCCTGGACCGGTTCTATCCAGCAGGCAACGAGCAGCTGCTGCATCAGGTGGCCGAGACCGGGCTGCTGATCTCGGAGATGCCGCCGGGAGCCAGCCCCACCCGCTACCGATTCCTGGCCCGGAACCGGCTGATCGCCGCACTGGCCGGGGCCGTCGTCGTGGTCGAAGCGCGCTGGCGCTCCGGTGCCCAGAACACGGCCGGACATGCGCTCGGCCTGGGACGTGAGGTCGGGGTGGTCCCCGGACCCATCACCTCCGCCGCATCGGCTGGGTGCCACCGTCTGCTGAGGGAGACCCCGTCCACACTCGTCACCGAGGCTGACGAGATCATCTCCCTGATGCCGCACCATGCCCTTCCCGACGACGGCCTCTCCCGTCCCAGCCCCGCCGCCGGCGCCACGAAGGCGGGGGAGCAGGAGCGGGCGCACGATCACCTCACGGTCGAGGAGCTGCTCGTCTTCGAGGCGCTTCCGGTCCGGGCACCGGCCGAGGTCGCGCGGATCTGTTCGGTGGCCGGACTGGGCACCGGAACAGTGCTGGGCGTGCTGACGCGACTGGGGCGGCAGGGCCTGGCCGAACAGCGGGGGGCGGGGTGGCGGCGGGGGTCCACTGCTCGCTGAGCCGGTAGTGGCACAGTGGAGACATGCCCGCAGACCGCCCTTCACCGCAGGTCTCCGCTCAGGACCATGACTGGGTGGAGGACTTCGCCGTCCATCTGCAGCACGAGCGGAACCGTTCCCCGCAGACGATCCGTGCCTACGTCTCGGACCTGTATGGCCTCGTCCACGACGTGCTGACCGCCTCCGGATGGACGGATGAGGCCCAGACCCTGCCGCCGGCCGTGCTGGAGACCGTGGACCTGCACGATCTGCGGGGCTGGCTGGGGCGACTCTCCGGCACGGGGGCGGCGCGGTCCACCTTGGCCCGCAAGACCGCATCGGTACGGACGTTCATGGCCTGGGCCGTCAGAGAGGGGCGTCGGCCCACCGACCCGTCTCTGCGTCTGTCCAGCCCCCGCCGGTCCTCGTCGCTGCCGGAGGCATTGAACGCCGGTCAGGCCCACCGCCTGATCGAGACCGCTCAGCAGCGCGCTCGTACCGCCGCGTCGTCCGGATCCGAACCGTCCCCGGAGGGCTCACCGGCGCAGCGGGCGGTGGCGCTGCGCGATGTTGCCGTCCTGGAGGTCCTCTACGCCACCGGCATCCGGGTGGCGGAACTGGCTGTACTGGACCGGGCTGACATCGACCATGAACGACGCACCCTCCGCGTGACCGGCAAGGGGGACAAGGAGCGCACCGTGCCCTTCGGGGTCCCGGCTGGGCAGGCCCTGGACCGCTGGCTGCATCACGGGCGCCCTCAGCTCCAGAGACAGGGCCCCGCCGCTCACCCCGGCCGCGATGCCGACGCCCTGTTCCTGGGTGTCCGTGGTGGACGACTGGGGGTCCGCCAGATCCGCACCCTGGTGGATGACCTGCTGGCCGCACTCGGCGACACCTCGGCACGGGGTCCACATGTGCTGCGCCACACGGCGGCGACCCACCTGCTGGACGGGGGCGCGGACCTGCGTGCCGTCCAGGAACTGCTGGGCCACTCCTCCCTCCAGACCACGCAGCTGTACACGCACATCTCCATCGAACGGCTCCGCCAGGGGTACCAGCAGGCGCACCCCCGGGCCTAGTGCCCGGGCCCCGACACGTTCTCTGATCCTCCGCCTGGTGGCACTGGGGCCGGGACTAGGGCACAATGGGTCCGGAAGCCACCGACGGGTGGCCTCACTCGCATCTGAATACACACAGACCGGCGTTTCGGCGCCGCCTCCCGTGGATCCTTCGGATCCGTCCCGCTGCAGTGGTCGTTGGGGAAGACGTACCGCACAGCACTGGGAGGAACGTATGTCTGTAACACCAGCCCGTGGAATCCTGTACATCCACTCGGCTCCAGCCGCGCTTTGCCCGCACATCGAGTGGGCAGTGGGGTCAGTCCTGGGTGCCCAGGATGCCCTCGAGTGGACGGCTCAACCGGCGTCCCCTGGCGCCTATCGTGCCGAGATCAGCTGGACCGCACCGCAGGGCAGCGGCTCTCGCCTGGCCTCAGCCCTGCGTGGGTGGGCCCACCTGCGCTATGAGATCACCGAAGAGGCCTCCGCAGGCTGCGATGGCAGCCGCTGGTCCCACACCCCGGAGTTGGGCATCTTCCATGCCACCACGGACGTGACCGGCAACATCATGGTCTCCGAGGACCGGATTCGATTCGCCTACGAGCAGGGTGCCGGTGATCCCTCTGCCGTCTTCCACGAGCTCAGCCTGGCCCTGGGTGAGGCGTGGGACGAGGAGCTCGAGCCGTTCCGCCAGGCCGCTGAGGGCGCTCCGGTGCGCTGGTTGCACCAGGTCGGCTGACCCCGGCTTCGTCACGACCCCAGACACGAGTCAGGACCTGCCACACCAGTGCGTGGCAGGTCCTGACTCGTGTTCCGGGCAGACCGGGATCAGACCGAACGGAACAGGGTGACGGCGTTGTGCCCGCCGAAACCGAACGAGTTGTTCACGGCCATGGTCTGCGCCGGCAGGTCACGCGGAGCACCGGAGACCACGTCCAGCGGGATCTCCGGATCCTGGTTCTCCAGGTTGATCGTCACCGGTGCCTTGCGCTCGTGCAGGGCCAACGCCGTCAGCACGGACTCCACGGCGCCGGAGGCGCCCAACAGGTGACCCATCTGGCTCTTGGTGGCGGAGACGCACATGTTCTCCAGGTGGTCACCGAACACGGCCTTCAGGGCCACGTACTCGGGCTTGTCACCGACCGGGGTGGACGTGGCGTGGGCGTTGACGTGTGAGACCTCGGTCGGAGCCGCACCGGCCGAGTGCAGGGCCTGGCGCAGGGCACGAGATGCACCCAGGCCTTCCGGTTCAGGAGCGGTGATGTGGTGGGAGTCGGAGGTGACGCCAGTGCCGGCCAACTCCGCGTAGATCTTCGCTCCGCGTGCTCGGGCATGATCCTCGGACTCCAGCACCAGGGCGCCGGCGCCCTCTCCCATGACGAAGCCGTCACGGTCGCGGTCGTAGGGTCGAGATGCTCGCTCGGGCTCATCGTTGCGGCGGGACAACGCCTGCATGGAGGCGAACGCGGCCAGGGGCATGGGGTGGATGGCCGCTTCGGCACCGCCGCACAGGACCACATCGGCCTCACCGGAGCGGATCAGCTCCAGTCCCAGGTGCAGGGCCTCGGTGCCGGAGGCACAGGCGGAGACCAGGGTGCGAGCACCGGCGCGGGCACCGAGGTCCAGGCTGATGGCGGCAGCGGGGCCGTTGGGCATCAGCATGGGAACGGTCATCGGCATGACCCGCCGCGGACCCTTCTCACGCAGGGTGTCCCAGGCGTCCAGCAGGGTCCAGACCCCGCCGATGCCGGTGCCGAAGGAGACGGCGAACCGCTCGGGGTCCAGGCCCTCTCCCACCGAGCCCTCGAGCCCGGCGTCGGCCCAGGCCTGCCGGGCGGCGATCAGGCCGAACTGGGTGGAGGGGTCGGCACGCTTGATCTCCACGCGGCTGAGCGCCTCGGAGGCCGGGGTGCTCACGCGGGCGGCGAAGGTGACGGGCAGGGAGTACTGCTCCACCCAGTCGTCGGTGAGGGTGGCTGCTCCGGAGGTGCCTGCCAGGGCGTTCTTCCAGAGGGTGGGCACGTCACCGCCGATGGGGGTGGTGGCGCCGAGTCCGGTGATGACTGCTGTTCGTGTCATGGGTCTGCCTTCAGTGGTCTGCGGCGTGCTGCCCAGACATCGGGGAATCGTTCGGTTCAGGGGTGCGGGGGATGGGCCGGGGCGATCATCATCCAGCCCCGGCCCATCGGGTCCCGCAGAGGGTCAGGCCTGGGCGTTGTCGATGTAGTCGACGGCGTCACCGACGGTCTTGAGGTTCTTGACCTCCTCGTCCGGGATCTTCACATCGAACTTCTCCTCGGCGTTGACCACGATGGTCATCATCGAGATGGAGTCGATGTCCAGATCGTCGGTGAAGGACTTGTCCAGCTGGACCTCTTCGGTCTCCAGGCCGGTCTCCTCGTTGACGATCTCGGCCAGGCCCAGCAGGATCTCTTCCTTGGTTGCCACAGTGTTCTCCTTCGGTGAGGTGACGGACCGGCGGTTCTGCCGGCCCGGGGTGGGTGATGGTGTTCCCGGTGCCAGTCTGGCACGCGGAGTTGCTCAAGGCAGGCGGACGACCTGCGCGCCGTAGACCAGTCCGGCGCCGAATCCGATCTGCAGGGCCAGACCTCCGCTCAGGGAGGGGTTCTCCTCCAGCACGCGGTGCATAGCCAGCGGAATCGAGGCGGCGGAGGTGTTCCCGGCATCGACGATGTCACTGCCGATCACCACGGACTCGGGCAGCTTCAGCTGCTTGGCCATCTCATCGATGATCCGGGCATTGGCCTGGTGGGGCAGGAAGGCGGCCAGGTCCTGGGGCCCGACGCCGGCCGCGTCCAAGGCCTGCTGGGCCACCTTGGCCATGGACCAGACCGCCCAGCGGAAGACGCTGGGTCCGTCCTGGCGCAGGGTGGGCCAGAGCTTGTTCTCCGGGTCGGTCAGCTCGGTGGTGTCTCCAGTGGTGCGGGCCTTCTCAATGGCGTCGCGCATGTCCAGCTGGGAGCGGGTCATGGAGACGGTCTCCCACCGTTCGCCGTCCGAGCCCCAGACGCTGGGGCCGATGCCGGGCTCATCCGAGGCGCCGACCACCACTGCTCCGGCGCCGTCGCCCAGGATGAAGGAGATGGAGCGTTCGGTGCCGTCGATGACATCGGAGAGCTTCTCGGCACCCACCACGACCACGTGGCGTGCCATGCCGGAACGGACCAGGGCGTCGGCCTGGGCCACCCCGTAGCAGTAACCGGCGCAGGCGGCCGAGACATCATAGGCCGGTGCGGGCGTGGCGCCGATGTTGTGGCACAGCGCCGCAGCCGCGGACGGGGTGGCATAGGGGAAGGTCACCGTGGAGACGATCACCGCGTCGATGTCCTCACCGGTCAGGCCGGCCCGCTCCACGGCCTCCCGGGCGGCCTCGGTGGCCAGGTCCAGCAGCGAGGTGTCGGCATCCGCGCGATGGCGGGTGATGATCCCGGTGCGCTGCCGGATCCACTCGTCCGAGGAGTCGATGGGACCGGCGATGTCGTCGTTGGTCACGATCTGGGTGCCGCGGGCGGCGCCCACGCTCAGGATGCGGCTGCCGGCCGCGGGAGTGTACTGCTTCAAGGTGGGGGTGCTCATGGGGTCCTCGGTCTGTGGGGAGAAAAGGGCGGCTCGGCGTCAGTCAGCCACAGGGGTGGCGTGCTCGGTGATGAAGGCCCGGGCCTTCTCGAGGTCGTCAGGGGACTTCACCGCCAGGGTGGGCGTGCCCTTGAGCGCTCGCTTGGCCAGGCCGGTCAGGGTGCCTCCAGGAAGCAGCTCCAGGATGCCGGTGACGCCCGCCGCACCCAGGGACTCCATGCACAGGTCCCAGCGGACCGGGCAGGTGACCTGGTCGATCAGTCGTTCCACCACCTCGGACCCGTCGGTCACGGTCTGCCCGTCGCGGTTGGACAGCAGCGTGACAGTCGGGTCCTGGGGCTGCAGCCCTGCGGCGTAGTCACGCAGCGCCGGCACGGCCGACTCCATGTACGGGGTATGGAAGGCCCCGGCGACCTTCAGACCGATGACCCGGGCCTTGGCGGGTGGCTCCTCGGCCAACGTGGCCAGGGCCTCCAAGGAGCCTGCGGCCACGGTCTGACCGCCGCCGTTGGCGTTGGCCGGGACCAAGCCCAGCTCCTCCAGCCGCGCGGTGACCTCGTCCGGGTCGCCGCCCAGGACAGCGGACATGCCGGTGGGAGTGGCTCCGGCCGCCTCAGCCATGCCGGTGGCGCGGATGCGCACGAACTCGAGTGACTGCTCGTGGGTCAGGACACCGGCCAGGGCCGCGGCCGTGATCTCACCGACCGAGTGGCCGGCGGCCATCCAGCCTCCGGCAGGCAGGTCCTGCACGCCCAACGCGTGGGCCGAGAGCAGCCCGGCCGCCACGATCAGCGGCTGTGCCACGGCGGTGTCCTTGATGGTCTGCTCGTCGGAGACGGTGCCGTGGGCGGTCAGGTCGACTCCAGCGGCCTCGGACCACGCGGCCAGCCGGTCGGTGACGCCGTCCAGTTCGGTCCAACTGGAGAGGAATCCGGGGGTCTGGGAGCCCTGTCCAGGGCACACGATGGCGAGCATGGTCCAACTCTGTCAGCCTCAAGGCCCGCCAGCCCGGCGCCACGGACACCAACCTCATCGAACCTCTTTGGAGGGTTCCTACAAGCTGAAGGCTTCGGTCGGCGCATGGAGCCGGCCGACGGCGAGGGCCGTCTGCAGCACGTAGGCGTCACGGGGGACCAGCGGATCCCAGCCGGTGATCTCCGAGACCCGCCGCAGCCGGTAGCGCACCGTGTTGGCGTGGATGAACAGCTCCCGGGCGGTGCCCTCGAGGGAATGTCCGAGCTCACAGTAGGTGTCCACGGTCTCCAGCAGGTTGGTGCCGGCGGCGGCCAGTGGAGCGTGCACGCGGTGGAGCAGGACCTCAGTGGCGGTGGGATCTCCCTGCAGTGCCCGCTCGGGGAGCAGGTCCTGGGTGTCGGCGGGGCGAGGCACTCGGGTCCAGGCGCAGGCAGCGGACAGCCCGGCCAGGGCCTCCCGGGCGCTGCGATGGGCCTCCGTCAGAGAGTCCACCATGGGGCCGTAGACCACCGGTCCGTCCCCGAAGCCCCCCACGAACACCTCGGCGGACCGGGCCGGGTCCACGACCCCTCCCACCACCAGGATGAGACGTTCTGCCTGGACTCCCACCATCAGGTCCAGGCCGGCGCGCAGAGCCGAACGGCGCAGATCGGAGATGAACCCGGGCTGATCAGTGGTGGGGGTGCTGCCGGCCATGACCAGCACGCCGTCGGTGCCGTTCCAGCCCACGGCGGCGGCGCGGGAGCGGATCTCATCCGGCTCGTCTCCTCGCAGCACGGCGTCCAGCAGCACCGCCTCCAGTCGTGAGTCCCAGGCGCCGCGTGTCTCGGCGGCTCGGGCATAGACGTCGGCCAGGGCGAAGGCGATCTCCCGGGAGTAGCGCAGCACCGCCTCGCGGACCGCGGACTGGTCCCGGTCCTGCACGATCCCGGGCACCAGGGCCTCCACCACGTCCACCACGGTGCGGATCAGCTGCAGGGCCTTCTGCAGGCTGATCGCCTTGGTCAGCTCGGTGGGGGCTCCGCCGAAGACCTCGGCCAGCAGGGTGGTCATGGTGGTGGAGGGCCGTTCGAACCAGGCCAGGAACCCGGTCAGGCCGCGCTGGGCCACCATGCCCAGGGAGGAGCGATCGTCCGGGCTGAGCTTGCGGTACCAGGGCAGGGTGCTGTCCAGCCGCTGCAGGGTGGCGGTGTTCAGCGATCCCAGATGGGACCTCAGCCGGCGCAGGGACTCTTCGGAGACCTTGCGCGGCGGGGGCGTGATGCGAGCCTCGGACATGTGCTCGAGCATAGGGCCTGGATTGTGGACTTCCCACAATTGCGGCGTCCCGGTCCACTCCACAGACGCCGGGAACGACGACGGCCGGTGAGGTCCCGCTGGAACCTCACCGGCCGTCGTCGGGCCTGCTCAGGGAGAGCAGGCGAGGGGTCGCCTTACGCGTCGCCTCCGGCATTGCCGGTGGTGCCGGCGGAGACGTCGTCGATCCGGTACTTCTCGAAGGCCTTCGCCGCGGTGCCCTTCTCGACCTTCTCCTCCTGCTCCAGCATCTGGAGGGCACGCACCACCATCGAGTGGGAGTCGATGGCGAAGTGACGGCGTGCCGCTGCGCGGGTGTCCGCGAACCCGAAGTCGTCGGCACCCAGGGTGGCGTAGCGGTTCGGGATGTACTGGCGGATCTGGTCCGGGACCATGGTCATGTAGTCCGTGGTGGCCACGATCGGTCCTTCAGCGCCGGCCAGCTTGGTGGTGATGTACGGGACCGGGGCCTCCTCGGAGGGGTTCATGAAGCCCTTCCGCTCGGCCGCCACCGCCTCGCGGCGCAGCTCGTTCCAGCTGGTCACCGACCAGACGTCCGCCGAGACGTTCCAGTCCTCGGCCAGGATCTGCTGGGCCTCGATCGCCCACGGCAGGGAGACACCGGAGCCCATCAGCTGGACCTTGGGTCCCTCGCCCTGACCGTCCTGGTACTTGTAGATGCCCTTGAGTAGGCCCTCCACGTCCAGGTCCTCCGGCTCGGCCGGGTGCTGGATCGGCTCGTTGTACACGGTGAGGTAGTACATGACGTTGCGCACGTCCTCGCCGCGGTCGTGGTCGCCGTACATGTCCTCCAGGCCCTGGCGGACGATGTGGGCGATCTCGTAGCCGAACGCCGGGTCGTAGTGCTTCACGGCCGGGTTGGTGGCGGCCAGGATCGGGGAGTGCCCGTCCGCGTGCTGGGTGCCCTCACCGGTCAGGGTGGTCCGTCCGGCGGTCGCGCCGATCACGAACCCGCGGGCCATCTGGTCCGCTGCGGCCCAGAAGGTGTCCCCGGTGCGCTGGAAGCCGAACATCGAGTAGAAGATGTACACCGGGATCATCAGCTCGCCGTGGGTGGCGTACGAGGTGCCGGCGGCGTTGAACGCCGAGGTGGCACCGGACTCGTTGATGCCCACATGGAAGAGCTGGCCCTGCGGGGACTCCTTGTAGGACAGGAACAGGTCCCGGTCCACGGAGAGGTAGTTCTGTCCCTTGGGGTTGTAGATCTTCGCGGTGGGGAAGAACGAGTCCATGCCGAAGGTGCGGGCCTCGTCCGGGATGATCGGCACGATCCGCTGGCCGATGTTCTTGTCCCGGAGCAGGTCCTTGAGCAGACGCACGAACGCCATGGTGGTGGCGGCCAGCTGCTTGCCCGAGCCCTTCTTGGCCTGCTTGTAGGCAGACTCCGGGGGCAGCGGCAGCTTGGAGTACGTGGACCGGCGCTCGGGCAGGAATCCGCCCAGCTCCTTGCGCCGCTCCATCATGTACTTGATCTCCGGTGCATCCGGGCCCGGGTGGTAGTAGGGCACGTTGTACGGATCGTTCTCGATCTGCTCGTCCGTGACCGGGATGCGGTGACGGTCGCGGAACATCTTCACGTCCTCCACCGTCAGCTTCTTCATCTGGTGGGTGGCGTTGCGGCCTTCGAAGTGGGTGCCCAGCCCGTAGCCCTTGATGGTCTGGGCCAGGATGACGGTGGGCTTGCCCTTGTACTCCATGGCGGCCTTGTAGGCGGCGTAGACCTTCTTGTAGTCGTGGCCGCCGCGCTTGAGGCCCCAGATCTCGTCGTCGCTCATCTCCGCCACCATCTCCTTGGTGGTGGAGGAGCGGCCGAAGAAGTGCTCGCGGACGAATCCGCCGTCCTCGGCCTTGTACGTCTGGTAGTCGCCGTCCAGGGTCTCGTTCATGATGCGCACGAGCTCGCCGTCGTCGTCCTTCTCCAGCAGCTGGTCCCATTCGCGGCCCCACAGGACCTTGATGACGTTCCAGCCGGCGCCGCGGAAGTAGGCCTCCAGCTCCTGGATGATCTTGCCGTTGCCGCGCACCGGTCCGTCCAGGCGCTGCAGGTTGCAGTTGACCACGAACGTGAGGTTGTCCAGCTTGTCGTTGGCGGCGATGTGCAGTGCGCCGCGCGACTCCGGCTCGTCCATCTCGCCGTCGCCCAGGAACGCCCACACGTGCTGCTGCGAGGTGTCCTTGATGCCGCGGTTGTGCAGGTACCGGTTGAACTGGGCCTGCAGGATGGCATTGGAGGGCCCCAGGCCCATGGACACGGTGGGGAACTGCCAGAAGTCCGGCTTCATCCGCGGGTGCGGGTAGGAGGGCAGGCCGTGCGGGGCCTTGGACTTCTCCTGGCGGAACCCGTCCAGCTCCTCCTCGGTCAGGCGTCCCTCCAGGAAGGCACGGGCGTAGTTGCCGGGGGAGGAGTGCCCCTGGAAGAAGATCTGGTCGCCGCCGCCGGGGTGGTCGGCTCCGCGGAAGAAGTGGTTCAGGCCCACTTCGTACAGGGTGGACTGACCGGCGTAGGAGGAGATGTGGCCGCCGACCTCCACACCCTTGCGCTGGGCGCGCTGGACGATCATCGCCGCGTTCCACCGCAAGTAGTTGCGGTAGCGGCGCTCCATCTCCTCGTCGCCCGGGAACTCGGGTTCCTGGTCCACCGGGATGGTGTTGACGTAGTCGGTGGTGGTGACCATGGGCACGCCCACCGACTTGGTGCCGGCCCGCTGCAGCAGGCTGCGCATGATGTATTCAGCGCGCTCGGTGCCACGCGACTCCACCAGGCCGTCGAAGGACTCGATCCATTCGGCGGTCTCCTGCGGATCCTTGTCGGGCATCTGATTCGTCAGGCCACTGAGGATATGGGAGCTTTCTTCAGCTGCGCTCACGGCAACCTCTCTTCATAGCGGATGGTGTCCACGGTGCCGGACCGGGCTGCCGTCGGGATCTTGTCCTGCGGCGTCCCTGGGCCAGGACTTCCAGTGTCGACTGTAGTGCCTGTGGGACCCCAGGGTCAGCCTGCGTGACGTCGGTGACGGACCGCTTGTCTGGGGTGCGGCGTGCCCTCAGGGCGGCAGGGCAGTACCCTTGGTCGGAAGGGCCCCCGCCCGGTGGGCCCTGGATTCCACAGGATCCACTGAGGATGTGAGAGGAACGTGACGTGAACCAGCCAGAGTCGGCAGCCGCAGCACCCACCGCGGAGGCCGGAGAGGGACCAGCACAGCTGATGGGTCTGACCCACGGACAGCTGGTCCAGGAGTTCGGCTACGACGATGACGTCGACTTCGACTTCCGTGACGCGCTGGAGGACGGACTCGGCTCCGAGCTGCTCACGGAGGACGACCAGGAGCCCGTGGACGCCGTCATCCTGTGGTGGCGTGAGGACGACGGCGACGTCACCGACCTCACCGATGCCCTCGTGGACGTGCAGACCTCACTGGACTCCGGCCCGGTCTGGCTGTTCACCCCGCGCAAGGGCCGTGAGGGCTACGTGGATCCCGCGGATGCCAATGAGGCCGCTCCCACCGCCGGCCTGCACGTGACCACCACAGCGGGCGTCTCCGAGGACTGGTCGGCCACACGACTGGTCGGCCGCCGCAAGTCCTGACGGCCCACCCGGTGGTACCGCCGACCACCCCGCGTCTGCGCGATCAGCACGGCCAGCCGTGGGCCTGGCCTCCGCTGGCCCCGTCAGGCGAGCGGACGAAGGGATTCCTCCTTCCCGACGGCGGCTCCGTCGCCTCGCGCTGCTGGATCGCCTTTCTGCCGGGGGCCTTCACCCCGGTGTGCACCCGCGAGCTGGGCTGGATGCAGTCGCTGGCCGACCAGTTGGCCGATCAGGGCATCGCCCTGCGGATCGTCTCCTGTGACCCCGCGCCGGTGCTGCGTCCCGTGGCGGAGGAGTGGGGGATCAGCATTCCGATGCTCTCCGACTTCTGGCCGCACGGTGCTGCGGCACAGCTGCTGGGGGAGTTCGACGCCGAGTCCGGCCGTGCCCGGCGCTCCAGCGTGCTGATCGACGTGGACGGCACTGTCCTGCACCGGATCCAGGCAGCCCCAGGCGAGGAACGCACCCCCCAGTCCCACCTGAACCTCTGAACACGTGCGCGCTGCATGCCGCGACACGCCGATCGAGACCACATCCGTCGTGATCGTGATCGCATGCTGGATCAGGGTTCGGTGACGGTGTCCCAGCCCTGGCCGATCTCGTCGATCAGCGGGTTGATGTACTGCGCGTACTCGGCCACCATGTCTGGAGAGTCCAGCCGCCACCAGCAGTTCAGCCTGTTCGGCACCTGCAGCCGCACGGCAGTCTCCAGTGCTTCGTCCAGTTCCGCCGGGTCGCCCCACTCGGACAGGTAGGCACCCTTCACCGTCTCGGCGGCACGCGTGCCGTGCAGGCGCTGTGCGGTGACCAACAGGTGCCTGACCGTGCCGAAGGGGTGTCCGATCACGGCGTCGCCCCAGTCGGAGATCACTGGACCCGGGAAGGCGTTGCCCAGGTGGAGGTCGTTGTGGTCGATCGCCAGGTCCGGGATGCTGTCCGCCCGGACCCGGTCCCAACGCTCCACCACGTGCGCCATGGCCTCCAGGGCTCTGTCCCGGCGCCCGGTGCCCACATGGGCCGGGTGGTCCGGGGGCAATGCCGTGAACCAGGCCAGGGCCCGGTCCAACGTCTCCACGGCGTGATCCGGGCGGAACTCGTCCAGCCCCGGGCGGGTCACAGCCTCCAGGGGAACTGAGCGCTGCACCTGTGCGATGGCCTGGGCGAGGTCCCTGAGGATCCGTAGCCCCTGGTCTGGATGCTTGGAGGCGCGAACGGAGAGCGTTCCGCCCTGATCCTCGGTGAGCATCCATCCTTCAGTGGGGTGATCGGCGACCACCGGCAGGATCAGTGCCGGTGCATGGTCACGCAGGATCCGCCGCAGAGCGACCTCGTGGTGGAGGCGGGGATGGCCGCGCTTGAACCACCAGCGCTGATCACCCGTGTCCACCGTCCAGATCGACCCCCAGTGCCGCTCCCGGACCTGGTCGATCTTCAGGTACTCAACGCCGAGGTGCTCCGAGATCCACGCCCGCGCGCGAGGGTGCCAGTCCTGCTCCATCGGGAGGTGCGATCCTTCCATAGGTCCTCCCACGGGTGCGCTGATGTGGCGGCTGCCGTGGCGGTGCGAAGAGATTCAGGTGGGTGGGCCAAGAGGGACTCGAACCCCCGACCCCTTCGGTGTAAACGAAGTGCTCTAACCAACTGAGCTATTGGCCCCGAACCCGGTCAGACCGGACCTCGCCATGCTAGCGCAGGCACCGCGGCGCCTTGACGAGACCCCCCTGGTGCATGCAGGGTGTACTGAGGGGTACGTACGGAACGTACCCATCGTACAGAGGTGAGGCGATGGGGTCAGCGGCAGGGCAGCAGTGGCCCGCGGCCTGGTCTCGCACGGCGCTGCCCACGGCCATCCTGGCTGTGCTGCGGGGCGGCCCCCGCCACGGTTACAGGCTCGCCACCGAGCTGGAGGGCCGCGGCTTCGGCCGGCCCCGCGGTGGATCGCTCTACCCGCTACTGGGACGGCTGGAGGAGGACGGGCTGATCGCCTCCACCTGGGAACCAGGCCAGACCGGCCCGGGGCGGCGGACTTACCGGCTCACCGCCCAGGGGACAGCACAGCTGGCCCAGGAGCGCGCCCAGTGGGCGGCACTGGTCACCGCCCTGACCGCGGACGCAGCCACAGAGCACGACGACGGCCCCGTCACCACGGGTGCCCAGGGGGAGGGACCATGAAGGACACCACCGAAGACCTGGAGCGGCTGGAGTCCGAGGTCAAGGACCACGGACACTCCGAGCGCGACCTGGACTGGTCACGGGATGCCTACTTCCGGCTGCTGCTCTCCCAGGTCCAGTCATCCCCGGCGCAGGGCGAGGTGCGCCGCGCGGCCGAGGCTGCACGAGGATCGGCCCAGTCCCTGGAACAGCTCCACGGGGAACCGGGCGTGTGGGCGGAGGCGACGGTGCACCGCTGGCTGCGAGAGAACCCGGAGCGCTTCATCCGGCACCGCGGCGAGACGGAGAACACCTGGAGCCTGCGCTCGGCCCTGTGGGGCATCCCCGCCGTGGCCGCAGGCATGTCCTTCCTGTTCGCGCTCTTCACGGTGATCCCGGGATGGGGCCCGGACCAGATGAGCCTGGGCTGGATCCTGGTGCCGGGCGCGATCGCCGTGCCGATCATCCTGCTGCACGCCGTCTACTCCTCCACCCTGGGACGCCGAGGGAATCTGCGCGCCGTGGCCGCGGCCGTCGTCGTAGTGGCGGTCTCCGCTGTGGTGATCGCCGTGGTGGCCATGGCCACTCAGGATGTGCTGCTGCCGCAGGGGGTGCCCTGGATCTGGATCGCGACCGGCGCCTGGACACTCCTGGCCGTGGTCGCCTGGCAGCTGGCCCAGCGGATTCCTGGCAGCGGCGCGCACGATGATCTGGGCCTGCCCCGCCGGGTGCACACAGCCGAAGAACCGGTGGACGATCGGACCTGGGCCGACCAGTTCCGCTCGGCGCTGTTCCACCGGCGAGTGCTCAAGGACAGTGACGTGGACCGGGCAGTCCATGAGGCGCTGACCCATGCCCAGCAGTCCAGCAACCTGGCGGTCGAGGAGTTCGGCTCGCCCTGGGACTACGCCCACGCGCTCGCCGAGGATCCGGTGGTCCGGCCGCGGCGGATGACCCTGTTCACCGGGGCGCTGGCCGCCGCCTGGACGGTCCTCTTCGCAGCGCAGCTGGTGGAAGGGCTCGGCATGGATGAGGTGCCCGTCCTGGAGAGCGTCTTCCGCGCGGGCATGCTCCTGCTGTTCCTTGGGGCGACGATCTCCTCTGCGCGGGACTGGCGCCGGGCGGCCAGGCTCAAGACCGAGCGAACGCGCGGGTAGTCGGCGAGGCTGCGGCTGCGGGGATGGCCCGCCTCCTCACCAGACCCCAGCGGTCGGCGAGCGGTGCGTGCTCGGTGCGGGCCGTCGTCGTGAAGGGCCAGGTCATCAGTGCCCAGACGGCGCCCACCAGGAGGAACTCGACCCCGATGTACCAGGGCCAGCCACCCAGCACGTCCAACAGGGATGGTCCCGCCGGGGCATGGGCGAGATAGGCGTAGTTGGCGCCGGTGACCGCATTGGCCACGGCCGCCACACCGGCCCACCCCACTGCGATGCCGAAGGCCGCCCCATAGCCGCGCCAGGTCGGCCGATAGCCCAGTCCCCACACCAGCACGAGCGGGGCCCACAGCACCATGGCATGCAGGAACCAGTAGAGGCTGAACTCCAGGACAGGGTCGCCCAGGTAGGTCAGGTCCGGCGTCAGCACCGACTGCAGGTTCAGGGTCAGGCCCCAGTAGAAGCTGACCGCCACCGCCCAGCCCGCACGGGTGATCAGGGCGATCGCGGTGATGATGCGCAGGGCGTCGGAGAAGTGGAACGGCAGCGACTGCTCGATGTCCCAGTTCTGCGGCAGCAGCCCCCAGGCCATCCACAGGAGCGAGACCACGAGCAGCAGCCAGCCGGCGCCGCGGGTGAGGCGGTGTTCAGCAGGGGTGCCGCGCACCCGGCGGGCGTGGACCACCGCCAGGATCCCGACGACGACGATCACCACGAGCACGGCCAGGTGTTCCGGCCCGTAGGGGGTCATGCGATCCATGGCGACAGTGTAGGTCGCAGGAGCAGTGGGCGCCGACGACTGTCAGTACAGGTCGGTCCGGCGCTGGGTGAGGTAGGAGAAGTCACGCCGGGCATCCAGGACCCTGTGGGGATCCAGGTCTGCGATGACCAGCTGCTCACCGGTGGGAGCCCCGGTGGCAGAGGCCTCAGCCAGGATGGAGCCGTCCGGACCGGCGATGAGGCTGTCCCCGTTGTAGTCGAAGAGCGGGTCAGAACCGGTGTGGTTGGCGTACACCAGGGCCAGCTGGTTCTCGGCCGCACGGGCAGGGACCAGCACCCGGTTGACCACCTCGAAGCCCACCATGTTCGCCGTGGGCACCAGGACCAGGTCAGCACCCTGCTCGGCCAGCAGTCGGGTGGTCTCCGGGAACTCGACGTCGAAGCAGATCGCCGTTCCCACGGTCCAGCCGTGCCACGTGGCCACCTGCGGCGCGCGGTCAGCTGCGGAGAACTGCTGCGCGTCCACGTCCCCGAACAGGTGCATCTTCCGCCCGCCGGTCAGGCGCTCGCCGGACTCGCTCACCAGGCTCACGCTGTTGAAGACCGCCTGACCGTCCCGCTCGGGGTGGCCGAAGCAGACCGCCACCCCGTGCTGGTGTGCCATCTCGGCCACCGACTGTCCGGACGGTCCGTCCACCGGTTCGGCCAGCCGGGACACCGCCTCGGCTCCGATCCCGTAGCCGGTCAGCATCATCTCGGGGAAGACCACCAGATCCACGTCCTGCCCCGCGGCGTCGGCGAGCAGGCGGTCCATCAGGGACAGGTTCGCCGGGACGTCCTCCGGGATCGGGCGGCACTGGGCGGCCGCCACCCGGATCGGCTGCGGTGGAGGGCCCTTCAGGGAGGAGATGGAGGCGGGGCTCATGCCGGCAACCGTACCGGGCGCAGCTGATCGAACACATCGCCCGGGCCGGGGTTCGCCTCCGGGGTGCTCCCGCCCAGGTGGTCCACGATGCCCCAGACGGCGTTGAGCGCGGTCTGCACGGCGCCCTCGGCCCAGGCCGGAGTGAAGGAGACGTCGTCGCCGGCCAGGAAGATGCCCTTCTGCTCGGTGGGCAGGTCCTTCTGCACGAAGTGTCCGAACATGCGCTCGTTGTACCGGTAGTGTCCGGGCAGTGCGCCCTTGAACGCGCCCAGGAAGTACGGGTCGGCCTCCCAGGAGACGGTGATCGGCTCACCGATGATGTGTTGGCGCACGTCCACCTCGGGGTAGATCCGATCCAGGGCCTGCAGCGCCAGGTCGGCGCGCCGCTGGGCCGAATGGGGGAGCATCTTCAGCGCATCGGACATCCAGGAGTAGCTCAGGCAGATCACCGCCGGATCATCCGGCCCGTCCTCGAAGAAGTACGTGCCGCGGGTGAGCCGGTCGGTCAGCGTCATGGACATCCGCTCCCGCCCGGTCTGCGGATCGATGTCCCTCCAGAACGGACGGTCCACCTTCACGAAGGTCTTGGAGGACTGCATGTACCGGGTGCGGTCCAGTGCCATCCACACCTCCTGCGAGAAGAGCTCCTCCTCCACCTGCACCTGGGTGGTCAGCAGCCAGGTCTGGCAGGAGGCCAGCACCGTGCGGTAGGTCCGTTCCTCGCCCTCGGCGTCCACCACGCCCAGCCGTCCGTCAGCCGTGCGGTACACGCGGGTCACCGCGCCCAGGTGCCGCCCCTCGTGCAGGGAGGACAGCGAGGTCCCGGACGGCCAGTGCATGGCGTCGTCCACGGGCCGATCCCAGAGCCCGCGGGGCACCTGCTCGGCGCCGCCCTGGATCAGGTGCTGGTCGTCGTCGTACTCGCAGACCGCCACCCGCAGGATCTCCAGCATGGTGTTGGGGAAGTCCGAGTCCCAGCCGCCGGTGCCGAAGCCCACCTGGCCGAAGACCTCACGGTGCCGGTAGCTCAGCTGGGAGAACTCCTCCGAGGAGGCCACGAACTCGTAGAAGGAGTGGTCGTCCCACCGGGGGACCAGCTCGTCCCAGATGCGCTTGACCGCGGCGGCGTCCCGGGCGCGCATGGCCTGCTGCAGCTGTCCCAGGTGCAGGACCGTCTCCAGGGCGCCGTCCCAGGCTTCGGCGATCTCCCGGAACAGCGGGGGCAGATCATCCAGGGTCTGGGCGTACCAGGCCTCACCGGCCAGCTCGATCACCGTGGAGCCAGCGGCCTCGGTGAGCGGGTTGGGGAAGGGCCTGGTCTGCAGCCCGAGCAGGTCCACGTAGTGGAAGAACGCGGCGGAGGACCGGGGGAAGCGCATCCCGCCCAGTTCGGCGATGGTGGCCGGGTCTCCGTCCGCGAACGGCTCGGAGCGGAGTCGACCGCCCAGACGCGAGGCCTCGTAGACCACTGGACGCAGCCCCATCCGCATCAGCTCGTAGGCGGCGGCCAGTCCGGAGATCCCGGCTCCGATGATCGCCACCTCCTCGCCGTGGCACTCGGGCGGCACTGACCCCAGGCCGTCCGGGTGGGTCAGCCAGGTGTCGTAGGCGAAGGGGAAGTCCGGGCCGAAGGCGGTGAGTCCCGGCTGCGCTGGAGGTGCGGGATCTGCCGCGTGGTCCAGGCGAGGATGCGTGTCAGGAGTGTCTGAGAGGGTCACCCCCAGGACGTTATCAAAGTCACATTTCAGACTTTCCCGACGGCGGCCCCGCGCCCTGGCAGGGCCGGATCAGGCCTGCTTGACCAGGGAGATCTCGAACTCCAGGGAGATCTTGTCACTGACCAGCACCCCTCCGGAGTCCAGGGGAGTGTTCCAGGTGACGTCCCAGTCGCGGCGGTCGATCCGCCGGCTGCCCTCCAGGCCCGCGCGGACCTGGCCGTTCTGATCGGTGTCCATGCCGATCAGCTCCAGCGGCACGGAGAGCAGCCGAGTGATGCCACGGATGGTCAGCTCTCCGTTGACGATGAAGCTGTTGTCCTCCACCTCATCGATCTGGTGGGAGATGAACACCATCTCCGGGTGTTCGGCCACATTGAAGAAGTCGGCACTGCGCAGGTGCTCGTCCCGCTGGGCGTTGCGGGTGTCCACGCTGTCCATCTGGACCCGGATCGTGGCCGAGGAGCGGGCGGGGTCGGCCGGATCCACGGTGACCTCTCCGGTGACCTCGTTGAACGCGCCGCGCACGCGCGCCACCATGGCGTGACGGCTGGAGAATCCGATCCGTGAGTGGGCCGGGTCGATGGTCCAGTGTCCGGCGAGGTCCTGAGCGGTCATGTGATGTTCCCCCTGGGGTCACGGCCGGACGCGGATGCGCCGCACCTGGTGTCTGATGTCAGCGTAGTCGGACCACACGGATCTGGGGGAGAATGAAGGTGCACCCCCAGGGTGGTGTCTGGGCGGCAGGAGCCGCTGACCGTCCTGCGGCCCGGTGCGTGGAGCTCAAGGAGGAGACCGAGAAGATGCAGCTGACCCCGAACGTGCCCCGTGAGAACCTGCGAGAGTTCATCGACAAGCTGCGTGACGGCGGGTACAAGGTCATCGACGGCCACACACCTGACCCGGACCTGATCGCCCCGGACGGCAAGGCCGTGGAGACCTGGCGCGAGGACTACCCCTACGAGGAGCGGATGTCCCGCGAGGAGTACGAGCTGGAGAAGTACAACCTCCAGATCGAGCTGCTCAAGCTGCAGTACTGGGGCGAGGACACCGGCCAGCGCCACATCATCGTCTTCGAGGGACGGGACGCCGCCGGCAAGGGTGGCACCATCAAGCGCTTCACCGAGTACATGAACCCGCGGACCGCGCGCGTGGTGGCGCTGAACAAGCCCTCCGACCGCGAACAGGGCCAGTGGTACTTCCAGCGCTACATCAACCATTTCCCCACGGAGGGCGAGATCGTGCTCTTCGACCGCTCCTGGTACAACCGGGCCGGTGTGGAGCGGGTCATGGGCTTCAGCAGCGACGAGCAGTACGCCACGTTCATGAACCAGGTGCCGCTGTTCGAGAAGATGCTCGTGGACGAGGGCATCCACCTGACCAAGCTCTGGTTCTCCGTGACCCGCTCCGAGCAGCGCACCCGCTTCGCCATCCGGCAGATCGACCCGGTGCGCCGGTGGAAGCTCTCGCCCATGGACCTGGAGTCTCTGGACCGCTGGGAGGACTACACGGACGCCAAGGAGAAGATGTTCCTGCACACGGACACCGACCACGCTCCGTGGACCACCATCAAGTCCAATGACAAGAAGCGCGCTCGCCTGAACGCCATGCGCTACTTCCTCTCCCAGTTCGAGTACGAGGACAAGGACCACGAGGTGGTGGGCACCCCGGATCCGCTGATCGTCCAGCGCGGTCGGGACGCCGTCGGCGACTGATGCGCACCTGTTGCCGGCTGGCCGCGCTGGCCGCCTCGGCCCTGCTCGTCCTCGCCGGCTGCGGGAGCCAGCCCACCGGGGGAGGCGAGCCGTCCTCCTCGGGTGCGGCGCCGTCGTCGGGACCCGCTGCTGAGGCGCCGAAGCAGGCTGAGCAGGCGGTGACCGTGGAGGTCTACGGAGACTCGCTCACCGTGGCCGACTCCCCGGATCTGCGCGCGGGACGGACCGGCCCGCAGTCCTGGGTGCACCATGTGGACGATCACGGCGTGGCCGTGGTCGGTGCCGCCGGCCGCTGGGGTGCCACGGCGGATGAAGTCCTCCAGGTCCACCTGCGCACCGGTGAGGACGCGGTGCAGGCTCAATGGCTGCTCGCCTTCCTGGGCACCAACGACGCCGGTCGGGCAGGTTCCCCGGACAGCGGCGGCTTCACGGAGGCGCACGAGGCCTACGTGGAGCAGATCGGATCGATCGCCGAGCGCACCGGGTACCCGGAGGAGCGCGTGGTCGTCGTGGGCGTGGGGCCGATCAACGCCGAGGTGGCGGAGCGGACCCAGGCCTGGAACGAGCTGACGGCGCAGGCGGCGCAGGAGCGCGGCTGGCAGCTGGTGGACCCGTGGGAGCGGCTGCGCGGACCGGACGGGCGCTACGCGGACCCGGACCACACCACGGACGGACTGCACCTGTCCGAGTCCGGGGCACAGCTGCTGGCCGAAGGGATCGCCGAGGACCTGCATGAGGTGTCCCGTTCGGCTCCGTGAGTCCCCGCGCGCGTAGGCTGGTGCACAGAGCAACGTTCCCCTCCACCTCACCTCACTCTCAGGGCGCACCGACGCCCGGGAAGGCAGCGCGCATGAACGAGTCGATCACCACCGCCAAGGACAAGCTGGACCCGCAGGAGGGGCCGGAGACCGGACAGGCCCGCCAGGCGGCCACACCCGGAGACGGCCGTGAGGGACGGGCGGACATCGGGGTGACCGGGCTGGCCGTGATGGGCGCCAACCTGGCTCGCAACTTCGCCCGCAACGGCTACACCGTGGCCCTGCACAACCGCAGCCGTGCCCGCACCGACGACCTCGTGGCCCAGTTCAGCGAGGAGGGCGACTTCATTCCCACCGAGACCCTGACCGAGCTGGTGGCGAACCTGGCCACCCCACGCCGGGTGCTGGTGATGGTCAAGGCCGGCCAGCCGGTGGACGATGTCATCGAGCAGCTGATCCCGCTGCTGGAGGCCGGGGACATCGTGATCGACGCCGGCAACTCCCACTATGAGGACACCCGCCGCCGTGAGGCCGCGCTGGCCGAGCAGGGCCTGCACTTCGTGGGTGTGGGCGTCTCCGGTGGCGAGGAGGGTGCACTCAACGGCCCGGCCATCATGCCCGGGGGCCCGAAGGAGTCCTACCAGGCCCTCGGCCCGCTGCTGGAGAGCATCGCCGCGGACTACGACGGCGACCCCTGCTGCGCGTGGATCGGCACCGACGGGGCCGGGCACTTCGTGAAGATGGTCCACAACGGCATCGAGTACGCGGACATGCAGGTGATCGGTGAGGCCTACGACCTGCTGCGCCGCGTGGGCGGGTACGAACCGGCCGAGCAGGCCACGATCTTCGATCAGTGGAACCGCACCGAGCTGGCCAGCTACCTGATCGAGATCACCTCGGACGTGCTCTCCCAGGTGGACGTGGAGACCCAGCGCCCGCTGGTGGACCTGATCGTGGACGAGGCCGGGCAGAAGGGCACCGGGCGCTGGACGGCGATCTCCGGCCTGGACCTGGGCTCCCCGATCGCCGCGATCGCCGAGTCCGTGTTCGCCCGGTCCCTCTCCAGCCAGACCGCCGTGCGTGCCCAGGCCCAGAAGACCCTGCAGTCCGGACTGGACGAGGCCGATGTGGCCCGCCTGGCCGAAGGGGAGGACCGGGAGGCGTTCGTGGAGGACGTCCGGCTGGCGCTCTACGCCTCCAAGCTCGTCTCCTACGCGCAGGGCCTGGACATGCTGCAGGCCGCCGGCGCCCAGTACGGGTGGAGCCTGGACCTGGGCACCATCGCCTCACTGTGGCGCAACGGCTGCATCATCCGCGCCGACCTGCTGGACACCATCATGAAGGCCTACGGGGGGCGGGACACCGAGCGTCACCCGGAGCCGGGCACCGTGGCCGAGGGACAGCCGCTGAACCTGCTGTTCGCCCCGGAGTTCACCGAGGCGATCGCTCAGGCTGTCCCCGCCTGGCGGCGCGTGGTGGCCCGTGCGGTGGCCGCAGGAGTGCCCGTCCCGGTCTTCTCCTCGGCCCTGGCCTACTACGACGGTCTGCGCCAGGACCGACTGCCGGCCGCCCTGACCCAGGGGCTGCGCGACTACTTCGGCGCGCACACCTACCGCCGCACCGATCGCGAGGGCGCCTTCCACACCCTGTGGTCCGGCGACCGCTCGGAGATCACCGCCTGATCCGGTCCGGCCGGGAGACGGATTGACCGTGAGCCCGTCTTCCCGCCACCGGATGTCTGCTACCGGTCCGTAGCCGCGCCGAGTGCGGTCGAGTCCGTTGATCGGTCAGGTTCCAGAGGACTAGCGTGCGTGAGATGGATCACACTTGCATCATCTCCCAGACTCCTTCAGGCCCTCAGATCTCCCGCCGGACAGCACTGACCGCACTCGGTGCGCTCGGCGCACTGGCCGCCACCCCCGCTCTCGCTGGCCCAGCGGCGGCCACCACCTACCCCAACCCGAACAACACCCCCACCAGCGCCATCCGCACCTACGGGGACATGATCAAGGGGTTGGAGCAGCTGCAGCGCACCTCGCGCGGCGCGGTCACGGTCACCACCCTGCGCGAGGTCGGCACCGCCGAGTACCTCTCCGAGCAGGGGCGGGAGCTGTACGTCGCCCAGGTCGGCACCGGCACGCGGCATCTGTGGATTCAGGGCCGCATCCACGGCGACGAGCCCTATGGCCTGGACTCGCTGATGACCGTGCTGAGGTCCCTGGTCTCCAGCGGCAGCCCCACCTACCGGCAGATCCGTGAGCAGTTCACCATCCACTTCATCCCCGTCTACAACCCCGACGGCTCGGAGATGAACACCCGCACCACCACCCTGTGGGACGAGACCACGAACCAGCCTCGCCTGGGTGCCAACGGCCGTCCGCTCACCGTGGACCTGAACCGCGACTGGGCCGTCAACGGCTTCCGTGCCCGTGAGTCCCGCGCCTGGTACGAGTACTGGACCATGGTCAAGCCCGAGTACGCCCTGGACATCCACCATCAGGGCATGAAGGTGGACCGGACCACCGGAGAGGCCATCACCCTGTCCCTGGGCGTCTCCCTGGCTCCGGGCGGACCCACCCTGCCGGGCATCCGCGGCGGGGAGTATGACGTGCTGACCCGTCAGATGGCCGGCCATGTCTGGCAGCAGGTGGACCACCGTGGCCACATCACCACCGACCGCTACGACGTCGGTGAGGGAGTGGTGATCGACATCCATGGCGGCGTGGTCTCGGCCATGATGATGGGGCTGAACTGGAACGGACTGAACCCCACCGGCCACTCCAATGCGGCCATCTTCTTCGAGACCTCCGGCAACACCCGTGACGGCAGCCTGGGCCAGAAGGCTCGCGGCAAGCTGATCCAGCAGAACGTGCTGGGTGTGGAGGCCTGGCTCTCCGGTCTGGCCACCGGCGCCGTGCAGCGCCTGGACCCGGAGATCTGGGAGCAGATCCCGCATGATCCGGTCCAGTACTACTTCACCGACTGGGGCGGGACCATCCCCGCCTGAGCGGGCTGGTGCGACTCAGCACACCCCTGCCACGACGACGCCCGTCACCTTCAGCGGAAGGTGACGGGCGTCGTCGGGCTGGGTGCTCAGATCAGATCCACATGGCGGGGTCCACGTACTCCGCCGGGTCCACCGCCGCCTGGTGCTCGGAGGCGCCGCGCACGCGGAAGGTGGCGGGGATGCCGGTGGCGATCGAGTCCGGGGGAGTGTCCTTGACCACCACGGCGTTGGCGCCCACGGAGGATCCCTGACCGATCTCCACCGGACCCAGGATCTTGGCCCCGGCTCCGACCACCACGCCGTCATGCAGGGTGGGGTGGCGCTTGACCTTGGCCAGGGACCGGCCGCCGAGGGTGACCCCGTGGTAGAGCATGACGTCATCGCCGATCTCGGCGGTCTCACCGATCACCACGCCCATGCCGTGGTCAATGAAGAAGCGCCGGCCGATCTGCGCACCGGGATGGATCTCGATCCCGGTCACCGCCCGCGCGGCCTGCGAGACCAGACGGGCCGGGGTCTTCAGCCGTTCGTGCTGCCACATGGCGTGCGAGACGCGGTGGGCCCAGATCGCGTGGAGACCCGAATAGGCCAGTGCCACCTCCAGGTCGCCGCGCGCGGCAGGGTCGTGCGCGCGGGCGTTGGCGATGTCTTCCTTCAGGGTGTCCTTCAGGCGGGAGATCAGTCCCATGCGGGGCCTTTCGGTGGTGCTGGCATCAAGTGGTGCGGTGGCGGTCCGGGGTCGGAGGGACCGGTCAGCCGCGGATGTCCTCGTACAGGACGGTGGAGATGTAGCGCTCACCGAAGTCGGGGACGATCGCCACGATCAGCTTGCCCTCGTTCTCCGGCTTCTTGGCCTGCTCCAGGGCGGCCGCCACGATCGCACCGGCGGAGATGCCGCCCAGGATGCCCTCCTGGGTCCCCAGGGCACGGGCGGTGGAGACGGACTCCTCCAGGGTGGCGGTGTAGACCTCGGAGTAGATCTCGGTGTCCAGCACCTCAGGGATGAAGTTGGCGCCGATGCCCTGGATCTTGTGCGGACCGGGCTTGCCGCCGGAGAGGATGGGGGAGTCGGCCGGCTCCACGGCCACCAGCGTCACCTCGGGCTTCTGCTCCTTGAGGTAGCGTCCAGCGCCGGTGATGGTGCCGCCGGTGCCGATGCCGGAGACCAGGATGTCCACGGCGCCCTCGGTGTCCTCCCAGATCTCCGGCCCGGTGGTGTCATAGTGGGCCTGCACGTTGGCCTGGTTGGCGAACTGCTGGGCCCAGATCGCGTTCTCGGTGGTCTCCACGATCTGCTGGGCCTTCTCCACCGCTCCACGCATGCCGTCCGCGCCCGGGGTCAGCACGATCTCCGCGCCGTAGGCACGCAGCATGACCCGGCGCTCGTTGGACATGGTCTCGGGCATGGTCAGCACCACCTTGTAGCCGCGCGCGGCGCCGACCATGGCCAGGGCGATGCCGGTGTTGCCGGAGGTGCCCTCCACGATGGTCCCGCCGGGCTTGAGCTGGCCGGAGGCCTCAGCGGCGTCCACGATGGCCGCGCCGATCCGGTCCTTCACGGAGTTGGCCGGGTTGTAGAACTCCACCTTGACCGCCACCTGCGCGGGCAGGCCCTCGGTCAGGCGGTTCAGGCGGACCAGGGGGGTGTGACCCACGGCCTCGGTGATGTTCTCCAGGATCTTGCCCATGAGTGCGGTGTCCTTCCGATGGGGGGATGTGATGTTGACGGGTGAGGGGTGCTGCTCAGCGTGCTGACCTTCGCGGAGGCACAGATCCGGTCCAGCCTAGAAGCGTCGCGGACCGAGGCCTCTCAGTCCAGCCACTGGGCGTAACGTTGCCGGACCTTGGCCAGCTTGGGGTTGATGACCACCTGGCAGTAGCCGTTGTACGGCTGACGGCTGTAGAAGTCCTGGTGGACCTCTTCAGCGCGGTGCCAGGGACCCAGGGGCTCGATGGTGGTGACGATCGGGTCCTGCCACAGGGGCTGGTGGCGTTCGATCGACTCCCGGAAGAGCTGCTCGTCGGCGGCGTCTGCAGGGAACAGTGCCGAGCGGTACTGGGTGCCGATGTCATGGCCCTGGCGGTTCAGGGTGGTGGGATCATGCCCGGTGAAGAACAGGTCCATGATGACCTCAGCGGGGACCACGGACTCATCGAAGAGCACCCGGACGGCCTCGGCATGACCGGTGGTCCCTGAGCAGACCGATCGATAGTCCGGGTCCTCGGTGTGCCCACCGGTGTAGCCGGACTCCACCGCCTGCACACCCCGCACACGGCGGTACACGGCGTCCAGGCACCAGAAGCAGCCGCCGGCCACCGTCAGTTCACGCAGGGTGGAGCGGCCGTCACCTCCGACCGAGCGGTCGGCGGCGTCGGGCGCGGGGGAGGTCTGGTTCTCGCTCACACCCGGGTCAGCAATCGGCAGGCCCCGATCATTCCCGGACCGCTGCGTGCGGTGGGCCAGGCACCCGGCCAGCCTGCCGTCGTCGGGCGTGACACGCGGCACAATGGGGACATGAGCACCGATCAGACGCTGTCAGCCTCACCCTCCACTCCCACCCTCGCCCAGGTGCTGGAGGCGGTGGAGGAACTGTGGCCGCAGAGCCTGTCCGAGGGGTGGGACGCCACCGGACTGGTGGTCGGCCGTCCGGAGAGCCCCGTGCAGCGGATCCACTTCGCGGTGGACCCGGTGATGGAGGTGGTGGACGAGGCCGTGGGCGCCGGTGCCCAGCTGCTGATCACCCACCACCCGCTGCTGCTGCGCGGAGTCAACACGGTGGCGGCCACCTCCTACAAGGGACAGCTGGTCCACACGCTGATCGAGGGCGGCTGCGGACTGCTGACCTGCCACACCAACGCCGACTCCGCGGTGGGTGGGGTCTCGGATGTGATCGCCGAGATCCTGGGACTGGAGGACCTGCGTCCTCTGGCTCCGGCGAAGGACGGACTGCCGGAGGAGGGGATCGGGCGCGTGGGCACCCTGCCGCAGGCGCTCACCCTGGCCGACTTCGCCGCGCGGGTGTTCTCCGCCATGCCCGCCGTGGCCGGAGGCGTCCGTGTGGCCGGCGACCGGGACGGCCTGGTCAGCACGGTGGCAGTCTGCGGCGGTGCAGGGGACAGCCTGTTCGACCAGGTCCGTGCCTCCGGTGCCGACGTCTACATCACCGCCGATCTGCGCCACCACCCGGCCTCGGAGGCCCGCGAGACCGCCCTGCTCAACGGGGGCCGTCCGTATCTGATCGAGGTCTCCCACTTCGCCAGTGAGTGGCTGTGGCTGCCCGCTGCCGCCCAGACCCTGGACAACCTGCTGACCGACCGCGGGTTCGAGGTGGACATCGCCGTCTCCGGCCGGAACACCGATCCCTGGGACTTCGTCCTCACGCCGGGCGCGTAGGGTCGGGCACAGGACCGCGCCTCCGTCAAGAACGTCAGATCCGTCAGAACCGAGGAATCGAGGAGCCATGTCGGCACCGACCACCGTCAGCCCCGCCCACCAGCTGGCCCTGCTGGAGCTGCAGCGCACCGACACCGAGCTGGACCAGGCCCGGACCCGCATGCAGGCCCTGCGGCAGGACGCGGAGTACCAGCGGCTGCGCACTGAGGCGGACCGGCTCCAGGCCGAGGTCCAGGCCGCCCAGGAGCAGCTGGGCACCGCACAGTCGGCCCAGACCGAGGCCGAGCGCAAGGTGAGCTCCACGCGCGAGCACCTGGATCGGAACCAGAAGCGGATGGAGTCCGGGCAGGGCTCGGCCAAGGACCTGCAGGGCATGCAGCACGAGATCGAGACCCTGCAGCGCCTGGTGGGTGAGCAGGAGGACGCCGAGCTGGAGACCATGGGCGCCGTGGAACAGGCCGAGTCCGCCCACGCCTCCGCTCAGCAGGCCCACGCCGAGGCCGAAGCGGCGGCGAACGCGCGTGGACGAGCGGTCAAGGCCGAGGCCGCCCAGGTGGCGGCCCGTGGCAAAGAGCTCACCGGCACCCGCCAGCAGCAGGCCGCCGCGCTGCCGGCTGACCTGGTGGCCCTGTACGAGAAGATCCGCGCACGCACCGGCGGGATCGGCGCGGCCCGACTGGTGGGCAACCGATCAGAGGCCTCCGGCATGGGCATCAGCCCCGTGGAGCTGGAGCAGATCAAGGCCACCCCTGCGGATCGGTTGGCCTACTGCCCGGACACCGGTGCCATCCTCGTCCGTGACGCGGACTGAACCGGCTAACGTGTCCGAGGTGCAGACGACTTCTCAGACTCAACGGACCCTGCAGGTCGAGGCCGACGGCGGCTCCCGCGGCAACCCAGGCGTGGCCGGATACGGTGCGCTGGTGCGGGACCCGGAGACCGGCCAGATCCTGGCCACGGACGCCCAGCCGCTGGGCAGGGCCTCCAACAACGTGGCTGAGTACTCCGGGCTGATCGCCGGGCTCACCATGGCCCGCCAGATCGACCCCGAGGCCCGCGTGCACGCCCTGATGGACTCCAAGCTCGTGGTCGAGCAGATGAGCGGCCGCTGGAAGATCAAGCACGAGGACATGCGCCGCCTGGCCGCCCAGGCCCGCAGCATCATCCCCGCCGGACAGGTCACCTACGAGTGGATCCCGCGGGAGAAGAACAAGGACGCCGACCAGCTCTCCAATGAGGCCATGGATGCCGGCGCCGCGGGGACGCAGTGGGACGCCGGTGCATCCAAGGTCCCGGTGAGCGCGCCCGGCGAGGGGGCGCAGAAGGCTCCGGCCGCCGAGAAGGCGACGGAGCCGTCGTCGGGAAGCTCCTCCTCTGCCGGCTCTGCGACGCACACCGGGCGACTGCACCATGTGGAGATCTGGGTGGAAGACCTGGCCCAGGCACGGCGCACCCTGGGGTGGCTGTTCGAGGAGCTGGGGTACGTGCTCAGCGGGGAGTGGTCCGAGGGGGCCAGCTACCAGGGCGCGGGGGAGTATCTGGTGATCGAGCGCGGGCCGGACGTGTCCGCGGGGGCGCATGACCGACTCCGGCCCGGCTTGAACCACCTGGCCTTCCGCGCTGGCACCCGGGCAGACGTGGACCGTCTGGCTCAGGCCGCCCAGGCGGTGGGCTTCACACTGCTCTTCGCCGAGCAGCACCCCTTCGCGGGCGGCCGGAACCACTACGCGGCCTACCTGGAGGCGCCGAACGGCTTCGAGGTGGAGCTGGTGGCCGACCCGGCCTGACCCACGGCGGATCCATCCAGGGGTCAGAAATCGACCTCATCCACGGATTCGGGGGCTCATGAGGTGGATGTCTGACCCGCAGATGCAGGCGTCAGGACTCGGGAAGGGTGACCTCGAGCTTGGCCGAGGTCTTCCCGTGGGCCGCCACCAGGTCGACCTCCCACTGATGGCCCACGGCGTGCGCACCGTCCCCGGCCTGCGCCACGGCCTCAGCCGCAGACTGCGGGGAGCGTACCGTCCGTCCACCGGCCTCGAGCAGGATCCGGGCCACCAGTCCGCGCGTGTGCTTGGCGAAGTGTGAGACCACGGTGCGCCTGCCCTCACGTATCTGGAACACGTCCACGGTCACCGCGGTCTCGGCCGGAGCCTTCCACAGGGCGGCGTAGCCACCGGACCGGCAGTCCACCACCACACCGGTGTGCTCGGCGAGTCCGTCCAGCTCCGGCCCGATCCTCGGCTTCCACCACGCCGCCAGACCGCCCAGGCCGGGCAGCTTGGCGGTGATCGGCAGGCGGTAGGCCGGGATGCGGTCCCCCAGTGCGGTGGCGCCGAACAGTCCGGAGAAGACCAGGGCGTCCTTGCGGGCACGGGTCCGGGCGCCGTCGGAGAGGCTCGAGTAGTCCAAGGCGTCGAAGAGCACCCCGGAGTACACCTGGTGCCCGGGGGCGGCGTGTGCTTCCAACAGGTCCACGTTCGCGCGGACCTCGTCCTCCAGGGAGGCGCCCACGCCCAGGACCGAGAGGGCGTCCGGCAGAGCCGAGGCCGTGGTCAAGGCGCCCAGCACCGTGCGGCGCTCGCCGGCCAGGGTGGGAAAGATCAGGGTGTCCAGGTCCAGGGGTGCGCCGGAGCGCGGCGAGGTCTTGCCCTCCGAGGGCGGCAGCAGGATCAGCACCGGTCCAGCCTAACGGGGTGGCAGACGTAGACTGGACCCTCGGAACGGGCCGGCAGACGGCCGCGTGCCCCTCCCGTTCGCGGGATGAGGGCACGAGGAACGTCCGGGCTCCACAGGGCAGGATGGTGGCTAACGGCCACTCGGGGCAACCCGCAGGACAGTGCCACAGAAAGCAGACCGCCCGCCCGGTCGGTGTTCGCACCGAACGGCGCAGGTGAGGGTGAAAGGGTGGTGTAAGAGACCACCAGCGGCCCCGGTGACGGGGTCGGCTCGGTAAACCCCATCCGGAGCAAGGCCGAACAGGATGCGTTCGAAGGCTGCCCGCCTGAGCATCCGGGTTGGCCGCTCGAGCCTGCCGGCAACGGCAGGCCTAGATGGATGGCCGTCACCTCGGCTGGAGCGATCCGGCCGAGGCACAGAACCCGGCGTACCGCCGGCCCGTTCCCTCGCACCTGCACCCTTCAGTGCCCTGCGATCCCCACGGCGGTCGCCCCCGCAGGCACGTCCTCCCATACCGAGTGCTCGGTGACGCGTATCGCATCCTGGACCGGCCGTCGTCGGGCCCTGCCGTTCCGTGACGGGGCCAGGAATTCACTAGACTGTCACTGCCGAGCCCTGCCGGGGCCGCGGACGGCCACGACGGGCCGTGACCGTCATCTGACGTGCGCCCGCCGGGCGCTTGAGGCGACAGCGCCGTCGCCCCCTGGGAACAGGGCCAACGAGGGAAGGACCCACCGTGGCAGAGAACACCGCCGAGACCGGCTGGAACAACCGCGAGGCACTCGCCGAGAAGATGGTGCCGCTGATCGGCACCCTGTACCGCGACCACAACGTGGTGACGAGCATCTACGGCCGTCAGCTGGTGCACAAGGGCGTCATTGACATCATCAAGGCCCACCGCTACGCCCGTCAGATCGACGAGGCCGTGCTGCCGGTCGAGGAGACCTACCCCCTCGTGGAGGCCATGGCGCAGATGAACCTGGGCGCCGCCTCGGTGGACCTGGCCCGCCTGGCCAACAAGTTCAAGCAGTCCGGCAGCTCAGACGTGAAGGCCTTCCTGGAGACCGAGCTGGCTGACGTGGACGGTCAGGGCGGCCAGGGCATCACCGAGCCCACCGACGTGGTCCTCTACGGCTTCGGCCGCATCGGGCGTCTGCTGGCCCGCATCCTGCTCTCGCACGCCGGCGGCGGCTCCTCACTGCGTCTGCGGGCGATCGTGGTCCGCAAGAACTCCGAGGACGACCTGGTCAAGCGCGCATCCCTGCTGCGCCGCGACTCCATCCACGGTCCCTTCGAGGGCACCATCACCGTGGACCAGGAGACCAACACGATCACCGCCAACGGCACCGACATCCAGGTGATCTACTCCAACGACCCGGCCACCGTGGACTACACCTCCTACGGGATCGACAACGCGATCATCGTGGACAACACCGGCCGCTGGCGGGATGAGGAGGGCCTGGGGCAACACCTCAAGGCCAAGGGTGCCGCCAAGGTGCTGCTCACCGCACCGGGCAAGGGCGACATCAAGAACATCGTCTTCGGCGTGAACTCCGAGGACATCGCCGAGGGAGACACCATCCTCTCCGCCGCCTCCTGCACCACCAACGGCATCACTCCGGTGCTCAAGGTCATCAACGATGAGTACGGGATCGACCACGGCCACGTCGAGACCGTCCACGCCTACACCAACGATCAGAACCTGACCGACAACTTCCACAAGGGCTCGCGCCGTGGACGTGCCGCCGGGCTGAACATGGTGCTGACCGAGACCGGTGCGGCCAAGGCCGTGGCCAAGGCACTGCCCGAGCTGCAGGGCAAGCTCTCCGGCAACGCCATCCGCGTCCCCACCCCGGACGTGTCCATGGCGATCCTGAACCTGGAGCTGGAGAAGCCCACCACCGTGGAGGAGCTGAACACCCGCCTGCGCACCGAGTCCCTGACCGGTGAGCTGCGGGCACAGATCGACTACATCCACTCCCCGGAGATCGTCTCCACGGACTTCGTCGGCTCCAACCGCGCCGGCATCGTGGACGGTCTGGCCACCATCGTCAACGGCGGCACCCACGCCATCGTCTACGTCTGGTACGACAACGAGTTCGGCTACTCCTGCCAGGTGGTCCGCGTGATCGAGAAGATGGCTGGCGACGCACTGCCCACCTTCCCGAAGGCCTGACGTCCAGGTCTTGACCTGAGCGACTGACGAACGGGGCGGTCCCACCGGAGACGGTGGGGCCGCCCCGTTCTCTGTCTGCCGAGCAGTTCCGCCTCCTGCACAGCGGACCCTCGGAGGTGGCGTTCCAGGACCGGGGGCTCCTCGCCTTAACCCGTCCGTCGCCTGTGTTCGAATATGTGTACGAATAGCTGACGGTGGGCGTCGGGACACGGATCGAACGGGCGGAGGTGGAGACCATGACCGAGGTGTTGGGGACAGATCTGGACGGGCAGGGCTTCGGTGACCTGCTCGAGGCCGCTGCGACTCTGCTGGCCGAGATTGCCCCTCGTGCCGTGGATCCCGGCTTCCTCGACGCACTGCCGCCGGTTCTCACACCAGCGGCAGACCAGGACTGGGGCGTCTACTCCGCCGATACCCAGCCCCGCCTCGCCAGACCGAGGTCCTGCCGCCGGTCTGGCCGATGCTGGCCGAAGCTCTGACTCAGGGGACCATCCCGTCCAGCTCTGTAGACCACATCGCCTCAGCACTGTCCACCGCACGCAGGCTGGGCAGTCACCGTGAGGTCGACCACGCTCGGGTGGCCTCCCTGCTGCGCGAGGCCGAGGTGACACTGACCGAACAGGCCCAGGGGCTTGACCCAGACGTCATGCGTCGAGTGGCCGCACACTGGCTCGCCTGGTTCGAGGCGGCGATCGATCCAGACGGAGACGTACCGTCGGACGCTGAGCTGCAGGCGCGGCAGGGGCCGGCGCAGACAGAGCCGCCGTCCAGACCGAGACCGGTTCCCCGGCCGAGCCGATCGACCAGCGGACTCGACCGCAACGTCAGCTGGACGGGCTGGTCAGCGCACTGGTCGGAGCGCTCGCGCTCGCCATGACCGGCGATCTGCCCAAGGTCGCCGGTGCCAGACCGCATGTGTCCGTCACCATCGACCTGCAGACCCTGCTCCGCGGCGCCCGCACCGACGGCGAGGCCCGGCAGGGATCCCTGCTCCAGGCTCTGGGATCACCGTAGCGGCTGGGCGCCACCGGGGATCCGGCGGACGCCACGGGCGATCGATTCATCTCCTCGGCGGCATTCACTGGCCCCATCAGCCCAACGTCGATCCGCCGGTGGCTCTGCGACGGAACGGTGCTGCCTGTGGTACTCAACGGACAGGGGCGCGTCCTGGACACCGGCCGGGAACAGCGGCCGTTCCCGCTCCGCCTGCGTCGCGCCGTCGCAGCCGGTGACGGCGGGTGCGCGGCACCGGGCTGCTCGATGCCAGCGCCCTGGTGCGAGGTCCACCACATCCAGCACTGGGACCACGGCGGTCCCACCAGCGTGGACAACGGGGTGCTGCTGTGCTCACACCACCATCACGCGGTGCACGCCGGCGCGTGAAGCATTGAGAATCGCCAGGGTGTGCCGTGGTTCATCCCGGCGGCGTACCTGGATCCAGCCAGGACGGCGCAGCGGAACGTGTTCTGGCGCTCGTGAAGAGACTCAGCGCCGGCCAGTCTCTGGGGCGGGCGCCTCGGTGGCGGTGTCCTCACCGGAGCCGGCGATCTCGGCCGGATCCACCTCATCGTGGCCGAAGGGGTCCTCATCCTCGCCAGGCATCCACGTGGTGCCCGGCACGGTCCAGCCTTCGCGGCGCAGGGCCTTCTTCCAGCGGCGGGTCCACTTGCCGTTCAGCCGGTTCACGTAGAGATAGCCGTCGAGGTGGTCGTACTCGTGCTGCATGATGCGCGCGAACCAGCCGGTGGCCTCGAAGTCAATGGGGTTGCCGTCCACGTCGAAGCCCTGGAGACGAACGTGATCCGAGCGCTTCAGGGGGAAGCCGTAGCCCGGTGCGGAGAGGCACCCCTCCGTCTCGGTCTCCTCGTCCGGCTCCTCCTGGGAGACCTTGCCCAGCAGCGTCAGCACCGGATTGATCACGTGGCCGGTGTTGGGCACCGGGCCGGTGTCCCCGAAGGTCCAGGTGAAGATGCGCAGCCCCACGCCGACCTGAGGTGCAGCCAGTCCTACGCCACGTGCCGCCACCTGGGTCTCATACATGTCCTGGACCAGGGTGCGGATCTCGTCATCGATCACCTCGACATCGGCTGCGCGTCGGTGCAGGACCGGCTCGCCGTGGACGGTGATGGGACGGATGGCCATGCTGGGCACTCCTGGGGGTCGTGGACTGGAGGGATCGGGTGGGCAGGGGGGCCGCGCCTCCCTGTTGCACCGGATGATTCTAGTCCGGGAGCGGCAGACCCAGGGCGGGCCGGTCAGGCCAAGACGCTGAGGAGGTCAGCGCAGGCCTGCTCGCACCGGCGGCAGGCTTCGGCGCAGATCCGGCAGTGCTCGTGCATCTCGGCATGGCTGCCGCACTCTTCCGCGCAGGAGGCGCAGGAGGCTCGGCATGCCTCCACGAGTGCGCGGATGGTGTCGACCTGATCAGACTGACCGGTCAGCCGAGACAGGACCCTGCCCGTAGTGCCGCACACGTCGGCGCAGTCGGCATTGGTGCGGATGCAGGACCGGAGGTGGCCCACATGCTCCTCAGCCAGACACGCGTCTGCGCAGGCCGTACAGGCCTGGGCACACTCGAAGCAGGCGGCGATGCATGCCGCCAGCTTCTCCTGGTCGATCTCAGGGGCGTCAGGGTGGGTCGTCAGCATGGAGGTGATATGCGTCATGCAGCCGACCCTAGCCAGTCGTGGAAGGGTCCGGGAAGGGGCCTGCGGCCCTCGTCCTCATCCCAGGTCCACGACCTCGAACTCCAGCAGATCGGCACCGGTGGCGACCGGCTGACGCTGCTGGCCGTCGTCGTGCCCGGTGTTGCGTCCTGAACGCCACGCCTCGAAGTCCTCCTCCGTGGCCCAGTGGGTGACCACGAAGTACCGGGACTCGCCCTGGACCGGGCGCAGCAGCTGGAAGCCCTCGAAGCCCGGGGCCTGGTCCACGGCATGCTTGCGGGCTGCGAAGCGCGCTTCGAGCTCAGTGCCCTGGCCCTCCGGGACGGAGATGGCGTTGATTTTCACGACGGTCATGATGCTCCTTGAGGTGGGGTGGATGGGGACGGTGCGGTGCCACAGTTGCCCAACGGCGGCGGGGCCACGTCCAGGCGCGCGGTGGGCGGGCCCGTTGAACGGTCCGTAGGGGTGCTGGTGTGGCGGGGACCGTGACGATGATCGAGGCCAGGGCTACACACACCATGGTGACATTGAAGAGCAGCCCCATGGCACCGCCGAAGCGCAGAACCAGGTTGTCCTGGCGCCCCACGAACAGTCCCCATTCCTGGGTTAGGGCGGGGTCGACCAGCTGTCCGCCGGCATAGATGGCTGCCGATATGGCCACTCCCATGGCATTGCCCAGCGAGGAGGCCATCTTGTACATGCCCGCTGCGGCACCTGCCGCGGAGTCGGGCACCGTGGACAGGGCGGCATCCAGGGAAGGCGTGGCGTAGAAGCCCAGCCCGATGCCGAACAGGGTGAAGCCGATGACGGTCAGGACCACGTACTCGCTCAGGTGCAGGAATGTGGTGGAGCACAGGAGCACTCCTAGGCCGGTGATCATGCAGCCCCACATCATCGGCCGGCGCGGAGGGCATGATGCACGCGGCGGAGAGGCCCTGGACGGTGCGCCCGGCCAACAGTATGGCGGAGGTGATTCCGGCGTTCTCCGGGGTCAGCACGATCAGCAGGGAACCGACGATGCTGAAGATGATGCCGATGCGCAGGATCTTCACCCGGCCGATCCGGTCCGCCAGACCGCTGGCCACAGTCGTGGGTCTGCAGGTGGAAGCGCGGTTTGAACCCGGTTGCGCCCGTGGCGGCCCGTGGGCGGGGACCGGACCTCTAGTGCAGCCGACGGTCACCCGGCAGCAACAGACGCAGCCAGTGGTGACCGTACCCGTCCAGGGAGACCGTGAGCCGACCGCCGGCCTCCACGGTCCGGTGCGAACCGTCATGCAGGTCCAGCACCTCGGTGCCCTCCTCCACGTCCTGCAGCGTCACGGTGATCTCCGTGGCCTCCGGCGCAAGGTTGTGCACCAGCACCGAGCTGGCCGTCCCGCCGCCGAACTGGGCCCAGGTGCAGCGGTGGGCCAGCACCGCCGGCACCTCATGGTCCAGCACCTCGAACTCGCCCATCCCCACCTCGGGGCACTCGCGGTACCGCCGGGCCAAGGTGCTGATGAAGGCCAGGAGCGAGTCCGGATCGGAGCGCTGCTGCTCGGCGTTGACGAACTCCGGTGAGTAGGCACCCTCGGTGACCGGTGCCGCCAGACGCGACGGAGCCGCCGTCGAGAATCCGCCGTTCTTGCCGGCGGTCCACTGCATGGGCGAACGCACCGCCATCCGCCCCTCGATCTGAAGGTTCTCGCCCATCCCGATCTCCTCCCCGTAGAACAGCACGGGCGTGCCGGGCAGGGCGAACAGCAGAGAGTAGACCATCCGGATTCGGCGCGGATCCCCGTCCAGCATCGGGGGAAGACGGCGGCGCAGCCCCCGGTCGAAGAGCTGCATGTCCTCCTCCGGACCGAACGCCTCGAACACCTCCTGGCGCTGCTTCTCGGTGAGCTTGTCCAGCGTCAGCTCGTCGTGGTTGCGCACGAAGTTCGCGAACTGGCTGTGCCGGGCCAGCTCCGGCCGTCGGCGCAGCGTCTTCACCATGGGCGTGGCGTCCTGCCGGGCCAAGGCCAGGTACATCCGCTGCATCAGCTCGAAGTCGAACATCATGGTCAGCTCATCGCCCTCGGCTCCGCCGAAGAAGTCCACCTGGTCCCGGTAGGTCACATTGACCTCACCCAGGAAGATGGCATCGCCCCGACGACGGCCCATGAAGGCCTTGAGCTCCCTCAGGTACTCATGGGGGTCACCATAGAGCTCGGACCACCGCTTCGGCAGGCCACGGTCCTCGATGAAGAACGGCACCGCATCCACCCGGAACCCGTCCAGACCCACCTGCAGCCAGAACCCGATGATCTTGGCGATCTGCTCCTGGACCTTCGGGTGGGCGATGTTCAGATCGGGCTGCTCGGTGTAGAAGTTGTGCAGGTAGTACTGACCGGTCTTCTCCTCGAACGCCCACAGCGAGTCCTCCTGGTCCGGGAAGACCACATCGTCCGAGGTGTCCGTGGGCGGCTCGTCCCGCCAGACGTAGAAGTCCCGGTAGGGACTCTCCTTCGAGGACCGGGCGGCCTTGAACCACGGGTGCTTGTGGGAGGTGTGGTTCACCACCAGGTCGGCGATCACCCGCATGCCCCGGTCCTTGGCGGTGCGGATCAGCTCCACCAGGTCCCCGTGGGTGCCCAGTCTGGGGTCTACGCCGTAGTAGTCGATGATGTCGTAGCCGTCGTCCCGGTCATCGGTGGGATAGAACGGCATCAGCCACAGGCACGTCACGCCCAGTTCGGCCAGGTAGTCGATCCGCTGGGCCAGGCCCACCATGTCGCCCACGCCGTCATCGTCCGCGTCGAAGAACTTCTCGATGTCCAGGCAGTAGACCACGGCGGACTTCCACCACAGGTCTGAGGTCTCGGTCTTGAGCATGGAACTCTCCTTCGGGGTGAAGCAGCGGGATCGGTCAGTGCAGCTGGGGGAGCACGCGCTCGCCGAAGGCCTCCAGGAACGGGCGCTGGTCCTGGCCCACGTGGTGGAGGTAGACGGCGTCGAAGCCCAGATCGGCCAGGTCCTGGATGCGCTGGGTGAGCTCGCCCAGGTCCGAGCCGATCAGCACGGAGCGCTCCAGCTGCTCCCGGCTGACCCCGTCGGCACTCACGGCGTCGTAGTCCACCACGCGCAGGTCGGTGTTGGCCGGTGGGGAGAAGACATTGGAACGCCACTGGTCCTGGGCGATGCTCCACGCCAGTTCGTCCGTGGGCGCCCAGCACAGGTGGATCTGCAGGATGCGGTGGTCAGCCCCGCCGGCGTCCTCCCAGCGGCGCAGCATCTCGGTGAGCGTGGCCGGATCCTGGTTGATGGTGACCAGACCGTCCGCCCACCGGGCCCCGCGTTCGGCGGTCTCGGCGCTGATGGCCGGAGCGATCAGCTGCGGCTTCGGGTCGGCGCGTTCCCACACGGTGGCTTCGTGCACGGTGACCAGTCCTTCGTGGGAGACCGTCTCTCCGTCCAGCAGGCGGGAGATGATGTCCACGCACTCCTCGAGCCGCTGCTGGCGCAGGTCCTTGCGCGGCCAGGGCTCGCCGGTGACGTGCTCGTTGGCGTGCTGGCCGGTCCCCAGGGCAGTCCAGAACCGGCCCGGGTACATCTGGCCCAGGGTGGCGATGGCCTGTGCGACGACGGCCGGATGGTAGCGCTGTCCCGGTGCGGTCACGGTGCCGAAGGTGAGGTCGGTGGTCGCCAGGGCGGCGCCCAGCCAGGCCCAGGCCAGCCCCGAGTGGCCCTGCCGGCTGGACCAGGGCTCCAGGTGGTCCGAGCACATGGCTGCCTGGAACCCTGCCTGCTCGGCCAGCTGGACGTCGGCCAGCAGCTGCCGTGGGGAGATCTGCTCGTGGGATGCGTGGAATCCGTACACGGTCATGCTCTGTGTCTATCAGAGCAGGCCGGTGTGGGGGAGGGGTTGATCAGTACACGAAGATCCGCAGCCACTCCGGGTTGTGGGCGTGCACGATCGCCAGGAAGACGATCACGTCGAACAGCAGGTGCACCACCACCACGTAGGTCAGGTTGCGGGTGCGGTTGAAGATCCAGCCCTGCAACAGGGCGAACGGGATGGTCAGCAGCGGACCCCAGGAGCGGTAGCCCAGCTCCCACAGGAAGGAGACGAAGATGACCGCCTGCAGGATGTTCGCGGTCCACAGCGGGAAGTGCCGGCGCAGCAGGGCGAAGCAGGTGCAGATGAAGAACAGTTCGTCCCACAGGCCCACGAAGTTCACGCCCACGAAGAACCGGGCCAGCTCGAAGGCCTCGTGCACGGCCGGCCAGTTCTGATACGCGCCGGAGTGGATGAAGTAGGCCGGCAGGATCGCCCATCCCAACAGGGGGACCGCCACCACATAGGACCACTGGACCCGGTTCCACCGCTTGGCGGTGCGCCACGGGTACACGATCGCACGACGCTTCAGCCACAGCCGGTCCAAGGCCAGCGGGACCAGGACGGCGGCGGTCAGCACCGCGCCCAGGACGAAGAACCGGTCCCAGCGCAGGTCCGCCTCCACGGACGTGGTGCTCACCACGGCGATTCCCGCACCGATCAGGGTCAGATCCCGTCCGAGCTCGCGGTCCACACGCCAGGCCAGCAGCAGGCTCGCCACCAGCACCAGGTGACCCCAGCCGGGCAGGAACAGCCCGAAGAGGATGAACGCCGAAAAGGAGACGCCAGCAGCCCCCGCCAGACCCCCAGGGGAGACGAGCCTCCGGTCTGCGACCACGGTGTCTGGACTCTGCAGTGGCATGGACCCAGTATGACAACAGCAGAGGCCCGGAACCTCGAAGGAGATTCCGGGCCTCTGACCTGGGGTGAGTGACGGGGATTGAACCCGCGACCTTCTGGACCACAACCAGACGCTCTGCCGACTGAGCTACACCCACCATGCGCTGGAACGGAGCGATCCGTTCCTGGCAGCGCGTTCAAGTGTACACGGTTTTTCAGCTGCCCTGTGCGCCATCCGTCCCGGCGATGCGCGCGCTGATGGACTTGGCCGTCTCGGAGTCCGGCCCCGGTGCGGGGACCATGATGGCCTCGCGGTAGTAGCGCAGCTCGTTGATGGAGTCCACGATGTCTCCCAGGGCCCGGTGGTTGCCGGTCTTCTCGGGGGACTGGTAGTAGGCCCGGGGATACCAGCGGCGGGCCAGCTCCTTGACCGTGGAGACGTCCACGATCCGGTAGTGCAGGTGATCAGTCACTGCCGGCATGTACCGACTCAGGAACGCCTTGTCCTGTCCCACCGAGTTGCCGGCCAGCAGCGCCTTGCCCGGCTCAGGGCAGTGCGCGCGGATGTACTCCATGACCCTCTCCGAGGCCTCGTCCAGACTCACGCCGTGCTCGAGCTGCTCCAGCAGTCCGGAGGTGGTGTGCATGGTCCGCACGAAGTCGTCCATCTGCTCCAGCGCCTCCTGCGGGGGCCGGATGACCACATCCACCCCCTCGCCCAGGACGTTCAGCTCGGGGTCGGTGACCAGCACCGCCACCTCCACGAGCGCATCCCGGTCCGGGTGCAGTCCGGTCATCTCACAATCGATCCATACGAGCTTGTCTGCTGTCGTTGCCACGCCTCCCACAGTAGCCGCCACGCCGATGATAGATTGTGCGCAGTCTCCGCAGCCCTGGAAGGATCCGCCCCTGATGAGCGTGCCCGCCACCCGGACGGATCCGGTCTCCGTGACCCGCTCCGGCGCGGTCTGGATCCCCGTGGTCGTCGGCTTCCTCGGTTCCCTGGCCGTGCTGGCCGGGTCACTCTCCGTCGGCTGGCTGGCCTCCGTCTCGCCGATCAACCGGTGGCAGTGGCTGATCCCCTGGCGCACCACGGAGTCCGGCGTCATCACCGGAACCCTGACCCTGACCATCGGCTGCTGGCTGATGTTCTGGGCGTGGATCCGGCTCGGTCAGGTGCTGCGCCCCTTCGGACCGGGCGCTCTGCGCACGGTGAACTGGGTGAGCGCCCTGTGGTGCCTGCCCCAGCTGTTCTGTCTGCCGATCTTCTCCCGGGACATCTTCGCCTACGTGGGCCAGGGACGGCTGATGGTCGCCGGACAGGACCCCTACGAAGACGGGATCTCCACGCTCTCCAACTGGTTCCAGCTCGGGGCCGACACCACCTGGGCGGACACCGAGACCCCCTATGGGCCCGTGTTCCTCTGGATCGAGGAAGCGGTGATGCGGATCGCCGGAACGGAGTCCCCCGACCTGGCGATCTTCCTGTTCCGCCTGGTCGCGGTGGCGGGCGTGGTGCTGATCATGGTCTTCGTGCCGCTGCTGGCGCGCCTGCTGGGCACGGACGGGGCCCGCGCCCAGTGGATCACCGTCGCCAATCCGCTGTTCATCATCAGCTTCGTCGCTTCCGGGCACAATGACTCCCTCATGGTCGGTCTCGCCCTGGCCGGCGTCTGGTGTGTGGCCACCGGGCGAGGACTGCTCGGCGTGCTGCTGGTGACGGCCTCGGTCGGCATCAAGCCCATCACCCTGGTCCTGTTGCCCTTCATTGGCCTGCTCTGGGCCGGGCGCGGGGCATCCTGGACCCGGCGCTTCACCTTCTGGGCACTGACCGCCGGCATCGCCGGGGCCGTGATGGCCGTCGTCGGGGTCCTCAACGGATTCGGCTGGGGCTGGCTGACCGTGATGCTCGGCACCGGGACCGGCTCGGTGCCGTGGTCCCCGGTGGGCATCGCGGCTGAGGCCACCAAGGTGGTCCTGGACTCGCTGAACATCCCGGACCACTGGGTGCTGGACACGTTCAAGACCGCCGGGCGGCTGCTCTCAGTCCTGGTGGTGCTGTGGCTGATGTTCCGTGGCCGCCACGAGCACCTCATGCAGCGCATGACCTGGGCCTTCACCGCGCTGGTCATCCTCTCGCCGATCATCCAGCCCTGGTACCTGCTCTGGCTGCTGCCGTTCTTCGCGGTGATCGGCATCCGCTCCGACTGGCAGCTGAAGTGGGTCGTCTTCACGGTGGCCTTCTTCGTGGCCTTCGGCGCAGCCGACCAGCTCTTCGTCTGGCAGTTCCTGGACATCGAGCAGCCCCTGAAGGTCCTGTCCACCATCGTCTCCTGGGGCTGCATGCTCTGGATCCTGCTGCTGGACCCGCTGACCAGCAGGATCATGAAGGAGGAGTGGCACGTCCGTCCGGCGCTGAGGTCCCTGTGGAGACGGGTACGACGACGGCCGGCGGCTTCGTGAGCACGGCTCACCGCACGCTGCAGTCGGATCTGCGCGGACTGGTCGAGGCCGGGCGGCGCCGGCTGGAGACGGCCCCGGCCACACGATGGCTGATCGGCGGGGACGACCAGGCCACCGGCCACTCGCTGCTGCAGGGGCTCCTGGGGTCCCTGCTGATCATGGTCGGCTCCTGGGGCGTGGGGTGGATGGCCACCACCCCCAGCTCGTGGTTCGCCCGCACCACCGTATTGAACCCGGTGCGGGTGGAACCGGTCGGCGTGATCCTCTGCGCCGTGCTGCTGGTGATCGGCTGCCTGGTCCTGGTCCGTGCCTGGCTGCGCCTCGGCCAGCGTCTGGAGGGACGGTGGGCGGACGGCCGGGGCACCGTGGTCCAGGCGACCTGGCTGTGGACCGCTCCGCTGCTGTTCACCTTCCCGATCTTCTCCCGGGACGTCTACTCCTACCTGGCCCAGGGGCGGCTGCTGCACGCAGGACTGAATCCCTATGAGGAGGGGGTCTCGGCCCTGCCCGGCTGGTTCATGCACGGCGCGGACAGCATCTGGGCCGAGTCGCCCTCTCCCTACGGGCCGCTGTTCCTGATGATGGCCCAGTTCGTCTGGTTCGTCACGCACGGCAGTCCGGAACCGGCGGTGATCCTCTTCCGCGCGATCGCGGTGGCCGGGATGGCCCTGTGCCTGTGGGCGGTGCCTCGGCTGGCGCAGCGGTTCGGGTCCGACCCCGGGTGGGCGGTCTGGATCTGCGTGGCCAACCCGCTCTTCGCGCTGTACATGGTGGCCGGCGTCCACAACGACTCGCTCATGCTGGGCCTGCTGCTGTGCGGGTTCGTGCTGCTGCGCTCCACCGCGGACCCGGTGCGCAACGGGCTGGGACTGGTGCTGGTGGCCCTGTCCGTGGCGATCAAACCGCTCACGGTGCTGGCCCTGCCGTTCGCCGGGCTGCTCATGCACACCGGCAGTGCCCGTCCCGGGCTGCCGGACGGCCTGCCCCGGCCGGTCCCCGGGCTGGCCGATCGGATCCGCTCGTGGGTGCTCACCGGCGCCGTGGCACTGGTGGTGCTGGCCGTCGTCGGGATGCTCAGCGGCCTGTGGTTCGGGTGGATCCCGGCCATGGCGACCTCCGGGGACGCCGCCTTCCCCTACGCCCCGTTCGGGCTGCTGGGCCTGGGTGTGGGCTGGTTGGTGGACATGATCTTTCACACCGGCGTGCGTCCGCCGGCCAGCGTGTTCTATTCGCTGGGCACGGTGACCGCCCTGGTGCTCACCGCCTGGCTGGCGTTGACCCGGAGGCCGATCAACCCGGTGCTGGCCACCGGACTGGCCCTGCTGGCCGCCGTGCTGCTGGCGCCGATCATCCAGCCCTGGTACCTGTTGTGGGTGCTGCCGATGTTCGCCGTGGTGCGCCGCTGGACAGGCTGGCCCGTGTGGTGCCTGCACCTGCTGGTGATGCTGCTCGTGGTGATCGGCGTGGTGGACCAGCTCTCCGTGGCCCAGTGGATTCCGCTGCTGTGGGTGCGCATCATCACCGCCGTGGCCGGTGCGCTGTACCTGGTGTACATCGTGGCCCTGGACCCCAAGACCTCCGCCCTGTTCCCGTTCGCGGGCTGGGCAGCCCTGCGCCGCAGTGCCCGTGCACCGTCCCCGGCGACCACCACCGAACCCAAGGAGCACTGATGTCCCGTTCCTCCTCCTCACGCCCGTCGCATCCGCTGCTGGACCGGGTCGGGGCGGCTGGCCCCCACGGCCCGGACCGCCGCCTCGTGCTGGTGCTGATCGGCGTCACGGTGGTGGCCGCGGTGATCGCCCTGCTGACCAAGCAGTGGTGCCGGATCAATGGCTGGGCCACGCCGGACGTGCACATCCACATGTGCTATTCGGACTTCGGACAGCTCTTCCCCACGCGCGGCCTGGCGGAGGGCTGGTTCCCGTTCTTCACCCCGTTGCCGGAGGAGCAGTGGATGGAGTACCCGGCGCTGTTGGCCGTGGTGGCCGGGGTGACCGCGTGGCTCGTGCCGGGGGAGGGCGCCACCCTGGAGCGGACGGTCACCTACTTCGACATCAACGCAGTGGGTGCGGCACTGTGCTGGATCATCGTGGTGGTGGCCACCGCCTACAGTGCGCGCGGCCGGGCCAAGGACGCCCTGATGGTGGCCGTGGCCCCGGGCATCATCCTCACCGGGTACCTGAACTGGGACCTGTGGGCGGTCATGCTGGCCTCCCTGGGGCTGCTGCTGTGGTCCCGCCGGATGCCCACCCTGGCCGGGTTCGTCCTGGGCCTGGGCGCGGCCATGAAGCTCTACCCGCTGTTCTTCTTCGGCGCCATCCTGGTGCTGTGCTGGCGCACGGGCCGGTGGGGGGTGTTCGCGAAGTCCCTGGTGGCCGGCATCGTGGCCTGGCTGCTGGTCAACGTCCCGTTCATGCTCACCGCCTTCGAGCAGTGGAGCCGGTTCTACACCTTCTCCGGGGACCGGGACGTCTCCTTCTCCTCGATGTGGCTGGCCTTCACCTGGACCGGCTGGTCCGGGGAGACCTTCTCGCTGATCTCCAACGGACTGTTCGCCCTGTGCTGCCTGGGCATCGCCTGGCTGGGCCTGTCTGCACGGCACCGTCCCCGGATGGCCCAGCTGTGCTTCCTGATCGTGGCGGCGTTCCTGCTGCTGGGCAAGGTCTACTCGCCGCAGTTCGTGATGTGGCTGATCCCGCTGGTGGTGCTCGCCCGCCCCGACTGGCGCCAGTTCTGGATCTGGCAGGCCGTGGAGGTCTACCACTGGGGCGGAGTGTGGATGGAGTCGGCCCGGATCACCTCGAACGGCGCGTTCGGCGACGGCGCCCTCTGGATCCCGCTCTGGTACGGCTCCGGGATCGTTCTGCACATGGCCGCGGTCATCTGGATCTGCGTCTCGGTGATCCAGGACATCCGGGACCCCGAACGTGACCTTGTGCGGCGCGGACCGGGTGCCGATCGGCCGCTCTGCGACCCGCTCGCCGGAGTGCTGGAGGACGATCCTGACCGGTTCCTGCTGCCGCCGGCCGGCCGCGGTCCGGTGCGGGCCTCGGCTCAGCCGGCGTAGCCCACGCAGGTGGGATCCACCGGCTGGTCCCGGTGCAGGACCCACACGCCGTCATCGTCTGCGGAGACCACCTGGTAGCCCAGCCGCTCGCCGCGCTCCAGCGCCTGGTCCGGGGTGAGCGGGTCCCAGCCGCCCAGCTCCTCCACCGTGGTGTCGATGATCATCCACGTGGCCAGATCGTCCCCGATGTCCCCGTGCAGCCCCACATACGTGCGGTCCACCAGGTGCGGCACCGCGTTGTCCGCGGCCTCCACGCACACATTGTCCGGGATCATCTGCACCGCCCGATCCAACGCCTGGGCGTGCTCGGGCAGTCCCCAGTTCGAGCCGGTCACGGTGCGCTGCAGGGGGAAGACCTGGGGGAAGGCCAGGGTGCCCAGGACTGCGCAGGCCAGGAACGTCGTCGTGAAGACCAACGGGAGGCGGCGTCCGCGGGAGGCGGGGGAGACCACGGCGGTGGAGGACCGGGCCCAGCGCACAGCGCTGGAGGAGCCCGACGACGGCCCCTCGGCTCGGGCCGCACCCCACCGACGCTCGGCGCGGGAGTCGGTCCAGGCCAGCAGACGGCCCAGAGCCTCCAGGGCGGCCAGCAGGAAGATGACCCCGAGGATCGCGTCGTACTGGTAGACCGGGCTCCACACGTTCAGCCGGTCGTTGAACAGCCGGGACAGCAGGATCGGCAGGCCGATCAGCGTGTAGGGAGAGAGCACCGGCAGCAGCCAGAGCACCACGAAGTGCAGCAGCCACAGGGCGACCTTCAGGGGGTGGTCGAACAGCACCGCGGCGGCGGCGAAGGGCTCGGTGAGCATGAACCGGATCGAGCTGGTCAGGTCCGGGCCCAGCGCCGTGAACTGCCAGTAGCCGAAGTCCCCGGTGGGGGAGAAGTGCGGGATCACCACGGAGGTGGCCACGTAGTATCCGACCACGCCCAGCACCGCTGTCACCACAGCCGGCAGCCAGGCGCGCTTGATCAGCAGGACCAGGGCGAGGGCGAGCAGGGTGATGCCCATGTCCTCGCGGACCAGCAGCAGGATCGAGGCCAGGCCCACGGCCAGCCAGGGTCGGCGGGCGTCCAGGGCCCAGATCACCCAGGCCATCACCGGGACGCCGAGCGTGATCTCGTGGAAGTCCCAGTTGACCATGGCCTGGAACGGCCACCACAGCAGCAGGCCGGCGGCGGCGAGGAGCGATGCCACGTGGCTGAACCGGCGCCGGGCGAAGAGGTAGACGGGGATCGCGCAGGAGACCAGCGCCGCGGTCATGGCGATGTTGAGCATCCGAGGGTCGTCCCAGATCCAGTACAGCGGGGCCACACCGGCCAGGATCGGATGGAAGTGATCGCCGAGGATGTGGAAGTCAGCACCCTTGACGGCCACGATCGGCTCACGGAACAGCGCGTACTGGCGCACCGCCTGATCGAAGATGCCGAGGTCGTAGCCCTTGGCCTCGTAGTTGCGGAAGCGCAACAGGGAGTGGACCAGGTACAGGCCGGCGGCCACGGTCATCACCAGGCCCAGCTGCAGCCAGGTGGCGGCGTCCAGACGTGGACCGCGGTCCACGGCACCGTCTCGGCGGGTCCGCTGCTCAGACTCGATCACGGATCCACCCTCCGAGGCATCTGGTGCTGGTGACGACCCGGTGGACCGTCGGTATGGCGCCCCAGGAGGGAATCGAACCCCCGACCAAGAGATTAGAAGGCTCCTGCTCTATCCGCTGAGCTACTGAGGCTAGGCGCAGGCCAGTCTACCGGGCATGGCGGGAGGACCCTGCGCGGACCTGGTCCCCTCCTGCACAGCAGACCTGACGTCGGCAGCGGTCCCCAATCCGCACCAGGCCCCTCGTGCCTGCGGCGGTTCGGATCTGGACTGGTCCTGTCGGCGCCGGACAGGACGGGTGCCGGCCGCCTCCGGACCCACCGGCGGTGTCAGCGCCGGGCGTGCTCCGGCACCACAGGAAGGGCTCATCATGAGCGATCTGATCACCGTGCGCGGCTTCGTCGCCACCGACCCGAACAATCGGACCATGAAGTCCGGGCAGAGGATGTCCAGTTTCCGGCTGGCCTCCACCGAGCGTCGCTTCGACAAGCAGTCCCAGGGGTGGGTGGACGGAACCACCAACTGGTACACCGTCAACATGTTCCGGGCGCTGGCCGAGAACGCGGGCATGTGTCTTCACAAGGGGCAGCCGGTCATCGTCACCGGTCGGCTGCGCATCCGCGACTGGCAGACGGAGGAGAAGTCGGGCACGGCCATCGAGATCGAGGCGGACACCGTCGGCCATGACCTGGTCTGGGGCACGTCCCTGTTCCACCGCGTCAACCCCAAGACCTCGGCATCCTCCGATGCAGAGGACCAGCAGGACCAGGAGGACGACGCGGACGAGGCATCGGAACAGTCCCCCGCTGCGGCTGCCCCGTCCCAGGTGGACACCGAGACCGGAGAGATCACCGATGGCGCAGGGGAGTCCACGGGGTTCACGGACCCTGGCCCCTCCACGGCGGGCGTCGATGACTGGGGAGCCCCCTTGACCGCGCACCCGGCACCGGTCGGGGCGTACTGACCCGCTGGCGGCCGGGGCCGGTCTCACCGCGCCCCGGCAGCCACCTCGGGCTGGTGGCGGCAGCCACGTTCCTCGATGCGAGGAATCAAGCGGGCAGGGTCTAGCCTGGAGAGCATGGCTGAATTCATCTACACCATGGTCAAGGCCCGCAAGAAGGTGGGCGACAAGCTGATCCTGGACGACGTGACGATGTCCTTCTTCCCCGGAGCGAAGATCGGCATGGTCGGCCCCAACGGCGCCGGAAAGTCCACGATCCTGAAGATCATGGCTGGACTGGACCAGCCCTCCAACGGCGAGGCCCGGCTCTCTCCCGAGTACTCGGTGGGCATGCTCATGCAGGAGCCGCCGTTGAACGAGGAGAAGACCGTGCTCGGCAACGTCCAGGAGGGCGTGGGCGAGATCTACGGCAAGATCCAGCGCTACAACCAGATCTCCGAGGAGATGGCCGATCCTGACGCGGACTTCGACGCGTTGATGGAGGAGATGGGCAAGCTCCAGGAGGAGATCGACGCCGCCGACGCCTGGGACATCGACTCCCAGCTGGACCAGGCCATGGACGCCCTGCGCTGCCCTCCGGGCGATGCCGATGTCACCAAGCTCTCCGGTGGTGAGCGTCGCCGCGTGGCCTTGTGCAAGCTGCTGCTGCAGAAGCCGGACCTGCTGCTGCTCGATGAGCCCACCAACCACCTGGACGCCGAGTCCGTGCAGTGGCTCGAGCAGCACCTGGCCTCCTACCCCGGCGCCGTCGTCGCGGTGACCCACGACCGGTACTTCCTGGACCACGTGGCCGAATGGATCTGTGAGGTCGACCGCGGCCGTCTCTACCCGTACGAGGGCAACTACTCCACCTACCTGGAGAAGAAGCGCGCCCGCCTGGAGATCCAGGGCAAGAAGGACCAGAAGCTGGCCAAGCGCCTCTCCGAGGAGCTGGACTGGGTCCGCTCCAACACCAAGGGTCGTCAGGCCAAGTCCAAGGCCCGTCTGGCCCGATACGAGGAGATGGCCGCTGAGGCAGAGAAGACCCGCAAGCTGGACCTGGAGGAGATCCAGATCCCGCCGGGACCGCGTCTGGGCACCCAGGTGATCGAGGCCAAGAACCTGAAGAAGGGCTTCGGCGATCGCGTCCTGATCGACAACCTGTCCTTCTCCCTGCCGCCCAACGGCATCGTGGGCATCATCGGTCCCAACGGCGTCGGCAAGACCACCCTGTTCAAGACCATCGTGGGCCTGGAGCCCCTGGACGGCGGCGACCTGAAGATCGGCGACACCGTCAAGATCTCCTACGTGGATCAGTCCCGCGGCGGGATCGACCCGGAGAAGTCCCTCTGGGAGGTCGTCTCCGATGGTCTGGACTACATCAAGGTCGGCAACGTGGAGATGCCCTCGCGCGCCTATGTCTCGGCGTTCGGCTTCAAGGGCCCGGACCAGCAGAAGCGCGCCGGAGTGCTCTCCGGTGGTGAGCGCAACCGCCTGAACCTGGCCCTGACGCTCAAGGAGGGCGGCAACCTGCTGCTGCTCGATGAGCCCACCAACGACCTCGACGTGGAGACCCTGACCTCCCTGGAGAACGCCCTGCTGGAGTTCCCCGGCTGTGCCGTGGTCATCTCCCACGACCGCTGGTTCCTAGACCGCGTGGCCACCCACATGCTGGCCTACGAGGGCACCGAGGAGGACCCGGCCAACTGGTACTGGTACGAGGGCAACTTCGAGTCCTATGAGGCCAACAAGATCGATCGTCTGGGCCCGGAGGCCGCACGCCCGCACCGTGTGACGCACCGCAAGCTCACCCGCGACTGATCCCCTCGGTCAGTCCAGCTTGCCTGGACTGCGAACGCCCCCGCACCTTCACAGGGAAGGTGCGGGGGCGTCGTCGTGCTGGCTTGGCGCAGACCTCAGATGGTCACCAGGTCCGTGTTGCTCAGGCGGGCCGAGTAGTGCTGGCGGACATCGACCTTGCGCTCGAGGTCGGCGATGATGGCCGGAGCGAAGTCCACCCCGTACAGTTCCTGGCAGGAGCCCAGGCCGCCGGGGGAGAAGACGTTGACCTCCATGAGCTTGTCGCCCACGATGTCCAGGCCGACCAGGAACATGCCGTCGGCGACCAGTTTGGGCCGGACCAGCTCGACCATGTGCAGCATCTCGTCGGTGACCTTGGCCTTCTCGGCCTTGCCGCCGGCGGACATGTTCGAGCGGACATCCCCCTCGGCGTTGCGGCGGCGGAAGGCTGCGTACTCGCCGTCCACCTGCAGTGGCCGTCCGTTCATCAGGAACATGCGGACATCGCCGTTCTTGGCCTCCGGCAGATATTCCTGGGCCACCACGTAGCCGTCACGGGCGATCGCCTCGACGATCTGGTTCAGGTTGGGGGACTCCTTGCGGTCCACCAGGAACACCCCGGAGCCGCCTGAGCCCTGCAGGGGCTTGAGCACGGCCTTGCCGCCCATCTCGTCCACGAAATCCGAGATCATGGCCTCATCACGGGAGATGAGTGTCTTGGGGCGAACAGCCTCGGGGAAGTGCTGGAAGTAGGCCTTGGAGAGGGCGTTGGCCAGCGTGTGCGGGTCGTTGACGACCAGGACGCCCGTGGAGGCGATCAGCTGTCCGAAGGCCACTCCGGCGGTGGGTGCCCACGGGCGGTCGGAGGCGTCATCGGCCGGGTCGTTGCGCAGCATCACCACGTCGAAGTCATGCACCGAGACCTGTTTGCTGGACTCCGGCTTCTGCACGTCCTCGAGGTACCGCTCCAGGGAACGGTAGTTCTTGTCACCGGCGCCGGCCGCCCGGACGGACAGGGTGCCGTCGGGTTCGTAGGCAAAGTCACCGGTGCCGGTGAGCCAGACTTCGTGGCCAGCCTGGCTGGCGGCCATGGCCAGCCGGGTGGTGGTGTAGGTGTGCTTCTCGGTGGCGACGTCGTTGACGACGAATCCGATCTTCATGGGGTCTCCTTCGGGGACGGGGTGTGGAAGGTCTGGATGAGGTGGTGCGTGAGGTCAGGAGGCGACCAGCAGCGCCGGATCGCCCAGGGCGGCGGCGCGTCCGAGACGGGCCGCGGAATCCTCGTCCTCCAACCACCGCGGGGTGAGCCGGGGCGGCTCCAGGACGCCGCGCTCCTGCAGGTCGGTGACCAGCGGCAGGTCCTCCAGGGCGAACTTGCCCAGCAGCAGCAGGTCCAGGGAACCTCCGTCCTTGAGGTGCTCGAGCAGCTCGAGCATGCCGCGCAGATAGATGGCGTCCTTGGTCATGCCACCGGAGCGGAAGGCACGCATGGTGGTGGTGAAGGCCGAGGAGGCGGGGATGCCGTCCTCCAGCAGCGCCTGGTGGGCCTCGGCGAAGTTCGCTCCGGAGACCATGCGATGCACGGTGAGCACGCGGGCGGCAAGCTGACGCAGCCGGAAGGCGGTCAGCCCCCCACAGGCGACCTCGGCCAGCACCGCCAGTCCCTCCTGGGTCTCGTCATAGCCGGCCAGGCCGCTGCCCATGATCTTCACCGGCTGGGCCGAACCGTTGACATGGGTGACCAGGTGTGTGCCGACCTCATGGTGCAGCAGCGCAGCGGCACGCACCTTCTGCACCTTGGAGGACGGTCCCATCAGCAGGGACTCGCCGGAGACCATCACGCCGGAGACGTCTTCACGGATCTCGGCGTGCATCTCGATGTCCGGGTCCTGTTCGCGGTAGTGACCGATCTCCTCGAAGGCCAGCTTCAGGAACTCCTCGGCCCGGTAGCTGCTGTCCTTGGTGGACTTGGGCACCGTGACGGACTCGAGGATCTGTTCGGCGGTATGGCGCAGGGAGGGGGTGATGGCGCCGTAGAGCTCGATGCTCAGCGGCATGAAGGCCTCGGTGTCCCGGGACTCGAGCAGATCGATCTGCAGGGAGAGTTCACGGTGCTTGTTGCGCAGCAGGGTGCCCAGGACGGCGTCGTCGACCTCCTGGATGGGGATGTCCTTGAGGACCCGGCGCAGCACATCGGGGTCGTCCTCGAGGTCTCGGTAGACGAACTCGGGGAGTCGACCGCTGGAGAGGAACTCCTCCCGGGCAGGCTCGACGTTCACCGGGGTGACGTCCAGCAGGAAGCGGAAGCTCTGGGAGACCAGGGCCAGCTCATGGTCGATGGCACGGTCACGCAGGGAGATGCCCCCGCTGGTGGACGGGGCAGGTTCATCTGGTGTGGTTCGCGGTGTCTTCGCGGTCATGGCGTGGGCACCTTCACCTGCTTCAGCGCCTCGGTCACCGCGGGCACGGTGGAGGCCAGGATCTGGGCCAGCTGCTCCATGTGCTCCTGGTCCGGCTGACCGGTCCATTCGTCCATCCAGGTCTTCTTGAACTCCAGGGCCAGGACGCAGGCGGTGTCCGGGTAGCGCCGATGGATCCACCGGGCCTGGTTCTGGCCCCAGAACCGCACGTTCTCACGGACGTCCAGGGAACGACCGGTGGACGCCACCGTGGGCGACCCCATGGCCTCCATGAAGGCATCCACGACCGGGATCCAGGGTTCACGATCCAGGGAGCCGGTGCCGACGTTGATGTCCGGGTTGCCGTCCTGGGGTGCGGGCGGCTGGTCCTGTCCGTCCCGGTAGTGGTTGTAGGAGTGGATGTCGAAGACCACGAACGGACCGCGGGCGGCCAGCACGTCCAAGCGCCGGCCGAGCTCGGCGAACCAGGCATCGTGGACCTCGCGGCTGCGTTCGGCGATGTCATCCGGCAGTCGTCCGTCCCGCCACACGTCCAGTCCCCAGCACTCGTCCGGGGTCTGATAGACGGAGGTGGCCCGCGGACGGTTCACGTCCACCTCGAACCGAGAGCGGTTCATCACCAGTCCGGATCCGACCCCAGCGCCCAGACGATCGGTGAAGGGATCCTCCTCGCGCAGCCGGGTGTCCTCGTCCAGGATCATGAGCTCACGGACTTCGTCGCGCAGGTCATGACCGGTGTGCACCGCCGTGAAGACCACCTGGCTGGCAGCGTCGGCTCTGGAGTCGGCCCAGGGCCCGACGGCGCGGAACGGAGCGGCCCCGTCCTCGCGGTCTCGACCATGCTGGGAAAGCTGATCTGCAGTGTGCGTGTCCATGGTGATCACGCTAGACCATGACAGGCGCGCCTGTGAGGCGGTTCACAGGAAGGGGGCAGGGTGACGATGGGGTGATTCAGCGGGTGGGTCGCCGCCACGCGGTCTTGAGCACCAGGTCCTGGACGGCGTTGCGCATGGAGGACTGCACGCCGGTGGGCACCCGGATCATCCCCTCCTGGGCGACCGAGGCCACCAGCTCCCCGCTGCGCGTGTAGATCCGGCCCTGACCGAGTCCACGGGATCCCTGCGCTGAGGTGCTGGTCTGGACGTACAGCAGCCATTCGTCGACCGGGGCGGGGCGGTGCCACCACATGGCGTGGTCCAGGGAGGCCACGCTCATACCGGGGCGGACCCAGGCCAGTCCATGGCGGCGCAGCACCGGTTCCAGCAGGGTGTAGTCCGAGGCATAGGCCAGGGCGGCCCGTTGGACGTTCGCGTCCCCCTCCACCGGGGTAAAGGTCTTCATCCACACCAGGTTGGTGGCCACCTTCTCCTGAGCCGGGTGGAGGTACACCGGTGCGTCCACATGCCGGATGTCGAAGGGCCGGGCCCACGACCACTCGTGAGCGATCGGATGGTTCAGATGTCCCAGCCGGTCCGCTGTGGAGGGCAGGGACTCAGGATCCGGCACACCCTGGGGCATGGGCGCCTGATGCTCCAGCCCCCCGGAGGGCTCTTGGAACGAGCAGGTCAGGGACATCAGCGCCTTGCCGTCCTGGCTGGCGTGGACCCGCCGCACCGAGAAGGACCGTCCATCCCGAAGGTTCTCCACGGTGAAGGCGATCGGCTTCTGGGCATCACCAGGACGGATGAAGTAGCAGTGCATGGAGTGGGCTGCGCGCCCAGGATCCACGGTCCGGAACGCGGCGATCAGCGACTGGGCCATCACCTGGCCGCCGAAGACCCGGCCGTGGGCCTGCCGAGGTGTCTGCCCGGTGAAGGTCAGGTCTCCCGTGCGGGGATCGGCTCCGGCGTCCTCGAGAGTCAGCACCTGACGCAGCAGATCGGTGGGATCCTCGGGCGCTGGGACCGGCCGCTGCGCACCTCGCCGCGTGAGCCGACGTCGTCCCTGGTCACCGGTCATGGGGGTCCCTTCGCCGTGGCGCGGCCAGCGCCGGTGGAGTCTGCGGGCCCAGAGGGCCTGCCCGCCATCCTAGACCGGGCGCGGGGGGCCGGGATGGGACAATGGACGGCATGTCTGCCGCGTCTGTGTCCCGTCCCCGTGCCTCCTCCACGCCCGAACCGCTGGTCCTGGAAGACCTGGATGCCGTGCGGGACCTGGAACGCTTCCTGACCCGGGCCAAGGCGATGTCCGACACCGGGGTGCGCCTGCAGAGCGCTGGCTCGGTTCTGGCCGCCTGGGTCTCGGTCCTGCAGCCTCGGGGGCTCGGCGACCGGGTGCCGGTGGCACTGGGGCTGCGGACGCTGCGGCTGACCGAGCCGGCGAGCCCCGCCGTGGACGAGGTCTACCCGATCTCCTCCATCCTGGAGCGGCTGGCGCGGATGCAGGGTGAGGGGCTGACCGCACTGGCCCATCCTCCCGTCACCGAGTCGGTGACCTGGACGGCCGTGACGCCTCCCCGCAGCGGGTGGCAGCCGGTGGCCGTGGTGGAGGACGCCGAGCTGCAGCAGATCGCTCAGGACGGCGTGCGAGAGCTCGGATCGGCCCTGCCCACGGACCCCGGCGCGTCCATGGTGGCCCAGGCGCGTGCCGCGGTGTGGGGCCGCATGCTCGGCGGCCCGAACGAGCACGAGGGCATCTTGCCGGCCGCCGCCGCCTTCGCCGCCCATGGACTGGGATTCCTCACCCCGGGCGGTTCGGCCACCGTGCACGCTCAGGGGCCATGGACCCGGCTCAGCTCCCCGGCCGGTCACGTGCTGTGCCGCACCTCTCCTCGGCTGTGACACGTCCTGCTCGGCGACCAGCACCGGACGAGGTGGGCGCCCCGCCCTCGCAGGTCGAGCAGATCCTGGACGGCAGATCCGCCGTGCCGGTGTGGTTGAACGAAATCGGGGGAGTGACCTGGCAGATCGGCGACGGGGCGGACCGCGAGTTCCTCAAGGTGGGGCCGGTCCATCCCGAGTTCCAGGTGTTCTCGGACGTCGAACGGCTGCGCTGGCTGCAGACCTTCGTCCCGGTTCCGGCGGTGCTCGATGCCGGAGTGCGGGACGGCGTCGGCTGGCTGTGGACGGAGGGGCTTCCGGGAGCCTCGGCGGCGGACCCGGATCTGATGTCAGAGCCGGAGGAGGCCGTCGACGCCCTGGGACGGGCACTGCGACGCTTCCACGATGCGGTGCCCCTGACCGGCTGTCCCTTCACCTGGTCGGTGGCTGCCCGAGGAGGTGCGCCGGACGGACGACCCATCCCTGCCCTGGACCCGGTGGTGTGCCATGGCGACGCCTGCACACCGAACACGCTGCTGGCTCGGAAGGACGGCCGTCTGGAGTGCACTGGGTACGTGGATGTGGGCATGTGCGGGGTCGCCGACCGATGGGCTGACCTGGCCCCGGCGCTGATGAGCCTGGCCTGGAATCTGCCGGCTCCGGCGGACCGGAGTGACTGGACGGACCGATTCCTGCGGGCCTACGGGATCGAGAGGAACGCCGAGAAGCTGTCCTTCTACACGGACCTGTGGAACGCCGGGTGAGACTCAGGCGGAGTTGACCATGGAGTGGGCCGCGCGCTCGAGATAGTCCCAGAGCATGTGCTCGTGCAGGGGGGCCAGCTCCAGGGAGTCCACGGCCGTGCGCATGTGGCGCAGCCAGGCGTCCCGTGCCTCGAAGTCGATGGTGTACGGCATGTGGCGCATGCGCAGCCGCGGATGGCCCCGCTGCTCGCTGTAGGTCCGCGGGCCGCCCCAGTACTGCTCCAGGAACAGCAGCAGCCGCTCCTCAGCCGGTCCCAGGTCCTCCTCCGGGTACATGGGCTTGAGCAGCGGATCCTGTGCCACGCCTTCGTAGAACACCCGGCACAGCTTCGCGAAGGTCTCATGTCCGCCGACCTGATCGTAGAAGGTGGACTGCGGCTCTGCCGGAGCGGATGCGGCCGGGGGAGCCGCAGTGGCGGCTGCCGGCGACGCACCCGTCTCAGAGGTCCGGGTGAACGGCGGGGTGTGGGCCGCACCGGGGGAGACCGGCCGGTTCTCCAGCCCCGTCACCTGGGACGGGCGCTTGGCCTCACGGGGCCGCAGGACGGCGATCGGTGCGCCGAGTCGGCTGCTGAACTCCGGCAGATGCGGCATCTGCCGTGGCGCCTCTGGTTCGATCGTCACCGGAAAGTTCACCGACCGGGCGATGAAGCACCGCTCATGAGCCTGCGGATGGAGGCCATCGGCCTGCTCCCGCTGGGACTCCTCGGCCAGCCACACCTCAGGCCGCAGCACGGCGGAGGTGATCTGCCCGGCACCGTCCGAGGTGGTCTCCAAGGTCACCTCGGCGCGGCAGGCCAGGCCGGTCACGACGACGCCCGCCTGGGTGGCGCTGTGCAGGTAGGAGAGCAGGTGGCATTCGGTGAGGGCGGCCAGCAGCAGCTGCTCCGGATTCCACCGTGACTCGGCCCCGTGGAAGGCTCGGGCAGCCGAGCCCTGAAGCTCACCGGGGCCCTCAGCCTGGATCACCAGGTCACGGTCGTAGTCCTTGTAGCCGGAGGTGCCGGTGCCGCGGTTCCCGGTCCATTCTGCGCGCAGGGAGAAGCTGTGGTTCACACCCTCCAACCTACCGCGTGGGGCGGCGTGAACGATTCGGACGGAACAGGGCCGGGACGTCTGAACGACGACCCGGCCCTGCGGTGCAGCTGCGGTGTGGCGGGATCAGCGGGCGGCGCGCGCCTTGAGTGCCCGGACCACCTCATCGCGGGACTCCGCGACCGTGCGGGCCAGAGCGGCCTGCTTCTCCCGGGCCCGTTCGATCAGCGTGTTCGCCGCGTCCACGGTCTGCTGTGAGACCTGGGAGGTGGGGAAGAGGCCGATGGCGGCGGACTCGGCCATCTCGTGCGAACGCGAGGCCCACAGCTCCTCGGCGCCCTCGAAGAACTGCGGTGCGAAGCCGGCCAGCAGAGCGGGGTCGTTGGTGCGGGCGAACCCAGCCAGGACATTGCGCTGGGTGGTGTTGGACAGCTCCCCGGACACCACCTGGTCCCAGGCGCGCTGCTTGGCCTCAGCGGTCGGCACAGCGGCCCGGGCCTGAGCCGCCGCCAGGGCACCGGTGGCGGTGGCATCGTTCTGCTCGGCCGCCGCGATCTCGGACTCACCGGCACGGCCGCCGGCCACCAGCCCGGTCAGCATCTCCCACTTCAGGTCGGTGTTCAGGTCCAGCCCGTCCAGGGACTGCTCTGCCGAGTGCAGCCCGGCCAGGGTGTCCAGCTGCTCGCCGGTGCGGGCATGCTGGGCGAAGGCCTTGATGAACTGCAGCTGGTTGTCCGACCCGGCCTCGGTGCCACGAGCCAGCTCCAGCAGACGGTCTGCGGCGGTCGCCCGCAGCTGCGAGGCCTGGTCCTCCGGGGTGTAGAGGGACAGGGCGGTGTTGAGCTGACGCAGCAGGGTCTGCACCACCGAGGAGTCCACCTCGTGGCCGATGTTGGCCAGCACCAGGTCCACGAACCACTGCGCCGTGGCCTCTCCGTCCCGAGCGGTGTCCCACGCTGCACCCCACAGCAGGGTGCGCGGCAAGGAGTCCGCCACGTCCTTGAGCCGCTCGGCGGCCACCGTCCAGGAGGCGGAGTCCAGGCGGATCTTGGCGTAGGCCAGATCATCGTCGTTGGGCAGGATCAGCGCGGGGCGGCGCGCGCCGACGGCCTCGGAGACCTCCGTCACCTCGCCGTCCACATCGAGCTCGTACCGCTGGGTGCGGACGAGCCGGCCGTCGTCGTCCAGGTCATAGAAGCCCACCGCCATGCGGTGAGGACGCAGCACTGCGTCTCCCGGCTCGCCCTGCTCCACCCCGCGGGGCGCGGACTGGACCAGGCGCAGGGAGGTGATGACGCCCTCGGGACCCTCGCCCTGCGTGTCCACCTCCACCGAGACGGTGTTCACCCCGGAGGTCTCCAGCCACAGCCGGGTCCACTCGGAGAGGTCGCGGCCGGAGGAGGCCTCGAGCTCGCGCATCAGGTCCGGCAGCTCCGTGTTGGACCAGGCGTGCTGGCCGAAGTACTCGCGCACGCCGGCCATGAAGTTCTCCTGGCCCACCCAGGCCACCAGCTGGCGCAGCACCGAGGCGCCCTTGGCATAGGTGATGCCGTCGAAGTTGACCAGGACATCGTCCAGATCGCGGATCTCGGCCTTGATCGGGTGCGTGGTGGAGAGCTGGTCCTGGCGGTAGGCCCACGCCTTCTCCATGGAGGAGAACGTGGTCCAAGCTCCGGTGTACTTGGTGTTCTCCGCCGCGGCCAGGGTGGACATGAACTCGGCGAAGGACTCGTTGAGCCAGAGGTCGTTCCACCACTTCATGGTGACCAGGTCGCCGAACCACATGTGGGCCAGCTCGTGCAGCACGGTGATGGCTCGGCGCTCCACCATGGCCTCGGGGACACGGGAGCGGAAGACGTAGTTCTCCAGGAACGTGACGGCCCCGGCGTTCTCCATGGCGCCGGCGTTGAACTCGGGCACGAAGAGCTGGTCGTACTTCTCGAACGGGTACGGCGTGCCGAACTGGGCCTCGAAGAACTCGAAGCCCTGGCGGGTCAGCTCGAAGATGTTCTCCGCGTCCAGGTGCTCGAACAGCGACGCCCGGCAGTAGGCACCCAGGGGGATGGTCCGCCCGTCGGCGCTGGTCAGCTCGGAGTGCGTGGAGCGGTATGGGCCAGCGATCAGCGCGGTGATGTAGGAGGAGATCCGTGGCGTCGGCGTGAAGGTCCAGGTGGAGGCGCCGGAGAACGGCGAGCCCTCGGCCAGCTCAGCGCGAACAGGTTCCGGCGTGGGGGAGTTGGACACCACGGCCCAGTGGTCCGGAGCGGTGACGGTGAAGGCGAAGGTGGCCTTGAGGTCGGGCTGCTCGAACACGGCGAACATGCGGCGGGAGTCCGGCACCTCGAACTGGGAGTAGAGGTAGACCTCTTGGTCCACCGGGTCCACGAAGCGGTGCAGGCCCTCTCCGGTGTTCATGTAGTCGGCCAGGCCGTCCACCACCAGGGTGTTTTCTGCGGCCAGCGGACCCACGGTGATGCGGGTGCCGTCCGAGCAGTCTGAGCCCAGCTCAGTGCCGTTGAGGGTGACGGCGGTGAGGTTCGTGGAGACGAAGTCGATGAAGGTCTGACCGCCCACGGCGTCCTCGGACGCGCGGAACCGGACCGTGGTGCGTGAACGGAAGTGGTCTCCCGGCAGGGTGAGGTCAAGATCGATCTCGTAGGACTCCACGGACAGCGCCTCAGCGCGGACGCGGGCCTCCTCGCGGGTGATGTTCAGAGTGGACACAGAGCCTCCAGGGCGACGGTGGTGACAGGGGTGAGGACGGGGCTGAGAGTCCGTCGTGGCACCAGATGTGAAACAAGCGATGAGCAACTCCCCATTGTGCCACCGATGTGTCCCACTGCACAGGATCCGGGGACCGTCCGCGCCGGTAGGGTGGATGGCGAGCCCACAGACCCGTCCGATCCGACCGAACCAGGAGCCCCCATGCGCGTCCACATCGCCACTGACCACGCCGGCCTCGAGCTCTCCGCCCACCTGCAGCGGCACCTGGCCGAGCGCGGCTACGAGATCGTGGACCACGGTCCCCAGGAGTACGACGCCCAGGACGACTACCCCGGCTTCTGCATCAACGCCGCCCGGGCGGTGGCCGCCGAGCGCGCCGAGGGGAAGGACTCCCTGGGCATCGTGCTGGGCGGCTCCGGCAACGGCGAGCAGATCGCGGCGAACAAGGTCGAGGGCATCCGTGCGGCGTTGGCCTGGAACCTGGACACCGCCCGGCTTGCCCGCGAGCACAACGACGCCAATGTGGTGGCCGTGGGCGGGCGTCAGCACTCCCTGGAGGAGGCCACCGAGCTGATCGAGGCGTTCCTGGCCGAGCCCTTCAGCAATGACGAGCGCCACGTGCGCCGGATCGGCAAGATCGGGCACTACGAGCGCACCGGCGAAGTCCAGATGTGAGCCTTCTCTGCGGCAACCGCTCGGAGCGCGTGTCCCATGCCTGAGGGCCATTCCATCCACCGGCTCGCCCGGCAGTTCCAGGACACGTTCGTGGGGCAGTCGGTGCGGGCCACCTCTCCGCAGGGGAGGTTCGCCGAGGGTGCCGCTCTGCTGGACGGTCATGTTCCCGTGGAGTCGATCGCCCACGGCAAGCACTTCTTCCTCACCTTCGACCACGGTCACACCCTCAATGTGCACCTGGGGATGTACGGGGCCTGGACCTTCGGCGGGGACCACACCTTCACGGTGGCCTCCTCCATCGGTGCACCCCGGAGGATCGGCGAGCGGGAGATCCACCGTGAGTCGGCTGACCCTGCCCACCCCCGTCCCGACGACGGCCGGTCGCCTTCCGCAGGTGCGCCAGGTGACGCCGTGGCTGGGAGAGCGGCGGCGGAGCCGCCGGAACCCACGCCGACCACCCGCGTGCGGCTGGTGACCCAGCACGGCTGGGCGGACCTGGTGGGTGCCTCGATCTGCCGCGTCCTGACACCGGATGAGGTGGAGCAGGTGCGCTCGAACCTCGGTCCGGATCCGCTGGATCCGCAGGCGGACGCGGGGGAGTTCGTGCGGCGAGCCAGCCGGACCGGGCGGGCCATCGGCGCCGTGCTGATGGATCAGTCGATCATCGCGGGTGTGGGCAACATCTTCCGCGCGGAGACACTGTTCCGGCAGCTGATCGACCCCCACCGTCCGGCGCGGTCGCTCTCCGACCAGGAACTGCGGGGCCTGTGGGAGGACCTGGTCCTGCTGATGGGGATCGGGGTGAGACGCGGACGGATCATCACCACCGCACCGGAGCACCGGCCCGGCGTGCCGGAGGCCGAGGCGTGGCCGGAGCATGCGACCTACGTGTACCAGCGGCAGGGACAGACCTGCCTGGTCTGCGGGACCACCTCGCGGGACGGTGCCGACGCGATCGTGGTGGAGGAGATGGTCCAGCGCAAGCTGTACCGCTGCGCCGTCTGTCAGGCGTGAGCAGGACGGAAACGGTCCAGAACAGCAGCAGGGCCCCGGACCGGATCGGTCAGGGGCCCTGCTGGGATGCGGAGGGGATGACGGGAATCGAACCCGCGTAGCCAGTTTGGAAGACTGGGGCTCTACCATTGAGCTACATCCCCGGAACAGCGAGGTTGAGCCTACCAACCGGAACCCTCGCTCTGCAAAAGGCGCTCTGATCGCCCTGGTGGACGCGCCGTCGTCGGGACCTGCTGTGCCTCCGGCACGAGGTCACCTGGAACCGTGATTACTCGCCTGCTGAATGCAGGGGGTAGTCTTGGACGGTCCGTCTCCGCCCTGACGGTGCACTGCTGTGCGCTCGAGGGCGGATCGGCGGGGTGTAGCTCAGCTTGGTAGAGCGCGCGCTTTGGGAGCGTGAGGCCGCAGGTTCAAATCCTGTCACCCCGACGTCATCTCGACATCAAGCATCAGTACGACGTTCCCGATCCATCTACAGGAGTCCTACGTGGTCAAGAGCACCGCAGAAAACCTCAGCCCCACCCGGGTCAAGCTGGACGTGGAGGTCCCCTTCGAGGACCTCAAGCCGCGCATCGACGAGGCCTACTCCACCGTGGCGAACCAGATCCAGGTTCCCGGCTTCCGCAAGGGCAAGGTGCCGGCGCGCATCATCGACCAGCGGGTCGGCCGCGGCTTCGTGATCGAGACCGCCATCAACGAGGGTCTGAACGAGTTCTACCAGGCGGCCCTGATCGAGGCCGAGATCACGCCTCTCTCCCGCCCCGAGGTGGAGATCACCTCCACGCCCGGCACCGACGGCGACGCTGAGGCTCCGCTCAAGTTCACCGCCGAGCTGGACGTGCGCCCGGAGATCGAGCTGCCCGACTACAAGGGCCTGAAGGTCACCGTCGAGCCCGCCGCCGCCACCGAGGAGGACGAGCAGAAGGCACTGGACGACCTGCGCTCCCGCTTCGGCACCCTCAAGGACGTGGAGCGTCCGGCGAAGAAGGACGACTTCGTCACCATCAGCCTGACCGCCACCATCGACGACGAGCAGGTCGACCAGGCGGAAGGTCTGTCCTACCAGGTCGGCGCCGGCACCATGCTCGACGGCATGGACGAGGCCCTGGAGGGTCTGTCCGCCGGCGAGGACGCCATCTTCGAGACCACCCTGGCCGGCGGCGATCGCTCCGGCGAGAAGGCGCAGGTCAAGGTCGTGCTCGACGCCGTCAAGGAGCGTGAGCTGCCCGAGGCCGACGACGAGTTCGCCCAGCTGGCCTCAGAGTTCGACACCATCGACGAGCTCAAGGAGGACCTGAAGAAGCAGGCCGCCGAGGGCGCCGTCACCGGTCAGGGCGTCGAGGCCCGCGACAAGGTCCTGGAGGAGCTGGTCAAGCTCGTCGAGGTCGCCGTGCCGGACTCGATCATCACCGAGCAGGTCGAGCAGCACTTCGCCCAGGGCGGCCACACCGAGGGCGATGACCACGACACCGAGGAGCACCGCGCCGAGGTCGAGCAGAACACCCGCGAGGCCTTCCGCAACGAGGTCATCCTGGACGCCGTGGCCGACGCCGAGGAGATCGGTGTGGACCAGGGCGAGCTGATCGAGTACATCATCACCACCGCCTCCCAGTACGGCATGGACCCGAACCAGTTCGCCCAGATGCTGGACCAGGCCGGCCAGGTCCCGATGATCATGGGCGAGGTGCGCCGCCGCAAGGCCCTGGCCAAGGTGCTGGAGTACGCCGAGGTCACCGACACCGACGGCAACAAGGTCGACCTGACCGCCTTCGTCACCCCGGGCGGCCAGGATGCTGTGGAGTCTGCTGACTCGGCGGATTCCGCTGATTCGGCCGATTCCGCCGACTCCCCGGAGTCTGCCGAGTCTGCTGACTCGGCTGATGAGGCCGCACAGAAGAAGACTCCGGAGAAGAAGGCTCCGGCTCGCAAGCCGGCCGCCAAGTCGACCGCCGCCAAGACCACGGCTGCCAAGTCGACCACGGCCAAGAAGGCTCCGACCAAGAAGGCCGACGACGCCGAGGCTGGCGAAGCGACGGAGGAGAAGGCTCCGGCCAAGAAGGCTCCGGCTCGCAAGCCGGCCGCCAAGTCGACCGCCGCCAAGACCACGGCTGCCAAGTCGACCACGGCCAAGAAGGCTCCGGCCAAGAAGGCTGAGGGCGAGGTCGCCGAGGAGACCGAGAAGAAGGCTCCGGTCAAGAAGGCTCCGGCTCGCAAGCCGGCCGCCAAGAAGGCACCGGCCCAGAAGGCTGAGGAGACCGCCGAGGGCTGATCCTCTCCGGTGATCCACCAGGCGCCCGGGCGCCTCCCACCCCTACGGGGCAGGGCGGCGACCCGGGCGCTCTGCTGTCCGGGCGCCGTCGGGACCTGCTGAGGCAACCGGTGCAGACCATGCGCCAACAGCGAACAGTGCGGTGCCGCACGGGTGGTGGACGAGCCGTGACAGTAGTCTCGAAGAAACCGCGCGGCCGGTGAGCCGGACCTGTGTCCGGACCCGACGCGCACACGGCCAGAGCATCAGGAAGGCAGGGCGCAATGACTGCATCCACTCCCGCACCCCGCATGGCGTCGGTGGACCCGGCGGCCCGCGAGGACTACATCTACAACCGGCTGCTGAAGGAACGCATCATCTGGCTGGGATCCGAGGTGATGGACGAGAACGCCAACGCCATCTGCTCGCAGATGCTCCTGCTCTCGGCCGAGGATCCGCACAAGGACATCTACCTGTACATCAACTCCCCGGGCGGCTCGATCACCGCGGGCATGGCGATCTACGACACCATGCAGTACATCCCCAATGATGTGGTGACCGTGGCCACCGGCATGGCCGCCTCCATGGGGCAGTTCCTGCTCTCCTCCGGCACCAAGGGCAAGCGCTACGCCACCCCGCACGCGCGCATCCTGATGCACCAGCCCTCCGGCGGCATCGGCGGCACCGAGTCGGACATTCGCATCCAGGCCCAGCTGATCCTGCACATGAAGCAGGTCATGGCCGAGCTGACCGCCGAGCAGACCGGTCAGACCGTGGAGACCATTCTCAAGGACAATGAGCGTGACAAGTGGTTCACCGCTCAGGAGGGCCTGGAGTACGGCTTCTTCGACCACATCGCCGAGCGGGCCGGCACCGTGACCGGCGGCGGTGGCGTGGACAGCTGAGCTGTCTGCTCCAGCTCCAGCCGATCCAACCGACCGACCCCGTCAGACGTCACCAGCTCTGTCCAGGAGACCTTCAGATGATGAACCAGTACCCCACCGGAATGACCGATCAGCCCGGCATGCCCTCCGGCATCGGGCGGACCTCCCCGACCTCGCGGTACATCCTGCCGCAGTTCGAGGAGCGCACCCCCTACGGTTTCAAGCGCCAGGACCCCTACGCCAAGCTGTTCGAGGATCGCATCGTCTTCCTCGGCGCCCAGGTGGACGACGCCTCGGCCGATGACATCATGGCCCAGCTGCTCGTGCTGGAGTCCATGGACTCCGAGCGCGACATCACGCTCTACATCAATTCGCCGGGCGGCTCCTTCACCGCCATGACCGCGATCTACGACACCATGCAGTTCATCCGTCCTGAGGTGCAGACCGTGTGCCTGGGACAGGCTGCCTCTGCGGCCGCGGTGCTGCTGGCTGCCGGTGCCCCGGGCAAGCGACTGGCGCTGCCCAACGCGCGCGTGCTGATCCACCAGCCCTCCATGGGTGGGGACCGCGGCACGGCCACCGACCTGCAGATCCATGCGGAGGAGCTGCTGCGCATCCGCACCTGGATGGAGGAGACGCTGGCCTCGCACACCAACAAGAGCGCGGAGCAGGTCCGTCAGGACATCGACCGGGACAAGTTCCTCTCCGCCCAGGGCGCCAAGGAGTACGGCCTGGTGGACGAGGTGCTCGAGCCCCGCAAGATCAGCCGCCCCCAGCTGAGCAGCTGAGATCGGCTGATCCGCTGAATCGACACTGAAGGGCCGCCTCCCGAGACCGGGTGGCGGCCCTTCAGCTGTGGTCGACCCGGGTCGGTGCCGACATCCGCCGTTGCGGACCGCTATCGCGTCCGGCACCGGACGTATGCTGGACAAACTGCGATCGATAGCCCCGGTCGACCACCGGCCCATCACCCGCGATCGCCCCCCTGATGTCTGAGGAGACCCCCGCATGGCACGCATCGGCGAAAGCGCTGACCTGCTCAAGTGCTCGTTCTGTGGAAAGAGCCAGAAGCAGGTCAGGAAACTCATCGCCGGCCCCGGTGTCTACATCTGCGATGAGTGCATCGAACTGTGCAACGAGATCATCGAGGAGGAGCTCGCGGAGGTCGTGGAGACCGCTGAGGTCGAGCTGCCCAAGCCCAAGGAGATCTACGCCTTCCTCGAGGAGTACGTGATCGGCCAGGACGCCGCCAAGCGGTCTCTGGCGGTGGCCGTCTACAACCACTACAAGCGGATCCGCGGCGGGCACACTGCCGGCAAGGAGTCCTCCTTCGCCGAGCACCTGGAACAGCACGCCTCCTTGGAGGACTCCCTCTCCGATGTGGAGGTCGGCAAGTCCAACATCCTGATGGTCGGTCCCACCGGTTCCGGCAAGACCTATCTGGCCCAGACGCTGGCCCGGATGCTGAACGTCCCCTTCGCCGTGGCCGACGCCACCTCGCTGACCGAGGCTGGCTACGTGGGCGAGGACGTGGAGAACATCCTGCTCAAGCTCATCCAGGCCGCAGACTATGACGTGAAGAAAGCCGAGCAGGGGATCATCTACATCGACGAGATCGACAAGATCTCGCGCAAGTCGGAGAACCCCTCGATCACCCGTGACGTCTCCGGCGAGGGCGTCCAGCAGGCGCTGTTGAAGATCCTGGAGGGCACGGTGGCCTCCGTGCCGCCCCAGGGCGGGCGCAAGCATCCACATCAGGAGTTCCTGCAGATCGACACCTCCAACGTCCTGTTCATCGTGGCCGGTGCCTTCGCCGGACTCGACGAGATCATCGGCTCCCGGGCCGGACGCAAGGGGATCGGCTTCGGCGCTCCGCTGAACCATCTGGGCAGCGGAGACGTCACCTATTCCGAGGTGCGCCCCGAGGACCTGCTCAAGTTCGGTCTGATCCCCGAGTTCATCGGGCGCCTCCCGGTGATCACCACCGTGGAGAACCTGGACCGAGCCTCGCTGATCCAGATTCTGACTGAACCGAAGAACGCCCTGTTGAAGCAGTACCAGAAGATGTTCCTGCTGGACGGCGTGGAGCTGCAGTTCGACCAGGACGCCTTGGACGCGGTGGTCGAGCAGGCCGAGGAACGGGGGACCGGTGCCCGTGGACTGCGATCGATCATGGAAGAGGTCCTGAAGCCGGTCATGTTCGATCTGCCCTCCCGAGACGACATCGCCACGGTGGTCATCACCGCAGATGTGGTCCGTGACGGTGCCGAGCCCACGCTGATCTCCCGTGAAGTGGACCGCAAGCGGCGGAACAAGTCAGCCTGATCACCTGTTGGACCGTGTGACGGGCTGAACCGCCCGACCCCGAGCATTCAAGGAGCGCTTTCGTGACCGAGACCCCGCAGACCGCACAGGACACCCAGAAGGTCGACTTCTGGTTCGACTCGACCTGCCCCTTCGCCTGGATCACCTCCCGGTGGATGCTCGAGGTCGAGAAGGTCCGCCCCGTGAAGGTCACCTGGCATGCCATGTCCCTCTCTGTCCTGAACGAGGGCCGCGACCTGGACCCGGGCTACCTGGAGCGCATGGAGAAGGCCTGGCTCCCGGCCCGTGCCGCGATCCAGGTCCGTGAGCGCCACGGCGTGGAGGCCCTGGGCGAGTGGTACACCGCCGTGGGCACCCGGATCCACAATCAGGGCAACAAGGACTACGAGGCCGTGATCGCCGAGGCCCTCCAGGAACTGGGTTACGACGCCGAGATCCTCGACGCAGCGAAGACCGATGCTGAGGATGAGAAGCTGCGCTCCTCGCACCAGGAGGCGATCGACCTGGTCGGGGACGACGTGGGCACTCCCGTGGTCTCCTTCAACGGCACCGCCTTCTTCGGTCCGGTGCTGACGCGCATCCCGCGCGGCGAGGAAGCCGGCCGGATCTTCGACGGCGCGGTGGCCCTGGCGGAGTACCCGTACTTCTACGAGATCAAGCGTTCTCGCACCACCAGCCCCGAGTTCGACTGACCTGATGGACCGGCGGGACGGAATCGGCCAGGACGAGCTGGACCAGAAGATCGCCGCCTACATCGAGGCACGGCGACGCCGTGAGGCGCATCAGCCGCGAGTGTCCAGTCGTCAGCTGGTGGTGGTCGTGTTGGTCGCCGCCATCGTCAGCTCCCTGCTGCTCTCTGGGTCTCTGACGTCCTCGGAGGGGACCGGCAGCGGTCTCACCGTCATCCTGGCCGTGGCTGGGGCTGTGGCGCTGGGTGGCTGGCTTCTACATCGTGGAGCGTCCAGGCACCAGCGTTGAGCGTCGCTGAACATCGGTCCTGATGCAGCCGGGCTCCCGCAGATCGAGTCTGCGGGAGCCCGGCTGTGTCGTGGACCGGATCAGGCGGTGATCAGCTCTGATCCTCGGCGGGTGCCAGCTCCACGTCGGAGACCACCAGGACGGCGTCACCCTCCGGTGTGCCCTCCACCAGGGACAGGTCGGTGACGTTGCCGGCGGCCTTCAGATCCTGCAGGGCGCCGCGCAGCTGCTCCAGTCGGTCGGCTGGAGCCGTGACCACAGCAGAACGCACCTCGGTGCGCTGCTTGACCTTGGCCTCGGACTTGGACTTGCGGATCCCGCCCAGGGCCTGGGCGACCGTGGAGAGGACACCGGCGTCGCCGCCGTCGGAGGCCGCCTGGATGCCGGTGACCTCCTGGGCCAGGCCCGGCCAGGCCGCGCGGTGCACCGAACCGGCGCGCCACCAGCTCCAGACCTCGTCCGTGGCGAAGGGCTGGAAGGGTGCCAGCAGGCGCAGCAGGGCATCCAGCGTGGTCGCCAGGGCGGCCAGCACGGACGCCTGCTCGCCCTCGCCGTGTCCTCCGTACGCACGGTCCTTGATCAGCTCCACATAGTCATCAGTGAACTGCCAGAAGAAGGACTCCGTCAGGTTCAGCACGCGGGCGTAGTCATATGCCTCGAATGCCCGGGTGGACTGCTCCACGGTCTCCCGCAGCCGCACCATCAGTGCACGGTCCAGAGGGTTGGTGATGACCGCTGCCTGCTCAGCGGAGCGGATCACGTTCTGCTCGGTGGCACCCAGGTTCAGGGCGAACTTGGAGGCGTTGAGCAGCTTGATGGCCAGGCGTCGCCCGATCTTCATCTGCGCGACCTCGTAGGCCGTGTCCGCGCCGAGCTTGGCCGAGGCAGCCCAGTAGCGCACAGCATCGGAGCCGAACTCATCCAGCACGTCGGTGGGGACCACCACATTGCCCTTGGACTTGGACATCTTCTTCCGGTCCGGGTCCAGGATCCAGCCCGAGAGCGCGGTGTGCTTCCACGGGATGGACTCGTTCAGGGCCTCAGCACGGACCATGGTGGAGAACAGCCAGGTCCGGATGATGTCGTGTCCCTGGGGACGCAGGTCGAACGGGAAGACCGTACCGAAGTAGTCCTCGTCATGGCTCCACTGACCCACGATCTGCGGAGTCAGCGAGGAGGTGGCCCAGGTGTCCAGGACGTCCGGATCGCCGGTGAAACCACTCGGGACATCGCGCTGGGACTCCTCATAGCCCGGAGCGGCCTCGGCCACGGGGTCCACGGGCAGCGCCTCGTCAGAGGGGAGGATCGGGTGCTCGTAGTCCGGCTCACCGTCCTGGTCCAGGGGGTACCAGACCGGGATCGGCACGCCGAAGAACCGCTGACGGGAGACCAGCCAGTCGCCGTTCAGGCCCTCGACCCAGTTCTCATAGCGAGAGCGCATGAACTCCGGGTGCCACGCGACCTCCCGCCCACGCGAGACCAGTGCGTCCCGACGAGCTGCGTCACGTCCGCCGTTGCGGATGTACCACTGGCGGGAGGAGATGACCTCGAGCGGCTTGTCGCCCTTCTCGTAGAAGTTCACCGGGTGGGTGATCTTCTTCGGCTCGCCGTCCAGCAGGTCGGCCTCCTTCAGTGCAGCGACCACAACCTCCTTGGCGGAGAACACCGTCTTGCCGGCCAGCGCCTCGTAGTGGGCACGTCCGGCCTCGCTGGTGATCCACTCGGGAGTCTCGGCGTGGAAGCGCCCGTCCCGGCCGATCAGCGTTCGGGTGGGCAGCTGCAGCTCACGCCACCAGGTGACGTCGGTCAGGTCGCCGAAGGTGCAGACCATGGCGATGCCCGAGCCCTTGTCCGGCTTGGCCAGGGCGTGGGCCTTGACCTCCACCGGGACCTCGAACAGCGGTGAGGTGACCATGGTGCCGAACAGGCCCTGGTACCGCTCGTCGTCGGGGTGGGCCACCAGAGCCGCGCAGGCCGGCAGCAGCTCGGGGCGGGTGGTCTCGATGATGACCTGCTCGCCGGACTCGGTGAAGAACGGAATCCGGTGGTAGGCACCGGGCATCTCCCGGTCCTCCAGTTCGGCCTGGGCCACGGCGGTGCGGAAGGTGACGTCCCAGAGGGTGGGAGCTTCGGCCAAGTAGGCGTCGTCAGAGGCCAGGTTGCGCAGGAAGGCACGCTGGGAGACGGCACGGGAGACGTTGTCGATGGTCCGGTAGGTCAGCGACCAGTCCACGGACAGTCCCAGGCGGGTGAACAGCGCCTCGAAGACCTTCTCGTCCTCGACCGCCAGCTCCTCGCACAGCTCGATGAAGTTCTTGCGGGAGACCACATCCCAGTCGCGCTGGTTCTTCGCGGGGGTTTCCGGGGGGCGGTAGCCCTCCACGTACGGCTTGGTGGGATCGCACCGGACACCGTAGTAGTTCTGCACGCGCCGCTCGGTGGGCAGGCCGTTGTCATCCCAGCCCATGGGGTAGAACACGTTCTTGCCGTTCATCCGTTGGAAGCGGGCCAGCACGTCGGTCTGGGTGTAGGAGAACATGTGACCCACGTGCAGAGACCCGGACGCGGTGGGCGGCGGGGTGTCGATCGAGTAGACCTGTTCGCGCGTGGTGTCAGCCTCGAAGGCGTAGGTGCCCTCGGTGCGCCAGCGCTCGGAGAGCTTGTCCTCCAGGCCCTCCAGGGCGGGGCGGTCAGGGACGTTCACCGAGGTGGCGGCGGTGCCGGAAGTGGATGCGTTCGGATCGGAGATGGGCGTGTCTGTGCCCTGCGCGTGGTCAGCCATGCCGCCCATCATCCCACGGTGCGCGCAGGCGCTCCGAATCCGCAGACACGTCCTGACGACAGCCGTGCATGCTCGGGGCACGGCCACGTGCCACGGCCCCCAACGATTGACCTCGGCTGAGATCAGGACCACCATGAGCACACCAGCCGCTCAGTCTGCGTGACCGCATCCGTCACCCCTTCGCGCAGCAGGATCCTGTGGAATCCACCGATCACCTACGCTCCGTGAGGGAACGACATGAGCAGCATTGCCACACCCATCCGCACGTCCATGCGCGCCATCGTGCAGGACGCCTACGGGTCCGCCGCGGTCTTCCGATCTGCACGGATCGCCCGGCCACAGATCGCCGAGGAGGAGGGGCTCATCCAGGTCAGGGCGGCTGGCCTCGATCGAGGGACCTGGCATCTGATAACCGGGCAGCCGTATCTGGTCAGGATCCTGGGGTTCGGTCTTCGCGCACCGAAGAACCGCGTGCCGGGGCTCGATGTGGCGGGCGTCGTCGTCGGCGTCGGATCTGCAGTGACGCAGTTCGCTCCAGGCGGCGAGGTGTTCGGGATCTCCCGGGGCTCTTTCGCCGAGTACGCTGCCGTCCGCGAGGACAAACTGGCCCACAAGCCGCCGAATCTGACGTTCGCCCAGGCGGCCGTCGTCCCGATCTCTGCCGGCACGGCACTGCAGGCGTTGACCGAGGTCGGCAGGATCAGTCGGGGACAGCGAGTCCTCGTCATCGGCGCGTCCGGTGGAGTCGGGAGCTACGCGGGGCAGCTGGCCCGAGTCTTCGAGTCCGAGGTCACCGCCGTGTGCAGCACCTCCACGCTCGGTGACGTGCGGTCGCTGGGGGCTGACCACGTGCTCGACTACACCTCCCAGGACTTCGCCGATGGCACCCACCGGTACGACCTCATCCTCGACATCGCCGGCAACGCACCACTGTCGCGACTGCGCAGGGCCCTGACCCCGGGAGGAACACTCGTGATCGTCGGCGGTGAAGAGGGAGGGCGCTGGACAGGGGGGTTCGGCCGATCCCTGCGTGCCTCGATCCTCTCCGCGTTCGTGCCTCAACGTCTGACCATGCTCGCCAGCAAGGAGCGTGCCAGTGATCAGGAGCAGCTCGCGGCACTGATGGCGGCCGGCACGGTGACGCCCAGCGTGGACTCCACCTACCCCCTCGACCACGTTGGCGAGGCGATGCGGCGGCTGGAGGCCGGGGACGTGAGGGGCAAGATCGCCATGACCATCTGACGGGCCGGTCTACCCTGGGTCTATGAGCGCAGAGACCTCCATCGCCCACGCCGCCGTCGTCACCGGAGCCTCATCCGGCATCGGGCGGGCCACCGCCCTGCGCCTGGCCCAGGACGGCTGGACCGTCTACGCGGTGGCCCGCCGTGCTGAGCGCCTGCAGGACCTGGCCGAGGAAGCGGCCGGTGAGGGGGCCGGCGTCGGGAAGGTCATCCCGCTGCCCGCGGACGTGACCGATCCGGCCCAGGTGGCCCGGGTGAGGGACCACGTGGAGGCCGCCGGAGGAGCGGACACCGTGCTGGCGATCGCCGGCGGTGCGCTCGGCACTGATTCTGTGGCCGAGGGGAAGCTGGAGCAGTGGGAGACCATGTTCCGCTCCAACGTCCTCGGCACGCTGAATGTCACCCAGGCGTTCCTGCCCATGCTGAGGGCCTCCGGACGGGGCACCGTGCTGGTGCTGACCTCCACGGCCGGGCTGGTCTCCTACGAGGGCGGGGGTGGCTACAACGCGGCGAAGATGGGCCAGCACGGACTGGTGGGCGCACTGCGGCTGGAGGAGGCCGAGCATGATGTCCGGGTGATCGAGGTGTTGCCTGGACTGGTCCACACCGAGGAGTTCTCCCTGAACCGGCTCGGCGGTGACCAGGCCAAGGCCGACGCCGTCTACGCCGGCGTGGAGAACCCCTTGACTCCAGAGGATGTGGCAGACGTGTGCGCCTACGCGGTCAACGCCCCGCATCACGTGAACCTGGACCAGATCGTGGTCCGTCCCGTGGCCCAGGCTGCGGCCCACAAGCTGATCCGGAAGGGCTGAACCCGCGATACACTGGACCGCACAGGTACTGACCCGGCCATCACCGGTGAGCCTCCGGAAGAACAGGTCCCGCCCGGACGTCTCCAGACATCGCGTGCAGACCCCAGTAGAACCGGACGGGTAAGCCCGTCACAGCAGTCACGAGCGGTCGTCCGCCGCACCGGCACCCCCGGAACGGCAGGCGGCAAGCAGGGTGGTACCGCGCCGCACGGCGTCCTTGCAGTGGACCGTCAGGTCCGCAGACCAGCCGCCGACCCCGCACGAAGGACCGCCCGTGTACCCCCTCGCCAGTTCGAACCCCGAGCACCCGGCCAGCACCCCCGCCTCTCCCCGTTTCCCGGAGATCGAGGAACGCGTGCTGTCCTACTGGGACCAGGACGGGACCTTCCAGGCCTCCATCGACGCTCGCCCGGCGCACACCGAGGACGGCACCCCCAACGAGTTCGTCTTCTATGACGGACCTCCCTTCGCCAACGGCCTGCCCCACTACGGGCACCTGCTCACCGGGTACGTCAAGGATCTGGTGGCCCGCTACCAGACGCAGCAGGGCCGCCGGGTGGAGCGCCGCTTCGGTTGGGACACCCACGGACTGCCCGCCGAACTGGAGGCGATGAAGCAGCTGGGCATGACGGACAAGGCCCAGATCGAGTCCATGGGCATCGACCGCTTCAACGACGCCTGCCGGGCCTCGGTGCTCAAGTACACCGAGGAGTGGAAGGACTACGTCAACCGCCAGGCCCGCTGGGTGGACTTCGAGAACGACTACAAGACCCTGAACCCCGAGTTCATGGAGTCGGTGCTGTGGGCGTTCAAGTCCCTGCATGAGAAGAACCTGACCTACCAGGGCTTCCGCGTGCTGCCGTACTGCTGGAAGGACGAGACCCCGCTCTCCAACCACGAGCTGCGCATGGACGACGACGTCTACCAGCAGCGCCAGGACCCCTCCGTCACCGTCTCCTTCACGCTGCAGGGCCTGCCCGAGGACCCCGCCGACGTGCCCGCCGGGGGAGCCGATGCCGCGCTGGCAGCTGAGCTGGCCGGCGTCGAGGTGATGGCCTGGACCACCACGCCCTGGACCCTGCCCACCAACCAGGCCCTGGCCGTCGGGCCGGAGATCACCTACGTGGTGGTGCCGGCCGGTCCGGACGCCGCCGAAGGGGTGACCGGGAAGCGTTACCTGCTGGCCCAGGACCGGCTGGCCGCGCACGCCAAGGAGTTGGGCTATCCCGACGCCGGCTCCGTCACCGAGGCGGTGACCGGCACCTACCTGGGTGCTCGCCTGGCCGGGCTGCGCTACGCCCCGCTGTTCACCTACTTCGTGGACGCCGAGGGCGATGACACCTACGGAACCGCCCACGCGTGGCGGCTGCTGGCCGATGACTACGTCTCCACCGAGGACGGCACCGGCGTGGTCCACCAGGCCCCGGCCTACGGTGAGGACGATCAGCGGGTGTGCGAGGCCAACGGGATCCCCGTGGTGCTCTCCGTGGACGACGGCGCCCGTTTCCTGCCGCTGTTCGCAGACCCGAACCGTGGCGGGGGAGTCCTGGCCGAGATCGCCGGCGTCCAGGTCTTCGAGGCCAACCGCACCATCATCCGCGCCCTGCGCGCGGAGGGGCGCCTGGTGAAGGAGACCAGCTACGAGCACTCCTACCCGCACTGCTGGCGCTGCCGCACGCCCCTGATCTACCGGGCCATCACCTCCTGGTACGTCAAGGTGACCGAGTTCAAGGACCGGATGCTGGAGCTGAACCAGCAGATCAACTGGATCCCGGGCAACGTCAAGGACGGGCAGTTCGGCCGCTGGCTGGAGAACGCCCGCGACTGGTCGATCTCCCGCAACCGGTACTGGGGCTCGCCCATCCCGGTCTGGCAGTGCGACGACCTCGAGTGCACCCATCAGGAGGTGTTCGGCTCCCTGGCTGAGCTGCAGGACCGCTTCGGACGCCTGCCGCTCAACGCCGCCGGCGAACCGGATCTGCACCGCCCCTGGATCGACGAGCTGACCGTGGAGCATGAGGGCTGCGGCGGCACCCTGCGCCGCGTGGAGGACGTGCTGGACGTCTGGTTCGACTCCGGCTCCATGCCCTACGCCCAGGTGCACTATCCGTTCGAGCAGCGCGAGTGGTTCGACACCCACAACCCGGCCGACTTCATCGTGGAGTACATCGGCCAGACCCGCGGCTGGTTCTACACCATGCACATCCTGGCCACCGCCCTGTTCGACCGGCCGGCGTTCTCGAACGTGATCAGCCACGGGATCGTGCTGGGCTCGGACGGGCAGAAGATGTCCAAGTCCCTGCGCAACTACCCGGATGTGTCCGAGGTGCTGGACCGGGACGGCTCGGATGCCATGCGCTGGTTCCTGATGGCCAGCCCCATCCTGCGCGGCGGCAACCTGGTGGTCACCGAGGAGGGCATCCGTGAGGGCGCCCGTCAGGTGCTGCTGCCGGCCTGGAACGTCTGGCACTTCTTCTCCCTCTACGCCAACACTGCCCGCGCCGGAGGAGAGCGTCCGGGCGGGTACCGTGCCCAGGCCCGGCACACCTCCACCGACCCGCTGGACCAGTACATCCTGGCCGCCACCGGGCGGATGCTGCGCGAGGTCAAGGCCGGACTGGACGCCTACGAGGTCTCGGACGCCTGCGACGCCCTGCGCACCTACATGGACACCATGACCAACTGGTACGTGCGACGCTCCCGGCACCGGTTCTTCGACGAGGACACCCAGGCGCTGGACGTGCTCTACACCTGCTTGGAGGCCTTCTGCCGGGCCGCCGCACCGCTGATGCCGCTGGTCTCCGAGGAGATCTGGCGCGGACTGACCTGCGGCCGCTCGGTGCACCTGACCGACTACCCGGACGCCGCCCCGTTCTTCTCCGGGTTCGACTCCGAACAGGACGCCGAGGCGCTGGTGGAGCGGATGGAGACCGTGCGGCGCATAGCCTCCGCCGGGTCGTCCCTGCGCAAGGGCGCCAAGCGCCGGGTGCGCCTGCCCCTGCGCCAGCTGACCGTGGTGGTGCCGGACGCCGCCGGCCTGCAGGGAGCCTTCGCGGACATCGTCCGGGACGAGCTGAACCTGAAGTCGGTGGAGCTGCTGGACGCCTCCGAGGTCTCCGCCGCGGACTTCGGGATCTCCCAGCAGCTGGCGGTCAACGCCCGCGCCGCAGGACCGCGTCTGGGCAAGCAGGTCCAGGTGGCCATCAAGGGCGCCAAGTCCGGGGACTGGTCCGTCGCCGAGGACGGCACCGTCACCGCGGGCGGGATCGCCCTGCAGGAGGGCGAGTACACCCTGGAGACCACCGTGGGCTCTCCCGACGACGCCGCCTCCTCCCAGCAGGAACGCGCCGTGACGGTCATCCCGGGCGGTTTCCTGGTCCTGGACACCGCGGTGCCGGCCGACCTGGCCGCCGAGGGCACCGCCCGGGATGTGGTGCGTGGCGTCCAGGCCGCCCGCAAGGACGCCGGGCTGGAGGTCTCTGACCGGGTCCGCACCGTGATCACCGGTCCGGCTCCTGTCGTGGCGGCCGTGCGGGCTCACCAGGACCTGGTGGCCGAGGAGACCCTGACCACCGAACTGGTGCTGGAGGACTCGGGAGCTGCCGACCCGCGCCAGGACCCGGCCGATGACGCCACCAAGCTGGTCCAGGTGGCGGTGAGCCGGGCATGACCATGGACAGGAGTGCGGGGATGGGGCAGGACGCACCCGCTTCGGTGCGCGAGGTCTACCGAGACCTGCTGGACCGGGCCCCGGAGAACCGGATGGAGCCACGCATGGCGCCGCTGCGGCGGGCCATGGAGCTGCTGGGCGAGCCCCAGCACGCCGCCCCGGTGATCCACCTGACCGGGACCAACGGCAAGACCTCCACCGCCCGGATGATCGAGTCGGCGCTGCGGGCCTACGGGTTGCGCACCGGGCGGTACACCTCACCGCATCTGAGCTCGGTCACGGAGCGGATCAGCGTGGACGGCGCGCCGGTGGACGATGAGACCTTCGTGCGGACCTGGAACGAGATCCTGCCCATGGTCGAGGTGGTGGACGCAGAGCTGGAGCAGGCGGGGGAGAACCCGCTGACCTACTTCGAGGCCGTCACCGTCCTGGGCTTCGCCGTCTTCGCCGATGCCCCCGTGGACGTGATGATCCTGGAGGTCGGTCTCGGCGGGATCACCGACGCCACCAACGTGGCCGACGGCCAGGTCTCCGTGGTCACCCCCATCTCCCTGGACCACACCGATCTGCTGGGGGACACGCCCGGGGAGATCGCCCAAGAGAAGGCCGGCATCATCAAACCCGGAGGGTTCCTGGTCTCGGCGGCGCAGGATCCGGACGCAGCCCAGGTGCTGCTGGACGCCGCCCGCGAGGCGAACGTGCCGTTCCGCTTCGAAGGCGTGGAGTTCGGCGTGCAGTCCCGAGCGGTGGCAGTGGGCGGACAGCAGGTGGATGTCCAGGGACTGGCCGGCAGCTACAACGGCCTGAACCTGCCTCTGCACGGAGCCCACCAGGCACAGAACCTGGCCGTGGCCGTGGCCGCCTTGGAGGCCTTCCTCGGAGGCGGCGAACAGGAGCTGGACCACGAGCTGCTCCAGCAGGGGCTGGCCCAGGTCACCTCACCCGGACGGCTGGAGGTCGTCCGGGCCGCCCCCACCATCGTGGTGGACGCCGCGCACAACCCCGCCGGCCTGGCCGCCACCGCCGCTGCCGTGGAGGAGGCCTTCAGCTTCAGTCGACTGGTGCTGGTGGTGGGCATCCTGCAGGACAAGGACGCGCTGGGCATGCTGCAGGAGCTCTACGAGCGCTTCGGTGACGAGGTCTCCGACCTGTGCCTCACTCAGTCCTCGTCCCCCCGGGCCATCCCGGCGGGGGAACTGGGCCAGCTGGCCCTGGATGCGGGCTGGCCGGAGGAGGACCTCTACGCCACCGAGTCGTTGCCCGATGCCCTGGAATGGGCCGTCGGTCGCTCCGAGGCCGTGGACTCACTGGACGCCGGGGACCCTGGACTGAATGCCGGGACCGGCGGCGGGGTGCTGGTGACCGGCTCGATCACGGTGATCGCTGAGGTTCGTGAGCTGCTGGGCGCCGGAGCGGTGGAGACCGCACCGGAGCAGAACCAGGGCCGCGGGGGTCTGGGGACCGTGGACGTGATGCCCCCTGATCTGGGCGACCTCGAGGAACTTGACCTCGGGCTCGGCCTGGACGAGGACGACGACGACTCCGATCTGTTCGGGGACGACGAGGACACCGACGACCAGAAGGACCATCAGGAGGACCGTCGATGAGCGGCACCGAGGACTGGCGTCCCCAGCGCGAGACGAAGTCTCAGCGTGCCTGGCAGCCCGGTCAGATCAAGAAGCCCCGGTCCATCCGGGTGACCTTCGCCTCCACCGTGCTGGTGATGGAGGCTATGGTGCTGGTGTTCTTCGGCATCACCATCGTCAACCTGCACCGTCAGGAGGGCACCCACGGCTGGGTGCTCTGGGTGTCCCTGGTCCTGGCGGTCATCGCCATCCTGGACTGCGCCCTGCTGCGTCGGCCCCTGGGCTACTGGATCGGCTGGGGCATCCAGCTGGCTCTGTTGGCCGCCTCTGTCCTGGAGTACACCATGCTCTTCGTGGCGGTCGGCTTCGGACTGGCCTGGTGGTACGCCGTGACCAAGGGCGGACAGCTGGACCGGGAGAACGCCGAGCGCCATGCGGCGGAGGAGCGCCTGCGCGCCGAACAGGACTGATCCGGCCGGATACAGTGGAGTCAGATCCCTACAACACCAAGGAGCTTCTGTGACCACTCACGTCGAAGAGACCCTCGTCCTCGTCAAGCCGGACGGCGTGGAGCGCAACCTCACCGGCGTCGTCCTGGCCCGGATCGAGGCCAAGGGCTACGTCATTGCGGACCTGAAGATGCTCGTGCCTACACGCACCATGCTGGAGAAGCACTATGAGGAGCACCAGGGCAAGCCGTTCTTCGAGCCGCTGGTCGAGTTCATGTCCTCCGGTCCGGTGGTGGCGGTGCGCCTCCAGGGCAACCGAGTGATCGAGGGGTTCCGTTCGCTGGCCGGCTCCACCGAGCCCACCCTGGCGGCCCCCGGCACCATCCGCGGCGACTTCGGTCGAGACTGGGGCACCTCGGTGCAGAAGAACCTGGTGCACGGTTCGGACTCGACCCTCTCCGCTGAGCGTGAGCTGGAGATCTGGTTCGGCTGATCAGCCCATCTGGAAGATGCCCAGCCCGAAGCGCAGCAGGATCGAGCCGATCACGGCCACATAGAGCAGGGCGATCACCGGCCACGCCCAGTCTGCGGCGATCTGTCGCAGACGGGGCGAGGCCGGGATCACGCCGTGCTGCAGGTTGCGCACCGTGAGCAGGACCAGCATCGGGGCCATCATGGCCCAGACGATCATGCAGTACAGGCACAGGGCGGTGATCTCGTACACCGCCTGGTACCAGAGCCACACGCAGAAGGCGAAGCCGGCGGCCACGCCCAGGTTCAGGCCCAGCCAGAACCAGCGCTGATAGCGTGCCCCGGCCAACAGGCCCATGGCCACCGTGATCACCACGGCGAAGCTGACCAGCCCGATGAACTGGTTGGGGAAGCCGAAGGCCATCGCCTGCTCGGACTTCATCACGGCCCCACAGGAGACCCACGGATTCAGGTCGCAGCTGGTCACATAATTCGGGTCCGCCGAGAGCGCCAGGCGCTCGGCCACCAGGATGCAGGTGGCGATCATCCCGACGACGGCCGTCACCAGCAGCATCACTGCAGTCCCGCGATGGCGGGCATACCAGGGCATCTCCTGGTCCTGGACAGGGTGCGGGGACAGTCCGGCGTCCCAGGGGTCCTGGGGTGCTGCCGGACCGGACGATGACGAGGTGCGGGAGGAAGCGCTCACCCGGCCAGTCTAGATCTGGTGCGGGGCCGTCGTCGTGACCGTGGGCGAGCCCGTGCCGGTCACAGCCCGCTCTCAGCCGCTGTCTCCACTGCCGGTGTGAGAGAATGATCGTTGATCTGCACACGGCCACACCGTGCGTGGATCCAGCAGACGGCCACCGGGCCGGAGGCGATGAACCGAGGCGACCAGTACAGTGTCGCCGGCTGGAGGCGGCACTGCCGTGCACGCGCAGCCTGACGGAGACCGCTGACGGCACCTGGAACGACAGGTGGGACCGAGTCCGGACGTCGCTGGTTCCGGCATCCGGCGCCCCGCATCCGGCGGGGACCGACCACCGGTTCACCCCAGACTTCATGGAGTCCGCAGGACGGCGGCACCCCGGAGTCCGATCACCCGGTCGGACGCCCCCGGGGGCAACGCAGCCGACGCGGACCTGGTTGTCCCGTGGCCGGGAGTGTGGACCGGTGGCGGGACTGGAGGTGCTGTCCATGACGGCCGAGAATGAGAACACCGCAACACCCGTCGACGCGGACGCAGCAGAAGCCGCGGAGGTCACGACCCCCGCAGTAGAGGAGCCGACGGCGCAGACCGCCGAGCAGCCCGAACTGATCACCGCCTCGGACGTTCCCGAGGTCGATGAGGCCGACGAGGAGCCCTCGGCCGAGGACGCCGATGCACCTGAGGCCGCCGGCGCGCACGACGTGTCCGATCAGCCGACCGAGACGGAGTCCGACGCTGAGCCCGAGGCGGACCCCTTCGCCGTCGTGGATCCGCTGGCCGTGATCTTCCAGGCTCCCGATCTCTCTGCCATCCAGCCGGTCCCGAGCCGCCGCCGTCAGGATGACCAGCGGCGTCAGTCCGCGGCTGGCGCCGAGGATGACGCTGATCGCGACGACCGTGATGACCAGGACGATCAGCACGACGCCGACGGCCAGCAGGAGAGGTCCGGGGGCCGCAGCCGCAGCCGTCGTCGCCGTTCGCGGGGCCGTGGCTCCAGCGGGGGATCGGACCAGGGCCGGTCCGAGCAGGACCAGTCCGGGTCCTCCGAGGACGACTCGGCCACCACCGATCAGGATGCCGACACCGGGTCCGATGACGAGGGCAACGGCTCCACGGGATCGGTCTCGCGCCGCCGTCGCCGCCGCCGCCGTGGTGAGGCCGACCTGGAACTCGAGGGCGGCTCGGACGGCGACCTGGAGCACACCGTCACTCGTGTGCGTGCACCGCGCCAGGCCACCAGCACCGGCCCTCAGGGGGTCACCAGCCTCAAGGGCTCCACCCGCCTCGAGGCCAAGAAGCAGCGCCGCCGCGAGTCCCGCCAGGGCAACCGCCGCCGCCACGTGATCACCGAGGCCGAGTTCCTGGCCCGCCGCGAGTCGGTGGACCGCAAGATGCTGGTGCGCCAGCGCGAGCACCGGATCCAGATCGCCGTCATGGAGGACGGCGTGCTGGCGGAGCACTTCGTCTCCAACACCACGCAGGACTCCCTCATCGGCAATGTCTACCTGGGCAAGGTGCAGAACGTGCTGCCCTCCATGGAGGCCGCGTTCGTGGACATCGGACGGGGCCGCAACGCCGTGCTCTACGCCGGAGAGGTCAACTGGGACGCCGCGCAGCTGGACGGCAAGCCCAAGAAGATCGAGAACGCCCTGAAGTCCGGCGACTCCGTCCTGGTCCAGGTCACCAAGGACCCGGTGGGCCATAAGGGCGCCCGTCTGACCAGCCAGATCTCCCTGCCCGGCCGGTACCTGGTGTACGTGCCCGGCGGGTCGATGACCGGCATCTCCCGCAAGCTCCCGGATGTGGAGCGTGCGCGCCTGAAGAAGATCCTCAAGGACCACCTGCCGGAGAACGCCGGAGTGATCGTGCGCACCGCCGCAGAGGGCACGTCCGAGCAGGAGCTGATGAACGACATCAACCGCCTGCGTGCCCAGTGGGAGGGGATCGAGGCCAGCTCCACCTCCACCAAGGTGCTCGCCCCTGAACTGCTCTACTCCGAGCCGGACCTGACCATCAAGGTGGTCCGTGACGTCTTCAACGAGGACTTCTCCGGCATGATCGTGCAGGGTGAGCAGGTCTGGGACAACATCGAGGCCTACGTGACCTATGTGGCCCCCCACCTGCTGGACCGAGTCGAGCAGTGGAAGCCCGAGGACCACGACGGCGAGGATCTCTTCTCCGGCCACCGGATCGACGAGCAGCTGCACAAGGCGCTGGAACGCAAGGTCTACCTGCCCTCCGGCGGCTCGCTGGTGATCGACCGCACCGAGGCGATGACCGTGGTGGATGTGAACACCGGCAAGTTCACCGGCTCCGGAGGCAACCTGGAGGAGACCGTCACCAAGAACAACCTGGAGGCCGCGGAGGAGATCGTCCGGCAGCTGCGCCTGCGGGACATCGGCGGCATCATCGTGATCGACTTCATCGACATGGTGCTGGAGTCCAACCGGGACCTCGTGCTGCGCCGGCTCGTGGAGTGCCTGGGCCGAGACCGCACCAAGCACCAGGTGGCCGAGGTCACCTCGCTGGGGCTGGTCCAGATGACGCGCAAGCGCATGGGGACCGGTCTGGTGGAGGTCTTCTCCGAGACCTGCGAGGCCTGCAACGGTCGCGGCATCATCACCCATGACGTCCCGGTGGAGCACCGACGTGCCCACAACTCGCACGGAGAGCCGCGTCCCAGTCGCGGCGAGGGAGGCGGGCAGGACTCCGGTGACGGCTCGCGCAAGAGCTCCCGGTCCGAGCGGCGGCGCCGCAACCGCGAACGCCAGGCGGAGCGGGGCGCCTCGGAGCAGAACGGCACCGAGAACGGTTCGTCCACACTGACCCCGGAGGAGGAGGCCGAGCGCCAGGCTCGCGCTGAAGCCGCCCGGGCGGCCTTCGCCACGATCGCCGCGGCCACCACGCACCACGCCGAGGAGACCAGCGCAGACCGGCCCGACGACGCCCAGGCACCTGAGCAGTCCGCGTCCGGGCAGGAGCAGGCACAGCAGGAGACGGCCCCCGCTCCGGAGGCGCCCTCGGAGAGCTCCCAGGACACCGCTGAGCAGAGCCGGGCCTCGACCGGCTCGCGCGGCGGCCGGCGTCGCTCTCGTCGGGCCGGATCGGCTGAGTCGAGCACCGAGGTCGCCACCCAGGATGTCTCCTCGCCGGAGTCGGAGCAGAGGCTGCCCTCGACGCCGGTGCTGACGCTGGGCGGGGAGACCGTCGAGGTTCCGCAGGGCACGGGCCGGTCTCGGGACCGCTCGGCCGCTGATCTGAGCCGACTGGAGGACGCGCTGGACTCCCGCCAGCAGCAGCCGCAGACCCAGGCGGCCCCGATCACCGAGTCTGAGGTTCCGGCCCGTCCTGCCCGTCGCCGCCGTCGGGCCGCGTCCTCGGACGGCACCGGCGCGGACATCCAGACCGTGGAGATCGCCCCGGGCACGGCCAGCGGCAGCACCTTCAGCGCCAGTGCCGGCCAGGCCCCCTCAACGGGCGCGGAGACCGAGCAGTCGGGATCCGCGCCGTCGGCCGCGCCGATGATGCTCGGCGTCGGTGTCAAGGCAGAGGACATCGCTCGCACCGAGTGAGCGTGTCATTTGGCGCAGTCACCGAGTGGCGGGTAGGATGGTCACTCGGTGCTGCGCCACCACTGTGGCCTGTGTGCCCTGAATCCAGGGTCTCATGGGCCGACCGGCTCTCTTCAGTCATCTGCTCCACTCCCGTTGAGTGGGACCGACCCGCCCGTGCGGAGGGTCCCAGGTCCGGGACGTCGAGAGGCAGGATGCCCGCCGCGGTCAGTGGTCCCAGCAGCAGTGAGAACAACGTCAGAACGTCAATGTCGAGAGAAGTGAGTCCCAAGTGGTGTACGCGATTGTCCGCGCTGGCGGCCGCCAGGAAAAGGTCTCTGTGGGAGACCTCATTACCCTTGACCGCGTCCCCGCTGAGGCCGGTGGCTCTGTGGAGCTGACCCCCGTCATGCTGGTGGACGGCGACAAGGTCACGACCGGTGCCGATGCCCTGTCCCAGGTCAAGGTCACCGCTGAGGTGATCGGTCACTCTCGCGGTGACAAGATCATCATCCAGAAGTTCAAGAACAAGACCGGCTACATCCGGCGCCAGGGTCACCGCTCTGAGCTGTCCACCGTGAAGGTCACCGAGATCGCCTGACGGCGCTCCACCTGAAGAATCCCACCCCGAGTCCACCGTCCAGCCGACCAAGCCCTCTGTGCGAGGCTGACGGGCTGGAACTCACACAGCAAAGGATTGCATCATGGCACATAAGAAGGCCGGCAGTTCCTCCCGGAACGGCCGCGACTCCAACCCGAAGTTCCTCGGTGTCAAGCGCTACGGCGGTCAGTCCGTCAACGCCGGCGAGATCCTCGTCCGCCAGCGCGGCACCAAGTTCCACCCCGGCCTCAACGTCGGCCGTGGCAAGGACGACACCCTGTTCGCCCTGACCGCCGGTGCCGTCGAGTTCGGCAACCGTCGTGGGCGCTCCGTCGTCAACATCGTGCCTGCTGCCGCTGAGTGATCCAGCAGCAGTCCGGGGAGTGACTCCCCAGCAGTGACGCTCCGGCGGGGGCGGGCCTTCCCGGCCCGCCCCCGCCTGCGTCTATCCACCTTCTTCATCCTGATCTGTGGCCCGCGTCCGGTCCACCAGAAAGGCAGTCATGGCAGCTTTCGTGGACCGCGTGGTCCTGCATGTCTCCGGCGGCACCGGGGGGCATGGCTGCGTCTCGGTGAAGCGGGAGAAGTTCAAGCCCCTCGGCGGCCCCGACGGCGGCAACGGCGGCAACGGCGGCGACGTCACCCTGGTGGTGGACAGCCAGACCACCACGCTGCTGTCCTACCACCATGCACCGCATCGTCACGCCGGCAACGGCGACGGCGGCAAGGGCGACTTCCGTCACGGCAAGCACGGTGAGTCGCTGGTGCTGACCGTGCCGGACGGCACCGTGGTCAAGGACCGGGAGGGCAACATCCTGGCCGACATGGTCGGCGAGGGCACCAGCTATGTGGTGGCCGAAGGCGGACTGGGAGGACTGGGCAATGCGGCCCTGGCCTCGCAGAAGCGCAAGGCCCCCGGCTTCGCCCTGCTGGGCATCCCCGGTGATGCCCGCGACGTGGTGCTGGAGCTCAAGACCGTGGCGGACATCGCGCTGGTCGGCTTCCCGTCCGCCGGCAAGTCCTCGCTGATCGCGGCCCTGTCTGCCGCCCGCCCCAAGATCGCGGACTATCCCTTCACCACCCTGGTGCCCAACCTGGGTGTGGTCCAGGCCGGAGAGGTCCGCTACACCGTGGCCGACGTCCCCGGTCTGATCCCCGGCGCCTCCGAGGGCAAGGGGCTCGGACTGGAGTTCCTGCGTCACGTCGAACGCTGCGCAGCCCTGGTCCACGTGCTGGACTGCGGCACCCTGGAGTCCGATCGCGATCCCATCGCCGACTTCGAGGCCATCGAGGCCGAACTGGCGGCCTATGCAGTGGAGCCGATCTTCTCCCAGGGCGGCGACGGCGTGGTGCCGCTGAATGAGCGGCCCCGCATCGTGGCCCTGAACAAGACGGATCTGCCCGACGGCCAGGCGATGGCCGAGATGGTCCGGGCCGTGCTGGAGAGCCGTGGACTGAAGGTCATCGAGGTCTCGGCTCTGGCCCACCAGGGTCTGGATCCGCTGAAGTACGCCATGGCCGAGCTGGTGACCCAGGCGCGGGCCCGCCAGGCCGAGCCTGAACCGGTGGTCCCCGTCGTGGTGCGCCCCCGATCCTCACGCGCACCCGAGTTCACCATCCGCCGCGAAGAGCGGAACCTGGAGCCGCTGTTCCGCGTGCTCGGTTCCAAGCCGGAGAAGTGGATCGCCCAGACCGACTTCGCCAATGACGAGGCCGTGGGCTACCTGGCGGACCGACTGAACCGCCTCGGCGTGGAGGACGGCCTGTTCAAGGCCGGTGCCACCCCGGGCGACGCCGTGGTGATCGGCGATGACGAGAGCGGTGTCGTCTTCGACTGGGAGCCCACCATGGCAGCCGGCGCCGAGCTGCTCGGCGGTCCCCGTGGCAGCGACCTGCGCATGGAGGAGCGCGAGCGTGCTACGCGTGCGCAGAAGCGTGACGAGTACGAACAGCGCAAGCAGGCCCGTGCCGCCACTCGGGCCGAGCTGGAGGCCGAGCGCAAGGCCGGCATCTGGACTGAGCCCAGCTCTGGAGACTGAGCATGAGCAGTGCTGTCCGCTCCACGCGCACCCCGTCCACGCCGGTGACCTCCCGGGCGTCCCTGTGTGATGCTCGTCGGCTCGTGGTGAAGATCGGATCCTCCTCGCTCACCACCTCCGATGGGGTGAGCCGGGAGGCCATCGACGCGCTGACCGATGTGCTCGCCCAGGCCCGGGCCGCCGGCACCCAGGTGGTGCTCGTCTCCTCGGGAGCCATCGCCGCCGGACTGGCGCCGTTGGGGCTGCCCAAACGCCCACGTGACCTGGCCACTCAGCAGGCCGCGGCCGCCGTCGGGCAGGGACGACTGCTCTCCCACTACACGGAATCCTTCCAGCGTCATGGGCTGACCGTGGCCCAGGTGCTGCTCACCGCCGAGGACCTGATCCGCCGGACCCAGTTCACCAACGCCCACCGGTCCCTGGAGAAGCTGCTCGCCCTCGGGGTGGTCCCGGTGGTGAACGAGAACGACACCGTGGCCACCCAGGAGATCCGCTTCGGTGACAACGACCGCCTGGCCGCCCTCGTGGCCAACGTGGTCAAGGCCGACGCCCTGCTGCTGCTCTCCGATGTGGACGCCCTCTACGACGGACCGCCCAGCCGCCCCGGCAGCCGGCGGATCCCGGAGATCAGCTCTGAAGAGGACCTGGACGGTGTGGTGATCGGTCGAGCCGGACCCGCCGGTGTGGGAACCGGCGGAATGGTGACCAAGGTCGAGGCCGCGAGGATCGCCACCGGATCAGGGATCCCCGCCCTGCTCACCTCCGCGCCCCAGGCGGCAGCGGCCTGGGCAGGGGAGGACGTGGGGACCTGGTTCGCCGTGTCCGGCCGGCGCCGCAGTGCACGCTCGGCCTGGCTGGGACTGCTCGCGGACGTGCGTGGACGACTCCTGCTCGACGCCGGTGCCGTGGAGGCGGTGGTCGGCAACAGCCGGTCACTGCTGCCCGCCGGGATCATCGGTGTGGAGGGACGGTTCGAGGCCGGTGACCCCGTGGAGCTGGCCGATCCGGACGGCACCGTGGTGGCCCGTGGCCTGGTCAACTACTCGGCCGGTGAACTGCCACGGATGCTGGGACGCTCCACCGCAGAGCTGAGGGCAGACCTGGGACCGGAGTACGAACGGGTGGTGGTCCACACGGACGACTGCGTCCGCGTCATCCCGCCGCTGTAGAATGCCGACCAGCAGCTCCTGCGCCTATCCTGTCTGACATGGCTCCCATCCCAGCGCACCAGGAACACTCTGCAGCGAACGCCGTTGACGAGGCGAACCCCGTACCCGAGCCGGCCCAGGGGCAGTCCACGGAGGCGACCCCGGACGTGCAGGCCGCCATCCGCACCGCCTCCGAACGCGCTCGGCGAGCCGTTCCCGAGCTCGCCCAGGCCGGACGCGCCCGCAAGGACGACACCCTGATCGCCATGGCTCAGGCCCTGCGCTCTCACGCCGACTACCTGCTGCGCCAGAACGGCCTGGACCTGGAGGCCGGCCGGGAGAACGGCACCAGCCAGGCGATGCTGGACCGTCTCACCCTGGACCGGCCCCGTCTGGAGGCTCTGGCCACGGCCTTGGAGGATCTGGCCGCCCTGCCCGACCCCGTGGGAGACGTGGTCCGCGGTCGCAACCTGCCCAATGGACTGCGGATGCAGCAGATCCGAGTGCCGCTCGGTGTGGTCGGTGCCATCTACGAGGCCCGCCCCAACGTCACCGTGGACATCGCCGGTCTGGCCCTGAAGTCCGGCAACGCGGTCATCCTGCGCGGAGGCTCTGCCGCCGCGCAGACCAACCGAGCCCTGATCGCCATCCTGAGGCAGACCGCAGAGGCACAGGGCTTCTCGGCCGACCTGGTCCAGGGGATCGACGATCTGGGCCGAGCCGGGGCCACCGAGCTGATGTCCCAGCGCGGCAGCGTGGATGTGCTCATCCCGCGAGGCGGGCATGACCTGATCCAGTCCGTGGTGCAGAACGCACGCGTGCCCGTCATCGAGACCGGCGAAGGGAACGTGCACCTGTTCATCGACGCCACAGCCCCGGTCCAGATGGCGGTCGACATCGCCCTCAACGCCAAGACGCAGCGCACCTCGGTCTGCAATGCCGCTGAGACCCTGATCCTGCACGCCGAAGCCGAGCAGGCTGGGACCGCCGTGCTCAGTGCTCTGGCCCGGGCCGGCGTCGTGCTCCACGTGGACGAGGCAGCCCGCCGCTGGCTGCCCCAGGACCTGGCCGAGGAACAGATCCGCCCCGCTCAGGAGGAGGACTGGGGCCGGGAGTACCTCGAGCTGGAGATGGCGGTGAAGACCGTGCAGTCCCTGGACGAGGCGATGGACCATATCCGCCGGTGGTCCACCGGTCACACCGAGGCGATCGTGACCAACGACCTGGCGAATGCGGACCGGTTCGTGAACGAGATCGACTCCGCGGCCGTGATCGTCAATGCCTCGACCCGTTTCACGGACGGCGGGGAACTGGGGCTGGGCGCCGAGGTGGGCATCTCGACCCAGAAGATGCACGCGCGCGGACCCATGGGCCTGGAGGAGCTGACGACCACCAAGTGGATCCTGCGCGGCAGCGGCCAGGTCCGCAGCTGACGCAGGAGCATCATGGGGCGTCGTCCTGGCCGAGGTTGACCTCGTTCGGTCCGCCGACCGGCTAGGATGAGTCCAGCGACCATTGACCGTGCTGTGCCCGTGTGCACCGGCCATCTTGAGGAGAACCATGCAGACCATCCAGACCGGCGTGACCATCCTGGCTGCCGAGGGCGGCCACCACGTGGTCAACGAGCTGATCTTCCCCGCCTGGGTCTTCGGCTGGGGCGTCTTCGCAGTGCTGATGCTGCTGCTGCTCGTCACCCTGTCCTTCACCTCGGTCGGCAAGCGCCACCCTGCCCCCACCACGGCGGTGGACACGCACGGCACCGGACACGGCGCCCACCGGGCACGTCACTGATCACCGGGTCCTGACTCTGTGATCGAAGCACCCGCGCGCCGGTTCCGTCTCGGCATCATGGGCGGGACCTTCGACCCCATCCACCACGGCCACCTGGTTGCAGCCAGCGAGGTCGCCGCAGAGCTGGACCTGGATGAAGTCGTCTTCGTACCCACCGGCGAGCCCTGGCAGAAGGCCGGGAAGAAGGTCTCCCCAGCGGAACACCGATACCTGATGACGGTGGTCGCCACCGCATCCAACCCCCGCTTCACGGTCTCCCGGGTGGACATCGATCGTCCCGGTCCCACCTACACCGCCGACACGTTGCGAGACCTGCGCGCCCAGCGGCCGGACGCCGAACTGTTCTTCATCACCGGGGCGGACGCCCTGGAGCAGATCATGACCTGGAAGGACGTGGACGAGATCTGGGACCTCGCCCACTTCGTGGGTGTCACCCGTCCAGGGCATGAACTCAACGACTTCGGACGGGACACGGACATCTCCCTGATGGAGATCCCCGCCATGGCGATCTCCTCCACTGACTGCCGCCTGCGGGTCAACGACGGCAAGCCCGTCTGGTATCTGGTGCCGGACGGAGTGGTCCAGTACATCGCCAAGCATCGTCTGTACCGCGCGGACGCTGAGTCCGATCAGGTGGCCCTGGACAACCTCACCCGAGGACAGCGCACCGCCGCCGTGGAGACCTCGGCATGAGCGCATCCACGCCTGAGCAGCCGCCCCGGCGCTCCCACCGGCAGCACCGGCGAGCCGAATCCGAGGCCGGGACTCCGGAGGGACTCACGTCCACGGCGGCGTTCATCGACATTCCGGTGGCCAGCACCGAACCCACGGACATCACCCCGTGGACCGGAATGGTCCCGCAGATCGCCCCGGTGCCCCAGCCGAGGACCCGGCGTGAGGCCCGGCGACTGCGCGAACAGGGACTCCTGCCGGACTGGCCGGCGCCGGCCCAGGACACCGTTGAGGCAGGGCCCGCCGCATCCTCGAGTCCAGCGCGGCGTGCCGAGGCGCCGGTCACCAGTCTGGACTCCCTGGCAGCTGACCCCGAGGCTTTGGGCTCCGCCGCCCTGGAGGCCGAGCGGGCGGCGATCGCGCAGGAGGCCACCGAGCTGGCTGAGCTCATGGCCACGTCTGAGCACAGCGATCCCACCGTCGTGGATCCGCAGATCCAGCGTCGCCAGGAGGCTCTCGCCGAGCGTGCGGCGCGGTTGAACGCCTCAGCCGCCGGGACGTCGTCGGGCCCTGCCGCTGTCTCAGAGCCGCGAGAGCCGGACATGCGCCACGAGCCGGTGCAGGCGGCCCACGCCCATGGACTCGACTCCCTGGCCGCCTCCGAGGCGGTCGGACGAGAGCGCAGGATGCTGCTGATCGCAGCGGGTGTGCTGGCCCTGGGGCTGATCGCCCTGGTGGTCGCACTGATCCTGACCCTCACCTGAACCACACCCCACCAGGAGAACCCGTGACCGTACCCCAGACCACCCTGACCGCACTGACCTCGGCCGCCCACGCCGCGCTGGAGAAGCAGGCCGAGAACATCCTGGCGGTGGACGTGGCCGAGCGGATCGGCCTCACCGATGCCTTCCTGATCGCCTCGGCTCCCTCCGAACGGCAGGTCAACGCGATCGTGGACGAGATCGAGGACGTGCTGCGTGAGGAGCACGATCTCAAGCCGCTCCGCCGGGAAGGCCGTGCCGAGGGACGCTGGGTGCTGCTGGACTTCGGACACTTCGTGGTCCACGTCCAGCACGATGAGGAGCGCGCCTTCTACGCGCTGGACCGCCTGTGGAAGGACAGCCCGCTGATCGATCTCGGGCTGCCGGCGGCCGTCTCCGCACCGACCGACCAGGTGGGCACCACCGATCAGGAGTCCGCCCAGGCGTGAGACTGCTGCTGCTGCGTCACGGGCAGACCGACTGGAATGCCGCTGAGCGATACCAGGGGCGCACCGACATCGAGTTGAACGCCACCGGGCTCCAGCAGGCCGAAGATGCCGCGCGGCGTCTGGCAGAGACCGACCTGCATGCCGTGTACGCCTCGCCTCTGGGGCGAGCACGACGCACGGCGGAGATCGCCGTCAGGGATCGCGGCCTGGACATCACCCTGGATGACGGGCTGATGGAGACCGCGGGCGGAGACTGGGAGGGGTTGACCTACGCGGAGATCTCTGCGCGATGGCCCCAGGACTTCGCCGCCTGGCGTGCGGCCCACCCCGAGCATGGCCCCGTGGGCGGGGAGACCCCTGCGCAGGCCGGCCTGCGCGTGATCCGCACCCTGCGGGGACTGATCTCGGCGAGCACGCCGACGCAGTGGTGCCAGCACGACGATCAGCAGGTGCTGGTGGTCGCCCATGGTGGATGTCTGCGCGCGGCCACCGCGCTGCTGGTGGGGGAGGGACAGTCCGCAGCCGCCTCCTACGCCTCCCTGGAGCGACTCCAGAACGGTCGGATGATCGTCCTCGAGGGCGAGTTCGGCGAGCGGGATCCTGGCCATGAAGGGGGCCGGCAGACCTCCTGGAGGATTGCCGACTACAACGTCTGAGAGAGGCGCCGAAGCGAGTGACAGGGACCACAGCTCGCCGATTTGCAACGGTCCCCAGAGCGTGTGTACTCTAAATGAGTTGCTTCGGCCGGAAGGTCGCAGAAACGCGGGGGTATGGCGCAGTTGGTAGCGCGTCTGCATGGCATGCAGAAGGTCAGGGGTTCGAATCCCCTTACCTCCACCGCAGGTCTCGTTGAGACCTGGTAGGGCCCGGATCCACCAGGATCCGGGCCCTACTGCTGTGCCGGGTCTGGGAGAGTACCCTGGGCCTCGACGTCCCTCCTCGCACCTCTGGAAAGGTCATCCCTGATGAAGCCCACCATGATGCATCGACTCTGGGCCGAGGGCCTCGGCACCTTCTGGCTCGTGTTCGGCGGCTGCGGCTCGGCCGTGCTGGCTGCCACCGCCATGACCGAAGCCGGGTTCCCGGTCGGCATCGGCTGGCTGGGCGTCGCCCTGGCCTTCGGACTGACCGTGGTGACCGGCGCCTACGCGCTCGGCCACATCTCCGGCGGTCACTTCAACCCGGCCGTGACGCTGGGTCTCTGGGTCGCCGGTCGTGTCGAGGCCGCCGCCGTGCTGCCCTACATCCTGATCCAGATCCTCGGGGCAACCGTGGCCGGCGGACTGCTGTTCGTCATCGCCTCCGGCGCACCGGGCTTCAACGCCGTCGAATCCGGCTTCGCCACCAACGGCTTCGGGGACCTCTCACCCGGCGGCTACTCCCTGGTGGCTGTCCTGCTGATCGAGATCATCCTCACAGCGGTGTTCATCTGGGTCATCCTGGGCGTCACCTCCACTCACGCGCCCAAGGGCTTCGCGCCCCTGGCCATCGGTCTGGCCCTGACACTGATCCACCTGATCTCCATCCCCGTGTCCAACACCTCCGTCAACCCGGCCCGCTCTCTCGGCGTCGCCTGGTTCGCCGGTCCTGAGCCGCTGTCGCAGGTGTGGCTGTTCATCGTCGCCCCGATCGTGGGCGCACTGTTCGCCGGCGTCACCTACAAGATGCTCACCGGTGACCGTGGGCAGACCGAGTTCGACGAAGCCACCCAGCGCGCCGCCTCGGAGGCCTGAACCGGTGACTGCGCCCAGCGAGCTCCCTGATCCAGCCGGTCTGGCAGAGGAGCTGTGGGAGGTGGCCGCCGACCTGGAGGACGAGGGCAGCCTGGCGGCCGCCGCCGAACTGTACCGCCAGGCGGTGACCGCCTACGAGTCCGCCGACCAGGAGCAGACGGCTCGACGCCTGGAACTCCATTTGGCCGGACTGCTGACCTCGATCGGAGATGCCGACAGTGCCCACTCGGCGCTTGGCCGGATCCAGGACTGGGCCCGACGGGACGGTGACCGACTCCTTCAGGCCGCGGTCTGGGTGGAGCAGGCTGAGCTCGAGGTCGACCAGGGCCTGGACCTCGTCGGCGACCAGGTCCAGCCCCGTCCCGAGAGGCTGGATGAGGCCGCAGTCCTGATCGACCGCGCGGTGCGCGAGCTGGAGGCCCACCCCGGGGAGGACGTGCCCCTGCACGTCCGTTCGCTGGTGCTCGCCGGCGAGATCTCCACCCTGAGGGGGCGGCACACCGATGCGGTGGCGCGTCTGGACGCAGCCCTGGCCTGTGCTTCAGCCCATGCGGACCAGTTCACGGATCAGCCGGCGCTGATCGATGAGATCGTGCTGGACCTGGCGGAGGCGGCCGTGGCCTCCGAACAGCCGGATCGAGCCGCGCAGGTCTTCCACGACGCTCGCCGTCGGGCCCTGCGGGACCGAGACGAGGAGGGTGTCTGGCTGTGGACCCTGCACCTCGGACGACATCTGGTGGCCCTGGGAGACCGCGACGCCGGACGGCAGTGGCTGACCCGGTTGCGTGATCAGCTGGAGATCGCCGGTGACCAGGACTATCTGCCGGAGGTCCGCGACACCCTGGCGGCCCTGGATCACCCCTGAGCTCAGGGGTGACAGGATGAGTGCAGACCATCCCCGCGAGTGAAGGACTCATCATGACCAGGACCTCTGTGATCACCGGCTCGGCCTCAGGGATCGGTGCTGCCACCGCGGCACTGCTGCGTGAGCGTGGACAGCGGGTGATCGGCGTCGACCTGAAGGACGCCGACGTCCAGGCCGACCTGTCCACACGGCAGGGCCGCCAGGACGCCGCTGCGCAGGCCGTGGAACTGGCCGGGGGCTCCGTGGACGCCGTGATCGCCTGTGCCGGCATCTCGGCTCCGGTCCCGGCCACCCTGTCGGTGAACTACTTCGGCGTCGTCGAGTTCCTGGAGGCCCTGCGCCCCACCCTGGCTGCGGCACCCCACCCGCGGGCCGCCGTCGTGTCCTCCATGGCCTCGTTGCAGCCCAACTCGCCGGAGATGGTGGAGGCCGCCTTGGCAGGGGACGAGGCCCGCGGACTCGAGATCGCCCAGAGCTTCGCCGACCAGGGCCCCCAAGCCGGGTATGCGGTGTACCCCTCGTCCAAGCGGGCACTGTCCCGGTGGGTGCGCCGGGCCTCGATCACCCCGGAGTGGGCTGGCGCGGGGATCCCGCTCAACGCCGTGGCGCCGGGGACCGTGCTGACCCCGATGACCCAGCAGCTGCTGGCGACCGAGGAGAGCCGGGCCATGGTGGACTCCCACGTGCCCATGCCCCTGAACTACCACCAGCCTCCGGAGTCGATCGCCACGTTGCTGGCCTGGCTGACCAGCGAGGAGAACACCCACCTGGCCGGACAGGTCATCTACTGCGACGGCGGCGCTGACGCCACGTTGCGAGGCGACGACGTCTGGTCCTGGAACGACGCCCAGTGAGAGGCTGATGCCTGAGCGCGGACAGCTGGCGTGAGCCGGCACCGCAGTTCCGACGAGGAGGGGACCATGGACACACGGCGATTCGTCCTGACCGGGATCTTGGCTGCCACGCTGGTGGCCGGGACGGCGTGCGAGAGTGGTCCCTCCTCGGAGGGAGCCAGTCCGTCCGCTCCCTCCGCCGAGGAGCAGGCCGCCCAGCAGGAGGAGCAGCGCCGTGCGGCTGCCGTGGAGTCCGCACGCTTCCAGGTGGCCAGCTATGACTACGATGCCGCCGTCAAGACTCTGGAGGGCATCGACTCCGGCGAGGCCCAAGAGCTGCGCGACCAGGCCGCCGCTGGCAAGGCTGAGACGGTGGTCTGGGAGGACAACGGGGCGATCTCCCATGTATTCGTCCACTCGCTGATCGTGGATCCGGAGCGGGCCTTCGACGGTGACCACATGCAGCAGGGCTATCTGGACTACATGGTCACCCTGAAGGAGTTCGAGGCGATCCTGGAACAGCTGCACGCCAACGACTTCGTGCTGGTGAGTCCAGACGACATCGCAGCGCTGGACGCGGACGGGCAGATGCAGTATCGGGACATCCATCTGCCGCCAGGGAAGAAGCCGCTCGTGCTCTCCCAGGACGATGTGAACTACTACGAGTACATGGAGCAGGACGGCTTCGCCCGCAGCCTGGTCCTGGACGAGGACGGCTCGGTCACCAACACCTACATCGACGCGGAGGGCAACGAGCACCGCGGCGCCTATGACGTGGTGCCCGTGGTCGACCGCTTCGTGGACGAGCACCCTGACTTCTCCTACCGGGGCGCCAAGGGGATCCTGGCGGTGACCGGATACAACGGGGTGCTGGGGCACCGGACCTCCGAGTCGGAGTACTCCGACGACCCCGACATCGCAGCCAAACAGGCCGAGGCGACCCAGGTGGCGGAGGCGTTGAAGCAGGACGGGTGGGTCTTCGCCTCCCATTCCTGGGGCCACCTGAGCATGACGACCTCGGGAATGGACCGGATACGTCGTGACACCGATCTCTGGGCCGCCGAAGTCCAGCCGATCGTGGGGGAGACCCACCACCTGATCTATCCGTTCGGCGCCGACATCTCGCGCGTCCCGCCCTATTCAGGACCCAAGTACGAGCTGCTCCAGGATGCCGGCTTCCAGTTCTTCTACGGGGTGGACACCTCCACCCCGCACTGGATGCAGCGGCACGAGGGTTATCTGCGTCAGGCACGCATCAATCTGGACGGGCTCACCTTCGACCGTGACCTGGCCGGGCGAGGGTTCCTGGACCCCTTCTTCGATCTGGATGCGGTGTTGGACCCGGCTCGTCCCTGAGACGACGACGCGCCGGGCGACACGCCCGTCGGCGAGATTCGCCGATGCTGTGAACAACCTCGCACCAGTCTTCTCCACACCTGTGGACGGCGGCCGGGCCTCGGTCGGACCTCGCGTGTCCGTGCCGCGTGATCCCGTGGGTTCTGAGCCATCGAGCGACTGCTGGCCCGTCCACACCTCGGCTCGTGGCCTGTGGACGAAGCGGGGACAGAATGACACACTTGTAAGCACATCATCTTGTGGTCGCACCACTCCTCGATCCCAAGATGTAGTATCTATTCGAGCAAGCGGCCCTCAGTGGCCGTGGCTCCAGGACTTCCCGTGAACACCTGCAGCCGGCCCCACAGACTTCCCGAACACCGTGAACCACGGAGCATGGCGGACCCCGTCATCTCCAGCACCACAGAGGAGCGACCATGACCGTCACCGTCTACACCAAGCCGGCCTGCGTCCAGTGCAACGCGACCTACCGCGCCCTGGACAAGAAGGGCATCGCCTACCAGTCCGTGGACATGTCCCAGGATGCCGAGGCGCTCGAGCGCGTGCGCGCCATGGGCTACATGCAGGCCCCGGTCGTCATCACCGATGCCGACCACTGGTCCGGATTCCGTCCGGACAAGATCGAGGAGCTCGCCCAGTCGGCAGCGGCCTCGGTGGCCTGATCACCGAAGGCTCGGACATGAGGTCAGCCCTGGTCGAGAGGACAACGGACACCGCCGAGGCCGAATCGCCCCGGCAGGTGTCCGCTCGGCTGATCTACTTCTCCTCGGCATCCGGGTACACCCACCGCTTCGTCGGCAAGCTGGGCTTCGCCGCCGAGCAGGTTGCCCGGCTGCCGCTGATGACCAAGGAGCCCACGCTGCTGGCCACCGAGCCGTTCGTGCTCGTGCTGCCCACCTATGGCGGGGGAGACGGCAAGGGCGCGGTGCCCAAGCAGGTGATCAAGTTCCTCAACGTCAAGGCCAACAGGGACCTGATCCAGGGCGTGATCGCCGGAGGAAACACCAACTTCTATGAGGCCTACTGCCTGGCCGGGGACATCGTCTCCGCCAAGTGCGGAGTGCCCCTGATGTACAGATTCGAATTGATGGGCACGGCTGAGGATGTCGTGGCCGTCCGAGAAGGATTGGAACGGTTTTGGGAGCAACGCTGACCGAACAGGACATGATCCGCTCTGCCAAGCAGATGCCGGATGCCTGGCAGAACCTCGGCTACCACGAGCTGAACGCCATGTTGAATCTCTATGGTCCGGACGGGCGGATCCAGTTCGAAGCAGACCACGCCGCGGCGCGGCAGTACTTCCTGCAGCACGTGAACACCAACACCGTGTTCTTCCATGATCTGGACGAGAAGCTGGCCTACCTGGTGGAGCACCAGTACTACGAGGCGCAGACCCTCGAGCAGTACTCCTCCGAGTTCATCCACCAGCTGTACGACCGCGCCTACAAGGCCAAGTTCCGCTTCCCCACCTTCCTGGGCGCCTTCAAGTTCTACACCTCCTATGCGCTGAAGACCTTCGACGGCAAGCGGTACCTCGAGCGCTATGAGGACCGCGTGTGCATGGTCGCCCTGCACCTGGCCCAGGGCGACGAGACCCTGGCGACGCACCTGATGGAGGAGATGATCGGTGGACGCTTCCAGCCGGCCACCCCCACCTTCCTCAACGCCGGCAAGGCCCAGCGCGGCGAGTTGGTCTCCTGCTTCCTGCTGCGCATCGAGGACAACATGGAGTCGATCGCCCGTGGCATCAACTCCTCCCTGCAGCTGTCCAAGCGCGGCGGCGGTGTGGCTCTGTCCCTGACCAACATCCGCGAGCACGGCGCGCCGATCAAGCAGATCGAGAACCAGTCCTCCGGTGTCATCCCGGTCATGAAGCTGCTGGAGGACTCCTTCTCCTACGCCAACCAGCTCGGTGCCCGTCAGGGCGCAGGTGCCGTGTACCTGCACGCCCATCATCCGGACATCTACCGCTTCCTGGACACCAAGCGTGAGAACGCGGATGAGAAGATCCGCATCAAGACCCTCTCGCTGGGCGTGGTCATACCGGACATCACCTTCGAACTGGCCAAGAAGAACGAGGACATGTACCTCTTCAGCCCGTACGACGTCCAGCGCGTCTACGGGGTGCCGTTCACCGAGATCTCGGTCACCGAGAAGTACTACGAGATGGTCGACGATGCCCGCATCAAGAAGACCAAGATCAACGCCCGTGAGTTCTTCCAAACGCTGGCCGAGATCCAGTTCGAGTCTGGCTACCCGTACATCGTCTTCGAGGACACCGTGAACCGGGCCAATCCCATCAAGGGCCGGATCACCATGTCCAACCTGTGCTCCGAGATCCTCCAGGTCTCTGAGGCCTCTGAATTCGGCGACGACCTGGGCTACACCCATGTGGGCAAGGACATCTCCTGCAACCTCGGGTCGATGAACATCGCCAAGACCATGGACTCCCCGGACTTCGGCCAGTCCATCGAGACGGCCATCCGTGCGCTCACCGCCGTGTCGAACATGTCGGAGATCAACTCGGTGCCCTCGATCGTCAAGGGGAACACCTCCTCCCATGCCATCGGTCTGGGCCAGATGAACCTGCACGGGTACCTCGCCCGGGAGCGGGTCCACTACGGGTCCGAGGAGGGCATCGACTTCACGAACATCTACTTCTACACGGTCCTCTACCACGCCCTGCGCGCCTCGAACCTGATCGCTCAGGAGACCGGTCAGCGCTTCGGTGGATTCGAGGACTCGAAGTACGCCACCGGGGAGTTCTTCGACAAGTACACCGACCAGGAGTGGGCCCCTGCCACCGCGCGAGTCGCCGAGCTGTTCGCCGACTCGGGCGTGCACATCCCCACCCAGGATGACTGGCGTGCACTGAAGGCCCTGGTGATGGAGCACGGCATCTACAACCAGAACCTGCAGGCTGTGCCGCCCACCGGGTCGATCTCCTACATCAACAACTCGACGTCCTCGATCCACCCGGTCGCCTCGAAGATCGAGATCCGCAAGGAGGGCAAGCTCGGACGCGTCTACTACCCGGCGCCGTTCCTGTCCAATGAGAACCTCGAGTACTACGACGACGCGTACGAGATCGGCTACGAGAAGATCATCGACACCTACGCCGCTGCCACTCAGCACGTGGACCAGGGGCTGTCACTGACGCTGTTCTTCAAGGACACCGCCACCACCCGCGATCTGAACCGGGCCCAGATCTACGCCTGGCGCAAGGGCATCAAGACGATCTACTACATCCGCCTGCGCCAGCTGGCACTGGAGGGCACCGAGGTCGAGGGCTGCGTGTCCTGCATGCTCTGACCCGGAGCACCCCAGAGCCCACCACCCCTGATTCCGGCGGCGGCACTGCCTGAGCGTGCCGCCGCCGGGCACCACCACGAACCACAGCAGCCAGCACTGCAGAGCAGAGTGAGGATTCATCATGGCCGAAGCGGTCAAGACACTGGACCACGTCGTCGCGATCAACTGGAACCGGATTCAGGATGACAAGGACGTCGAGGTCTGGAACCGACTGACCTCGAACTTCTGGCTCCCGGAGAAGGTGCCGCTCTCCAATGACATCCAGTCCTGGGCCACGTTGACCGAGGACGAGAAGACGCTCACCATGCGCGTCTTCACCGGGCTCACCCTGCTGGACACCATCCAGGGCACCGTCGGTGCGGTCTCCCTGATCCCGGACTCGCTGACCACCCATGAGGAGGCCGTCTACACGAACATCGCGTTCATGGAGTCGGTCCACGCCAAGAGCTACTCCTCGATCTTCTCCACGCTGGCCAACACCAAGCAGATCGACGATGCCTTCCGGTGGTCTCAGGAGAACGAGAACCTGCAGCGCAAGGCCAAGATCATCCTGGACTTCTACCACGGTGATGACCCGCTGAAGAAGAAGGTGGCCTCCACCATCCTGGAGTCCTTCCTCTTCTACTCCGGCTTCTACCTGCCTATGTACTGGTCCTCGCACGCGAAGCTGACCAACACCGCTGACCTGATTCGACTGATCATCCGTGATGAGGCCGTCCACGGCTACTACATCGGCTACAAGTTCCAGCGCGGTGTGGAGACCGAGCGTGCCGAGCGCCAGGCGGAGCTGAAGGACTACACCTTCGAGCTGCTCTTCGAGCTCTATGAGAACGAGGTCCAGTACACGCATGACCTCTACGACTCGGTCGGGCTGGCCGAGGACGTCAAGAAGTTCCTGCACTACAACGCCAACAAGGCCCTGATGAACCTGGGCTACGAGGCGATGTTCCCCTCCACCGTGACGGACGTGAACCCGGCGATCCTCTCGGCTCTGAGCCCCAATGCCGATGAGAACCACGATTTCTTCTCCGGTTCAGGCTCCTCCTACGTGATCGGCAAGGCCGAGAACACCGAGGACGACGACTGGGACTTCTGAGCCCTGACCCTGGTATCTCTCGACCTGGAGGAGACGAGCCGATGACCGCGGAGACTAGGTGGGCACAGGCCGATGCCTACTACGTCCGTCTGAAGTCCCAGCCGGCTTCTGGCAGGGACCCCGACGGCGTCTCCCGCGGTGTCTTCCACCCCACCCGCCATACCCAGGGCGCCTGGCGAGCCGACGAACAGCACATGGCTCCTGTGGGCGGGCTCGTGGCCGGTGAGCTGCAGTCCCACCAGCGCCGTGAGGACCTGCGCGTCGCCCGGCTCTCCTTCGAGATCCTGGGCACGCTACACGCCGAGCCGTTCGAGGTCCTCACCCGCACGATCCGCCCGGGCCGGACCATCGAGCTGGTGGAGTCGACCATGATCAGTCGAGGCAGGCCCTGTCTCGTGGGGAGAGCGTGGCGACTGGCCACCCTGGACACCGCCGAGGTCAGCGTTCATCACGATCCGGCCATGCGGGGTCCGGAGGCGGCCGACCCCTATCCGGGCATCAGTCAGTGGCCAGGAGGCTACATCGAGTCCCTCGACGTCTCGGCCCTGCCCGAGCACGCTCCCGGCCAAGGGCAGGGATGGCTCACCAATCCCTATCCGATGATCGAGGGCGAGACGACCGATCCCATGGTCAAGCTGATCGGCATGGTGGACACGGCCAACGGCGTCGCCCCGGCCCTGGATGCCGGACCAGGGGGTCACTCCTTCGCCAACGTCGATCTGCAGATCCATCTTCATCGCCTCCCTGCGGGCGAGCATCTGGGTCTGCAGACCACCTCGAACGTGGGTCCAGACGGAGTGGGGCTGACCTCCGCCGTGCTGCACGATGTCCACGGTCCGTTCGGACGCTCGGAACAGATCCAGACCATCCGCAGGATCCCCTCCACCCCATGAAGGAGACCCAGATTCCCGACGACGGCCCCCTCACCTGGGGTGAGCCGGTCACCTGGTGTGTGCAGACCAGAAGCCTGGGCGCTGTGGGGGACCTGGACTATTCCGTGAGGCTGCTGCGGGCCCTGCAGTCCGGAACACTGAGCGGGCCGCTGGTGCGGGTCTACCGTCCCCAGCCGACAGTGGCCTTCGGTCAGCGCGATGTCCGACTGCCCGGATTCGAGGCCGCACGGCAGGCCTGCCTTGCCCATGGTTTCACGCCGGTGGTCCGTCAAGCCGGTGGACGGGCAGCCGCGTACCACCAGGGGTCCTTGGTGGTGGACCACCTGCAGGCGGAGCCGGACGCCGCGCTCGGATCCCGTGAACGATTCCGATCCTTCGCGGGGCTGTACCGTCAGGTCCTTGCCGATGCGGGCGTGGACGCTGAGATCGGGCAGATCGCGGGGGAGTACTGCCCGGGCGAGTACTCGGTGCACGGGAACAGACCGCACGGTGGCCCGGTGAAGCTGATCGGCACCGCCCAGCGTGCGGTCTCCGGGGCGTGGCTGTTCTCCTCCTCCTGGGTCATCCAGGATCCTGGGCCCATCCAGGCAGTCCTGATGGCCGTGTATGCGGCGTTGGAACTGGACTGGGATCCGGAGACAGCTGGGGCTGCGGACCAGGCCCGAGCCGCTGCCGGGACCGAGCCTCCGGTGGAGGTCCAGACCGTGATCGATCGACTGTGGGACCGGCTGGGGCCACACCACGGTCTGGACTTCGAGGATCTGGCCACCCTGGTTCCGCCGTCACCGGCTGGAGAAGAACACCGGCAGCTCAGTCCCTGAGAACATCACGGCTCGGGCATGCCCGCGCGGAGGCGGGACTTGGGGACGGGGATGAAGCCTGCGTGCAGGTGTCGTGCTCTGCTCCTGCGTTCCGAGCGTGCCAGGGCCCAGCCTCGTTGGACCAGGAAGGGGATCGGCTTGCGCCGCTCTGCCACATCCCGGGCGAACCGCCGGGTGGCCGTGGTCAAGGTGTTCTGGTCGATGTAGTACGCGTCCACACGCACGCCGAGGTCGGCGCAGGCCGCCCGCAGGGGCTGCGCGGCCACATCCGCGAAGACACCCTCCGCCACGATCAGGTCTGCGGACTGTCCCGGCCTCACCGTGGCGGCAGAGGAATCCGCTGTGCCCAGTTCCAGGGTCGTGCTGCCGACCACCGATGAGGTGGTGATGGAGTAGTCGGGCATACGCGTGCGGCCCGTCTCGATCAGCTCGACCAAGGCATCCACAGCCGCCTGCAGGTTCCAGGTGCGTGGGTCATCCCAGTCGATCTCTCCGTAAGGGGTGCGTGGGAAGTGCACGCCACTTCGGCCGTCGTCGGAGATCTCGTGGTAATAGGCGTCAAGCTCAAGGTGAGGACGCCCATGGCGGCACGCCAGGTAGGACTTGCCCGCCCCGGACGCGCCGCCGAGCAGCACGACGCGCGGTCGATTCACTGGCCGCGCTCGATCCATTCCTGCAGGTGGGGTGCCTCGTCTCCGATCCTGGTGTCGTCTCCATGTCCGGTGTGGACCACGGTGTGCTCGGGCAGGGTGAGCAGCCGGGTGCGGATGGAGTCGATGATGGTGTCGAAGTCCGAGTAGGACCGGCCGGTGGCCCCGGGGCCGCCCTGGAAGAGGGTGTCTCCGGAGAACAGCGTGCCGCCGTCCAGATCGGGTGCGTGGAAGCAGACCGAGCCGGGGGAGTGGCCGGGGGTGTGGATCACGTGCAGATCGGTGCCGGCGATGGTGAAGGTCTCGCCGTCGGTCAGGGTCCCGTCCGGTCCCTGGTCGGGGTAGACGGCGTCCCAGAGCATCCGGTCCTCGGGGTGCAGCAGCACGGGGGCGTCCACGAGCTCCCGGAAGTCCATGACCGCGCGGATGTGGTCGTCATGGCCGTGGGTGAGCAGGATGGCCTGGACCTGGCGTCCGTTGACCTTGCGCCAGACGGCGCGGGCATCGTGGGCGGGGTCGATGACCACGCAGTGCTCGGCGCCGCCGATGATCCACACGTTGTTGTCCACCTCCCACGTCCCCCCGTCCAGGGAGAAGGTGCCGGAGGTGACCAGATGGTCGATGCGTGCCATCAGACGACCACCACCGAGCGCAGCACGTCGCCGGAGGCCATGGTGCCGAAGGCCTCCTGGACCTGGTCCAGGGAGATCCTCTCCGTGACGAAGGCATCCAGATCCAACCGGCCCAGTCGGTACTGCTCCACGAGCATGGGGAAGTCCCGGGAGGGCAGGCAGTCCCCGTACCAGGAGGACTTCAGCGACCCTCCGCGGCCGAAGACATCCAGCAGCGGCAGCTCCAGGGTCATCTCTGGAGTGGGCACGCCGACCAGGACGACGCGTCCGGCCAGGTCCCGGGCGTAGAAGGCCTGGGTGTAGGTCTCGGGCCGGCCCACGGCGTCGATGACCACATCGGCGCCGAACCCTCCGGTCAGCTCCCGAATGGTCTCGACCGGGTCGGTCTGGCTGGAGTCGATGGTGTGGGTGGCACCCAGCTTCTGGGCGGCCTCGAGCTTCTTGGGGTCCAGGTCCACGGCGATGATGGTGGTGGCGCCGGCCAGGGACGCGCCGGCGATGGCGGCTGCTCCGACGCCGCCGCAGCCGATGACGGCCACGGACTCGCCGCGCTGGACGGCTCCGGTGTTGATGGCCGCCCCGATGCCGGCCATGATGCCGCAGCCCAGCAGGCCCACGGCGGCGTCCTGGTCCTCGGTGACGCCCTCGACCTTGGTGCACTGGCCGGCCGCGACCAGGGTCTTCTCACAGAACGCGCCGATGCCCAGTGCCGGGGAGAGCTCGGTGCCGTCGGTCAGGGTCATCTTCTGGGTGGCGTTGTGGGTGTCGAAGCAGTACTGAGGCTGCCCCTTGGCGCAGGCCCGGCACTCACCGCACACGGCACGCCAGTTCAGGATGACCTTGTCACCGACTGCGACCTCGGTGACGCCTTCACCGATCTGGGAGACGATTCCGGTGGCCTCATGGCCCAGCAGATACGGGTACTCATCCCCGATCCCACCCTGGACGTAATGCAGGTCGGTATGGCACACCCCGCAGGTCAGGATGTCCACCACGGCCTCTCCGGGCCCAGGATCGGGGATCACGATCTCCTGGATGCTCACCGGGGCATCCTTCTCCATGGCGATCACGCCACGCACGGTCTGAGGCACGGTTCTGCTCCTGTCCTGCACCACGGGCTAAGGCGACCGTCACACCGAAGGTGAGGCGCCGTCGTCGGGCACGTTGTGGGGGTCTGCAGTGACCAGTCCATCACATGGCAGGTGGTTGGGCCGAACCGTGTCGGGTCCGGGGTGCGGCACACTGGTGGCATGGATCGAGCGGAGATGAGCCACGCAGGACGCGAGCCTCTGCGGCTGGCCGAACAGCGGTCATTGCCGCTGAGGGATCAGGTGGCCGCGCGGCTGCGGCATGCTCTGGTGGCCGGCGACCTGCGTCCGGGGGAAGTGCTCAGCGCGCCCACCCTGGCGGCAGAGTTCGGGGTCTCGGCCACCCCGGTCCGGGAGGCGATGCTGGACCTGGCCACCGAGGGGCACGTGAGCCCGATCCGGTACAAGGGCTACCGCGTCATCGAGGTCTCTGAGGAGACACGGCGTCAGATCCTGCAGCTGCGCCGGCTGATCGAGGTGCCACTGATGGTCCAGGTGGCTGAGCGGGGCGTGGACGAGGGGCTGTTGGGACGCTCTCAGGAGTTGGCTGACCAGTCCGTGGAGGCCGCCGCCGCGGGGGACCTGGTCGAGTTCATCCGGACGGACATGGATCTGCACCTGGGTCTGTTGGAGGCGGCCGGCAATGAGGTGGCCGTTCGGCATGTGCGGTCCCTGCGCTCCATGACCCGCCTGACCGGACTGAAGGACCTGGCCGCCGAAGGCCGATTGGTGGAGACCGCCGAGGAGCACCGGAAGATGGTCCGGGCGCTGGCAGCGCGTGACAGCGTGCAGATGGAGGAGCTGATGAACGCCCACCTCGGTCATGTGTCCGGGGTGTGGGCGGGTGAGGATGAGCCAGGCATCGGCTGAGAGGTTCGCCCGACGGTGCCGTCCTCCTGATGTCCGGCTGCTCTGGCATCGGAACATGTAACATTGTACTGTGGTGCAGGTCACTCACGAAGGGAACGACAGTGAACGCACCACAGCAGCATCAGACACCGGGGCACTCCCGGGCGCAGACTTCTCCAGGACAGCACACGCCAGCCGGTCCGGGCGAAGCCCCCGAAGTGGGCAAGCCGACCACGAACCTCCGGGTCCTCTCCGGATCCCTGGCGGGCAGCTCCATCGAGTGGTACGACTTCTTCCTCTACGCCACCGCCTCGGCCTTGATCTTCAACAAGCAGTTCTTCCCCACGGATGACCCCTACGTATCCCAGATGCTGTCCTACCTGACCCTCGCGCTGACGTTCTTCATCCGTCCGCTCGGTGGCATCGTCTTCTCGCACTTCGGGGACCGAGTGGGCCGCAAGGTCACCCTGGTGGTGACCCTGTCGCTGATGGGCGGGGCCACCGTGGCGATCGGCCTGCTGCCCACCTACGACCAGGTCGGCATCCTGGCGCCGATCCTGCTGGTGATCTGCCGGATCCTGCAGGGGTTGGCGATCGGTGGTGAATGGGGTGGCGCGCTGCTGCTGGCCTACGAGTACGCGCCGAAGGAGAAACGTGGATTCTTCGGCTCGGTGCCGCAGATGGGCATCACCATCGGCATGCTGCTGGCCTCGGCCGCGTTCGCCGTGGTGTCCATGTTCGGTGAGGAGTTCCTGACCGGCATCGGCTGGCGCATCCCGTTCATCGCCTCGATCCTGCTGGTCATCGTGGGCCTGTGGATCCGTGGTGGCCTGGGGGAGACCCCGCACTTCAAGAAGGCGAAGGAGTCCGGGGAGATCCCCAAGCTGCCCATCGCCGAGACCCTCAAGCACCACTGGCGTGCTGTGCTCGTGGCAGTGGGCGTGAAGGTCGTGGAGACCGCCCCGTTCTACATCTTCGCCACCTTCGTGGTCTCCTACGCCACCGGGAACCTGGGCTACCAGCAGTCCGTCTCGCTCAACGCCGTCACGGCTGGTGCGGCACTGTCCACGGTGATGATCCCGATCATGGGTTCCCTCTCGGACCGCGTGGGTCGGTTCAAGGTGTACTTCACCGGCGCCATCCTGATCGCCGCGTTCGCGTTCCCGTTCTTCCTCCTGCTGGACCTGCAGCAGGACTGGGCGGTGTTCGCCGCCGTGATCATCGGCCTCGGTGTGGTCTGGCCTCCGGTCACCGCCACCTTGGGCACCCTGTGCTCGGAGATCTTCTCCGCCCGCGTCCGCTACACCGGCGTCACCCTGGGCTACCAGATCGGCGCGGCACTGGCCGGCGGAACGGCACCGCTGATCGCCACCTTCCTGCTCCAGGAGTTCAACGGCGCCTGGGTCTCGATCGCCCTGTACATCCTGCTGACCGCTGCGATCTCGATCATCGCCGTGTTCTTCGCCCCGGCGATCGCCCGCAAGGAGGCTGCCGCTGACGAGGCTGCCGGCATCCCCACGGCGGCTGGCGGCACTGGCGCCCGATCGCCGTCAACGGCACCATCTCATCCGTTTTCATCACCTCCAGGAGGACCTGCATGACCACCCCTCAGCATTCCGACCAGTCAGCTCCCCACGCATCTCAGGCAGCAGGGCACGGCGACGCCCGGCGCCTGGGCGGCGGGGGTGCTGGCCCAGCCTGGTTCAGTGCCGAGCAGGTGGAGCAGGCGGTGCCGGTGGATCGGGCCCGCCGTCTGGTGGAGGCTGCCCTGCAGTCCGGGTTCGATCCCCAGCAGGATCCGGCCCGGATGAACGTCCCGGCCCAGACCGGGCACCTGCTCCTGATGCCCTCCGTGCTGGGCGACTGGGCCGGCACCAAGGTCGCCTCGGTGTCCCCGGACAACCCCGGGCGCGGCCTGCCCCGGATCCAGGCGACCTACGTGCTCATGGACTCGGAGACCTTGAGCGTGCAGGCCCTGATGGAGGGCAACGGACTGACCGCCTTGCGCACCCCGGCCGTCTCCGCGGTGGCCGCGGACCACCTGACCGCATGGGACGCGCAGAAGCTGGTGGTCTTCGGGACCGGCCTGCAGGCCCTGGGGCACCTGGACGCATTGGCAGCGATCCGTGACTTCACCGACGTCGTGATCTGTGGCCGGTCACCGGAGAAGGTGACGGCCGCCGTCGAGCACGCCGTCTCTCAGGGGATGTCTGCGCGGGCCGGCGACGCCGAGGAGGTGCGCGGCGCTGACCTGATCGCCTGCACCACCTCGGCAGGTGAGCCGCTGTTCGACGGATCTCTGGTCCCGGACACCGCCTGTGTGGTGGCCATGGGCTCGCATGAGCCGGACCGCCGCGAGCTGGACGCCACCCTGATGGGCCGTGCCCAGGTGGTGGTGGAGGACCGGGAGACGGCCCTGCGGGAGGCCGGTGATGTGGTGATGGCGATCGAGGAGGGTGCCCTGGCCGAGGCCGACCTGGTGGACCTGAAGGACGTGGTCACCGGCGCCGTGGAGGCGGACACCTCGCGCCCCCGGGTGTTCAAGGGCGTGGGCATGAGCTGGCAGGACCTGGCGGTGGCGATCGGCGTGGTGGACCCGGAGGCCGGCACCGACTGACGGTGGCACACTGGTGGCATGTGCGGACGATTCGTGATGGCCCGGGCCATCGGGGACTTGGTGGCCGAGGCCGGTGCGCTGCCTCCGGAGGAGGAGCTGGTGCTGCCGCCGCCGAGCTGGAACGTCCCGCCCACCGCTGATGTGACGGTGGTGCTGGAGCGCCCGGTGGACCCGGACCAGGGTCCCGACGACGACCCCTCGCCTCAGGCGTCCGGAGCGCCGCAGGTGCGGCGAGAAGTCCACGTGGCCCGGTGGGGTCTGGTGCCGATCTGGGCCAAGGACCTCTCCGTGGGGGTGCGTGCGTTCAATGCGCGCTCAGAGACCGTGACGGAGAAGCCGACGTTCCGATCGGCCGTCAGGGCCCGGCGCTGTGCGATCCCGGTGGACGGCTACTACGAGTGGCTCAAGCCCGGACCCGGAGAGAAGGGGCCGGACGGCAAGGCCGCTCGGAAGCGGCCCTTCTACGTGCACCGTGCGGACGGGGCGATGACGTTCTTCGCCGGTCTCTACGAGTGGTGGCGGGACCCTGCGGTGGCCGAGGGGGAGCCCGGCCAGTGGGTGCTCAGCTGCACCATCCTCACCGGCCCGTCTCCCGAGGCCGGCAGCGGGGACGAGACCCTGGATCGACTGCACGGACTGCACGACCGGCTTCCCCTGCCCATGGATCGGGCCACCATGGATGAGTGGCTGCGGCCGGAGAAGCTGGGATCGGCCGCTCAGGCCCAGGAGCTCGTGGACCTGGTGCTGGCCCGGGCCTACGGCACCGCCGCCGAGTGGACCCTGCATGAGGTGGACCCGGCGGTGGGCACTGTGCGGAACAATGGGCCCGATCTGATCGAGCCGCTCACCGAGGAGCAGGGCACGCTGCTGTGACCGGGCGGCCGTGACGATCAGGCCCTCTCCTCTGGACGCCGCGCGGGGTGCTCCCGCTCCGGCGGCTGCGGATGGAGGACGCCGGAGTTCCAGCCGATCTCCCATCCGTCCACCGGACCCCAGGAGTCGGAGAACGCCACCGGCAGCGCCTGATGCTCCCGGCAGGCCGCCAGGAGCTCGGCATACCAGCGCGTGTAGGCCGGATCGCTCGCCTCCGGTGAGGGGGCGCCCACGGCGTGATGCAGTGCATCAGCCACCTGGGCCGTGGTGGTGCTCGCCGTGACCCGGAGGCCGGGGAGCTCCGGGCCGTCGCCCATGGTGTAGCGCACCGTCCGGGCTTCTCCGGTGCGGGGATCCGACTGGCCGGCGCTGACCTCGCACCGCCAGTACATGCCGGACGGGGCCATGTAGGGCAGGGCCCGGACCTGGTGGAGTCCGCGCCGGTGGAGCAGCTCGACGGCGTCGAGCAGCAGGACGCAGGTGCGAGTGACCAGAGGGTCATGGACATCGTGCAGAGCGGGCATGGCGACACCGTAGAGGATCGGCCGGACAGGACAAGGCGCTGCACCGTGACGCCTCCGCGCTTAACGTGTCCGGGCCCCTGCCTACTGTCCTGACTGGTGATCGAACAGATATTCGAATACCATGGTGGGGCGCAGTCGTCACGCACTTCCCGTCCGGCGTGTCGCGCGCGTCCCACCTGAAGCCGGGTCACCGGTGCTGCTCGGACCGTTCCTTCCCAGACGGTGCCGACCTGCAGCCGGTGGACCTGGACACCCCGTCGCATCCCCGCGGCGGGGAGGACAGAACGTCAGAGGGCAGGAACACATCTCATGGGAGTCTTCACACAGTCGGTGGCCGTCGGCCGATCCTCGGCCGGAGTGCCGGAGCAGCTGGAGTGGAACGGGCGCACGTATGTGGTGGCCGCTGAACCGGTGCGCTGGTTCGAGCGGCGCCGGTGGTGGGCGGAGGAGCGCCGAGCCGAGCGCGGACGCGGTGCCGGACTGGTGGACCACGAGGTCTGGCGGGTGCAGGTCCGTCTGGCCCGTGCGCCCCGCTCGCCGCTGCTCACCCTGGACATCTCCCACCACCTGGACTCCGGACGGTGGCGGCTGATCCAGATCCACGACGCCGTCCGGCAGGACCTGCGGGAGAGCGCCTGATGGGTGCCGGGGCCGGGTTCACGCATCTGCATGTGGCCAGTGCCTTCGGCGCGCACTACGGAGTGTCCTGGCCGGAGGAGCTGGCCCAGGCCGCTGCGGCGGACGGTGCCGACGCCCTGGCCTGCACGGACCGTGACGGGCTCTATGGCATGGCCAAGCACGTCCAGGCCTGTCTGAACGCCGGGCTGGCCCCGGTGGTCGGCGTGGATCTGGCGGTGGCGTGGGACGGCGTCGGTCCAGACGGTCAGGTGGCTGTTCCGGTGACGGGCCATGCTCCGCAGCATCCTGCCGGTCGGGTGGTGGTGCTGGCCCGAGGTGGCTGCGACGGGGCGGGCTACCGTGCCCTGTGCCGACTGATCTCCGATGCCCACGCCCACACCACCGGGGGTTCGGCAGGCGGGTCTCCCTACGTCAGGGTGGCCGAACTGGCCGCGCACGCCTCCGGTGAGGACCCCGCCGAACCGCTGCTCTATGTCCTGGTGGGGCCCGGCTCCGAGGTGGGGCAGGCGATGGCCGCGCGCCGCTACACGCAGGGGCGGACCCTGTTGCGCCGGTGGAAGGCTGTTCTGCCCGCCGGGTCGCTGAGGGTGGAGGTGGTCTCCCATCTGTCCCCACCCGGGCAGCGGCTCTCCACCGCGCATGCCGTGCGGATGCTGCGGGCCAGCCGGGACACGCGTGTGCCGGCCGTGCTGACCAACGCCGTGCGCTATGCCGCGCCGGACGGAGCCGCCACCGCGGACGTGCTGGACGCGGCACGCACCCTGAGCTCCCTGGAGGCTCTAGACGACCTCCAGCCCAACGGGCAGGGCTGGCTCAAACCGGGTGCCGCCATGGAGCAGATCGCCCGGGAGATCGGCAGGGACTCCGGAGAGGGAGCCGATGCCGTGCAGGAGCTGCTGCAGCAGACCGCAGAGCTGACCGATCTCTGCCGGATGGATCCGGGGCCGGACCTGGGCTGGATGCGTCCGGTGGTGCCAGAAGCCTCCGTGATCGGCATCAGCGGCGCGCCGGAGCGCGAGCTGAGGAATCGCTCCCTGGCCGGCGCCCGTGCCCGGTACCCGCACCTGGTCAGCGGCGGACGGTTCGCCGCCACCCACGAGGGGCGGGAGCTGGAGCAGCGGATGGAGCACGAGCTGGGCATCATCGAACGGCTCGGCTTCGCCAGCTACTTCCTCACCGTGGCCGAGGTGGTGCGGATGATCGAGGGCATGGGGGTGCGTGTCTCAGCGCGCGGCTCCGGCGCCTCCTCCCTGGTGAACCACGTGCTGCGCATCTCCAACGTGGACCCCCTGGAGCACGAGCTGATCTTCGAGCGCTTCCTCTCCCAGGACCGCTCCACGCTGCCGGACATCGATGTGGACGTGGAGTCAGCCCGCCGGCACGAGGTCTACCGGGCCATGTTCGAGCGGTTCGGGGCCGAGCGCACCACCCTGATGAGCATGCAGAACGGGTACCGGGTGCGCGGAGCGGTCCGGGATGCCGGGCTGGCTCTGGGGATGGAATCGGACCAGGTGGACGGGATCGCCAAGCAGATGTGGCGCTTCTCCGCGTCCAGCTTCCGCGAGGCCATGGACCGGATGCCGGAGCTGCGTGGCTTCGCCGACCGCGTGGAGTCCGGGCGCAGACAGGGACAGCAGCAGCTGGACCTGCTGGTGGACCTGACCGAGCGCCTGGACCGGTTGCCCCGGCACATCTCCATGCACCCCTGCGGAGTGATCCTGGGGGATGCCACCCTGCTGGACCGCACTCCCGTCCAGCCCTCGGGAATCGGGCTGCCCATGAGCCAGTTCGACAAACACGACATGGACCCCATGGGCATGCTCAAACTGGACGTGCTCGGAGTGCGGATGCAGTCCACCATCGCCTACACCCTGCAGGAGATCGAACGGACCACGGGGGAGACCGTGGACCTGGAGCAGGTGCCCCTGGATGACCCGGCCACCTACGAGATGATCCGCACCACCCACACCCTGGGCTGCTTCCAGATCGAGTCGCCGGGACAGCGCGAGCTGATCGGGAAGATGGCCCCGGTGGAGTTCAACGATCTGATCATCGACATCTCCCTGTTCCGCCCTGGCCCCATGCAGTCGGACATGGTCCGCCCCTTCCTGGAGCAGCGCCACGGCTGGGGGATGACCCGCTACCCCCACCCGGACCTGGCGCCGGTGCTGGCCGAGACCCATGGGGTGACCGTCTTCCACGAGCAGGTGCTGCGCATGTTCGATGTGATGACCGGGTGTGGGCTGGCCCGGGCCGACGAGTTCCGCCGGCAGATCGGCGGTCCGGGGGAGCAGGGCGTGGAGGCCTTCTTCCGGCGCGAGGCCCTGGCCCGCGGCTACTCGCTGGAGGTGATCGACGAGGTCTGGGGGACCCTCCACGCCTTCGGCTCCTTCGGCTTCTGCAAGGCCCACGGCGCCGCGTTCGCCGTGCCCACCTACTACTCCGCCTGGCTCAAGACCCACCATCCGGAGGCGTTCCTGGCCGGGATCTTCGAGCACGACCCCGGCATGTATCCCCGGCGGCTGATGGTCGCCGAGGCCCGCCGCATGGGCATCCCGGTGCTCCCGGTGGATGTGAACGTCTCCACGGACCGCTTCCGTCTGGAGTGGGTGCCCTCTCATCCAGAGCTTCCCGACGGCGGCCAGGGCCGGTGGGGCGTGCGGATGGCCTTCACCAGCATGTCCGGGCTGAGTGGAACCGAGATCAAGCGTCTGATGGCCGGCCAGCCCTACACCTCCCTGGCCGATGTGCGCGACCGCGCCCGGCCCACCCGTCGGAACCTGGAACGCCTCGCCCAGCTCGGAGCCCTGGACTGCCTGCTGCCTCCCGGTGGGGCCTCCCGCACGGACCTGGTCCACCATCTGGAGCTGCAGCACGCCGGCACCGGCAGCTCGGCTCCGCTGGGCCATCACCCAGACGGACGCCGCCGCCGGGCGGGCAGTCGGCAGGTGGACGGGCAGCTCTCCTTCGCACTTCCGGACACCGAGACCGCCGCACTCACCCCGATGTTCCCCAGTCCCAGCCGGGACCAGCAGGTGCGCACCGAACTGGACCTGACCGCCATGGACACCAGCGCCCACCTGATGGAGTCCCACCGTGCCTACCTGGACGCCCTGGGGGTGACCGCCGCAGAAGACCTGCTCTCGCTGCGCTCCCAGTCCCGGGTGCTGGTCGCCGGAGTCCGGGTGGCCACCCAGACCCCGCCCATGCGCTCAGGCAAGCGGGTGGTGTTCATCTCGGTGGATGACGGCACCGGCTGCATCGACGCTTCCTTCTTCACCGAGGCCCAGCACCAGACCGGTGAGATGCTCTTCTCCGCGCGGCTGATGTTGATCGAGGGGACCACCCGCCGGACCGGACCGAAGGCGATCAGCCTGCAGGCCATCCGTGCCTGGGACCTGCACCGCCCGGAGACCCTGCCGAACCCGGACTACCTGGACAGCACCCGGGAGCAGTGGCGGGCCTGGCTGCGCCGTGACCGTCAGGCAGCGGCAGCACGCCGGGCCGGACAGCCCTGGGACGCTCCGGGGGCACTGCCGGACGTGCCCCACCACTCCACCGGCGGCTGGCCGGTCAAGGTGGGCGCCGCCGTCGGGGTACCGCCGGAGAACCCGGACGCCACCGGAGGCCAACGCCACAGCAGCCCGCCACCTCGGCGAGCCGATCAGCACCGTCCGGTGCCGGTGCCTCACCCGGAGACCTGGGAGCTGCTCCCCGCCCCTGAGCGCTGACCTGCGCCAGCACGGCAGGACGGCCAGGCCCCTGCCCCGACCTGACCTAGAATGACCGGTGGCTGGCGGTGGCCACCGTATGCCACCAGCCCTGAAGCCCTACCCGAGAAGGAGTACGTCCGTGTCTGAGGCGTCACAGCAGGATCTGATCACCATCACCGTCGACGCGGAGCAGCGGGAGGTGACCTCGGGGACCACCGGCCTGGACCTGTTCAAGGACGAACGCACCACCGTGGTGATGAGGGTGGACGGTGAGCTGCAGGACCTCTCCCGGCAGATCCCCGCCGGTGCCGACGTGCAGGGCGTGGCCATCTCTGAGCAGGACGGCTTGAACGTGCTGCGCCACTCCACCGCCCACGTGATGGCCCAGGCCGTGCAGCAGCTGCGCCCGGACGCCAAGCTGGGCATCGGGCCCTACATCACTGACGGCTTCTACTTCGATTTCGACGTCACCGAGCCCTTCACCCCGGAGGACCTGAAGGCGATCGAGAAGCTGATGCAGAAGATCATCAACACCAACCAGCTCTTCGTCCGCCGGGTGGTCACCGAGGACGAGGCCCGCGAGGCCATGGCGCAGGAGCCCTACAAGCTGGAGCTGCTGGGCAAGAAGGACGACGCCGAGGACGCCGGTGAAGGGGCCTCCGTGGAGGTCGGTGCCGGAGAGATCACCATCTACGACAACGTGGACCGCAAGTCCGGCGAAGCCGTGTGGTGCGACCTCTGCCGCGGGCCCCACCTGCCCCACACCAAGCTGATCTCCAACGCCTTCGCCCTGACCCGCTCCGCCGCCGCCTACTGGTTGGGCAACGAGAAGAACAAGCAGCTCCAGCGCATCTACGGCACCGCCTGGCCCACCAAGGAGGACCTGAAGGCCTACCAGGAGCGCCTGGCCGAGGCTGAGCGGCGCGATCACCGCAAGCTGGGCTCCGAACTGGACCTGTTCTCCTTCCCGGACGAGCTGGGCTCGGGCCTGCCGGTGTTCCACCCGCGCGGCGGCATCATCCGCAAGGAGATGGAGGACTACTCCCGCCAGCGCCACACCGAGGCCGGCTATGAGTTCGTCTACACCCCGCACATCACCAAGCAGCATCTCTACGAGGTCTCCGGCCACCTGGACTGGTACGCGGACGGCATGTTCCCGCCCATGCACATCGACGAGCAGCGGGACCCGGAGACGGGGGAGATCACCCGGCAGGGGCAGAACTACTACCTCAAGCCGATGAACTGCCCCATGCACAACCTGATCTTCCGCTCCCGGGGACGCTCCTACCGCGAGCTGCCGCTGCGCCTGTTCGAGTTCGGCGCTGTCTACCGGTATGAGAAGTCCGGTGTGGTGCACGGACTGACCCGCGTGCGCGGCATGACCCAGGACGACGCCCACATCTACTGCACCCGCGAGCAGATGAAGGACGAGCTGACCACCACACTGAACTTCGTGCTGGACCTGCTCAAGGACTACGGGCTGGACGACTTCTACCTGGAGCTCTCCACCAAGGACCCGGAGAAGTTCGTCGGCTCGGACGAGGTCTGGGATGAGGCCACCCGCACCCTGGAGGAGGTCGCCCAGGCCTCCGGACTGGACCTGGTCCCGGATCCGGGCGGCGCGGCGTTCTACGGACCCAAGATCTCGGTCCAGGCCCGCGACGCCATCGGTCGCACCTGGCAGATGTCCACCATCCAGCTGGACTTCAACCTGCCCGAGCGCTTCGACCTCGAGTACCAGGCCGCCGACGGCTCCCGTCAGCGTCCGGTGATGATCCACCGCGCCCTGTTCGGATCCATCGAACGCTTCCTCGGCGTGCTCACCGAGCACTACGCCGGCGCGTTCCCGGCCTGGCTGGCCCCGGAGCAGGTCGTGGCCATCCCGGTCGCCGAGGCCTTCAACGACTACCTCGCCGAGGTGGTCGAGAAGCTGCAGGCCGCCGGCATCCGCGCCCGGCTGGATGACGGCTCAGACCGGTTCCCCAAGAAGATCCGCACCGCCTCCAAGGAGAAGGTGCCCTTCGTGCTGATCGCCGGCGGTGAGGACGCCGAGGCTGGAGCCGTCTCCTTCCGCTTCCGGGACGGCAGCCAGGACAACGGCGTGCCGGTGGAGGATGCGATCGAACGCATCATCAGCGCGGTGCGGACCAGGGAGCGCAGCCAGTGACCCCAGGGGTTCCCGACGACGGCCAGGTCACCGACGACTTCCAGCTCGCCGGTGTCTCCGACGGGTTCCAGCGCCTGTGGAACCCGCATCGGATGGCCTACGTCAGCAAGGGGCAGGACCAGGTATCCGGTGAGGAGACCTGCCCGTTCTGCTCCGCACCGAGCCGGTCGGACGAGGACGCACTGATCGTGGTCCGCGGGACCACGTGCTTCGCACTGCTCAACCTCTACCCCTACAACCCAGGGCACCTGCTGGTCTGTCCCTACCGCCACGTGCCGGACTACACGGACCTGACGCCACAGGAGACCGCCGAGTTCGCTCGTCTCTCCCAGATCGCCATGGTCGCGTTGAAGCGTGTCTCGAACTGCACCGGGTACAACCTGGGCATGAACCAGGGCGTGACCGGCGGGGCGGGGATCGCGGCCCACCTGCACCAGCATGTCGTGCCACGGTGGAGCGGGGACGGGAACTTCCTGCCGATCATCGCCCAGACCAAGAACATGGCCCAGACCCTGGGGACCGTGCGGCAGGCTGTGGCCGAAGCCTGGCTGGACGCCGAGCAGGAGTTCGACAGGAGAGCGGGCTGATGCTCAACCGCCATGCGCGGGCCTTCTTCACCCGGCTGTTCACGCCTACTGCCCGGCTGCTGCTGCGCTGGGGTGTGGCCCCTGACACGGTGACGATCGTGGGGACTCTGGGCGTCGTCGTCGGGGCTCTGGTGTTCTTCCCCCTGGGGGAGCTGTTCTGGGGGACGATGTTCATCACCGCGTTCGTCTTCTCCGATGTGCTCGATGGTGTGATGGCCCGACTCGCCGGCAGCTCCGGTCGGTGGGGCAACTTCCTGGACTCCACCCTGGACCGGGTGCAGGACACCGCCGTGTTCCTGGGACTGACCGTCTGGTTCCTCGGCGCCGGAGACCATCCGCCCACCGGTGTCCTGGCCGTGGCCTGCATGGCCCTGGGCATGCTCGTCTCCTACGCTCGCGCCAAGGCCGAGGCGCTGGGATTCGACTGCAACACCGGGATCGCCGAACGGGCCGAACGGCTCGTGGTGACGCTGGTGTTCACCGGGCTCGTGGGCCTGGGGCTCTCGGTCTGGGCCCTGACCGTGGTCCTAGGGCTGTTGGCCGTGGCCTCGGCGATCACCGTGGGTCAGCGGGTCGCCACCGTGCACCGGCAGTCCGCCCAGGAGCGAACCGCCTCCCCGGCGCAGGACTGAGCTGCCGAACGACTCGACTGCTTCACCCGTTTCGACCACACCGACCACCTCAGGAGCCGACCATGACCACCACACCGCACGAGGCCGCGTCCACAGGTGCCGCCGATCGGCCCCTGAACCTGGCCGAGTACTTCCTGCTGCTGGATCTGGACGAGCGCGGCGGCCGGCTCCTGCTGGACGGCTCCACCTCCGGACTTGCCCTGGCCGGGGCCGTGCTGGCGGATCTGGCGGGGCGAGGGCACCTGACGGTGACACGGGATGAGGTCCTGGTCGAGCCGGCGTCAGGGTCTGCGGTGGAGGGTCTGGAGCGTCCCCTGGCCCAGGTCCTGGGCATCATCGCCGATCACGGCCGGGAGCACCCGCCGCGCGATGCCGAACAGTGGATCAACCGTTTCTCCCGGTCCGAGCTGCGGGAGGCCCTGCTGCAGTCACTGGAGTCCCGGGGGATCATCGAGCACACGGAGGGGAAGGTGCTGGGTCTCTTCCGCCGGGAGCGGTACCCGGAGGCGGACCCGAACCCGGAACTGGACCTGCGGGCCCGGATCGGAGAGGTGCTCTACGGATCGGCCCCGGCAGACGCCGTCACCTGGCCGCTGATCTCCCTGCTGCGCAGCACCCGGCTGCTCCATGTGGTCTTCCCGGACCGGCACACCGCGGATCTGAGGGCGCTGTCCACCACTCCGGTGGGTGAGGGGTCCACCCGCGACTCGGTGGCGGAGGCGTTGCAGGCGACCCAGAACGCGATCGCCGAGTACCTGGTAGCCACCACCGGTGGGGCGTCCGCACTGGACTGAGCCCGTGCCGCAACGGCGGCTCAGACGGGGACCGTCAGCGGAACGACCATGGCGTCGGTGAGACGAACCAGGTCTGCGGGGGACAACCGGAGGCTCAGTCCACGCTGGCCGGCGGAGACGATGATCGATGCGCCCAGCTCCTCCAGATCCTGTGCCGACCGGTCCAACGCCACCGGCGAGGGGCGGCGGTGCCCCAGAGGAGAGATCCCGCCGACCACCGATCCGGAGCGCCGCTCGGCGACCTCCGGTGTGGCCAGCACGCTCCTCTTCCAGCCGAAGGCGACCGCCGCCGACTTCAGCTCCAGAGAGCACTCCACCGGGATCACGGCAGTGCCGATCTGTCCCTCCGGTCCCTGGACCATCAGGGTCTTGAACATCTGAGCGGGGTCGATCCCTAAGGCCCGGGCCACGGCCAGCCCATACCCCTGGCCCGGGTGGACCTCGGTCACGGTGTAGGTCAGGACCTCGTGGGGGACCCCTGCGGCGAGCACAGCCGCCAGCGCGGGTGTGGCCCGGCGGGAGCGGTCAGGCCTGGTCACCGGTGGACTCGGCCAGCTGCTCGCGCACATTGCGCTTGAGCCGACCGAGTAGAGCGGACATCCCGCGCAGCCTCAGGGGCGTCAGCGCCTTGGCCAGACCCAGGCGGGAGGCCAGGTCCTCCGGCACCTCCAGGACGGTCGAAGCCGGCAGGCCGGCCACCCCCTGCTGCAGCACCGAGGCGAAACCGCGGGAGGTGGGCGCCTCCGCCGGCGCAGCGACGTAGAGCTGCACCAACGGGTCTGCGGAGTGGTCGCCGCTGCGGTCCAGCTCCACGGCCAGGAACAGCGGTGTCTGGCACTCGATGACCTGTTCCATCTCCTCAGCGTGCCCGTCGTAGCGCTCGGGCAGGTCCGGCAGCTCGTCCGAGAACTCCAGCAGCAGCTCCAGCCGCTGCGGATCCGGCACGGACTGGAAGTCCTCCACGATCTCGGCGAGGGAGGCAGGAAGCTCGGAGGTGGTCATCGGCAGAAGGTCCCTTCGGACGGGTGCTGGAGAACGGCGTCGGGTCAGAACAGAGCTGGGGTGCAGCGTCAGCGCCGCACCCCAGCCTAGTCCTGACCGGCGTCAGTGTCCCCGCGGAAGGACGGCCCGCTCAGAGCGCGGGTGCCTCGCCCGGTTCCTCACCAACGGCGATCGGCAGGCGAACGGCATTGCCCCACTCGGTCCACGAGCCGTCGTAGTTGCGCACGTTCTGGTAGCCCAACAGGTGCTTGAGCACGAACCAGGTGTGGGAGGAGCGCTCACCGATCCGGCAGTAGGCGATCACCTCGTCAGCGTCGCCCAGGCCGGCCTCGTCACGGTAGAGGGCCTCCAGTTCGGCGCGGGACTTGAAGGTGCCGTCCTCGTTCGCGGCCTTGGCCCAGGGGACCGATGCCGCCGTGGGGATGTGGCCGCCGCGCAGGGTGCCCTCCTGCGGGTAGCCGGCCATGTGCGTGGTCTCTCCGGTGTACTCCTGCGGGGAGCGCACGTCCACCAGCGGCTTGCCGAAGTGGCCCAGCACATCCTCGCGGGAGGCGCGCTCGGTGGTGTCATCACGCTGGGTGACGGGATACTCGGCGCGGTGGACCTGGGGGACCTCGCGGGTCTGCTCACGTCCCTCGGCGATCCACTTGTCCCGTCCGCCGTTCATCAGACGGGTGTCGCGGTGGCCGTACAGGGTGAAGACCCACAGGGCGTAGGCGGCCCACCAGTTGGACTTGTCGCCGTAGAAGACCACGGTGGTGTCGGGGCCGATCCCCTTGGAGGCGGCCATCTCCGCGAAGGCCTCAGGTCCCACGAAGTCGCGGGTCACGGGATCGTTGAGCTCGGTGTGCCAGTCGATCTTGATGGCACCGGGGATGTGTCCGGTGCTGTACAGCAGGGTGTCCTCGTTGGACTCCAGCACCACCACGTTCTCGTCGCCGATATGGTCTGCCACCCACTGGGTGGAGACGAGCTTCTCCGGGTGGGCGTACTCGCTGAACTCGGTGTTCTCGGTGGTGCTGGTCATCCTCGACTGAGCCTTTCGTGTCGCTGGAGCCCGATCCGGACGGTGGAGGGGGCGGAAAGCCGTCATAGGCCTCCGCCAGCCTATCGGTGCGGCCTCGCAGAGTCGCGGTCGGATGGGCGTCAGGAGCACTCAGACACCTCTGGAGGTCATACGGCGCCACATTCTCGGCTCTGAGCGGACACAGCGGGGGAGGAGCCCCTCGCTTCGGCACGCCCCGTCACCCTCCCGACGACGGTCACCCCGGTAGAGTGACAGGGTCTCCTTGCGTTGGGCGCCAGTGGGGGGAGACGCCTTCACCAGTCCGCAGTGGCCCAGTGCCAGGATGGAGCCGATCGTGGCCGAGACCGTTCACCTCTCCGAGCGCACCCCGCAGGTCACTGCCGAGGAGCTCCTCGAGGGGTTCCACCCCTCCTACCGATTCGGTGAGGTCTCCTTCGACACGTACATCCCCGATCCGGCACACCCGTCTCAGGCCCAGGCCGTGCAGCGACTGCGTGACTTCGCCGCCTCCATGGGAGGGACCGGCGGGGCCGGAGGGGCGGGAGGATTCCTCTCCGGACTGTTCGGGGGCAAGAAGAAGTCGTCCCGCGGCTCCGGGGCCCAGCCCAACGGAATCTACCTCGACGGCGGCTTCGGCGTGGGCAAGACCCACCTGCTGGCCTCGCTGTGGCACGCGGCGCCGGGCCCCAAGGCCTTCGGCACCTTCGTGGAGTACACCAACCTGGTCGGAGCACTCTCGTTCCGGCGGACGGTGGACATCCTCAAGGAGTACCGGCTCGTCTGCATCGATGAGTTCGAGCTGGACGATCCCGGTGACACGGTCCTGATGTCCCGCCTGATGCGTGAGCTGGCAGACGCCGGCGTGAAGTTGGCGGCCACGTCGAACACGCTGCCCGGGTCGCTGGGCGAAGGCCGCTTCGCGGCGGTGGACTTCAAGCGGGAGATCCAGGTCCTCTCCGAACAGTTCGAGGTGCTCAAGGTGGATGGCGAGGACTACCGTCACCGCGGGCTGGCCAAGGCGCCGGAGCCGCTGGCCGATCATGAGCTGATGGCGGTGGCCACCCAGAACTTCCCCGAGGCTCAGGTGATCTCCGATGACCGGTTCTCCGATCTGACCGCGAACCTCTCCCGGGTCCACCCCAGCCGGTACCGAGAACTGGTCAAGGACATCGACGTCATGGTGCTGCATGAGGTGCAGACCATCACCGAGCAGGCCATGGCGCTGCGCTTCGTGGTCCTGGCTGACCGCCTCTACGACAAGGACGTTCCCGTAGTCGCCTCCGGGACGGCCTTCGATCAGCTCTTCACGGAGGAGATGATGAACGGCGGCTACATGAAGAAGTACTTCCGCACGGTCTCGAGGATGACGGCTCTGGTCCGCGAAGGGCAGACGGGGGAGACCGAGGGGGCCTGAACGGACGCACCACCGCCCGCCTGACCCTGTGATCATGTCTCTCCGGTCACCGTGACCGAACGCATCTGAAGGGACATGGCTTGAACGTCAAGACAGCAGTGATTGTCCTCTATGCCGTTTTGTCCCTCTTGCCCTGGGCTCTCGTTCCTCTGGTTCCCGTTCTCGTCGTGGACGCGTGGGCCATGCTCCTCGCCATGCTGCTGCTGAGCCTGGTCTCCGCCGTCCTCACCTGGGGCATGGTGACCGCAGGCGTCTCGCGTCCAGGCGCCAGCCGGGTCGGGATACTCGCCTTGTCGAGCCTGTCCATCATGCTGATCGTCACGGCAGGGGCACTGTCCTCGCGCGAGGACGACTGGACAGGGCTGCTCTTCCTGCTCCTCACCCCACTTCATGGGGCCCTGGCACTGTGGATCGCCCTTCATGCACGACGCGCCGGACCCATGGCCCCATCGGCCTGATCAGTCGCTGACGTGAGGAGTCGGAAGCAGGGCGAGGCACTGATGCGGTGAGTGCGGCTGACGGCCCCTCCGAAGAACGAAGAAGCCCGGACCTGGCGGTCCGGGCTTCCTGGTGTGGAGCGGATGACGGGATTCGAACCCGCGACCTCCACCTTGGCAAGGTGGCGCTCTAGCCAACTGAGCTACATCCGCGAGATCGGTCTGAGAGTCAGACCGTCTGTGCGCGATACTGGGATCGAACCAGTGACCTCTTCCGTGTCAGGGAAGCGCGCTACCGCTGCGCCAATCGCGCTCGAGGTGTCCGGTGCAACCGGATCCTTGAGTGAAGCAGGTTCCATCCTAGCGGACAGCCCATGCTGCGAGGTCGGGACGGGATTCGAACCCGCGTATACGGCTTTGCAGGCCGCTGCCTCGCCTCTCGGCCACCCGACCAGGGTTGTGGAGACTTGCGAGCGGATGACGGGATTCGAACCCGCGACCTCCACCTTGGCAAGGTGGCGCTCTAGCCAACTGAGCTACATCCGCACAGAAAACAGGTGACCGATCTGGTCGGTCACCGCGATTTCCAACAGACAGCGACTTTATCCCACCTCGGCCAGCACGTCCAATCATGGGGGCGTGGCGTGTCTCACCCGGTGCGCAGTCGTGGCAGGCGGCTGCCTGGCACCGCCCTAACGTGTCCGTGCCGATGGGAGAATGGATCACCATGACCCAGCCACAGCTTGCCCACCAGACCGCAGCCGGTCGCATGTACGCCCGGAGCCTGGGCGGACTGCCCGAGGTCCCCTCCATCACCACCGTCATCGGCCAGCAGAGTGTGGACCTGGACGGGTGGATCGGCCATATGGCGGCCACCGCTGTGGTGGATGACCCGCGCCTGCCCCAGGCCGTCGGCTCCAAGGCCCAGCTCAAGACGGTGGCGCGCCATGCCTCCGACGCCGCCGCCCGGTACCGGGACCAGGCAGCCGCGCGCGGGGACCGGGTCCACGACTACTGCGAGCAGGTGGGGCTGCGGGCGCTGGGGCGTCCGCACACGATGGCTGAGGCGAGGGAACGTCTGGCCGAGCACGGCGAGTCCGCCTACGCTGATCGATTCGACGAGTGGTGGGACCTCTACGAGGTCCGCCCGCTCGCCACGGAGCTGACGGTCTGGAACGCCAGCGTCGGCTACGCCGGTACGCTGGACCTGGTCGCCACCATCGGGGGACGCGTGTGTCTGGTCGACTACAAGACCAAGGGCACCACGCGTGACGGCCGAGTCAAGTCCCTGGATCCCAAAGTGGTGATGCAGCTGGTGGCAGGCCTCAAGGCCGAGGAGCAGCTGGTCGACGCCGCTGCCGGGACCTGGGCGCCGTGGGAGCACGGCGAAGCCGGGCTGCTGCTGGGAGTGGCCGTCGGACAGACCGAGGTGGTGGCCCATCAGGCCAATCCCCAGGTCCTGCCGGCGCACTGGCACAAGTTCTGGGCGCTGCGACAGGTCTGGGAGCACTCTCGGCGAGCAGAGGAGGCGGGCCCGGCTCTGCGACCGATCGGTCCTCCGCCGCCCACCGCTGCTCCAGTGGCAGACGGCGTGCCCACTAGGGTGGTCGGGTGACCACGAGGAACCCCACTGTGAACTGGACCATCATGATCGGAGCGGTGCGATGATCCCCGCGCAGGACACTCCGCCGCGGGTGCTGTTCGCCGGGACTCCGCAGGCCGCGGTGCCCTCACTGGAGGCACTGGTGGCCGCTGGCGCGGACGTCGTTGCGGTGCTCACACGTCCGGATGCCCCCCTCGGGCGCAAGAGGGTCCTGACTCCCTCGCCCGTGGCCCAGAAGGCCGACGAGCTCGGCATCCCTCTCCTCAAGACCGCCCGCCTCACCGGCGAGTCGGGAGCGCCTGTGCTCCAGCAGATCGCCGGTCTGGACCTGGACATCGCCGCCGTGGTGGCCTACGGCGGACTGGTTCCACCTGCGGGACTGGCCCTTCCGCGCCGCGGATGGGTCAACCTCCACTTCTCCCTGCTGCCTGCCTACCGGGGCGCCGCTCCGGTCCAGCATGCCGTGATCGCCGGAGAAGATCGGACCGGCGCCTGTGTCTTCCAGCTCGAGGAGGGGCTGGACACCGGGCCGGTCTTCTCTCGGTTCGAACGGGACCTGCGCCAGGACGAGACCGCCGGCGAGGTCCTGGCCGATCTCGCCGTCAGGGGGGCAGAGCTGCTGGCGCGGACGGTCCAGCAGATCCACGCCGGTGATGTTCAGGCCACGCCGCAGGTGGGCGAGCCCAGCTATGCCCCCAAACTGACCCAGGCCGATGGTCGCATCGACCCGGCCCAGCCGGCCGTCGTCGTGGCCGCCCGCATCAACGGTGTCACCCCGGAGCCCGGCGCCTGGGCCGAGACGGACGAGCCGACACCCCAGCGGATCAAGCTGATCGGGGCCTCGCCGGACCACGGGAGCGCCGATGTCTTGGCAGAAGGGCGTCCGAGTGGTTCCCTGGTCGCCACCAAGCGGACCCTGCACCTGGTCTGCGGCGACGGGACGGTTCGACTGGACCAGGTCCAACCCTCCGGCAAGAAGCCCATGCGCGCCGTCGACTGGTTCCGCGGCCAGGACCCGGACCGACGATTCATCACAGGAGAGCAGTCATGACACCTCCAGGCCAGCAGGACGCGGGCCGCTCGTTCAGTCGCCGTGGAGGCCCCCGCCGCGACAGCCAGGGCCGCACCCGCAACCGTGGACAGTCGGGCGGACCACGGCAGTACTCCGCCTCAGTGCCGCGGGAGCGTCGTCGCACGGCAGACCCGGCGCGGTTGACGGCGTACGAGGTCCTGCGTGCGGTGTCCCAGGACGATGCCTACGCCAACCTGGTGCTGCCGCAGAGGATCGCCCATCACCACCTGGACCAGCGGGATGCCGGTTTCGCCACCGAGCTGACCTACGGAGCCCTGCGAGGGCAGGGGCTGTACGACGCCATCCTGGCGGAGTGCGTCGATCGCCCTCTGGGACAGCTGGACGCCCCCGTCTTGGACGCACTGAGACTCGGCGCCCATCAGCTCCTCGGGATGCGCGTGAAGGCCCACGCCGCGCTCGACTCCACGGTCGCGCTCGTCCGGGACCAGATCGGCGCCGGACCGTCGGGCCTGGTCAACGCCGTGCTGCGCAAGGTGGCCGCGCAGGATCGCGACGAGTGGCTGGACCGGCTCACTCCCGACCCCACCAGTGAATCCGCCCAGTCCATCCGCCATTCCCATCCCCAGTGGATCGTCCGGGCGCTGCGCCAATCGCTGGTCACCCATGGTCGACCTGCGCAGGAGATCACCGACCTGCTGGAGGCCGACAATGCCGCTCCGGTGCTGAACCTGGTGGCCCTGCCTGGGCTCGGTGACCTGGACCCGGTCCTGGCGCACGGCGCTGAGGCCGGCCCGCTGGCTCCAGGCTCGGCGCTGTTCCGTGGCGGTGATGCAGGGCGGATCCCTGGCGTCCGCGAAGGCACGGTCCGGGTGCAGGACGTGGGGTCCCAGCTCACGGCCAGAGCCCTGGCGGCGGCCCCGCTCGATCAGCGCGATGGATCCGAACCAGAACGCTGGCTGGACCTGTGCGCCGGCCCGGGCGGCAAAGCCGCCCTGCTGGCTGCGCTGGCCGCCGAACGCGGGGCGCATCTGCTGGCCAACGAGGTGGCGGCCCATCGGTCCCGCTTGGTGGAGCAGGCGCTGACCGCCGTGCCCCAGCAGTCCTGGTCCCTCCGCACCGGCGACGGCCGGACCATCGGAGAGGACCGCCGGGGCCCCTCCGGGGACTTCCATCGGATCCTGGTCGATGCCCCGTGCACGGGTCTCGGGGCCCTGCGGCGTCGTCCGGAGTCCCGGTGGCGCCGGCAGCCCTCCGACCTGGCTCCGCTGACCGACCTCCAACGAGAGCTGCTGGACAGCGCTGTCGGAGTCCTGGCGCCGGGAGGAGTGCTGGCCTATGTCGCCTGCTCTCCCCACCCGGCCGAGACCGTGGTCCAGGTGCAGGATCTGCTGCGCCGACATCCGCAGCTCGAGCTCCTCGATGCGCCCGACGCGATGATCTCCGTGGCACCAGGCCTGGAGCGGTCCACCGTGGCCGGTCCAGAGCACCCTGGCACGGCCCAGCTGTGGCCGCATCTGCATGCCACAGACGCCATGTTCCTGGCCCTGTTCCGCGCCCGACCCTCGGGCGCCGCCGCCATCGATCCTGACCAGGAGTCCTGATGCTCGCCGAACGACCCATCCACATCCACCCCTCCATCCTCTCGGCGGACTTCGCCCGGCTGGCCGAGGAGCTCGAGCGGATCAGCACGGCCGACGCCGTCCATGTGGACGTGATGGACAACCACTTCGTGCCCAACCTGACCCTGGGGGCTCCGGTGGTCTCAGCGATCCGGAAGGCCACCTCACTGCCGCTCGACATCCACCTGATGATCGAGGACGCCGATCGATGGGCACCGGAGTATGCGGACCTGGGAGCAGAGTCGGTGACCTTCCACGCCGAAGCCTCCGGCGCGCCAATCCGGCTGGCCCGCGAGCTGCGCCACCGAGGTGCCCGTGCCGGCATGGCCCTGAAGCCGGCCACCCCCGTGGAGCCGTACCTGGACATGCTTCCTGAGCTGGACATGCTGCTGCTGATGACCGTGGAGCCCGGATTCGGCGGCCAGCCGTTCCTGGACGTGGTCCTGCCCAAGATCCGACGAGCCCGCCAGGCTTTGGACGGAGCCGGGGTCCCCGTGGCCCTTCAGGTGGACGGCGGCATCACCAGGGAGACCATCCTGAGGGCGGCGGAGGCCGGAGCCGACGTCTTCGTCGCCGGATCTGCGGTCTACGGAGCGGATGACCCCGAAGCGGCGATCGACCAGCTGCGCCGAGCACCTCTGGTCTGAGAGCTGTGTCACACAGTGATACGTGAGCGTGGTGGGCCTCACGTCTGGCATACTGGACGGCACGTGCTCCGGGGTCGGTGAAATTCCGAACCGGCGGTCAAAGTCCGCGACCCGCTCGTCAGCCTCACACCCGTGAGTGTCTGTACAGCGGTTGAACCGGTGGAATTCCGGTACCGACAGTCACAGTCTGGATGGGAGAAGCACGTGCCGCACCTGCCGACCACGGTGGGCGCCGCACGAGGCGCACCGGTCGACAGGCTGTCGACCGCCGCCGACCTGCGGTGCACCTTCGCCGCATCGGTGCCTGTCACGGGCATCCGTCAGGCCGCAGCATGATCCCCCGGAGCCGCCGCGCTCCGAAGGAGGATCACACATGGACGCACTGCGGTGGCTCGTCGATCTGTTCAACTGGTACATCCCCGTCGGCGGGGGTGGACTGCTCGTCCGCGAAGTCGTGGGCAACGTCTTCGGCCTCGCCTCAGCTCTGGGCGGCATGCGCCGCAAGGTCTGGGCCTGGCCCGTCGGCATCATCGGCAACATCATCCTGCTGACCGTCTTCCTCTCCAGCCTGTTCGGCGGTGCCGACACCGCGAACCTGCTGGGCCAGGCCGGTCGGCAGATCATGTTCATCGCCGTCTCGATCTACGGCTGGGTCCAGTGGCGGGCCGCCCGTGCCGAACGCCGCACCCAGCATGAGGGCGAGGCCGGCGGTCAGGACACCGCCATCACGCCCCAGTGGGCCGGATGGAAGGCCCGGATCGGCATCGTCCTGACCATGATCGTCGGCACCATCGCCCTGACGCCGGTGTTCCGTGCGCTCGGCTCCTGGGAGCCGGTCTGGGCCGACGCCTGGACCTTCGTCGGGTCCCTGCTGGCCACCTATGGGATGGCCAAGGGGTGGGTGGAGTTCTGGCTCATCTGGGTGGCCGTGGACGTGGTCGGCGTCCCCCTGCTCTGGAGTGCCGGCTACTACGCCAGCGCCTTCATGTACCTGTTCTACGGCGTCTTCACGCTCATCGGCTTCTTCGTCTGGCTCCGAGCCAAGGCGAACGAGAAGCCGCAGGTGGAGACCGTCATGCCTGACCCCACCCTGCAGTGAGGGCGACGACCCTGGAGGAGACCGACCGGGACACCGTCCTGCTGGACACGGCGGTGACCGAGGCCCTGCGTGGCCCCCGCGGAGCCAACCCTCTGGTCGGGGCCGTCATCACGGCACCGGACGGCACCGTGCTGGCCACGGGCCATCACCGAGGCCGAGGCACCGACCATGCCGAGGTGGACGCGTTGGCCGCGTACCGCCGTCGGGCCGGGCAGGAGAGCCTGCCCCCGCTCAGGGACTGCACCATCCACATCACCCTGGAGCCGTGTGACCACCACGGCGTCACCGGGCCCTGTTCCCGGGCCATCCTGGACGCCGGCCTGGGAGCCGTGCGCTACGCGGTCCCGGATCCCACCGGTCCCGACGACGGCGGGGCGGCACGGCTGGCATGGCACGGTGTGGACGTGGTCCAGGTGAGCGGACATCACGGGGCGGCCCAGCTGAACCGACGATGGCACCGCGCACGGATGGAGGGGCGGCCGTTCATCACCGCCCACCTGGCTCAGAGCCTGGACGGACGAGTGGCGGCGGCCGACGGCACCAGCCAGTGGATCACCGGTGGCCCCTCGAGACGGCATGCCCATGAGGTCCGAGCGCGGGTCGATGCCATCGTGGTCGGGACCGGCACCGTCATCAGCGACGATCCGCGACTGACCGCCCGTGATGCCGTGGGCGCAGATCTGGACCGGCAGCCGCTGCCCGTGGTGCAGGGCCTGCGGGAGATCCCCGGTCAGGCCGCCCTGCGCCGGGCCGACTGGCTGCACGTCCGGACCCGCTCGCCGCAGCAGGTCCTGCAGACGCTGGCCGATCAGCCACCCCAGAGGCCGGTGCGCCATCTGCTGATCGAAGGCGGACCCACCGTGCTCTCGGCGTGGATCGCCGCCGGCCTGGTGGATGAACTCTTCCTCTACCAGGCACCGCTCGCGCTCGGCGACGGAGCACCGGGGCTGACCGCTCTGGGTGTGCAGACCCTCACCGACGCCCGTCACTTCGACCTGGACCCCGCCGACGGCGGGTCCATCCGGCGGCTGGGCCGCGACGTCCTGCTGCACCTGACACCCCTCGACCACCCCTGTGACCAGGAGGACCATGTTCACCGGAATCATCTCTGAGCTCGGCACCGTCCGAGACGTCGAGCTGCTGCCCGCATCCGACGCAGCGCGGCTCGTGCTGCACGCCCCCACCTCAGCGCAGGACCTCGACCTCGGGGCCTCTCTGGCGGTGAACGGCACCTGTCTGACCGCCGCATCCGTGGACGGAGAGACCGTCACCGTGGACGTCATGGGCGAGACCCTGCGGCGCACGACCACCGGCGCACTCGCCCCGGGGGACACCGTCAACCTGGAACGCTGTGTGCCGGCCGGAGGCCGCCTGGACGGGCACATCGTCCAGGGTCATGTGGACGCCACCGGGCGGATCGTGCAGACCGAGGACCTCGGCGGGTGGCGCCGCGTCCGCATCCAGATGCCGGTGGACTGTGCTCCGCTGATCGCCGAGAAGGGATCCATCGCCGTGGACGGGGTCTCCCTGACAGTGACCGCCGTGAGCGCCCCGCAGGACCCTGCCCCCTGGTTCGAGGTCGGACTCATCCCGGAGACCCTGCACCGCACCAGGTGGGGTGGGGTCAGCACCGGTGCCCAGGTCAACCTCGAGGTCGACGTGATCGCCCGCTACACCGCCAGGCTGGCGGCCTTCACCTCCAGCCCTGCCGCCTCACCCGCCGCTGCCGTGGAAGCAGGTGCCTGATGGACGCCGTGCGACTGGACGCCATCGAGGACGCGATCCTCGCGCTGGCAGCCGGCGGGGCCGTCGTCGTGGTGGACGATGCCGACCGTGAGAACGAAGGCGACCTCGTCTTCGCGGCTGATGCCGCCACGCCTGATCTGGTGGCCTTCACCGTGCGGCACACCTCAGGGGTGCTGTGCGCAGCCCTGCCGGGGGAGACGGCGGACCGTCTCGACCTGCCGCCCATGACCCTGGTCAACGACGATCCGAAGCAGACCGCCTACACGGTCACCTGTGATGCATCCTCCGGGATCACCACGGGCATCTCCGCTGCGGACCGCGCCGTCACGCTGCAGGCGCTGGCCTCACCCCGTTCTGGACCCTCCTCCTTCACCCGCCCCGGACATGTGTTCCCGCTGCGCGCCGTCCCCGGCGGGGTCCGGGAGCGGCGAGGCCACACCGAGGCATCCGTGGAGCTGTGCCGCCTGGCCGGCCGTGAGTCGGTGGGCGTCATCGCCGAGCTGGTGCACGACTCCGGAGAGATGATGCGCCTTCCGGCGCTGCGGGAGTTCAGCGACACCCACCGACTGCCGCTGGTGAGCATCGAGGACCTCAGTCGGCATCTGGACCAGACCACACCCTCAGACCACCGAACCGCCGAAGCAGGAGTGACCCGATGAGTGGACATGGAGCACCGCAGACCGCCCCCGAGGCGGTGGCCGAGGCCCGTGCGGCTGACCTCCGGGTGGCGATCGTCGCCGCCCGCTGGCACACCGAGGTGATGGATGGACTGCTGGCCGGTGCACTGCGTGCCGCAGAGAAGTTCGGCATCACTCCGCAGATCGTGCGGGTCCCCGGGACCTTCGAGCTGCCCGTGGCCGCAGCACGGCTGGCCCCGGTCGTGGATGCCGTGGTCGCGCTCGGTGTGGTCATCCGGGGCGGCACTCCTCACTTCGACTACGTGTGCTCCGGGGCCACCCAGGGACTGGTGGACGTCTCCCTCCGCACCGGCACGCCAGTCGGCTTCGGCGTGCTCACCTGTGACACCGATCAGCAGGCACTGGACCGAGCCGGACTCGAAGGATCGTCCGAGGACAAGGGGTACGAGGCGTTCGAGGCCGCCGTGCTCACGGAGATCGCCCTGCGCGGCCAGGGTGAGCAGGCGCACGACGTCACGGAGCGGTGAGACGGTCTCAGGTCGCTACCCTGGACTGGTGAAGACCTTCGAAGACCTTTTCGCCGAACTGACCCAGAAGGCCCAGACCCGGCCGGAGGGATCCGGCACCGTGGAAGAGCTGGACGCGGGCATCCATCAGATCGGCAAGAAGGTCGTGGAGGAGGCCGCCGAGGTCTGGATGGCCGCGGAATACCAGTCCGACCAGGAGACGGCCGAGGAGATCTCGCAGCTGCTCTACCACCTGCAGGTGATGATGATCGCCAAGGGCCTGACCCTGGACGACGTCTACCGCCACCTCTGAGCCCTGCCCGCACCGCACTCCGCCGACCGGCCCGACCCCTCCCAGGAGGAACCGCATGCTCCGTATCGCCGTGCCCAACAAGGGGGCCCTGTCCGAGGCGGCCCGTGAGATCTTCACCGAGGCCGGGTACCGCCAGCGCCGTGACAGCCGTGAACTGGTCATGCGTGATCCGGACAACCAGGTCGAGTTCTTCTACCTGCGTCCGCGGGACATCGCGGTCTACGTCGGCTCCGGCACCCTGGACTTGGGCCTGACCGGACGCGATCTGTTCCAGGACGCCCAGGTGGGGGACACCGCCGAGGAGATCATGGCCTTGGGCTTCGGCCGCTCCACATTTCGCTTCGCCGCCCCCGCTGGCCGGTACTCCTCGTTGGCCGACCTGGAGGGCAAGCGGATCGCCACCAGCTATGACGGGCTGCTGGAGGACTACCTGGCCACCCAGTCGGTCACCCCCGAGCGGATCGTCCACCTGGACGGTGCCGTGGAGTCCTCCGTCTCCCTGGGCGTGGCCGATGCGATCGCTGACGTGGTGGAGACGGGCAGCACCCTGAAGGCCGCCGGCATGGAGACCTTCGGCGATCCGATCATGACCTCCGAGGCCATCCTCATCGCACCCTCCGGCGCCTCAGAGGAGGCCCGCTCGGTGCTGATGCGTCGTCTACAGGGCGTCCTGGTGGCCCGCCGGTACGTGATGATCGACTATGACGTGCGCCGGGATCTGCTGGACGCCGCCGCCGCCGTCACGCCGGGGCTGGAGTCGCCCACCATCTCGCCCCTGCAGGACGAGGACTGGGTCGCTGTCCGCTCCATGGTCCAGAAGGACCAGATGAACAAGGTGATGGACGACCTCTACGCCCTCGGCGCTCGAGCCATCCTGGCCTCGGCCATCCACGCGATCCGTCTGTAGAGCCTCCCGAGGAGCAGCCGCTGTGACTCTTGCCGTACGTGTCATCCCCTGTCTGGACGTGGACGCCGGGCGGGTGGTGAAGGGTGTGAACTTCGCCTCCCTCCGTGATGCCGGTGATCCGGTGGAGCTGGCCCGGCGCTACAACAAGGCCGGTGCCGACGAACTGACCTTCCTGGACGTGACCGCCTCGACCGCCGACCGGGCCACGACCTTCGAGGTGGTCTCCCAGACCGCCGAGGAGGTCTTCATCCCGCTGACCGTCGGCGGGGGAGTGCGCACCGCAGAGGATGTGGATCGGCTCCTGCGCTCCGGGGCGGACAAGGCCTCCATCAACACGGCTGCCGTGGCCCGTCCTGAGGTCATCGACGAGATCACTCGGCGGTTCGGCTCCCAGGTCCTCGTGCTCTCCCTGGACGCGCGCCGCACCACCGATCCGAGCATCGCCTCGGGCTATGAGGTGACCACCCATGGAGGCCGCACCGGCACCGGCAAGGACGCCGTGGAGTGGTGCAGGGAGGCGGCCGAGCGCGGTGTCGGGGAGATCCTGCTGAACTCGATCGACGCGGACGGCACGCAGCAGGGATTCGACCTGGAGATGATCCGGGATGTCCGGGCCGTCACCCGCGTGCCCCTGATCGCCTCGGGCGGCGCCGGAGCGCCCGAGCACTTCCCCCCGGCCATCGACGCCGGCGCAGACGCCGTCCTGGCCGCGTCGATCTTCCACTTCGGCCCGGTGGACATGCTCGCCCGGGTCAAGGACGCACTGCGGGGGGCCGGCCATCCTGTCCGCTGAGTCCGCCCACCACGTCGACCTCCTCACCCTCCAGCGGCTCAGCGCAGCCGGCTGGCCGGCCCTGGAGACCCAGTCCCTGCAGGACTGGACGGTTCGCTTCTCCTCCGGCCTGACCCGCCGAGCCAACAGCGTGCTGCCCTGGGGAGCGCCGCGCGACCCTGCGGACTTCGAGTCCGCAGTCTCGGAGGTGGAGCACCGCAGCGCAGAGCGGTGGCTGGCACCCACCTTCCAGCTCTGGCGGACCGCGTCTGTCCCGCCCCGGGGGGACACCCCCGACGACGGCCGTCCCGCCGAGTGGGCAGGTCACCATCGGCAGCTGGCTGAATTCCTCTTCGCCCGGGGGTACCGGTCGGTGGCTCCCACCGATGTGCTCTGGACGCAGGTGGGCGAGAACCTGGACTCGGCGGCGTGGGACGGGCGCATCCTGGTGAACGAGACCCCAGACGCCGCCTGGATGGACGCGATCCGCCGGGGACTGGCCCGGGACCTGGATGCGGCCACAGATCTGGTCTTCCGTCAGCTGCTCAGCGGAGTGCGTTCGCGTTTCCTGCGACTGATGGATGACTCCGGCACGGCGATCGCCGTGGCCAAGGTCTCCCTCGTGCCGGATCCCCGCCCGGACTCGGATGCCGTGTACGGCGGGATCTACAGCATGTGGGTGGATCCGGAGCACCGCGGGCAGGGGCTGGCCCGGACGCTGCTCCGGGGAATCTTCCACCAGGCACGCCAGCTGGGACTGAGCGGTCTCTGGCTTCAGGTGGAGCACACTGCGCCAGCGGCTCGAGGACTCTACCTGCAGGAAGGCTTCCGGCAGGTGGCCTCCTACTCCTATCTGACCCGCACCGTGGAGACTCCCGTCCACTGAAGGTCTTCGCTGCGCAGCCGACCCCCGGTGGCGACGGCCGGTCAGCCCTCCAGTGCAGAACCGGGCGGATCCACCAGCACCAGGGCGTGGTCCCGCCGGCCGAAGGCATGCATGATCAGCTCGCCCGTGGGGCCGGTGATCGTCACCTGGGGCTCACCGGGACGGGCGACCACGGTGGCGGTGCCCTCCATGGCTCGACCGGTCCGGGGCGTGCGGACCAGCCGGACGCCCGTGGGAGCCGTGCGGTAGAGCAGACGGGCCCGCCGAGACAGCTCCTCCCACAGGACATCCGCGTAGTCATCGGAGAGCCGTCGCGGCGCCCACCGGTCCTGGGCCCGGCGCACATCCTCGGTGTGGACGAAGAACTCCAGCAGGTTGGCCGCCTGAGCGGCACGGCGCACTGGTGCCGCGGCCCGCAGACGAGTGACCACGCGCTCGGATCCGGCCGTGCCACGGGCCACCCGGTCCACGAGCTGCTGGTACTGCCGGGACCCGGTCGAGGCATCGCCCAGTTCACGGGTCCGGCGCTCGAGCGGGCCGGACCAGGGCTTCAGGGCCAGTCCCGCCGCCAGCGCAGACGTCTCGCGCAGGTGGATGTGGGCCGCCAGATGCTCGGTCTGCCAGCCCTCGCAGAGGGTCCGATGTCCGGGACCGGCCGCCACCAGAGCCTCCACGAGCGCCTCACGTGAGGCGGTGGTGAAGTCGTGCGGAGCACCGGTGGGCGTGGTCCAGACGGCCTGCGGTCCTGCCCCGGCTGATGCACGGGTGGGATCCGACACCGACGGGCGGGACGGATCGGTGGACGGTGGGGGCGTGGGGCGCCGCCGCCAGGGGCGGAAGGATGCAAGGGTCATGACGTTCGCAACGTAGCACGCCCGGCGACAATCCGCGCCCCCTGGGGAACCGGACCCTCGCGCGCACCTAGATGTACCCGGCCATCAGGTTGGTGGCAGCCGGCTGGCGGGTGGGCGGCCTCCTAGTGCGCTGTGACGGCGTTCATTGTTGTAGTGCTCGAGCCAGGGTGCAAGGGCGTTGGTTCGTTGATCGTTGCTGGTGTAGACCTGCCGGTAGGCCCACTCCGTGGCCAGGGTCCGGTTGAAGCGTTCGACTTTGCCGTTCTGCCAGGGGCAATGCGGTTTGATGAACTTCTGCCGGATCCCGTTCTGGGCACAGACCTCGCGCAGCGAATATCGGTAGGCCCACGCATTATCGGTGATCAACCGTTGGATCCGGGTGATCCCGTGGGCGGCGAAGAAATCGATGGCCCG
>NZ_FPCG01000005.1 GCF_900116905.1 Micrococcus terreus | reverse complement strand
CGATTCTCAGCGCGGGCAGCTAGCACCTTCGCTTCGGTCTCTGCGCTGGTCTTGGTCGGCATCGAATGCGGCCTGGAGGACCGGGTGGCCAGTCCAGGTTCGCCTTCGGCGGCGAACCGGTCGATCCAGGTCTTCACGCATTTACGTGAGACTCCCATCGCGGCGGCGATATGAGCCTGCTTCCAGCCCTGCTGATGGCGCTGGACAATCAAACGGCGACCATGAACAGTCAGCCGGGCACTACCGTGGGACATGAGAACCTCCGGGACGACGTGGGCCTTAGACAAGCCACATCACACCCGGAGGTTCTCCCACATTCAACCCAGCCCTACCGCCACCAACCTCCTGGCCGGGTACACCTAGACTGGATCACCATGGACACGCTGGACCCGCAGATCGCCGATCGGCTCACTCGCACCCCGGACGGACTGGTGGCGGCGATCGCCCAGCAGCATGACACCGGAGAGGTGCTCATGCTGGGGTGGATGGATGATGAGGCACTTCACCGCACCCTGACCACCGGTCGCGTCTGGTACTGGTCGAGATCCCGTCAGGAGTACTGGCGCAAGGGGGACACCTCCGGACATGAACAGCGCACCGTCTCCGTCGCCCTGGACTGTGACGCGGACGCCCTGCTGGTCCAGGTCGACCAGATCGGCCCGGCGTGCCACACCGGCACACGCAGCTGCTTCGACGGCCGTGAGCTGCCGGTCTCCATCCCCGAGCCGACCCAGGAGGACCCCCGTGCGTGATCTCGGCACCATCACCCCCAGCCGCGAGGAGTTCGTGGGACTGGCCGGACGTCGTCGGGTCATCCCGGTCACGCTGACCCTGTTGGCCGACGCCCTCACCCCCGTGGGGATCTACCGCCGTCTCGCCGACGACCGCCCCGGCACCTTCCTGATGGAGTCGGCCGCGCAGGGCGGGGTGTGGTCCCGGTACTCCTTCATCGGCGCCGGCAGCTCGGCCACACTCACCACCCGGGACGGACAGGCGCACTGGCAGGGGGAGCCGCCCGCAGGGGTTCCCCGGCAGGGCGACGCGCTCCAGGTGCTGCGTGCCACCCTCGAGCACCTCTCGGCCGGCACCGGCGACCAGGCACACCCGGAACTGCCCAACCTCGTCTCCGGGATGGCCGGATTCCTGGGGTGGGAGACGGTGCGCCGCTGGGAGCATCTGCCCACACCCCCGCCGGATGACCTCGGGTTGCCGGAGCTGGCGATGAACCTGATCACCGACCTCGCCGTGCATGACACCGTGGACGGCACCGTCACCCTGGCGGCCAATGCCATCAACCAGGACGGTCTGGAGTCCGGTGCCGAGCAGGCCTGGCAGCACGCCGTGGACCGGCTGGAGGACATGGCGGACCGACTGCGCCAGCCGCAGGCGGACCCGGTCTCCGCGGCCTCGAGCAACTGGCAGGACATCGACGTCGCCGCCCACATCCAGGACTCCTGGACCCAGGAGGGCTTCCTGGACGCGGTGGCCAAGGCCCAGCGCGCGATCGTGGACGGCGAGGTCTTCCAGGTGGTGGTCTCCCGGCGGTTCAGCACCGAGACCACGGCTTCCGCTTTGGACATCTACCGGGTGCTGCGCGCCATGAATCCCAGCCCCTACATGTACCTGTTCACCTTCGAACGGCCCGACGGCGGCCAGTACCAGATCGTGGGTTCGTCACCCGAGGCGCTGGTCACCGTCAAGGACGGCAGCGTGGTCACCCACCCGATCGCCGGCTCCCGCCCCCGCGGTGCGACGGTGGAGGAGGACCACCTGGCGGAGAAGAGCCTGGTCAATGACCAGAAGGAACGCGCCGAGCACCTGATGCTCGTGGACCTCTCCCGCAACGACCTCTCCAAGGTCTGCCGTCCGGGCACCGTCTCGGTCACCCAGTTCATGGAGGTGGAGCGCTTCAGCCACATCATGCACCTGGTCTCCCACGTGGAGGGGCGACTGGACGACTCGGTCTCGGCGCTGGACGTGCTGGCCGCCGCCTTCCCGGCCGGCACCCTCTCCGGGGCTCCCAAGCCCCGGGCCCTGCAGCTGCTGGACGAGTGGGAGCCTCAGCGTCGTGGCCCCTACGGGGGTGTCGTGGGGTACTTCGACCTCTCCGGGAACATGGACATGGCGATCAACATCCGCTCGGCGCTGCTGGTGGACAGCATGGCCTACGTCCAGGCCGGCGCGGGGATCGTGGCGGACTCCGTTCCGCTGACGGAGGCCGAGGAGACGGTGACCAAGGCCAGCGCGCCGATGCGGGCGGTGCTGGCGGCCGGTTCCCTCACGGACCTGAGCGCCAGCGAGCGGGGGTCGGCATGAGCGAGGAGGTGCAGCAGGTGGGCCGGCCGGTCCGACGCGGCGCGGTGACCCGCCGCACCGCCGTCCTGTGGGCCGTGGCCGCTGGAGCAGCCCTGCTGGGTGCCGGTGCCCAGACCTGGGTCCAGGCCTCTGGTCTCGACGGTCTGTCCGAGACCTCGGTGGCTACCACCGGCAATGACGCGGCCGCCGTGGTCCCGGCAATGGCGCTGGTCGGCATGGCAGGCGGTGCGGCGCTGTCCATCGCCCGTCGTGTCGCACGGACGGTGATCGCCGCTCTGCTGGTCCTGGCCGGACTGGCCGGGGCAGTGGCCTCTGTGCAGGTCGCGGCCAACCCCGCGGCGGCGGCCCAGTCGGTTGTCGGCAGTGCCACCGGCACCACAGCCCTCGCGTCCGAGTACGTCGTGACCGTCTGGCCGTGGATCGCCCTGGCGGTGTCCGTTGCCCTGGCGCTCTGCGGCGTGGCCGTACTGGTCTTCGGCCGTCGGTGGGCTCTGACCAGCCGACGGTATGACACGGGCTCGTCCGCTGACCCTTCCATCGCGTCCCGTCACCAGGACGGACCGGCCCGCACTCAGCAGAGCAGACCGGACGAGGATCTGGATGAGATCGACGCCTGGGACCAGCTCTCACGGGGGAATGACCCCACCTGAGGCCTGGAGCGTCCACCGCCGGGGACATGACGGGAGACATCCACCGGGTCACCCCGCGCGTCGTGGCAGAATGACAGCAAGACACGATGACACGACTGCGCACACGAGGCGCTGCTCCTCCCGGGAGTGGCCAGGGGCGTCGCGCAGCATCCCACCTCAGGAAAGGCAGGGTCATGTCGACCTCGCACACGACCGACCACACCGGCACCCATCGCCGCGGCGGTGAGCTGACCATCACCGACGACGGCCGGGTGCTGAACGACCCCACCCACGCCGAGCCGATCGGCCACGGCAACTCCGTGGCCAGCTGGGCTCTGGTGCTGCTGGCGATCGTGGGTGCCGTCATCATCATGTTCGGCATGCTCTCCGAGACCTGGATCGTCGTGATCGTGGGCGGTGCCTTCATCGTGGCCGGTCTGATCGCCGGATTCGTGCTGAAGAAGGCCGGCAAGGGCGTGGACAACTCTCAGATCGCCCGCCACTGATGCCCACAGTCCTCGACGACATCATCGTCGGCGTCCGAGAGGACCTGGAGGCGCGTCGTCGGGAGACCTCCCTGGCGCAGATGCGCGAGCGGGCCCTCCAGGTGACGCCGGCCCGTGACGCGTGGGCTGCACTGCGCGGTGGTCGATCCGATGCCTCCGGGCTGCGCGTGATCTCCGAGGTCAAGCGCTCCAGTCCCTCCAAGGGGGCCCTGGCGGACATCGCCGCGCCGGCTGACCTGGCCCGCAGCTATGAGCGCGGTGGTGCAGCCGTGATCTCCGTGCTCACCGAGCAGCGACGCTTCGGCGGCTCTCTGGCTGATCTGGATGCCGTGCGTGCGGCCGTGGACATCCCCGTGCTCCGCAAGGACTTCACGGTGGACGAGTACCAGATCCATGAGGCCCGCGCCCACGGCGCCGACCTGGTCCTGCTGATCGTCGCCGCCTTGGACGACGCCCAGCTGCGAGACTTCCTCGACCTGACCCATGAGCTCGGCATGAACGCCCTCATCGAAGCGCACACCCCGGAGGAGATCGAACGCGCGGCCGCCCTGAAGCCGCGCATCATCGGGGTGAACGTCCGGAACCTGAAGACCCTGGAGGTGGATCCCTCCTCCTACGGTCGTCTGGCGCCTCTGCTGCCCTCGGACGTGGTCCAGATCGCCGAGTCCGGCGTGGACGGACCACAGGACGTGGCCGAGTATGCCCGTCACGGCGCGGACGCCATCCTCGTCGGCGAGGCCCTGGTCCGCCACGGCGATCCGGCTCAGGCCATCCGGGACTTCCGGTCCGCTTCCGCGGCCGTCCGCTGACCCTCAGCCGAGGCTCGGTCCCATACCCACCGCACCACCCGCAGGAGACGAGCAGGTCCATGACTGACTCCACACCGTTCACCCAGCAGCCCGATCTGCAGCACGACGGGCCCTACCAGGGTCAGCAGGGACCCTACTTCGGCCCCTACGGCGGTCGGTGGATGCCGGAGTCGTTGATCGCCGCACTGGACGAGGTGGACCGCACCTTCCAGCAGGCTCAGGAGGATCCGGAGTTCATCTCTGAACTGGAGTCGCTGTATGCCGACTACGTCAACCGCCCCTCTCTGCTCACCGAGGTCCCGCGTTTCGCCGCAGCAGTGCCCGGGGTGCGCATCTTCCTCAAGCGCGAGGACCTGAACCACACCGGTTCCCACAAGATCAACAACGTCATCGGCCAGGCGCTGCTGGCGCGGCGCATGGGCAAGATCCGACTGATCGCCGAGACCGGAGCGGGGCAGCACGGAGTGGCCACGGCCACCGCGGCCGCGCTGTTCGGCATGGAGTGCACCGTGTACATGGGGGAGGCCGACACCCAGCGCCAAGCCCTCAACGTGGCCCGCATGCGTCTGCTCGGGGCTGAGGTGGTGCCCGTGACCGTCGGGGCCCGGACGCTCAAGGACGCCATCAACGAGGCGCTGCGTGACTGGGTCGCCTCGGTGGAGACCACCCACTACCTGCTCGGCACGGTGACCGGACCGGCTCCCTTCCCGGCGATGGTGCGGTGGTTCCACCGGGTCATCGGGGAGGAGGCCCGGGCACAGGTCCTGGCGCAGACCGGCCGTCTGCCGGACGCCGTCATGGCGTGCGTGGGCGGGGGCTCCAACGCGATGGGCATCTTCCACGGGTTCCTGGACGACCCTGAGGTCCAGCTCTACGGACTGGAAGCCGGTGGCGAAGGCATGGACACCGGGCGGCACGCCGCCTCGATCACCCTGGGCCGCACCGGCGTGCTGCACGGCGCGCGCACCTACCTGATGCAGAACGAGGATGGGCAGACCATCGACTCCCACTCGATCTCCGCGGGGCTGGACTATCCCGCGGTGGGCCCAGAGCACGCCTGGCTGCATGACACCGGACGGGCGATCTACGAGCCGGTCAACGACGACGAATGCATGTCCGCCTTCGAACGGCTGTGCCGGACCGAGGGGATCATTCCGGCCATCGAATCATCCCACGCCCTGGCCGGTGCCCTGCGCCTGGCCCGGCGGTGGGCGGACGCCGGCGAGGTCTCAGCAGACACCCCGTCGGGGCAGGAGCGGATCATCGTCGTCAACCTCTCCGGCCGTGGTGACAAGGATGTCTCCACCGCCGCCAAGTGGTTCGACATGCTGCCCGATGCCCCCACGCCCGAAGGCGGGGACGCCGCGGCCGTGGCCGCTCGACCCGAAGGAGCACAGGACTGATGAGCGCATCGACCCCCCAGGACACGAGCCGTACCCAGGACTCCTCCGTCCGCTCCCTGACCACCGAGGCGATCGAGCGGGCTCGCGCAGCGGGCCGCACCGCCCTGATCGGCTACCTGCCGGCCGGATACCCCACGGTGGAGGACTCGATCGAGGCCGCCGTGGAGCTGGGGCGCAACGGCGCGGACGTGATTGAGATCGGGATCCCCTACAGCGACCCGGTGATGGACGGTCCGGTCATCCAGGCCGCCACGAGCCAGGTCCTGGCGGACGGGTTCCGCGTGGATCAGGTCTTCGAGATCGTCCGCGCCGTCACCGAGCGCACCGACGCGGCGGTGGTGGTGATGACCTACTGGAACCTGGTGGGCCGGATGGGCGTGGACGCCTTCGCCCGTCGTCTGGCCGAGGCCGGGGGAGCGGGCATCGTCACGCCAGACCTGGTTCCCGAGGAGGCCGAGGAGTGGTTCGCGGCCTCGGACCGGTACGGACTGGACCGGATCTTCCTGACCGCCCCCAGCTCGACCCCGGAACGGGTCCGGCTGATCACCGAGGTCTCCCGTGGCTTCGTCTACGGCGTCTCGGTCATGGGCGTCACCGGTGCCCGCGACCAGGTGTCCAACGCCGCCGAGTCCGTGGTCGCCGCCGCCCATGAGGCCGGCGCTCCCCGCGTCTGCGTGGGACTGGGCGTCTCCCGCCCGGAGCACATCCGGGAGATCGGCCGGTACGCGGACGGTGCCATCGTGGGAACCGCCCTCGTCGCCGCCCTGCGTGACGGGGGACCGGCCGCCGTCGGCCGGCTCGCCGCAGACCTGGCACGTGGCACCCAGCGCGAGGCCACCGCGTGAGCCCGCTGGCCGCCGTCGTGGTCCCCGCCGCCATCCCGGCCCCGACCTGGGACGGATTCGACCTGGGCTTCACGAAGCTGCATGCCTACGCCCTGTGCATCCTGGCCGGGATCATCGTGGCACTGTGGCTGGCCTCCCGCCGTTGGGCCGCCCGCGGCGGTCCCGAGGGGCGAGTCGTGGACATCTCCCTCTGGGCCATTCCGTTCGGGCTGGTCGGCGCTCGTCTGTACCATGTGTTCTCCTCCCCGGACGCCTACTTCGGACCCGGGTTCGACGGCACCGGTGACCTGACCAGGATCTGGCGTGTGTGGGAAGGCGGCCTGGGCATCTGGGGTGCTGTGGCGCTGGGTGCCGTGGGAGCCTGGATCGGCTGCCGCCGGTACGGAGTGAAGCTCTCGGCCTACGCCGATGTGGTCGCCCCGGGCGTGCTGTTGGCCCAGGCCATCGGACGGCTGGGGAACTACTTCAACCAGGAGCTCTTCGGTGGGCCCACCGATCTGCCGTGGGGCCTGCAGGTCTCGTCGGATCATCCGAACTTCCCCACCGAGTACATGTCGGGGACCCTGTTCCACCCCACGTTCCTCTACGAGATGCTCTGGAACCTGCTCGGCGTGGCCATCCTGCTGCTGCTGGACCGGCGTCTGCGCCTGCGCCGCGGCATGATGCTCTGGGCCTACGTGGCCTGGTACACGGCCGGACGGGTGTGGATCGAGCGCCTGCGCATCGACGACGCCGAGATGATCACCATCCTGGGGATCACCGAGCGGCTGAACGTGTGGACCTCACTGCTGCTGTTCCTGATCGCGGTGGCGTTCCTGATCTGGCTCTGGGCCACCCGCCCGCGCACCCCGGAGGGGCGTGCCGAAGCCGACTCCGTGTGGCTGCCCGGACGCGAGCCGGAGCCGGACGCGGTCGAGGAGAGCGATCCTGGCGCACTGGAGACGACCCCCGTGGAGCCGGCGGATCGGACACCGGGACAGGCCTCGCGCAACACTGCGTCACAGGAGTGACACACGGCACAGGCATGCGAGCCTGGCCGCTAGGATCGACCGCATTGCACATTGTTCCCGGGCGGCCTCGCCGTCCTGGACCGGGGCCAACGACGTCCCCTTCCCCGCGACTCCCGTCGCCCACAGGAAGGACCGACGTCATGACGTCCGATCACGCCCAGCAGCCCGAGGCCGACGGCCAGCAGCCTGAGGGCACCCCGCTGCCGGCCGACACCGCCGAGGCTCAGCTGGCCCGGGACCCCAAGAACCCGTTCAACCGTTTCGCCTCGCGTCCCGGTGAACAGGGCCTCTACCGCCCCGACCAGGAGCGGGACGCCTGTGGACTGGCCGTGATCAGCACTCTGCGCGGCACCCCGGGGCATGACATCGTGGAGCACGCGCTCACCGCGCTGCGCAACCTGGAGCACCGCGGCGCCGTCGGCGCGGACGAGGGCACCGGAGACGGCGCGGGACTGCTGACCCAGCTGCCTGACGAGTTCTTCCGGGCCGTGGTGGACTTCCCGCTGCCGGCACCGGGAGAGTACGCCGCCGGAACCGCCTTCCTTCCCGACGACGACGCCGAGTTCTCCGCCTGTGTCACCGGAGTCGAGAGTCTGGCTCAGGCACAGGGTCTGCAGGTGCTCGGCTGGCGTGAGGTCCCGGTGGACGACTCGGTGATCGGCCGCTCGGCACGGGACTGCATGCCACGCTTCGTCCAGCTCTTCCTCCGGAGCGCCGATGTCTCCGATGCGGTCGGCAGCCTGGACGCCCGGGCCTTCCGCCTGCGCAAGCTGGCCCAGAACAAGCTCGGGGTCTACTTCCCCTCGCTCTCCTCGAAGACCATCGTCTACAAGGGCATGCTGACCACCGCCCAGGTCGAGCCCTTCTACCCCGACCTCTCCGACCCCCGATTCGCCACGCGCCTGGCGATCGTGCACTCACGCTTCTCCACCAACACGTTCCCGTCTTGGCCACTGGCCCAGCCCTTCCGCACGGTGGCCCACAACGGTGAGATCAACACGGTCAAGGGCAACCGCAACTGGATGCGGGCCCGCCAGTCGATGCTGGCGCATGAGCTGCTCGGGGAGGTGCCCGAGGAGCTCTACCCCATCTGCACGCCGGGCGCCTCGGACTCGGCCTCCTTCGACGAGGTCGCCGAGCTGCTGATGCTCTCCGGGCGTCCGCTGGCCCACGCCATCATGATGATGATCCCGGAGGCGTGGGAGAACCACGCCACCATGGATCCGGCCCGTCGGGCGTTCTACCAGTACCACTCCATGCTCATGGAGCCCTGGGACGGCCCGGCGGCGGTCTCCTTCACCGACGGCACTCAGGTCGGCGCCGTGCTGGACCGCAACGGTCTGCGTCCGGCCCGGTACTGGGTCACCGACGACGGCCTGGTGGTGCTGGCCTCTGAGGTCGGTGTGGTGGAGATCGAACCGGCTCGGGTGGTGCGCAAGGGTCGGGTCGCTCCGGGGCGGATGTTCCTGGTGGACACCGCTGAAGGTCGGATCGTGGAGGACCACGAGATCAAGTCCGAGGTGGCCTCGGCGCAGCCCTGGCAGCAGTGGGTCGAGGAGAACCTGCTGGACCTGGGCTCTCTTCCTGAGCGCGAGCACGTGCTGCCCTCGTCCACCTCCATCCAGCACCGTCAGCGCACCTTCGGGTACACCTCCGAAGAGCTTCGGGTGCTGCTCAAGCCGATGGCGGCCACCGGCGCAGAGCCCCTGGGTGCCATGGGAACGGACACCCCCATTGCGGTGCTCTCCCAGCGGCCGCGGCTGCTCTTCGACTACTTCACCCAGTCTTTCGCCCAGGTGACCAACCCTCCGCTGGACGCGATTCGCGAGGAGCTGGTCACCTCGCTGCGCACCTCCATCGGGCCGGACGGGAACCTGCTCTCCACTCGCCAGGTGCGCACACGTCAGATCAACCTGGACTTCCCGGTGATCGACAATGACCAGTTGGCGCAGATCGCCAACCTCAGGGACGACGACGGCACCCGCGTGGCCTTGAAGGTGCGGGGGCTCTATCGGCCCGACGGCGGCGCAGCCGACCTGGAGGCCCGCCTCACCGAGATCTGTGAGAAGGTCTCGGCCGCGGTGAACCGCGGAGTGCACTACGTGGTCCTGTCTGACCGTGACTCCAACGCCCAGTGGGCGCCGATCCCGTCAGTGCTGCTGCTCTCGGCCGTCCACCACCACCTGCTGGCCTCGGCCAACCGGACCCGCACCTCGCTGATCGTCGAGGCCGGAGACGTCCGCGAGGTGCACCACGTGGCGGTGCTGATCGGCTACGGCGCCTCGGCCGTGAACCCCTACCTGGCCATGGAGTCCGCCGAGGAGCTCGTGCGGATCGGCGCCTTGCAGGACCTCACCGCTGAGCAGGCGGTCGGCAACCTGATCAAGGCTCTGGGCAAGGGGGTGCAGAAGATCATGTCCAAGATGGGCATCTCCACGGTGTCCTCCTACTGCGGTGCCCAGACCTTCGAGGCGATCGGCCTGGCCCGCTCCGTGGTGGACCGCTACTTCGCCGGCACCCACTCGCCCATGGGCGGGGTGGGTCTGGACGTGATCGCGGCCGAGAACCGAGCGCGACACGAGCAGGCCTACCCGCCGGACGGCAATGACATCAACCCCTACCGCGAGCTCGAGGTGGGAGGTGAGTACCAGTGGCGCCGGGAAGGCCCACCGCACCTGTTCAATCCGGAGACGGTGTTCCGGCTCCAGCACTCCACTCGGGAGCGCCGCTATGACGTGTTCAAGGAGTACACCCGCCGGGTGGACGATCAGTCTCGGGACCTGATGACCCTGCGGGGGCTGCTGACTCTGGAGCGTGGCTCGCGTCCAGCGGTGCCGGTCTCCGAGGTGGAGCCGGTGGAGGCGATCGTCAAACGCTTCTCCACGGGCGCCATGAGCTACGGCTCGATCTCCCGGGAGGCCCACGAGACGCTGGCCATCGCCATGAACCGGCTGGGCGGCAAGTCGAACACGGGCGAGGGTGGAGAGGACCCCGAGCGGCTGTTGGACCCGGAACGGCGCAGCGCCATCAAGCAGATCGCCTCGGGACGCTTCGGAGTGACGAGCCTGTACCTGGCCACCGCTGACGACCTGCAGATCAAGATGGCTCAGGGCGCCAAGCCCGGCGAGGGCGGGCAGCTGATGGGCTCCAAGGTGTACCCGTGGGTGGCGGAGACCCGCCATTCCACCCCGGGCGTCTCCCTGGTCAGCCCGCCGCCTCACCATGACATCTACTCGATCGAGGACCTGGCGGAGCTGATCTACGACCTCAAGCGCTCCAACCCTGAGGCCCGCGTCCACGTGAAGCTGGTCTCCGAGTCCGGAGTGGGCACGGTGGCCGCTGGCGTGACCAAGGCCAAGGCCGACGTCGTGCTGATCTCCGGTCATGACGGCGGAACCGGAGCCTCACCTCTGAACTCGCTCAAGCACGCCGGTGCTCCCTGGGAGCTGGGCCTGGCCGAGGCGCAGCAGACCCTGATGCTCAACGGGCTGCGTGGCCGTGTGGTGGTCCAGGTGGACGGTCAGCTCAAGACCGGTCGGGACGTGGTCATCGCCGCCCTGCTCGGCGCCGAGGAGTACGGCTTCGCCACCGCACCGCTGGTGGTCTCGGGCTGCATCATGATGCGCGTCTGCCACCTGGACACCTGTCCGGTCGGTGTGGCCACCCAGAACCCGGAGCTGCGCAGCCGGTTCACCGGCAGACCCGAGTTCGTGGTCAACTTCTTCGAGTTCATCGCCCAGGAGGTGCGCGAGTATCTGGCCGAACTGGGCTTCCGCTCCCTGGACGAGGCCATCGGCCACATCGAATGCCTCGGCGTGGACGAGTCCAAGCACCACTGGAAGACCGCAGGGCTGGACCTGTCCGCGATCCTGGACGGGTACGACCCTGCGGACCGGGAGGGGACCGGGCCGCTGCTGAATGTCGGACCGCAGAACCACGAGCTGGATCAGCACTTCGACAACCGGCTCATCGAGGCCGCTGCTCCGGCCCTGGAGCGCGGTGAGAAGGTCAGTGTCACCGAGCGCATCATCAACACCGATCGTGCTGTGGGCACCATGCTCGGATTCCACGTCACGCGGGCGCGTCTGACCGAGGACCTGCCCGCCGACACGATCGAGGTCAACCTGCAGGGGGAGGCCGGCCAGTCCCTGGGTGCCTTCCTTCCCGCCGGTGTGACACTGAGACTCTCCGGAGACGCCAACGACTACGTGGGCAAGGGACTCTCCGGCGGGCGGATCGTGGTGCGACCTGACGCTTCAGCCGGATTCGCCGCCGAACAGAACGTGGTGGCCGGCAACGTGATCGGCTACGGAGCCACCAGCGGTGAGCTCTACCTGCGCGGCCGGGTCGGAGAACGCTTCCTGGTCCGCAACTCCGGAGCCACAGCGGTGGTCGAGGGGATCGGTGACCACGGCTGCGAGTACATGACGGGCGGCCAGGCGCTGATCCTGGGCCGGACCGGTCGGAACTTCGGTGCCGGCATGTCCGGCGGCACGGCCTGGGTCCTGGACCTGGACCGGGACAACCTGAACCCCTTGGCGATGATCACCGGTGAACTGCTCCTGCTGGAGCCGGACCCGGAGGACCGAAGCATCATCGCCGACCTGCTGGAGCAGCATCACGCCGAGACCGGCTCGGAGGTGGCCGCCGCACTGCTGGCGGACCTGCCCAGCTCCCTGGACCGATTCACCAAGGTCCTTCCCCGCGACTACGACGCCGTGCTGCGCACGCGCGCCGGAGTCATGGACGAGGGACTCGACCCGGACGGGGACACCGCCTGGGCACGTATTCTGGAGGCGACCCGTGGCTGATCCCCGTGGATTCCTGACCCATCGTGAGCGCCAGGAGCGCCCGTCCCGTCCGGTGCCGGTGCGCATCATGGACTTCAAGGACGTCTATGAGCGCCAGGATCCGTCTGTGGTCCGCACCCAGGCCAGCCGCTGCATGGACTGCGGAGTGCCGTTCTGTCACACCGGCTGTCCGCTGGGCAACCTGATCCCGGAGTGGAACGACCTGGTGCGCCAAGGGCGGATGGAGGAGGCGGCCGCACGGCTGCACTCCACCAACAACTTCCCCGAGGTCACCGGCCGGATCTGCCCGGCTCCCTGCGAGAGCTCCTGTGTCCTGGGCATCAACCAGCCCGCCGTCACCATCAAGCAGGTCGAGGTCTCGATCGCTGAGACGGTGTTCGAGAACGGCTGGCTCGAGCCCGTGATCCCTCAGCGTCTCAACGGCCACACGGTGGCCGTGGTCGGCTCCGGTCCTGCAGGACTGGCAGCGGCCCAGCAGCTCACTCGCGCTGGCTTCACCGTGGCGGTGTACGAGCGCGACGACCGGATCGGTGGCCTGCTGCGCTACGGGATCCCGGACTTCAAGATGGAGAAGGACATCCTGGACCGTCGTCTGGAGCAGATGGAGGCCGAGGGCACCCGCTTCCGGACAGGTGTGGACGTGGGCACGGACATCTCCTGGGATCAGCTGCGGCGCGGCTACGATGCCGTGATCGTCGCCACCGGAGCGCAACGGCCCCGCGAGCTGGAGCTGCCCGGGCGCACTCTGGATGGGATCCACCCGGCCATGGAGTACCTGGTCCAGTCCAACCGCGTGGTGGCCGGTGACGAGGTCCCCGACCAGATCACTGCTGAGGGCCGCCACGTGGTGGTGCTGGGCGGCGGTGACACGGGTGCAGACTGCATCGGCACCGCCCACCGTCAGGGCGCCGCCTCGGTCACCACGCTGGCGATTGGACGCAAGCCGCCGTGCCAGCGCCCGGCCAACGAGCCCTGGCCCATGACGCCCCACGTGTTCGAGGTGTCCACGGCCGATGCGGAGGGCGGCACGCGCACCTATCTGGCCTCCACCGTCGAGTTCCTCGGCGATGAGCACGGGCGGGTGCGCGCCCTGAAGGTGGCTGAGACCGAGTACCGTGCGGACGGTTCCCGCGGACCGATCCCCGGCACCGAGCACGAGATCCCTGCGGATCTGGTGCTGTTGGCCCTGGGGTTCACCGGGGTCGAGGAGACCGGCCTGCAGGAGCAGCTGGGCCTGAGCGACCACCGCGGCCTGCTGGCCCGGGACGAGACCTACATGACCCAGGTGCCAGGCGTGTTCGCCTGCGGCGACGCCGGCCGAGGGGCATCGCTGGTGGTGTGGGCCATCGCCGAGGGACGGGCGTGCGCCTCCGCCGTGGACCGCCACTTGGAGGGCTGGACGCGCCTGCCCTCACCGGTCCGTCCCCAGGACCGGGCCATCGGCGTGGGCTGATCCGCCGATGAACTTCAGACCATCACCACACGAACAATGGCCCCAGTCCAGAGCGCGGTGCGCCCTGGACCTCGGGGCTGGATAGGCTGACTGCATGAGACATGCCAAGATCGTCGCGACCTTCGGTCCTGCGACCCAGGGATACGACAACACCCGAGCCCTGATCGATGCCGGAGTGGACGTCGCTCGGATGAACATGAGCCACGGCGACTACACGGTCCACGAGCAGACGTACACCACGGTCCGCCAGGCCGCTGCGGATGCACGTCGGCCAGTGGCGATCTTCGCCGACCTGCAGGGACCCAAGATCCGTCTGGCGCGGTTCTCCGACGGGCCGCACGAGTTGGCCGTCGGGGACACCTTCACCATCACCAATCGTGAGGTCGAGGGCACCCGGGAGATCTGCGGGACCACCTTCGCCGGTCTGCCGCAGGATGTGCGCGTGGGCGACACCCTGCTGATCGATGACGGCAAGGTCGCCCTGCGCGCCGTGGAGGTCACCGACACCGACGTGATCACCGAGGTGACGGTCGGCGGCAAGGTCTCCGACAACAAGGGCATCAACCTGCCCGGTGTGGCTGTGAACGTCCCAGCCCTCTCGGACAAGGACGAGGAGGACCTGCGCTGGGCGCTGGACCTGGGGGTGGACATGGTGGCCCTGTCCTTCGTCCGCTCCGGTCAGGACATCTCCCGCGTGCACGAGATCATGGCGGAGAAGGGGCGGAAGATCCCCGTCATCGCCAAGATCGAGAAGCCCCAGGCCGTCGAGGCCATCCACGAGATCGTGGACGCCTTCGACGCCATCATGGTCGCTCGTGGTGACCTCGGTGTGGAGCTGCCCCTGGAGGACGTCCCGGTGGTGCAGAAGCGTGCCATCGAGCTGGCCCGCCGCTGGGCCAAGCCGGTGATCGTGGCCACCCAGGTGCTGGAGTCGATGATCGACAATCCACGTCCCACTCGCGCCGAGGCCTCCGACTGCGCCAACGCCGTGCTGGACGGCGCCGACGCCGTGATGCTCTCCGGCGAGACCTCCGTGGGCAAGTACCCGGTGGAGACCGTGCGGACGATGGCCAACGTCATCGAGTCCACGGAGACGCACGGGCTGGACCGGATCCAGCCGCTGGGGTCACGCCCCAAGACCCGCGGCGGCGCCATCACCCGAGCTGCGGTGGAGATCGCCAATCAGCTCGATGTGAAGCACCTGGCCACCTTCACCCGGTCTGGCGACTCCGCGCGGCGGCTGTCCCGACTGCGTCCGCAGCAGATGATCTACGCGTTCACCCATGTGGAGCACACACACAACATCCTGTGCCTGTCCTGGGGAGTCCATCCCTGGATGGTGCCGTTCGCGGACTCCACGGACAAGATGACCGCACAGGTGGACGAGGGACTGACCCAGGCCGGCATCGCCCAGATCAACGACCTGGTGGTCATCGCCGCCGGGTCACCTCCCGGACAGGCCGGCTCCACCAACACGCTCAAGGTGCACCGGATCGGTGACCTGCTGGACAGCAGTGCCACTCTGGAGGGCTACGAGCGTCCGTACTACGAGCCGGTCGGCATCTGGCCCGCCCGCTCGGCCTACTGAGCCGGTCCCGCCGCCGCTAACGCGCTGATCCCGTACCGGCTTCCGGTGCGGGGTCAGCCCATCTGGTCGATGACCGTCTGGGCCACCTCACGCATGGTCAGCCGACGGTCCATGGAGGACTTCTGGATCCAGCGGAAGGCCTCCGGCTCGCTCATGTCCATCTGCGAGGTCAACAGGGACTTGGCGCGCTCCACGATCTTGCGGGTGGCGAACTGCTCGGCGAGGTCGGACACCTCGTCCTCCAGGGCCCGCAGCTCGTCAAAGCGGGCCACGGCCAGCTCGATCGCGGGCACCAGGTCCTTCTCGCTGAACGGCTTGACCACATAGGCCATGGCACCGGCATCCCGGGCCCGTTCCACGAGCTCGCGCTGGCTGAACGCGGTCAGCAGGACCACCGGGGCGATCTTCTCCGAGGCGATCTGCTCGGCGGCGCTGATGCCGTCCAGCACGGGCATCTTCACGTCCATCAGCACGACGTCCGGCACCAGCTGCTGGGCCAGGTCCACGGCGCGCTGGCCGTTCTCGGCCTCCCCGACCACCTGGTAGCCCTCAGCGGTGAGGATCTCCACGATGTCCATCCGGATCAGCGGTTCGTCCTCGGCCACCACGACCCGCAGGCGCTCCGGAGCCGGCGCGGAAGCTGAAAGATCTGACATGTGCCCGAAGTGGGATTTGAACCCACACACCGTGAGGTACCGCATTTTGAGTGCGGCGCGTCTGCCAATTCCGCCATTCGGGCCTGGCTGCGCGACCTGATCGGTCACGCGGCCTCTACAGATTACACGCCGGCGGGTGCTCTCACCTGCACGTGAGCGGCAGGCAGGTCACGACGACGGCCGGTCCAGGATCATGTTCGTCATCCGGATGGTGGACAGTCGCCGCCCGGCCTCGTCGGTCACCACGATCTCGTGGGTCGTCAGGGTCCGCCCCCGGTGGATGGGGGTGCAGGTCCCGGTCACGGTGCCGGAGGCGGCCGCCCGCTGGTGGGAAGCCCCGATCTCGATGCCGACCACCGGCCGAAGCTCGCCGAACTTCTCCTGGGCATGCAGCACGGCCGCCACCGAACCCAGGGTCTCCCCGAGCACCAGGTGGGCACCGCCGTGCAGCAGCCCGGCGTTCTGCTCGTTGCCGGCCACGGGCATGGTGGCCACCAGCAGATCTGCGGTCAGCTCCTGGAAGACGATGCCCATCTTCGCCGCCAGGGGGCTGACCCCGAAGGGTCCCATCCGGTCGAACATCTCCGGCGGGATGCCGTGCGCCCGCATCAGCGCCTCCCGTTCCTCGGGGGTGGGCTGGGGGGTGACACCGGGGGTGTAGCTGACATCGCTGGGCTGGTCCATGAGCACTAGGCTGGCACCCGTGACCGACTCCAGCAATTCCGCCACGCCCTCTCGCCTGCTCGTCATCGACGGACACTCCATGGCGTTCCGTGCCTTCTACGCCCTGCCGGTGGAGAACTTCGTGACCGACACCGGTCAGCACACCAACGCCGTCTACGGGTTCACGAACATGCTGCTGACCATGATCCGCCAGCAGAGGCCCACGCACGTGGCGGTCGCCTTCGATCTGGACACCCCCACCTTCCGCTCAGAGGACTACACCGAGTACAAGGCGGGGCGGTCCAAGACCCCTGAGGAGTTCCACGGCCAGGTGGACCTGATCGTCAAGGTCATGCAGGCGATGAACATCCCCACCGTGACCATGGACGGCTTCGAGGCCGACGACATCGTGGCCACCTTCGCCGCCCGCGCCGAGGCCGTCGGCTGGGAGACCCGCGTGGTCTCCGGCGACCGTGACGCCTTCCAGCTGATCACCGACCAGACCCTGGTGCTCTATCCCAAGAAGGGCGTCTCCGACATCCCGCCCATGGACGCTGATGCCATTCGCGAGAAGTACGGGGTCGATCCGGCGAACTACCCCGACCTGGCGGCCCTGGTGGGGGAGACGGCGGACAACCTGCCCGGCGTCCCGGGAGTGGGGCCCAAGACCGCGGCCAAGTGGATCGGCCTGTACGGCACCTCCGAGCAGGTGCTGGAGAACGCCGAACAGATCAAGGGCAAGGCCGGCGAGAACCTGCGTGCCCACGCCGAGGATGTGCGCCGCAACCGCAGGCTCAACGCCCTGATCCGCGACCTGGAGCTGCCCGTGGACCTGGAGGCCACCGCACTGGAGCAGCCGGACCGCGAGGCGGTCGAGGAGCTCTTCGACGCCCTGCAGTTCAACACCGTCCGCCAGCGCCTGTTCGACACGATCGCCGAACGTCTCGGGGAGGATGCCCCGGCGCCCGAGGCCGAGGAGACCCTTGAGTTCGAGATCGCCGAGTCCGCCGACCAGCTGGAGCGGTTCCTGCAGGAGGAGTCCTCGGCGCTGATGGGCGTGCACGTGGTGCTCGATGGTCCCGCGCTGCTGCCCAAGCGCAAGGTGCCGGCCCCCGGAGACCACGGCGTGCCCGTGGGAGTCGCCCTGGCCACCGAGGAGCGGGGTCTGTACGTGTCCCTCGCTGTGCCGGGCGAGGACACCGGTGCGGCAGGCACGGAGGTGGGGGCCGTCGTCGGGAGGTATCTGGCCGATGCCGGCCAAGACAAGGCCGTGCATGACCTGAAGGCCGCCGCCAAGGCCCTGGCCTCGGCGGGACACCGCAGCGGACTGGGGCAGGACATCACCCTGGCCGGTGTGGTGGACGACGTGGCGCTCTCGGCCTACCTGATCCAGCCGGACCGCCGTTCCTACGGACTCGATGCGCTGGTGCAGACCCACCTGCAGTCCACCCTCGAGGTGGAGCCGGACCAGGGACAGTCCAGCGGCCAAGGCGAACTGGACCTGGACGGCACGGACCCTGACGCCGCCGAGCAGCTGCGCGCCCAGGCCGAGCAGTCCGTGCGATCCGCGTGGATGGTGCGCCGGCTCTCCGAGACCTTCACCCCGCAGCTGGTGGAGCGCGGTGGTCAGCAGCTGCTGCAGGGCCTGGAGATCCCGGTGGCCCATGTGCTGGTGCAGATGGAGCTGGCCGGCATCGAGGTGGACCGGCAGCAGCTGGACACCCTGTACGGGGAGTTCACCGAGGCGATCGAGGCGGCCCAGGAGTCGGCGTGGGCCTCCGTGGCCGAGGAGACCGGCGGGGCAAAGGTGAACCTGGGCTCCCCCAAGCAGCTGCAGACCCTGCTGTTCGAACAGCTGGACATGCCCAAGACGCGCAAGACCAAGACCGGCTACTCCACGGATGTCGAGTCCCTGCAGGATCTGCTGGCCCAGACCCAGCATCCGTTCCTGGAGAACCTGATGCGCCACCGGGACGCCACCAAGCTGCGCCAGACCGTGGAGGGCCTGCGCGAGTCGGTGGCACCGGATGGCCGGATCCACACCACGTACTCGCAGACCACGGCTGCCACCGGTCGCCTCTCCAGCCTGCATCCGAACCTGCAGAACATCCCGGTCCGCACCGAGGCAGGTCGCCGGATCCGAGAGGTGTTCGTCGCGGGGGAGGGGCACCGGCTGCTGACCGCGGACTACTCCCAGATCGAGATGCGCATCATGGCCCACCTCTCCGGGGACGACGGTCTGATCCAGGCGTTCCGCGAGGGCGAGGATCTGCACCGGTTCGTCGGCGCCCAGGTGTTCGGCGTGGAGCCGGAGGACGTCACCGGCGAGATGCGCGCCAAGGTCAAGGCGATGAGCTATGGCCTGGCCTACGGGCTGAGCTCGTTCGGGCTCTCCAAGCAGCTGCAGATCCCCGTGGACGAGGCGCGGCAGCTGATGAAGGGGTACTTCGACCGCTTCGGCGCCGTGCGCGACTACCTGCAGGACGTGGTGAAACAGGCTCGTCAGGACGGGTTCACCTCCACCATCGAGGGGCGACGCCGCTACCTCCCGGACCTGAACAGCGACAACCGCCAGCTGAGGGACATGGCCGAACGCGCCGCCCTGAACGCGCCGATCCAGGGCTCGGCCGCAGACATCATCAAGCGGGCCATGCTGGATGTGGCCCGCGGTCTGGAGCAGGAGCAGATGGCCACCCGGATGCTGCTGCAGGTCCATGACGAGCTCGTCCTGGAGGTGCCCGTGGAGGAGTTGGAGGCCGCCACCACACTGCTCACCGAACGGATGGGACGGGCCGCGGACCTCACTGTCCCGTTGGACGTCTCTGTGGGCACCGGGCAGAGTTGGCACGATGCCGCACACTGACACCCCCACCCCAGCCTCAGCATCCCTGGCAGAGCACGGCCTCATCCTGCGTGAGCTCACCCAGTCCAGCGTCTCCGCCGCCGAGAACCCGGCCGTAGCCCGTCAGTACCGGACCGTGGAGCGGGGCTTCTACGAGGAGCCGCCCACCGGAGAGGCCCTGGACCAGTGGCTCGGCCTGAGCCTCCAGGACGGACGCCGGTTCCTGGGCGTCTACCCCCAGGACGCCGACCCGGCCCAGACCGACCCGGTGGGCACTTTCGTGGACTTCGTCAAGGGACTGCACGTCGGCGGCGCACGTGAGGTCCCGGCCTGGCTGATCTCCAACGTCACGGTGTCCCCGACCCACCGGCGCCGGGGGATCCTGCGCGCCATGATGGGCGAGTCCCTGCAGACCTCCCTGGACCGGGGTGTGCCGGTCGCCGCGCTGACGGCCTCCGAGGGAGGGATCTACTCCCGCTTCGGCTTCGGCGTGGCCAACTCCTTCCGGTCCATCGAGGTCGAGGTCCAGGGCGGTCTGCCCCTCCGCGGACCGGCCCCCACCGGTTCGGTCCGGCTGGTGGAGCCTCGCGAGCTGGACGGGCTCGGCGACGAGCTGTATCGCCGTGCCTACCTGCAGACCCCCGGCTCGGTGGAGCGCACGGCCTCCTACCGGGTGGAGGAGACGGACGCGAACCTGCACCGCAACGGCGGGAAGGGCACCGGCCTCTACGCGGCCGTCCACTACGACGACGGCGGCAGACCCCGCGGCTTCGTCACCTATCGCTTCGGCGGCTGGGAGAAGAAGCCACAGACCATGGAGGTCCAGTCCCTCATCACCACGACGGCGCAGAGTCACCGCGCTCTGTGGCAGTTCCTGGGATCGCTGGACCTGATCGACCGGATCAGCTGGCAGGCGGCACCGGACGATGGTCTGCTCGAGGCGATGGTGGTGGACCGCCGGCGGATCCGGACGACCTTCACCCAGGACCGGCTCTGGCTGCGGATCCTCGACGTTCCGGCGGCACTCTCGGCGCGTCCCTGGTCCCAGGACGGGTCGATCCTCCTGACGGTGACCGACTCGATGGGGTGGGCCGAGGGCACCTGGCGCGTGGACGTCGTCGGGGGAGAGGCCACGGTCTCACGCGCCGAGTCCACCGCCGCGCCGGACCTCAGCATGGACGTGGCGGAGCTGGGCAGCGTGTGGCTGGGCGGGATCTCCCCAGAGGTGCTGCGCCAGGCCGCGCTGGTCACCGAGCATCGCCCCGGTGCCGCGGCCGAGCTGGGACGGATGCTCGCTCAGGACCGTCCCGTGCACTCCATGACAGGCTTTTGATTTCTGCTTGTCCACGGGACTAGACTGGCCGAGCACTTTCTGTGCGAAGACCATCATCCATACGAACCCACTATCCGGGTGCCCGCGCTTCGGCGCCGAACCCCGGCCGAGTGAACAATCCACATCGGAGCCCCTACTACATGACCATCACCTCCACCGCCCCGCAGGTCGCCGTCAACGACATCGGATCTGCTGAGGACTTCCTCGCCGCCATCGATGAGACCATCAAGTACTTCAACGATGGCGATCTGGTCGAAGGCACCGTCGTCAAGGTCGACCGTGACGAGGTCCTGCTGGACATCGGCTACAAGACCGAGGGCGTCATCCCGTCCCGCGAACTCTCCATCAAGCACGATGTCGACCCGGACGAGGTCGTCGCCGTGGGTGACTCCGTGGAGGCCCTGGTCCTCACCAAGGAGGACAAGGAAGGGCGCCTGATCCTGTCCAAGAAGCGGGCTCAGTACGAGCGCGCCTGGGGCGACATCGAGAAGATCAAGGACGAGGACGGTGTGGTCACCGGTTCCGTCATCGAGGTCGTCAAGGGCGGCCTGATCCTGGACATCGGGCTGCGCGGCTTCCTGCCCGCCTCCCTGGTCGAGATGCGCCGCGTCCGCGACCTGGCCCCGTACATCGGCCAGGAGCTCGAGGCCAAGATCATCGAGCTGGACAAGAACCGCAACAACGTGGTCCTGTCCCGCCGCGCCTGGCTGGAGCAGACCCAGTCCGAGGTCCGCTCCAACTTCCTGCACAAGCTGGAGAAGGGCCAGGTCCGCACCGGCACCGTCTCCTCCATCGTCAACTTCGGCGCCTTCGTGGACCTGGGTGGCGTGGACGGCCTGGTGCACGTCTCCGAGCTGTCCTGGAAGCACATCGACCACCCGTCCGAGGTCGTCGAGGTCGGCCAGGAGGTCACCGTCGAGGTGCTCGAGGTGGACATGGACCGCGAGCGTGTCTCGCTGTCGCTGAAGGCCACCCAGGAGGATCCGTGGCAGCTGTTCGCCCGCACCCACGCCCTGGGCCAGGTCGTGCCGGGCAAGGTCACCAAGCTGGTTCCGTTCGGTGCGTTCGTGCGCGTCGAGGACGGCATCGAGGGCCTGGTGCACATCTCCGAGCTGGCCTCGCGTCACATCGACACCGCTGAGCAGGTCGTCTCCGTCAACGACGAGCTGTTCGTCAAGGTCATCGACATCGACCTGGAGCGTCGCCGCATCTCGCTGTCCCTGAAGCAGGCCAACGAGGGCGTGGACCCCGAGGGCACCGAGTTCGACCCGGCGCTGTACGGCATGGCCGCCGAGTACGACGAGGAGGGGAACTACAAGTACCCCGAGGGCTTCGACCCGGAGACCAACGAATGGCTCGAGGGCTTCGAGACCCAGCGCGCCGCCTGGGAGCAGCAGTACGCCGACGCCCAGGCCCGCTGGGAGGCTCACAAGGAGCAGGTCGCTCGTGCCGCCACCGAAGAGGCAGAGGCTGGCCCGGTCGAGTCCGGCTCCACCTCGTACTCCTCGGAGGCTCCGGCCACCGACGCCGGCACCCTGGCCTCGGACGAGGCTCTGGCCGCCCTGCGCGAGAAGCTCACCGGCAACTGATCTGCAGATCAGGTTCGCCGTGGACTCCCTGAGGGTCTGAGCAGCCACGAGACGCCCGGTTCCCCGATCCCCACCCTGCGTGGAGGTCGGAGGGACCGGGCGTCTTTGCGTAGAACGCACAGTGTCCGCGCCGCCGTGAGATCCAGGTCCTGCGGGAGCGGATCATCGGCACCGTGGGGGACTGAGAGCTGCTCTCTGAGGTCCCTCAGCGGCGCCGAGAGCTGACGGTGACCGTGAACTGGCGGTCGCGGGCCACCTGGCGGGTCTGTCCGACCAGCCGCTCCAGCAGGGGCCGGTACCGCAGGTGTGAGTTCCAGACGCACCACAGCTGGCCACCGTCCTCGAGCACTCGGGCGGCCTCGGCGATCAGCCGCTGAGCCACCCCCGGGTCCACGGCATTGCCGTCATGGAACGGCGGATTCAGCACCACGAGCGGCTCGGACGCCTCGTCGACTGAGGACAGAGCGTCGTCCCGCCTGATCTCCACTCGGTCCAGGACGCCGTTCTCCCGGGCTGTCAGCTCGGCGGAGCGGCAGGCGTCCGCAGACTGGTCAGTGGCCAGCACGCTCAGTCCAGCCCACTGCAACGCCAGCCACAGGGCGATGGTGCCGTTGCCGCAGCCCAAGTCGATCGCCCGCTCGGTCGTCAGTGTGCCGGAGTGGACGGCGGCGGCCATCGCCTCGAGCAGCAGGCGTGTGCCCGGATCCAGACGTGCCCCGCCGAAGGTGGCGCCGTAGGCAGCCAAGGTGACTGAGCCGACGTCGGGAAGCTCCTGCGCACGCGTGCGCGGGAAGGGAGCCGGACGCCCGCGCCGGGGCCCACGAGCGGTGATCACCCGGGACTTGGAACGGCCACGCCCAGCCACCACGGACGTGAAACTGCGAGTCAGGACCTCGTTCATGCGCGGGCTCATGTGCTTGTCCCGACCGCCGGCCAGCAGCACCACATCCTCATGCGCATGCTCAGCCACCAGATGCGCGGTCTGGTCCAGCGCGTCCAGGGACCGGGGGAGCGGAAGCAGGACCGTGCGGGCACCGGCCAGGAGCTCCGGGCCGATCTCCCCCCGCGTGAGCTGTCCGGATGCTGCGAGATGCGCTGCGAACCGCTGGGCGTTCAGAGCGACTGAGCGCTCATGGGACAGGGAGTCCTGGCCCAGACGGACCGAGACCCCGGCGGCCAGCAGCGGGAGGGTCAGCGCACCATGCCGGTCGTCCAGAACCACCACCGGGTCGAGGGGATGTCGGGCCTGCGCCCAGGTGGCCACGGTGTCCAGCAGCAGCAGGTCCGCGGCGTCGTGCGCCTGCAGTCCAGCGCCGGTCGGCAGGGGATCCCGCACCAGGTCCGCGAAGGGGAAGTCCTGTGTCAGGGTCGTGGCCAGACGACCCAGGACGGCGTCCGGCGTCTGCCCGGGAGGAACGGTCGAGGTCATGAGGTCCTCCCGGTGACATCCACCCACCGTTCGCCGGCGGCCTGGGGCTGTACTTGGCCTCCGGAGAGCGCCGCCACCTGGGACCCCAAGAGCGACGCGGCCTCCTCGGTCTCCGGCAGGGCGAGCCTCACCGTGACATCGCGGGCACCGTAGTCCACGGCGTCCACGGTCCAGCCGGCCGTTCGGAACTCGTTCTCCCAGAGTCCAGCTCTGCCAGGATCCGCCTGGATCTGCCAGATCCGCATGGGTTCTCGCCGGACCAGCTGAACGGTGTCCAGGGCGGTCGAGACCGACTCGGAGTAGGCACGCACCAGGCCGCCCGCGCCCAGCTTGACGCCTCCGAAATAGCGCACGACGGCCGCGCACACGTCGGAGAGGTCTCGCACCTCGGGTGCCCTGGCAGGTGGGCGAGCATCGTGGCCAGGTGTGGTCTCCCGGCGGGTGAGCGCCTCCAGGATGGGGGCGCCGGCTGTGCCCGCGGGCTCGCCGTCGTCGTTGGAGCGCCGGGTCTGCTGGCGGTCACCCAGCACGAAGGCCGTGCAGACATGCCGCGCCTGGCGGTGCTCCCGGCGGACCGACTCGATGAAGTCCCTGGCCTGATCCTCCGTCTCGACCCGTGCCAGGTGGGCGATGAACTGTGAGTTCCGCACCTCGATCTCATGTTTCACCGGCGTGGTCCTGAACCTCTGTGGCAGGACAGCATAGCCGCGAGGAGTGGGGGAGTCGGAGACCATGCACACCACTCTAGAGAGGTCAGGGGCCTGGGCTGACAGGGCAGACCTTCACAGACCAGCAGACTACGGTTCGGTAACATCGGGCGCCCTGCTGACCCTCCGATCTGCGCTGGTCGGCCGGTCCCCGGTAGCCTAGGTGATCGTGCCCACCGCGCACAGGGTCCGTCATGGGGCGGATCCCCGTCAACCCGGAAGCACTCGCACATGCTCACGAGACTGCACAACATGCTCGGGCTGCGCACCAGCGCACCCATCTTCTTCCTGTCGGCAGCCGTCATCATCCTCTTCACCGCCGCCATGGGGATCTTCCCGGTCGAGGTCCGCACCTTCTTCGGTGAGGCCGCCGGATTCCTCCGCTACGACGCCGGCTGGTACTTCACCCTCGCCGCCAGCTTCCTGGTGATCTTCGCCATCGGACTGGCCATCAGCCGCTACGGGCGACTCAAGATCGGCGACGACGACGCTGTGCCGGAGTACAGCGGACTGGCCTGGTTCGGCATGCTGTTCGCCGCCGGCGTGGGCGCTGTGCTCATGTTCTGGGGTGTGGCCGAGCCGATGAACCACTTCGCCAACCCGCCGCTGTACGGCACCGAGCCGGCCAGCGACCGGGCGGCCACCGAGGCCCTGTCGATCGCCAACTTCCACTTCGGCGTGCACATGTGGGGCATGCTGATCGTCCCGGGCCTGGCCTTCGGCTACTTCACCTACAAGCGCAAGCTGCCTCCGCGCGTGTCCTCCGCGTTCCAGCCGCTGCTGGGCGACGGCATCCACGGCCCCTGGGGCAAGCTGATCGACATCATCTCCATCGTGGCCACCGTGTTCGGCCTCGCGGTCTCCGTGGGCCTGGGCGCCATGCAGATCAACAGCGGCATGTCCTACGTCTACGGCATCCCGATGGCCGGCTGGATCCAGGCAGCGATCATCGCCGTCATCACGGCCGTAGGCCTGGCCTCGGTGCTGGCCGGCATGGACAAGGGTGTGAAGCGCCTGTCCTACATCAACATCGTGTTGGCCATCGCCCTGATGGTCTTCGTGCTGATGTTCGGCGCCACGATGAACACCATGCGCGGCATCGTCGAGTCGGCCGGTGCCTACATCGCCGCACTGCCGGCCCTGTCCTTCTTCAACGACACCTTCGGCAACGGTGAGTGGTCCGGCGACTGGACGGTCTTCTACTGGGCCTGGACGGTCACCTGGGCACCATTCGTGGGCATGTTCGTGGCTCGCATCTCCAAGGGTCGCACCATCCGCGAGTTCGTGGCCGCGACCATCGGCCTGCCCACCGCCTTCGTCATCGTCTGGATGGGGGTCTACGGCTACAACGCCTTCCGGATCGACCGGGCTGAGGGCACGGCCGGGTCACTGACCGAGACGATCGTGGAGGAGGGGAACGCGCAGGCCGCCCTGTTCCAGTTCCTGCAGTCCTTCCCGGCCTTCAGTGTGGTCGCCGTCGTCGCCCTGATCATCATCACGGTCTTCTTCATCACCTCGATCGACTCCGGTGCGCTGGTGATGGACGCCATGGCCAACGGCCATGAGGACGAGGCACCGCGTCGCCAGCGCATCTTCTGGGCACTGGCCGTCGGCGCCGTCTGCACCGCCATCCTCACCACCTCCGGCGAGCAGGGCCTGGACGCGCTGCAGGAGGTCATCATCGTGATCGGTGCACCGGTCATGTTCCTCTCCTGCATGCAGTGCATCCTGCTGCTGCAGGCCCTGCGTGAGGATGCCGGCTCGGCGCGTCCGCTGCGCACCCGTCAGTGGAAGCGCGTCCTCCCGGCGGAGGAGTACCATCGCCGCGCCCAGGAGGATGCCTCCGCCGTCGAGGACTTCGTCATCCGTCCCGAGTACCAGCTCGGCACCGAGCCCGAGCACGACACCCATCAGCCGCGCACCTGGCACTGGCAGCGCGAGCAGGAGGGCCAGCCGGTCCTCCAGGTCGGCCTCACCGGTGGGCTCTCGGCAGGCAAGTCCACCGTGGGCGAGGTCTTCCGCGAGCTCGGCGCCGTGGTGCTGGACACCGACGAGATCTGGCAGCATGTGCTGCGGCCGGGCACCGAGGCCCACGAGGAGGTCGTCCGGATCTTCGGCGACAGCATCCAGGCCGAGGACGGCTCGATCGACCTGCTGGCACTCCAGGACCTGGCCAACGGCAACGAGACCGCCCGGGCCCGTCTGTACGACCTGGTGCTGCCGCTGGTGCGCCAGGAGGCGCGTGTGCGCGGCCGCGAGGCCGGACAGCACTCCGTGGTGGTCCAGGACATCCGTGACCTGGTGGCCACCGGTCAGGCCCCGCACTTCGATCTCGTCGTTGTGGTCGAGGCGCCGGCTGAGACCCAGGTCGATCGCATGATCGAGGAGTTCGGCATCAGCCGCGAGGACGCCTGGACCCGCGTCGACAGCCTGGCCACCGACGAGGAGCGTCGTCAGCTGGCCGATGTGGTGATCGTCAACGACGCTGGCCTGGACGAGCTGCGGAGCCAGGTCGTAGGCGTCTGGGACGAGCATGTCTCTCCGGTGCTGCGCGAGGCGTCCGGCGCCGGTTCGACGGCGGTGGACCATGTCTGAGTCGCCACAGGAACACCCTGAGAGCGGCCCACGCCCACGGCTGCACATCGGCCTGACCGGTGGCATCGCCTCCGGCAAGTCCACCGTGGCCGCTGAGCTGGCTCGGCGAGGCGCCGTGGTGGTGGACGCCGACGCCATCGCCCGGGCTGTGGTGGCCGCCGGGTCTCCGGGCCTGGCTCGGGTGCGGGAGGAGTTCGGAGAGCAGGTGATCGGCCCGGATGGTGAGATGGACCGTGCCGCCGTGGCTCGACTGGTCTTCTCAGACGCCGACGCGAGAGAGCGGCTCAACGCGATCATCCACCCGCTGGTGCGCGCCGAAGGGCGACGGGTCGTGGAGCAGGCCGGACCGGAGGCCGTGGTGGTGCAGGACGTGCCCCTGCTGGTGGAGACCGGTCAGGCATCCCTGTACGACCTCGTCCTGGTGGTCCTGGCCGACGCTGAGGAGCGCGTGGCCCGCATGGTCCGGGACCGGGGGATGGACGAGGACGAGGCACGGGCGCGCATCGCCGCGCAGGCCACGGACGAACAGCGGCGCGCCGCAGCGGATGTGGTGATCGTCAACGATGCCGGACTGGAGGATCTCATCCGCACCACCGGCCGGTTCTGGGAGGCCTACGTGGAACCGGTCCTCCGCGGAGAGCAGCCCGAGCCGGAGCCGTCCGCCGGCTGAGAAATCACCCCCTGAACGGGGCCACCACCACGGCTGCGGCGTAGCGTAGAGACATGAGCCTCGCCCAGAAGATCAACCGTGTGGTGGCCCCGTTCGAGGTCGTCTCGGAGTTCCAGCCCTCCGGAGACCAGCCCAAAGCCATCACCGAACTGGCCGAGCGGATCAACGCCGGGGAGAAGGACGTCGTCCTGATGGGCGCCACCGGCACCGGCAAATCCGCCACCGCGGCCTGGCTGGTCGAGCAGGTCCAGCGGCCCACGCTGATCATGGTGCAGAACAAGACCCTCGCCGCCCAGCTGGCCAATGAGTTCCGCGAGCTGCTGCCGAACAACGCCGTCGAGTACTTCGTCTCCTACTACGACTACTACCAGCCGGAGGCCTACGTCCCGCAGACGGACACCTTCATCGAGAAGGACTCCTCGATCAACGAGGAGGTCGAACGTCTCCGGCACTCAGCCACCAATGCCCTGCTCACCCGGCGTGACGTCGTCGTGGTGGCCACCGTCTCCTGCATCTACGGTCTGGGCACCCCCGAGGAGTACATCGAGCAGATGGTCACCCTCCAGCGGGGCCAGCAGATGGACCGGGACGATCTGCTGCGCCAGTTCGTGAAGATGCAGTACGTGCGCAATGACACCGACTTCCACCGCGGCACCTTCCGCGTGCGCGGGGACACCGTGGAGATCATCCCCATGTACGAAGAGCTCGCGGTGCGGATCGAGTTCTTCGGGGACGAGATCGACTCCATCCAGACCCTGCACCCGCTCACCGGCCAGGTGGTGCGGGACGAGGAGGAGATGTACATCTTCCCGGCCTCGCACTATGTGGCCGGCGACGAGCGCATGCACCGGGCCATCACCTCGATCGAGGACGAGCTGCGCGAACGGCTGCAGGAGCTGGAGTCCCAGAACAAGCTCCTGGAGGCCCAGCGGCTGCGCATGCGCACCACCTACGACCTCGAGATGATGCAGCAGATGGGCTACTGCAACGGGATCGAGAACTACTCCCTGCACATCGACGGCCGCCCCCGCGGCTCGGCCCCGCACTGTCTGCTGGACTACTTCCCGGACGACTTCCTGCTCGTGGTGGACGAGTCCCATGTGACCATTCCGCAGATCGGCGCCATGTTCGAGGGGGACATGTCCCGCAAGCGCACTCTGGTGGAGCACGGCTTCCGTCTGCCCTCGGCCATGGACAACCGTCCGCTGAAGTGGGACGAGTTCCTGGAGCGCATCGGCCAGACCGTCTACATGTCCGCCACCCCGGGCAAGTACGAGCTGGCCCAGGCCGACGGTGTGGTGGAGCAGATCATCCGTCCCACCGGGCTGGTGGACCCCGAGGTGGTGGTCAAGCCCACGAAGGGTCAGATCGACGACCTGCTCGAGGAGATCCGCGTCCGCACGGAGAAGGACGAACGGGTGCTGGTCACCACCCTGACCAAACGGATGGCCGAGGACCTGACCGAGTACCTGCTGGAGCACGGGGTGCAGGTGCAGTACCTGCACTCGGACGTGGACACCCTCAAACGCGTCGAGCTGTTGCGTGAGCTGCGCAAGGGGACCTTCGACGTCCTGGTCGGCATCAACCTGCTCCGGGAGGGCCTGGACCTGCCGGAGGTCTCGCTGGTCGCCATCCTGGATGCGGACAAGGAGGGCTTCCTGCGCTCCTCCACCTCGCTGATCCAGACCATCGGCCGTGCCGCCCGCAACGTCTCCGGTCAGGTGCACATGTACGCCGACCGGATCACCGACTCCATGCGCTTGGCGATCGACGAGACCAACCGCCGGCGCGAGGTCCAGGAGGCGTACAACAAGGAGCACGGGATCGATCCCACGCCGCTGCGCAAGCGGATCGCCGACATCACCGATCAGTTGGCGCGCGAGGACGCGGACACCGCTGACCTGCTCGGCGGCATGGGCGGGATCAAGGTCGGCTTCGAGTACGGGGCCGGCAAGCGCGGATACACCGCAGCCATCACCGATGAGCAGCGGGCCAAGGCGGCCGCGGCGGGTGCCGCAGACAGCCAGGACCACGACGGCGGCGGCACGCCGGCCAGCGCGGCGAACCTGGCTGCGCTTCCAGCCAAGGATCTGGAGGACCTCATCGCCCAGATGAGCGCCCAGATGCACCAGGCCGCTGTCGACCTCCAGTTCGAGCTGGCGGCGCGCATCCGCGATGAAGTGGCCGAGCTGAAGAAGGAGCTGCGCCAGATCAAGCGTGAAGGCCACGCCTGACAAAAGTGCTGATATTGGGACGGTATCAGTGGTATTGTCCAGCTCATGACAGAGCAGAACCGCCCGGCAGTGGCCTTGGTGGCCGACATCGTGGGCTCGCGACAGCTGGCCGACCGTGCGTCCGCCCAACAGCGGATCCACGAGGCGTTCGCGCGAGCCGAGCAGGCTGTGCGTCCCCTCCAGGGCGCCTGGGCGACGGTGGGGGATGAGTTCCAGGCGGTCTACCGCACCTGGCAGGACGCCTTGAGAGCCACGCTGCGGGTCGCCGTGTTCCTGCCCGAGAATGTCGTGCTGCGGTACGGGCTCGGTGAGGGAGAGCTGCGCGTGGTCGAGCGACGTGCCGAGGGGGACATCCTGGAGGGGACGGCCTGGTACCGGGCTCGGGAAGCCGTCGATGAGGCCGCTGGATCGCACCGGCCGTCCGGACTGGCCACCGCCTATGTCGGACCCGCGCCGGAGCTGACCGCGTCGCTGAATGCTCAGCTGTTGCTGCGCGATCACGTGGTGGGGCGGCTGAAGGCCCGGGAACGTCGACTGCTCGGGCATCTGCTGGACGGACTGACCCAGACCGAGGCGGCGCAGCAGGAGGGGGTCTCCCAGTCCGCTGTCTCGCAGGCGGTCCACCGCTCTGGAGGAGCTCACCTGCTGGAGGCCGACCGACTGCTGGGTGAGGTTCCACGAGAGGAGCGGGGCCGGTGACGATCTCCTTCACCCTCGTGATCCTGGCGGCTGTCGCTGCCCATGACCTGCTGGACGTGCTGCTGCGCGGATTCCTGCACGCCCGTCCGGCATGGCGCGTGGCCGCCCGGGTGACGGTCCAGGTGGTGGTGACGGCCGTCGTCGCGGTGATCTGCGGGGTGCTGATGGGCCCGCTCGGGCTGCTCCCGGCCGCCGTGGGAGCGGCCGTCATGGTGGGCTGGGGCTGGACGCAGGAGCGGTGGAGATCGGCCGGCGCGGTCCTGTCGGCCATCCTGGCCGTCTCGACCCTGGTGGATGTGCTGGCCGGGCGGATGGGAGGGACGTCCGGCGTCCCGGTGCTGGCGGCTGGGGCCGTGGTGGTGCTGTTCCTGACGGAGTCCGGCAACAGGATCACCAGATCGGTGCTCTCTCTGGCCGGTCGTGCTGATGCCGGCGCGCCCCCGGCGGTGGCGTCCGACGCGGGTGATTCCGGCTCCGAGGAGGAGCTCGAGCTCAAGGGAGGGCGGTACATCGGCCCCATGGAGCGGATCCTCGTCTTCGGCCTGGCGCTGGCCGGCGCCGAAGGGATCATCGGAGCGCTGATGGCCGCCAAGGGGATCGTGCGGTTCCCGGAGATCTCCGCCGACCGTCGCCGAGGTGGCCGCGCCGAGGAGTTCCTGGTGGGCTCGCTGACCTCGTGGGGGCTGGCCGCCGGTGGCGTGCTGCTGCTCTGGCTCTGGCAGATCAGCTGATAATCCTTGGGTATCAGTGTTTCTGTGCGGTGGCGGACCGAGGCGGCCCGCAGATCAGGCTGTAGACTTTCCCACGGCGTAGGGGAGTATCCCGAACACTGCGGACGTCAGCACGCGGGCCGAGCCGAGAGGCGGCGGTCAGCCGGACGCAGGGGCCAGCACTGGACGCAACGGCGGACAGTGGGGCGGAGAGACTTGCGGCACACACCCGACCGGGTGTCTCTGTGCACTTCGCCCTGATGTCCATCCGTGGGGCGGCGCACCGAGGCACAGCCGGACCCTCTTCACGGAAAGTCTGTCAGCCTATGGAGATCAACGGTCTCACCTGGGGTCTCACGATCGCACTGATCGTGGGCCTGCTCGCCTTCGACTACATCTTCCACGTGCGCAAGGCGCATATCCCGACGATCAAGGAAGCGGCCATCTGGTCCGCCATCTACGTCGGCATCGCCCTGCTGTTCGGCCTCGTCTTCTTCGCCTTCGGCGACACCCAGCATGCGGTGGAGTACTACACCGGCTACATCCTGGAGAAGGCGTTGAGTGTGGACAACCTCTTCGTCTTCCTCATCATCATGGCCTCCTTCAAGGTGCCGCGCGAGTACCAGCAGAAGGTGCTGCTGTTCGGCATCACCTTCGCCCTGATCTCCCGGACCGCCTTCATCCTGCTGGGCGCGGTGATCATCCAGGCCTGGTCCGACGTCTTCTATCTCTTCGGCCTGTTCCTGCTGCTCGTGGCCGGTCAGCAGCTCCGCAGCGAGCTGCGCGATGACGACGACTCCGAGGACGAGGCGAACAACATCATGGTCCGCCTGGCCAAGAAGATCCTCCCGGCCTCGGACAAGTACGACGGCGACAAGCTCTTCACCTGGGAGAACGGCAAGCGGGTGATGACCCCGATGCTGCTGGTCATGGTGGCCATCGGCGCCACCGACATCCTCTTCGCCTTCGACTCCATCCCCGCCATCTTCGGCGTCAGCCAGGAGGCGTACATCGTCTTCACCGCCACCGCGTTCTCCCTGATGGGACTGCGCCAGCTGTTCTTCCTGATCGATGGTCTGCTGGATCGCCTCGTGTACCTCTCGTACGGTCTGGCGGCCATTCTGGCCTTCATCGGCGTCAAGCTCGTGCTGCACGCCCTGCACGACAACAACCTGCCCTTCATCAACAACGGTGAGAACGTTCCGGTCCAGACCATTCCGACCACCATGTCCCTGCTCGTGGTCGTCGGCATCCTGGCGATCACCGTGGTGGTCTCGCTCTCCAGCCCCAAGGGACAGGCCCTGCGGGCGCTGCAGAACGCCGAGCGCTACTCCTTCCGCTACACCAAGCTGGCCGAGGAGTCCCCGGAGCAGGACCGCCGCGAGGCCGAGGCCCTGATGGACAAGTGGACCCAGGCCGCCGAGCAGGTGCCCCAGAAGTTCCGGGACGAGCTGATCGACCACAAGGACAGCTACTCCCGGATCATCCGCACCGCCCATGAGACGCGCCTGGCCTCCGCTCAGGCGACCGGGCAGTCGGCGCCGGTCTCTCAGCAGATCGTGGACCGCGGCGGTCCCCAGGTCTGACCCACCGCCTGCCGTTCAGGCCCCGGAGTGCAGCTCGCGCTCCGGGGCCTGTGCCGTCAATGGGGTCTCTATGTGTGGATCAGGACTCGGTCATCTCCAGCAGGCGCCGCAGGATGGCCGGCCCGTCGTCGCCGATGCCGTCATGGTGGTACTCATCGGTCTCCCAGACCTGCAGGCCGCGGACGCGTCCGGCGGTCTCCAGGGACAGGTCTCGGTCCACATAGACATCGTCTGTGTACACTGCGGCAGCGACCGGAACGGTGTTGACCTCGAGGGTCTGCAGGTCATAGAGGGGGCCCCAGGCGGTGCGCTGGGCCAGGAGCTCGGTGACCTCGGCCATCGGCTGCAGGGCCGGATCCAGTTCCGGGTACCAGTCGAAGACCATCTCCCCGGTCAACAACGGCGTCTCGGCCCGGTCCGGATCGAAGTCCGGGTGCTCGGCCAGGACTCGCTGGGCTGCCCAGCCGGTGGCCTCCCGTCCGTGGGTCATCTCGGCCGACTGGGCGTAGATCGACTCGTGCATCACCAGGTAGAGCGGGTTGGCGGCCCGGCTGACCTGCTGGTAGAGCAGGTGCAGGAAGGCGTCCGAGAGCGGCCGGTCCTCCGGCGCGGTCTCCCGGTCTGAACCGGGATCGGTGGAGCCGTCGGCGAAGGCCTGCTCCAGGGCATAGTGCAGCTGGTCCATCCGGGTGTTCCCGCCCAGGAGCATGCCGAGCATCTGCACCCGACCGACGGTGACCGGTGAGCCGTCGGGCAGCACCTCCAAGCCGGTCCGGGCACGTCGGTACACCCGAGCCAGCTGGTCTCGGTCCTGCGGGTGAGCCGAGAAGAACTGCTCACTGCGGGTCCTCATGCGTGCGTAGGTCGCTCGGTACACCCGGTCGGCGGCTCCGTCCAGCGGAGCCAGTCCGCCGGTGATCAGGCCACGGGCCATGCCCTCCGGGTGCCAGGAGAGGTAGCTCAGCGTGCAGAATCCGCCGAAGCTCTGGCCGAACACCGTCCAGGGGTCGGCCCCCAGGGCACGGCGGATCATCTCCGCGTCCTGGACGATCGAGGGCGCCCGGAAATGCACCAGGTGGTCGGCCTGCTGTGCTGGGCTGCCCTCTGCCGGGAGGGTCTGGCGTGTCATCGGGGTGGAACGGCCCGTTCCGCGCTGATCCAGCATCAGGATGCGGAAGTGCTGGGCGGCCTCCTTCATCCATCCGCCCAAGCGCGCCTGACGCACGCCCTGGCCGCCGGGCCCGCCCTGCAGGTACAGCAGCCAGGGCAGATCCTGATGCCCGGGGGAGACTGCGGACCCGGCGTGGTCGGCATGGACGTACTCACGGGCATAGACGGTGATCGTCCTCCCCGCCGGGTGAGCGTGGTCCAGGGGCAGCTCGAACCAGTGATCGGTGATCGCGGTGCCGTCCAGGAGACGGTCCTGATGACCGACACGATGCGCAGCCGCGGTGGGATCGGCGAATCCTCGGGGATCGCCGGGGAGGAATTCGCTGTGCTGAGGGCTCATAGCGCCCAGCCTGCCTCAGGTGCGCCCACGGAGACCACCTGGATGACCGGACGGGCGAACTCGTCCGAGGCGTCCAGGTCCACCATGGCGTTGATGCCCCAGTCCAGATTGCCCTCCGGATCCACCAGGATCTGCCGCACCGCCCACCAACGCTGACCGGTGACGCCCTCGGGCACGCCGCCTCCCGGCTCCGGCGATGGCGTGGTGTTGACCCGGAAGTACTGCGGACCGCGGGCCGCGGGCCCATCGTCGATGTCCTCGTAGTCACCGAAGTAGCCGTCCATCGCGTCCGCCCAGTCATCCGGTGAGAAGACCGCGTTCCGTGAGGGGCCGCCGTCGGGCGCGTCCAGCTCGGCCAGGGCCCGGTCCTGCTCGTCACCGAACAGGCGCACCCGCCGGAACATGGCGTTGCGCACCATCACCGTGAACACGGGGACGTTGGAGGTCAGGCGTGGGGGAGCAGGGGGCTCGAGGGCCTCATGGTCCTTCTTCAGCTCGTCGATGTCCCCGGCCAGCAGGTCCTCCCACTCCTCGAGCAGGGAGGAGTCGGTCTGCTTGACCATCTCGTCCAGCCAGCTCAGGATGAGGTCGATCTCCTCGGTGCGGGCGTCCTGGGGGATGGTCTGGCGCAGGGCTTTGACGGCATCGGTCAGGTAGCGCAACAGCACGCCTTCGGACCGGGCGATCCCGTAGAAGTTCACGTAGTCGGTGAAGCCCATGGCCCGTTCGAACATGTCGCGCACCACCGACTTGGGGGAGAGCTCGAAGTCGTTGAGCCACGGTGCCTGCGCTCGGTACACCTCGAACTGCTGCTCCAGCAGCTCGGCGAGCGGCTGGGGGTAGGTGATCTCGTCCAGCGCGTTCATCCGGTCGGTGTAGTCCATGCCCTCGGCCTTCATGGCCGCCACGGCCTCGCCCTTGGCCTTCTTGAGCTGGGCTGAGAGGACCTGGCGTGGCGGATCCAGGGTGGCTTCGATGATCGAGACCATGTCCAGTGCGTACTCCGGATCTGCCGGGTCCAGCAGCTCGAAGGCCGCGAGCGCGAAGGGGGAGAGCGGCTGGTTCAGGGCGAAGTCCGGCTGCAGGTCCACCGTGAGTTCGACCGTGCGGCCTTCGGGATCGGGCTGGGGGAGCTTCTCCACCACGCCGGTGGCCAGCAGTTCACGGAAGATCCCGAGAGCACGTCGCATCAGGGCCGCCTGCCGAGCAGGGGTCTCGTGCGTGCTGCGCAGCAGCCGTCGGACGGCGATGACCGGATCGCCGGGCCGCTCGAGGATGTTCAGCAGCATCGAATGGTTGACGCGCATGTGGCTGGACATGGCCTCGGGCTCGGCGGTGGTCAGCTTCTCGAAGGTGGCCCGGCCCCAGGAGACGAACCCCTGGGGTGGTGTCTTCTTGGGAGAGGACCTGGTGGACTGCTTCATCCGCTTGGCCCGTTCGGCCTCGTCCTTGACCCCGGCGAACTTCGCGGCGGCCTTGGCCTGGGCTCGGGCGTTCTCGATCACGTGCTCCGGGGCCTGGACCACCACGGTGCCGGCGGTGTCGAATCCGGCCCGTCCGGCTCGACCGGCGATCTGGTGGAACTCGCGGGCATTGAGCAGGCGGGTGCGTTCGCCGTCAAACTTGCTCAGTGCCGTGATCAGCACGGTGCGGATGGGCACGTTGATGCCCACCCCGAGGGTGTCCGTGCCGCAGATGACCTTGAGCAGGCCCTCCTGGGCCAGCCGCTCGACGAGGCGACGGTACTTGGGCAGCATGCCGGCGTGATGGACGCCGATGCCCGCGCGGACCAGTCGGTTCAGGGTCTTGCCGAATCCGGCTGAGAAGCGGAACCCGGTGATGCGCTCGGCGATGCGGTCCTTCTCCTCCCGGGTGGCGATCGACAGGGAGGACAGGGACTGGGCCCGTTCCACGGCGTCCAGCTGGGAGAAGTGGACCACATAGACCGGTGCCTGGTGGGTGGTGACCAGTTCCTCCACCGCATCCTGCACGTGCTGCTCCGACCACTCATAGCTCAGCGGGATGGGCCGTTCGGCGTGGGCGATGGTGACAGCAGTGCGTCCGGTCCGCTCCTGCAGGTCCTTCTCGAAGCGGGTGGTGTCACCCAGGGTGGCGCTCATCAGGAGGAACTGAGCCTGGGGCAGCTCCAGCAGGGGGACCTGCCAGGCCCAGCCGCGCTGCGGGTCGGCGTAGAAGTGGAACTCGTCCATCACCACCGGCCCCACCTCCAGGCCCGACCCTTGGCGCAGGGCCAGGTTGGCCAGGATCTCCGAGGTGCAGCAGATGATCGGCGCATCCCCGTTGACCGAGGAGTCCCCGGTGACCATCCCCACGTTCTGCGCGCCGAAGATCTCGACGAGGGCGAAGAACTTCTCCGAGACCAGGGCCTTCAGCGGCGCGGTGTAGTAGCTGCGACGTCCGCTGGCCAGCCCGTGGGCATGGGCGGCCACGGCCACCAGGGACTTCCCCGACCCGGTGGGGGTGGCCAGGATGACGTGGTGGCCCTGGACCAGCTCCATGGCCGCCTCATCCTGGGCCGGATAGAGCGTGATCTCCCGTTGCCGGGTCCACTGCAGGAAGGCATCGTAGACCGCATCGGGCTCGGGGGTGCCTATGGTGGGATCGGTGCCGGTGTCGTCGGTATGGGGCAGGGGAAGCAGGTCGGTGAGGAGCATCCCTGCCAGCCTAGTGGGCGGGCGGAGACCATCCGCCGCGGCGCCAGGATCGCCGGGTCACCAGCCCCGCTCGCGCCACTCCTGCAGGTGGGGACGTTCCTGGCCCAGGGTGGTGGAGGCGCCGTGTCCTGGATGGACCACGGTGTCATCGGGGTAGGCGTCGAAGAGGCGTTCCTTCACATCGGTCCACAGTGAGGCGAACCGGTCGGGGTCCTGCTGGGTGTTGCCCACCCCTCCGGGGAAGAGGGAGTCGCCGCTGAAGCAGATCAGTGCCCCGTCCTCCGGCTCGTAGACCAGGGCGACAGAGCCGGGGGTGTGTCCGCGCAGGCCCACCACGCGCAGGCTGATCCCGTCGAAGGTGGCGGTGTCGCCGTGCTGCAGCAGACCCTTCTGGGCCACGCCGGTCTCCTCGGTGATCGCCTCGGCGTCGTCCACGCCGGCGGCGGTGCCGGCACCGGTCTGCTCCACCACCTCGGCCAATGCCCGAATGTGGTCCCAGTGCCGGTGGGTGGTGATCACGGTGGTCAGGCGCAGTGCGCACGGGGTGTCCTCACGCGCCGACTCGATCAGCTCGCCGATCGCGGGAGCATCAGCCGCGGCGTCGATCAAGACCTGCACGCCGGAGGTCTTGGAGGTGATGAGGTAGACGTTGTTGTCCATCTCCGAGACCGAGCGCTGACGGATCGTCACACGGGGCAGGTCATGGAGCAGCTGGATCGCTGAGGAAGCTGTGGGCATGGGGGACAGTCTAGGGACGCACACTGGCCCGGGGGCAAGAGAGCACCGACTGCTGGCATCTGTTTCTGGCCTGCAGGCGAAACCTCTTTAGACTGGGCAGGACTGACTGCCCTGCTCGCGCCAGGTGGTGCGGGTGCCGCCTGGAGGAGGACCGGAGAGATGACCACCACGGAGATCCCGGTCTGGCTTCTGAACGCGTTGACGATCAAGACCAGCTCCACGGTCCCGCCCTTCGAACAGGTGCGCACCGGTCTGCTCGAGCTGATCCAGCAGCAGCGGCTGGGCGTGGGCACGCGGCTTCCCACGGTGAGGGCGCTGGCCTCGGGCCTGGGCGTCTCCGCCAACACCGTGGCGCGCGCGTACAAGGAGCTGGAGCAGGCCGGCGTGGTCACGGCACGGCCTCGTTTGGGCACGGTGGTGGCCCACAATGGAGACGAGTCGCGTCGGCACCTGCTGGAGGCCGCCCAGGTGTATGCCGAACGGGCACGATCCCTGGGATTCAGTCGCGCTCAGGCGGTCCGGCAGCTGGAGTCCGTGTTCGGCTCTGGCGGACCGCGCTGACGCTGTTCCGCCCTGCGCGAAGCACGCCCGGGAAGGTGCCGGATCCACCGGATTCGAACATGACTTCGACAGGGGTGCTGGAATACAGTGGAGGGCGTGTCCGCATCCCGTCAGAAGTCATCCCCGTCCACCGCCCGCACCTCCACCGCTGACCGCGGAGCCGCCCAGACGTCGGGGCGGGGGCGCGGCCTCGCCTCAGGTCCGGCGTCCGGCGGCAAGAGCATCGATCCGGATCGGATCGTCGTCCAGGGGGCCCGCGAACACAACCTGAAGAACGTGGACCTGGACATCCCCCGGGACTCGCTGGTGGTCTTCACCGGACTGTCCGGTTCGGGCAAGTCCTCCCTGGCGTTCGACACCATCTTCGCCGAGGGGCAACGTCGCTACGTCGAGTCGCTGTCCTCCTATGCCCGCATGTTCCTGGGCCGGGTGGACAAACCTGCCGTGGACTTCATCGAGGGGCTCTCCCCAGCGGTCTCCATCGATCAGAAGTCCACCAACCGCAACCCGCGTTCGACCGTCGGCACCATCACCGAGGTGTACGACTACATGCGGCTGCTGTGGGCGCGCATCGGCGTCCCGCACTGTCCTGAATGCGGCGAGCCGGCCTCGCGCCAGACCCCGCAGCAGATCGTGGACCAGCTCACCGCCCTGCCCGAACGCACCCGCTTCCAGGTGCTGGCCCCGGTGGCCCGCGGCCGCAAGGGCGAGTTCGTGGACGTGTTCTCCTCGCTGGCGACCCAGGGCTTCTCCCGGGCGATCGTGGACGGCGAACAGATCCAGCTCTCCGATCCGCCGAAGCTGAAGAAGCAGGTCAAGCACACCATCGCCGTCGTCGTGGACCGCCTGGCCATGAAGGAGGGGATCCGCCAGCGGCTGACCGACTCCGTGGAGACCGCCCTGAAGCTGGCCGACGGCCTCGTGGTGATCGACTTCGTGGACGTGGACGCCCAGGTGGATCCCGGCAAGGCCAACAGTGGTGAATGGGATGCGGTGGACGCCGAGGGCACCCCGCGCTACCGCTCGTTCTCGGAGAAGCTCTCCTGCCCCAACGGCCACCAGCTGACCATCGATGAGATCGAGCCGCGCTCCTTCTCCTTCAACAACCCCTTCGGCGCCTGCTCCACCTGCACCGGCATCGGCACCCGTCTGGAGGTGGACGAGGAGCTCGTGGTCCCCAACCCGGAGCTCGCCCTGAGCGAGGGCGCCGTGGCGCCCTGGTCCATGGGCAAGTCCACCTCGGAGTACTGGCAGCGCCTGATGTCCGGTCTGGCCGAGGAGCTCGGCTTCTCCATGGACACGCCCTGGGAGGATCTCCCGACGACGGCCCGCACCGCGATCCTGCACGGCAAGGACTACAAGGTGGTGGTCCAGTACCGCAACCGCTTCGGCAGGGAGCGCAAGTACACGCAGGGGTTCGAGGGCGTGGTGGACTACATCCACCGCAAGCACCTGGAGACCGAGTCCGATCAGGCCCGGGACCGCTACGAGTCCTACATGAGGCAGATCCCCTGCCCGGCCTGCAACGGCACCCGGCTGAACCCCACCTCGCTCTCCGTGCTGGTCGGTGGACGCTCCATCGCCGAGGCCTCGAACCTGCCCATGCCGGAGATGATCGACTTCCTGGAGGGGCTGGACCTGAGCGAGCGGGACCTGCAGATCGCCGATCAGGTCCTCAAGGAGATCCTGGCCCGCCTGCACTTCCTGCTGGACGTGGGACTGGACTACCTGAACCTGGAGCGCCCGGCGGGCACCCTCTCCGGCGGTGAGGCCCAGCGCATCCGTCTGGCCACCCAGATCGGCTCGGGCCTGGTGGGAGTGCTGTATGTGCTGGACGAGCCCTCCATCGGTCTGCATCAGCGGGACAACCGGCGCCTGATCGAGACCCTGCTGCGCCTGCGCGACCTGGGCAACACCCTGATCGTGGTCGAGCATGACGAGGACACCATCGCCGAGGCGGACTGGATCGTGGACATCGGCCCCCGCGCCGGCGAGCACGGTGGAGAGATCGTGCACTCCGGGTCCCTGGCCGGTCTGAAGAAGAACAAGCGGTCCATCACCGGCGACTATCTGTCCGGACGACGTTCCATCCCCGTCCCGGCCCAGCGCCGGCCGCTGGATCCGGAACGGAAGCTGACCGTCGTCGGGGCCCGGGAGAACAATCTGCAGGATGTCTCGGTGGAGGTGCCCCTGGGCGTGTTCACCGCGGTCACGGGTGTCTCCGGTTCAGGCAAGTCCACCTTGGTCAACGAGATCCTGTACAAGGTCCTGGCCAATCAGCTCAACAACGCCCGCCACGTGCCCGGGCGGCACCGGCGCGTGGAGGGACTCGAGCACCTGGACAAGGTGGTGCACGTGGACCAGAGCCCCATTGGACGCACGCCACGGTCCAACCCGGCCACCTACACCGGCGTGTTCGACGCCATCCGGCAGTTGTTCGCCGAGACGCCCGAGGCCAAGGTGCGCGGCTACCAGCCCGGACGGTTCTCCTTCAACATCAAGGGCGGTCGCTGCGAGGCGTGCTCCGGTGACGGCACCCTGAAGATCGAGATGAACTTCCTGCCGGACGTCTACGTCCCCTGTGAGGTGTGCGAAGGGGCCCGGTACAACCGGGAGACCCTGGAGGTGCACTACAAGGGCAAGAACATCGCCGAGGTGCTCAACATGCCGATCGAGGAGGCCGCCGAGTTCTTCTCCGCGTACACGAAGATCTCCCGCTTCCTCAACACCCTGGTGGACGTCGGACTGGGCTATGTGCGGCTGGGCCAGCCGGCCACCACGCTCTCTGGCGGCGAGGCCCAGCGGGTCAAGCTCGCCACCGAGCTGCAGCGCCGCTCCAATGGCCGCTCCGTCTACGTGCTGGACGAGCCCACCACCGGTCTGCACTTCGAGGACATCCGCAAGCTGCTGGACGTGCTCAACGGACTGGTGGAGAAGGGCAACACCGTCATCACCATCGAGCACAACCTGGATGTCATCAAGACCGCAGACCACCTCATCGACCTCGGTCCGGAGGGCGGTTCCGGCGGCGGCAGGATCGTGGCCACCGGCACACCAGAGGAGGTCGCCCGGGTGGAGGCCAGCCACACCGGACGGTTCCTGGCGGAGATCCTGTGAGATCGGTGGAACTGGACCAGAGCGGGGCGGTGGACGGTCGGCCGGTGATCCTGCTGGACCTGGATGGAACCCTGGTGGACCCGGCCGGCTCCATCACCGGGGGCATCGCCGCCACTCTGGCCCGGCACGGTCTGCCCACCCCCACGCCGGAGCAGCTGCGTTCCCTCGTCGGCCCACCGCTGCGCACCGGCCTGCTCAACCTGGACGGCGTCACCGAGCAGAACGTGTCCACGCTGATCCGGGACTACCGGGCCGCATACTGGGCCACCGGCATGGCCGCCAGCCGCCCCTACCCCGGGATCCCTCAGGCGCTGGAGGACCTGGCCCAGGACCACGTCCTGGCCGTGGCCACCTCCAAGCCCGTGTCCGCTGCGCGTCGCCTGCTGGCCCTGCAGGGGCTGGACCACGTCTTTCACGCCGTCTGCGGCGCCTCCGACGACGAGCAGGCGCCCCTGCCTGCCCACGGCACCAAGGTGGAGGCGATCGCCCAGGCCCTGGCCGCCGTCGGGAGGTCCACCGGAGACCAGGCACGCAACGTGATCGATGTGGTGATGGTGGGGGACCGGCACTATGACCTGGACGGAGCCGAGCACCACGGCCTGCCCAGTGTGGGCGTGACCTGGGGATTCTCCGCTCCCGGCGAGCTGGAGGCCGCCACGGCCCTGTGCTCCGACCCGGTGGATCTGCCCACCGTGTGCAGGACACTGCAGAATGGGGTGTCATGACCAGCCCTGCACTGCGCACCGGATTCCGACTGGCCCTGAAGACCACCTGCCGGCCCACCGTGACCGGCTTGGAGAACGTGCCCACTGAGGGCGGGTTCATCGTGGCCTCCAACCACCTGTCCTTCCTGGACTCGGTGATCATCCAGGCCACCATGCCGCGGATGGTGCACTTCTTCGCCAAGGCCGAGTACTTCACCCAGTCCGGCGTGAAGGGCTGGGTGATGAAGGAGTTCTTCGAGTCCGTGGGCTCCATCCCCGTTCAACGAGGAGAGCAGGCGGCATCGGTGGCCGCCCTGGACCGGCTCGTGGAGCTGGTCGAGGACGGACAGGGAGTGGGCATCTATCCCGAGGGCACGCGCAGCAGGGACGGTCGTCTGTACCGAGGGCGCACGGGCGTGGGCTGGCTGGCCCTGGCCACCGGCGTCCCCGTGGTCCCCGTGGGGCTGATCGGCACCGAACAGCTGCAGCCTCCCGGCTCCAACGGCTTCCGACCGCGGCACTTCACCGTCACCGTGGGCGAACCCCTCCAGTTCGAACATCTCGGGCGCAAGCACCCGCTGCCGGTCCGCCGCGACGCCACGGCCCAGGTGATGGACGCGATCGCCGTGCTGACCGGCCAGGAGCGGGTGGATGAGTACAACAGCTCCTCGTCTCAGGCATGACCGACCCGTCCAGCTACCGCCCGAAGACCGGGGAGATCCCCACCCAGCCAGGCGTCTACCGCTTCCGCGACCCGGACGGGCGCGTCATCTACGTGGGCAAGGCCAAGAGCCTGCGCTCTCGGCTGACCTCCTACTTCGCCGACCCGTCACGGCTGCACCCCAAGACCCGCACCATGGTCCACACTGCCGCGGCCGTGGAGTGGACCGTGGTGGGTTCGGAGCTGGAGGCGCTGCAGCTGGAGTACACCTGGATCAAGGAGTATGCGCCGCGGTTCAACATCATGTACCGGGACGACAAGTCCTACCCGTACCTGGCCGTGACCATGAACGAGACGTACCCCCGGGTGATGGTGATGCGCGGGGACAAGCGCAAAGGCGTGAAGTACTTCGGTCCCTTCCACCCAGCCAAGGCGATCCGCGAGACCGTGGACCTGATGCTGCGGGTCTTCCCCGTGCGCTCCTGCTCCTCCGGAGTGTTCCGCCGCGCCGAGCTCTCCGGCCGACCCTGTCTGATGGGCTACATCGACAAGTGCGCCGCACCGTGCGTGGGTCGGATCAGCGAGGTGGACCACCGGGCACTGGCTCAGGACTTCTGCGACTTCATGGCCGGGGATGCGCAGAAGCACATCCGGCGTCTGGAGCAGGAGATGTCTGACGCCGTGGCCGATCTGCGGTACGAGGACGCCGCCCGGCGTCGGGATGACATCGCCGCCCTCAGACGCGTCTTCGAGCGCAATGCCGTGGTGCTGCCGGACTCCACTGAGGCGGACATCTTCGCGCTCTCGGAGGACGAGCTCGAGGCCGCCGTCCAGGTCTTCCATGTGCGGGAGGGGCGGATCCGCGGCCAGCGCGGCTGGGTGATGGAGAAGGTCTCTGACGCCTCTGGTCCCCAGATGATCGAGGCGCTGCTGGAACAGGTCTACGGCGCCCTGGAGGACACCAGTCGGATCCCGCGCGAGATCCTGGTGCCCCAGCTGCCTGAGAATGCCGACCAGGTCCAGACCTGGTTGAGCGGGCTGCGCGGAGCGGCCGTGAGCCTGCGGGTGCCCCAGCGCGGAGACAAACGGGCCTTGATGGGCACGGTGCAGGAGAACGCCGATCTGGCTCTGCGTCTGCACAAGACCCGGCGCTCCGGTGACCTCACCGCCCGGTCAGCGGCCCTGCAGGAGCTGCAGGAGGCCCTGGAGCTGCCGGAGCCGCTGCTGCGGATCGAGTGCTACGACATCTCCCACGTCTCGGGCACCAACGTCGTCGGGTCCATGGTGGTCGTGGAGGACGGGCTCCCCAAGAAGCAGGACTACCGCAAGTTCACGGTGACCGGGGACGCCGCCCAGGACGACACCGCTGCCATGCGCGATGTCCTCACCCGCCGGTTCCGACACTATGTGGAGGACCTCGCCCAGCGTGGCCCCCTGGCCTCCGGCCAGATCCCGGAGGACCCCGACGACGTCGCACCGGTGGGGGAGCAGAGCGCATCCGAGTCGGACGGAGAGGGCCACGCGGCTCGGGCGCCATCCAGCAGGCGTTTCGCCTATCCGCCGTCGCTGGTGGTGGTCGACGGCGGCCCGCCCCAAGTGGCCTCGGCCGCCCGCGCGCTGGCGGATCTGGGCATCACTGACCTTCCGGTCGTCGGTCTGGCCAAACGCCTGGAGGAGCTGTGGCTGCCGGGAGAGCAGTTCCCCCTCGTGCTGCCGCGCTCCTCCCAGGGGCTGTACCTGTTGCAGCGCCTGCGCGATGAGTCCCATCGATTCGCCATCAGCTTCCACCGGCAGCGACGCTCCACGTCGATGACCGCCTCCGCCCTGGACGGCGTCACCGGGCTCGGCCCCGCACGCCGGGCCGCCGTGCTCAAGCACTTCGGGTCCGTCAAACGTCTTCGCGGCGCCACCGTGGAGGAGATCCAGCAGGTGCCCGGGGTGGGTCCCGCGCTGGCGGAGAGCATCCACCGTCACCTCACCTCGGGGTCTTCGGGGGGTCCCGAGGATCGGTAGGCTGGAACCATGAACGAGGATCTGACACCGGTGAAGCCTCCCAGGTCCGAAGTGCTCATCGTGACTGGGATGTCCGGGGCAGGCCGCACCACCGCCGCCCACGCTCTGGAGGACCACGGGTGGTACGTGGTGGAGAACATCCCGCCGCAGCTGTTCGGCACCCTGGCGGACCTGGTGGCGCGATCACCGGAGGCCATCCCGAAGCTGGCACTGGTGATCGATGTCCGCTCGCGCAAGCTCTTCGAGCACATCCAGGAGGCGCTGACCCAGTTCCGCACCAACGGTGTGGAGTACCGGGTGCTGTTCCTGGACGCCGCGGACGAGCTGCTCGTGCGTCGCTTCGAATCCGGCCGCCGTCCACACCCCCTGCAGGGATCAGGCCGCATCCCGGACGGGATCGCCGCAGAGCGGATCCTCCTCAAAGAGCTCAAGGACCGGGCCGACCTCGTGCTCGACACCACGGAGATGAACGTCCACGCCCTGGCCACGACCGTGACCGAGCTGTTCACGGAGGACGGGCCCATCGTCCTGCGGCTGAACGTGATGAGCTTCGGGTTCAAGTACGGCCTGCCCCAGGACGCCAACTTCGTGGCCGACGTGAGGTTCATCCCGAACCCGCATTGGGTGCCGGAGCTGCGGCCCCATACAGGGCTGGACGAGGAGGTGGCCGCCTACGTCTTCGGCCAGGACGGCACCGAGGAGTTCGTCAGCTCCTTCCATGACATGCTCCAGCCCGTGTTGGAGGGCTACCGCCGAGAGAACAAGCACTACGCCACGATCGCAGTGGGCTGCACCGGCGGCAAGCATCGTTCCGTCGCCGTCTCCGCCGAGTTGGCACGGCGACTCGGCCAGCTGCCGCGCGTCACCGTGAACCTGCAGCACCGGGACATGGGGCGGGAATGACCATCCATGTCACCGGCCAGCTTCCGGTCACCACTCGTCCGCGTCCCCGATCCTCCGGAACGCACCCCTACGATCCCTCACTGCGCGTCACCGCACTGGGTGGGGGACACGGACTGTACGGCACCCTGTCTGCCCTGCGACTGATTGCGGGGGAGATCACCGCCGTGGTCACCGTGGCCGACGACGGCGGCTCCTCGGGACGCATCCGTCAGGAGATGGACGTGCTGCCGCCTGGGGATCTCCGGATGGCCCTGTCGGCACTGTGCGATGACACGGACTGGGGCACCACCTGGCGCGATGTGATGCAGCACCGTTTCCGATCCAAAGACGGGGTGGACGGGACCCTGGATGACCACGCTCTGGGCAACCTGCTCATCGTGGCCCTCTGGGAACTGCTCGGGGACCCGGTGGCCGGCCTGCGATGGGCCGGCGCTCTGCTGGGGGCCCGCGGCCAGGTCCTGCCGATGTCCACTGTCCCCCTGGTGATGTCCGGGACGATCCTGTCCGAGGAGTCAGGGGCCCTGCGCCATCAGGTGGTCCACGGACAGGCGGCCTTGGCCGAGGCCGGTCGAAACGGTCGGGTCTCGCACATCCGGCTGGAACCGGAGAACGCTCCGGCCTGCCCGGAGGCCCTCGAGGCGATCGAACTGGCTGACTGGGTGATCCTGGGGCCCGGCTCCTGGTATACCTCGGTCCTGCCCCACCTGATGCTCTCCGAACAGCGGGACGCCTTGGTGAACACTCCGGCTCGTCGGGCCCTGGTGATGAACCTCACCACCGAGACCACCGAGACCACGGGGATGAACGCCGAAGACCACCTCGAGGTCCTGCGCACCACGGCACCCGGACTCGCCCTGGACGTGATCATCGCCGACCCGGGCAGCGTGCGTGACCACCAGTCCTTCGAGGAGGCCTCCGCCCGGCTCGGTGCCCGAGTCCTGTTTAGTAAGGTGGGGGCCGGATCCAGTGGTGCAGTGCATGACCCCCTGCGGCTCGCCGTCGCCTTCCAGGAGGCCTTCGGCACTTCCTGAGCGGCACCACCGTTCCGCAGTGAGGCTCACTGTCCCCATCACCCGACCCGATATGCGAGGCGAATCACATGGCCCTGACCACAGCAGTCAAGGAGGAGCTGGCACGCGTTGCCGTGCAGCGCTCCTCTGAGCGCAAGGCTGAGGTCTCGGCGATGCTCCGGTTCGCCGGCGGCCTGCACATCATCTCCGGCCGGATCGTCATCGAGGCCGAGCTGGACCAGGCCGCCACGGCACGTCGACTGCGTGCGGCCATCGGGGAGGTCTATGGCCACGGCAGCGAGATCATCGTGGTCTCGGGCGGCAACCTCCGCCGCGGCAACCGCTACGTCATCCGCGTCATTCGCGACGGCGAGTCACTGGCGCGGCAGACCGGCCTGCTGGACGTGCGGGGGCGGCCAGTTCGCGGACTGCCCTCCACCATCGTCAACGGCTCGGTCGGCGACGCCGAGGCGGTGTGGCGCGGAGCCTTTCTGGCACACGGGTCTCTGACTGAGCCCGGTCGCTCCTCCGCGCTCGAGGTCACCTGTCCAGGTCCGGAGGCGGCCCTGGCCCTGTGCGGAGCGGCCCGGCGCCTGGGGATCATGGCCAAGGCGCGCGAGGTGCGCGGCGTGGATCGGGTGGTGATCCGCGATGGAGACGCCATCTCTGCTCTGCTGACGCGGATGGGCGCCCATGACACCGTCCTGGTCTGGGAGGAACGTCGGACCCGCAAGGAGGTCCGCGCGACCGCCAATCGACTGGCCAACTTCGACGATGCCAATCTGCGCCGCTCGGCCCAGGCTGCCGTCGCGGCCGGCGCACGGGTGGAACGTGCCCTGCAGATCCTGGGGGAAGAGGTTCCGGACCACCTCCGCTACGCCGGCGAACTCAGGATCCAGCACAAGCAGGCCTCCCTCGATGAGCTGGGGCGGCTCGCCGATCCGCCCATGACCAAGGACGCGGTCGCCGGACGGATCCGGCGTCTGCTGGCCATGGCCGACAAGCGGGCTGCCGAGGAGGGCCTGCCCGGGACTGACGCCGCTGTGACGGCCGATGACCCGGAGAGCTGAACGTCTCCTGAACATTCCCGCTGACAGCGGAACGGGTGGACCATCAGGCCCCCGTTCTGCCTAGGATGAGAGGTGATGGCTCTGCCCCGTGCGCCTTCAGGCGCATCCGGGCCCGATGCCCACCCTGACCGGGTTCGGCCGTGACAGGTCGGCCCGAGCCGAAGAGTCCACCAAGGAGGAACCATGGCTGAATACACCCTTCCCGAGCTGTCGTACGACTACGCGGCACTGGAGCCCCACATCTCCGCGAAGATCATGGAGCTGCATCACTCCAAGCACCACGCCACCTACGTCAAGGGCGCCAACACGGCCCTGGAGAAGCTGGCCGCTGCCCGCGATGCCGAGGACTTCGGCTCCATCAACCAGCTCTCCAAGGACCTGGCCTTCAACCTGGGTGGACACACCAACCACTCGATCTTCTGGAAGAACCTCTCCCCGGACGGCGGTGACAAGCCTGAGGGCGAGCTGGCCGCAGCCATCGACGAGTACTTCGGCTCCTTCGAGAAGTTCCGGGCTCACTTCACCGCTGCGGCTCTGGGCATCCAGGGCTCCGGCTGGGCTGTGCTGGCCTACGAGCCGATCGGCGGAAACCTGGTCATCGAGCAGTTCTACGACCAGCAGAACGGTGTTCCCGTCGCCACCATCCCGCTGTTCCAGCTGGACATGTGGGAGCACGCCTTCTACCTGGACTACCAGAACGTGAAGGCCGACTACGTCAAGGCCGTGTGGAACATCGTGAACTGGGCTGACGTCTCCGCCCGTTTCGAGGCCGCACGCACCGGCGCCCAGAAGCTCATCACCCTGTGATCCTCCGCTGAGGGCGGGGCGGCACCACCGGCCCGCCCTCAGCGAGTCTGGACCCTGGATTCCAGACCCGACGTCCTGCACCATCAGCCCCACTGAAAGGCTTCACAGTGACCAAGATCGCCATCAACGGATTCGGCCGCATCGGACGCAACGCCCTGCGCGTCATCGAGCAGGAGGGGCACGATCTGGAGATCGTGGCCATCAATGACCTGAGCGACCCAGAGGACCTGGCCCTTCTGGTCAAGTACGACACGATCCTGGGCCGCTACGCCCACGACATCGAGGTCGTCGACGGCAACATCGTGGCCAACGGCGTCACCATCCGCACCTTCCAGGAGAAGGACCCGAGTCAGCTGCCGTGGGGTGAGCTGGACGTGGAGATCGTGCTCGAGTGCACCGGCAAGTTCACCAAGGGCCCGGATGCGCGCAAGCACATCGAGGCCGGTGCGAAGAAGGTCATCCTCTCGGCCCCCGGCAAAGACGTCGACGGCACCTTCGTGATGGGCATCAACGAGGACGAGTACGACGCCTCCTCGATGGACATCATCTCCAACGCCTCCTGCACCACCAACTGCCTGGCACCGATGGTCAAGGTCCTGAACGACTCCTTCGGGATCGTGGACGGCATCATGACCACCATCCACGCCTACACCGGCGACCAGAACCTGCACGACAACCCGCACCACAAGGACCGTCGCCGTGCTCGGGCCGCGGCGCAGAACATGGTGCCCACCTCCACCGGTGCGGCCAAGGCCATCGGCGAGGTCCTCCCGGCCCTCAAGGGGAAGCTGGACGGGTTCGCCATGCGCGTGCCGGTCATCACCGGTTCGGCCACCGACCTGACCGTCGAGCTGGAGCGTGAAGCCTCCGAGGAGGAGGTCAACGCGGCGTTCAAGGCGGCGTCCGAGACCGCTGAACTGAAGGGTCGCCTGGTCTACTCGGAGGATCCGATCGTCTCCTCGGACATCATCACCTCCCCGGCCGCCTGCACCTTCGACGCTCCGCTGACCAAGTCGATCGGCAAGACCGTGAAGATCATCGGCTGGTACGACAACGAGTGGGGCTACACTTCCCAGCTCATGGACCTGACCTCTCTGGTCGCCTCCAAGCTCTGACCCCATGACCACGGCCCGTGCGGACATCGTCCGCACGGGCCGTGGTCGCATTCCCACCACCTGGCCCTGCTGCGAGAAGAGAATCCCACGATGAGCTCCCAGAACCTTGAAGACCTGATCTCCGCCGGTGTCGACGGACGCACCGTGCTGGTCCGCTCCGATCTGAACGTGCCGCTGGACAACGGCACTGTCACCGACGACGGACGTATCCGTGCTTCTCTTCCGGTGATCCGGGCCCTGTCTGAGGCCGGCGCACGTGTGATCGTGATGGCGCACCTGGGCCGACCCAAGGGTCAGCCGGACCCGCAGTACTCCCTGCGGCCCGCCGCAGATCGGCTCGCCGAGATCAGCGACCTGACCGTGCGGCTGGCCGAGGACGTCACCGGATCCTCCGCTCAGGCCCTGGCAGGAGAACTGCAGGATGGTGAGGTCCTGCTGTTGGAGAACGTCCGATTCGATGCCCGCGAGACCTCCAAGGACGAGTCCGAGCGCGCGACCCTGGCCGATGAGATGGCGGCCCTCGTGGGCGAGGGCGGGGCCTATGTGAACGACGCGTTCGGAGCGGTCCACCGCAAGCATGCCTCCGTGTACGACATCGCCTCTCGACTGCCCGCCTACCTGGGAACCCTGGTGGCCACTGAACTGGATGTCCTCTCCAAGCTGACCGGTGAACCCGAGCGGCCCTACGTCGTGGTGCTGGGCGGATCGAAGGTCTCGGACAAGCTGGCTGTCATCGACAACCTGATTGACCGGGCTGACACTCTGCTGATCGGCGGAGGCATGCTCTTCACCTTCCTCAAGGCACAGGGTCACGACGTCGGCTCATCGCTGCTGGAGGAGGACCAGGTGGAGGTCGTGCAGGACTACCTCAAGCGCTCCGCTGGGGGTGGAGCTCGGATCGTGCTGCCCACCGACATCGTGATGGCCTCCGGGTTCTCGGCGGATGCAGAGCACGAGGTACTACCGGTGGACGCATTGACCACCGGTGCCCACGGTGACTCAGCCATGGGACTGGACATCGGGCCGGAGACCGCGGAGGCCTTCTCCCAGGAGATCCGTGAGGCGCGCACCGTGTTCTGGAACGGCCCCATGGGTGTCTTCGAGTTCGAGGCCTTCTCCGCCGGCACCCGGTCGGTGGCCCAGGCCTTGACCGAGTCGCGCGGCCTGACCGTGGTCGGAGGTGGAGACTCTGCGGCCGCTGTGCGCACTCTCGGCTTCGAGGACTCTCAGTTCGGGCACATCTCCACCGGCGGCGGCGCGTCGCTGGAGTACCTGGAGGGCAAGACCCTTCCGGGCGTCCAGGCCTTGAGCTCGTCCGAGAAGGATGGTGCCTGAGATGACCGCGAAGACCGATGGCGTCTATGACCGCACGCCGCTGATCGCCGGCAACTGGAAGATGAACCTGGACCACCTCGAGGCAGTCACCCTGGTTCAGAAGCTCTCCTGGACACTCAGTGATGCCGACCATGACTTCGAGCGGGTGGAAGTGGCGGTCTTCCCGCCGTTCACCGATCTGCGCAGCGTGCAGACGTTGGTGGCCGCGGACCGTCTTCCCTTGGTCTACGGTGGACAGGACCTCTCGCCGGAGACCAGCGGTGCCTACACTGGCGACATCTCCGGGCAGTTCCTCTCCAAGCTGGGCTGCACCTACGTGCTGGTGGGTCACTCGGAGCGCCGGACGATCCACGCTGAGTCCGACGAGGTCGTGCAGCGCAAGGTCAAGGCCGCCCTGGAGCACGGCCTGGGCCCGATCCTGTGCGTCGGTGAGGGTCTCGAGGTCCGTCAAGCCGGTCAGCATGTGGAGCACACCCTGGGGCAGATGCGGGCCGCAGTGGATGGGCTCAGCGCCGACCAGGTCGCCGACCTCGTGGTGGCCTATGAGCCGGTGTGGGCCATCGGCACCGGTGAGGTGGCCGGCCCGGAGGACGCCCAGGAGATGTGCCGAGCCCTGCGTGCCGAGCTCGAGGACCTGTACGACGCCGACACAGCCGCGCGAGTGCGGCTGCTCTACGGCGGCTCAGTGAAGTCCGGGAACGTGGCGAGCATCCTGCGTGAACGTGACGTGGACGGCGTGCTCGTGGGCGGTGCCAGCCTGGAGGTGGACGAGTTTGCTAGCATTGTCAGGTTCGAGCATCACCTCCTGACCGACTGACCGCCGCGCAGAAAAGAGCATCGTGGACGTCCTGACCCTCATCCTGCAGATCGCGTTGGGCGTGATCAGCCTGCTGCTGACTCTGCTGATCCTGCTTCACAAGGGCCGCGGCGGTGGTATGTCGGACATGTTCGGAGGTGGAGTGACCTCGTCCCTCGGTGCCTCCGGTGTGGCTGAGCGGAACCTGAACCGCCTCACCATCCTGCTGGGGGTGTTCTGGGGTGCCATCGTCGTCGCGCTCGGCTTGATCATGCGCTTCTCCCAGGACTTCTGACCTCCGGTCAGGCCGACGGACGAAGGGGCTCAGACCGATTGGTCTGAGCCCCTTCGTCATGCAGTGTGCCGGTGTCAGTCGGCGCCGGTGTCCTCCAACCCGGCGGCGCCCCGGTCCAGGTCCCACCGGGTCTGCACGGTTCCGTTGACCGCAGTGGCCGGCAGGGGATTCGGGTCCCGCTGTCCTCGTTCGCGGGCATCCCGGACGGTGGAGACGGTCTCGGCCTTGTCCTGGCCAGCGACCACGAGCCACACCCGACGGGCCGTTCCCAATGACTCCAGGGTCAGGGAGATCCGTTCCGGAGGAGGCTTGGGGGAGTCCGTCACCCCGATCACCGTCTGGCCGGTGGCCGAGAGCCCGGGCAGGCCGGGGAACAGACTGGCCACATGTGCGTCCGGCCCCATGCCGAGCAGCACGACATCCAGCACCGGCAGACGGGGGTCCGGGCCCGGGTCGGCCGCGGCGTGGTCAGCCAGCGCGGCTGCGTAGACCCTGGCGGCATCGTGCACCTCGTTCACTGACCGGGCCGTCTGAGGAGCCGCAGCCGGCATCCGGTGGATGTTCTCCGGCGGCAGACCGTGGTCCTCCACCAGCGCGCTCAACAGGGCATCCGTGGCCTGGACCTCGTTGCGTTCCCCGTTGCCGGCAGGCAGGAACCGTTCGTCGCCCCACCAGAGATGGACTGCGGACCAGTCCACCTGCCCAGCCAGCTCCGGCGCGGCCAAAGCCTCGAGGATCCCAGTTCCGGTGCCGCCGCCGGTCAGGACGGCTGAGGCGGTTCCGCGCGTGTCCACCGCTTCGCGCAGGACGTCGACCAGATCCCCCGCCACGGTCCTGCAGAGTGCCTGCCGGTCCGTGTGGACTCGCAGCTGGTCGTCAGGGGTCTCAGCGTTCACTGGGAGCCACCTCCTTCAGGTCGGTCAGGGCCAGCCCGTTCTGAACCACATCGCCGAAGACCTCATCTGGATCGAGCCGGCGCAGCTCCTCGGCCAGGCAGTCCTGGTCGGTCCGGCGCGCCAGGGCGATCCGTTGAACGGGGTGGCCCTGCTGGTAGAGCGAGGCCACGTCACCGGCCATCCGAGAGAGCACGACGTCACCGCCGATCCTGCTGAAGCGCACTGCCCGCATGCCCTGGCCGGCCTTGGACCGGGCCATGGTGACTGGAACGTGCAGACACTGGGTCAGCCAGGCCGCCAAGAGGATAGTCGAGGGCGAGTCCACGGCGCCCTCCACGGTGACGGACCTGATCTCATTGGCGTTCAGATGGTCGAAGATGGCCGCCAGCTGGATCCTCCATCCGGTCAGCCGGGTCCAGGCCAGATCGGTGTCCCCGGCCCGGTACGAGGTGCGCAGGGCCATCAGGGCGCTGCGCGCGTGAGGACCGGCGGCTGAATCCGTGATCCGGCGGTGGGCGATGCGTCCCAGCGGCGATGCGGCGGGCACCTCAGGGGCATCGTGGGGCCACCAGACCACGATGGGTGCATCCGGGAGCAGCAGCGCTCCGACCAGCGATTCGGACTCTGTGGCGTTGGCGCCCTGCCCCTGGAGGATGACGACGTCTGAGGCCCCGGCGTCTCCGCCGACCCGGATCTGTGCGTCGAGGCGGGTGGGTGCCTGTGCATCCCCGGCGGCCAGCACGATGATCCGGCAGGGGTGCTCTCGACTGGCCAGGTTCGCGGCGGTGAGCGCCTTCTCCACGTACTCCGGGCGGGTGGAGATGACCAGGGTCAGCACCCGGCCGAGAGCGACGACGCCGCCGGACTCGCGCAGTCGGTTCATCTCCTTGGCCACCGTGGAGGTGGTCACATCGGTGAGGTCGACGATCATCAGGGTCTCCTCCACGTGCGTCCGTCACGAGCCATCAGTGCGTCAGCACCGGCCGGGCCCCAGCTGCCGGGGGAGTAGGGCTCGGGCTGGCCCGGCTGTGCCGCCCAGTGCTCCTCGAACGGATCCAGGATCTTCCAGGACAGCTCCACCTCGGCCTGGCGGGGGAACAGCGGCGGTTCGCCGAGCAGGACGTCCAGGATCAGCCTCTCGTAGGCCTCAGGGCTGTCCTCGGTGAAGGCGTGGCCATAGCCGAAGTCCATGGTCACATCGCGCACCTCGCGCTGGGTGCCGGGAACCTTGGAGGCGAAGCGGATGGTGACACCCTCATCCGGCTGGACACGGATGACCACGGCGTTCTGACCGAACTCGTCGGAGTCGTGGCCTGGGAAGAGCAGATTGGGGGCGCGTTTGAACACCACGGCGATCTCCGTGACCCGGCGGCCCAGACGCTTGCCTGCTCGCAGATAGAACGGGACGCCGTCCCAGCGGCGCGTGTGGATGCACAGTTTGAGAGCAGCGTAGGTCTCCGTGGTGGAGTCTGGATTGAACCCCTCCTCGTCCAGGAAGCCGGTGACCTCTTCACCGCCCTGCCACCCTCCGGTGTACTGTCCCCGGGCCGACGACGCCGCCAGGGCGTCGTCGTCCTCGGGGACCACGACGGCGGCCAGCACCTTCTCCTTCTCCGCGCGCAGGTGGTCTGCGGCGAAGGAGATCGGCTCCTCCATGGCGGTCAGGGCCAGGAGCTGGAGCAGGTGGTTCTGGATCACGTCACGGGCCGCACCCACGCCGTCGTAGTACCCAGCACGGCCTCCGATTCCGATGTCCTCGGCCATGGTGATCTGCACGTGGTCCACATGGTTCGAGTTCCACAGAGGCTCGAAGAGGCGGTTGGCGAAGCGCAGGGCCAGCAGGTTCTGGACGGTCTCCTTGCCCAGATAGTGGTCGATGCGGAAGACGGCATCGGGTTCGAAGACCTGCTCGATCACCTCGTTGAGCTCTCGGGCGCTGGTGAGATCATGGCCGAAGGGCTTCTCGATCACCACGCGACGCCAAGGTGCAGTGGCCGCCGCTGACGTGCGCTGACCGTCTCGGCCGGCCAGTCCATGATCGGCCAGCTGGCGGCTGACCTCCTCGAACCAGTCCGGGGGGATGGAGAGATAGAAGACCGTGTTCCCCCCGGTGCCACGGGAGCCCTCCAGCTCGCTCAGGACCGCGCCGAGGTCCTCATAGGCCGTGGCGTCGTCGAACCCGCCGGAGACGAAGCGGAAGCCGCCGCGCAGCTGGTTCCAGACCGTCTCGTTGAACTCAGTGCGCGAGGAGGCCTCGACGCTGCTGCGCACCTCAGCGGTGAACTGGTCGTCGGTCCAGTCCCGCCGGCCGAATCCGACGAGTGAGAAGCTCGGCGGCAGCAGGCCGCGGTGGGCCAGGTCGTAGATCGCGGGAAGCAGCTTCTTGCGAGCCAGGTCTCCGGTGACTCCGAAGAGCACCAGGGCTGAGGGACCGGCGATCCGGGTCAGGCGCCGATCCAGCGGGCTGCGGAGCGGATTCCGTCCGCCGGACACCTCAGGCACTGCTCACGGCGCCCAGCAGCTCGGCCACACCGGCGCGGCGGTCCGTCAGGTGCACCTGCACCACCGTCAGTCCGGCCTCTCGCAGGACCGAGGCGTCACCGGCGGCCTGAGCGGCGATCAGCGTGCCGAAGGTGAAGGGACGGCCGGGGATCTCCAGGTCCGTGTCCGAGTCTGCGGTGATCTGCAGCACCACGCCGTGGGCGGGACCGCCCTTGTGGTACTGACCGGTGGAGTGCAGGAACCGTGGCCCCCAGCCGAAGGTGACGGGACGCCCGGCGAGGGACGCGAGAGCGGGACGCAGCTGCTCCACCTCGGCCATGCCCAGCCGGTCCAGGTAGACCTGGATGGACAGGTAGCCGTCGGCGGGCACGGCCTGGGCCACGCCGCGCAGCACAGAGGCCAGGTCCTCGGCGTCGATGATGTCGGCTGGACCGCGCAGGTCCATCCCGTTCAGCGTGCGATCGGCGGGGGACTGCTCAGCGGGGCTGTCCAACAGGCCACGAGCGGCGGCCTTGGCCGACTCGACGTCAGGCTGGTCGAAGGGGTTGATGCCCAACAGGCGCCCGGCCACGGCCGTGGCGAACTCCCACAGGATCAGTTGGGCTCCGAGTGAGCCGAACACCTCGATCGCATGGTCTCCGGTCCGGGGTTCCAGGGACTCCTCGTCGTCCCGGTCCTCGGGGCCGGCGACGAGGCGCACCTGGAGCAGATCGGCGGCCTCCGCCAGTGGAGACTGGGTCTCAGGATCGCCGGCGTGCACCACCACGGGGAGGACACCGGTGCCCTCCTTGCCGGTGGACTCCGCAATCAGCTGCTCGGCCCAGTCGGCGAAACCGGGGATGCCGGAGCCCTCGTCCGAGAAGATCAGCTTGTTCCGCAGGGGAGTGGTCCCACCGAGCGCGGCGCCGAGCTGCAGGCCCAGGTTGTCCACGTCGTCGTCTCGGAGCATCTCCATGGCCTCTTCGGCGTCGTCCAGCAGAGCGGCCACGTCCACGCCAGCCAGCCCGGTGGGGACCAGCCCGAACGCCGTCAGCGCGGAGTACCGGCCACCCACGGTGGGATCGGCGGTGAAGACCTGACGGTAGCCGGCCTCCGTGGCCGTCTGCTCGAGCGGTGAGCCGGGATCGGTGACCACGATCATGTGACGACCGGCCGTCAGCCCGGCGTCGGTGAAGGCCTGCTCGAAGACCCGACGCTGGGAGTCGGTCTCCACCGTCGATCCGGACTTGGAGGAGACCACCAGTGCGGTCTGCTGGATGTCGGCCGCCAGCACGTTGCCCACCATCTCCGGGTCGGTGGAGTCCAGGACCGTCAGCTCCCGGCCCGCGGTGGCCGCGATGACCTCAGGCGCCAGGGACGAACCGCCCATTCCCGCCAGGACGATCCGGGTGATGCCCTCGTTCTGGAGCTCCCGGCGCAGCTGCTCGATCTGAGGCAGCAAGGCCCTGGAGTCCTCGATCAGGTCCATCCAGCCCAGACGCTGGGACGCCTCCTCCTCCGCAGCAGGCCCCCACAGGGTGTGGTCCTTCTGCGCGAGTCGACTGGCCACGCGGTCCTCCACCAGGGTCGGCACGTGCCGGTCCACCGCCTCCAGGGCGGCTCCGGTGGCCTGCAGTCCAAGCGAGCTCATGAGGGTCTCCTTCAGAGGGGTCTGGTCAACGGCATCGACGTCGTCGGTGGTCAGGTGGTCGAACGGTGCTGGTCCAGGGCGGTGCGGACGGTCTGCAGCAGCTCCTGCCAGCTGTCCACGAACTTCTGCAGACCCTCGTCCTCCAGGGTCCGCACCACGTCCTGGTAGTCCACCCCAGCATGGCCCACGGAGTCCAGGATCCGATCCGAGGTCTCATAGGCAGAGCTGATGGTGTCCCCCTGGACGACGCCGTGGTCGGCGAGGGCCTCCAGGGTCTTCTCGGGCATGGTGTTCACCGTGCCGGGAGCCACCAGTCCGGTCACGTAGAGCGTGTCCGGCAGGGCCGGGTCCTTGGTGCCGGTCGAGGCCCAGAGGGGACGCTGCGGCCGGGCTCCGGCGTCGGCGAGCAGACGCCATCGTTCGGTGTCCAGGGTGTCGGTGAAGATGCGGTACGCGAGCCTGGCGTTGGCCAGTCCCGCCAGGCCGCGCAGGTCGCCGGCTCCGGGGGATGACGAGGCGTCCAGACGGCGGTCGACCTCCGTGTCCACACGGGAGACGAAGAAGCTGGCCACGGAGTGGATGTCCTTCAGCGCGTGTCCGGCCGCCAGGGCCTGCTCCAGGCCGAGCAGCCAGGCGTTGAGGACCTCGCGGTACCGGGTGAGGGAGAAGATCAGCGTGACGTTCACGCTGATGCCCTCGGCCAGCACGGCGGTGATGGCCTCCAGCCCCTCAGTGGTCGCCGGGATCTTGATCAGCACATTGTCTCGCCCGACGGCGGCCGCCAGCTCGCGTGCCTCGCTCACCGTGGCCTCGGCCTCGCGGGCAGAGCGCGGGTCCACCTCGATGGACACGCGTCCGTCCACACCATCGGTCTGCTGGTGGACGGGTGCGAACACATCGCAGGCCTCACGCACGTCTCGAGTGGTCAGCTCGAAGACGGCGCGTTCCACATCGACTCCCTCCCGGGCGAGCTCCTGGAGCTGCTCGCGGTACGGACCGCCGTCCTTCAACGCCGCGGCGAAGATGGAGGGATTGGTGGTCACGCCGGTCACGGAGCGTGTCTGGATCAGCTCCTGGAGGTTGCCTGAGGTGATGCGGTGGCGCGAGAGGTCGTCGAGCCAGATGGACACACCGGCCTCGGCCAGTGCCTGGGTGTTCTGGTTCTGCTCCGTCATGGTGTGCTCCTGAGGTGATCGGATCGGCTGGGCGCGCAGACCGGTCAGAACGCGCTGGCCGTGAGGTCGCGCACGGCCTGGGCCACCGCGTCAGCGGTGATGCCGAACTCGCGGTACAGGGTCTGGTAGTCGGCGGAGGCTCCGAAGTGCTCCAGGGAGACCTGGGCACCGCGGAAGCCGGTGTACTTCATCCAGCCCTGGGAGACCCCCGCCTCCACGGAGACCCGGACCGGCCCGTCCAGGGAGGTCAGGTCGCCCAGCACCGAGCGGCGGTAGTCCTCGTCCTGGGCGTCGAACCATTCCAGGCACGGGGCCGAGACCACACGGGTGGGGACACCTTCGGCCTGCAGGGCATCGCGGGCCTCGACGGCCAGCTGCACCTCGGATCCGGTGCCGATCAGGATGGCCCGGGGCTCGACGACCGAGCCCCTGGCATCGGTGGCGTCCAGGAGCACGTAGGCTCCCCGCGCCGTGCCCTCGGCCGAGGCGAAGCCCTGCTCATCACGGGGGAACACCGGGAGGTTCTGGCGGGACAGCACGATGCCGGCCGGATGGGTGGTGTTCTCCAGGATCGTCCGCCAGGCCCAGGAGACCTCGTTGGCATCGGCCGGACGGACCACGTCGAGTCCGGGGATCGCCCGCAGGCTGGCCAGCTGCTCCACCGGCTGGTGGGTAGGACCGTCCTCGCCCAGGCCGATGGAGTCGTGCGTCCACACATAGATGGCCGGGGTGGACATCAGTGCCCCGATCCGGATGGCCGGTCGCTGATAGTCCGAGAAGATCAGGAACGTGCCGGAGTAGGCGCGCAGCAGAGATCCCAGGGAGATCCCGTTCACGATGGCTCCGGCGGCGTGCTCGCGGATGCCGAAGTGCAGGGTGCGGCCGTAGGGGCCACCGCTCCAGGTGTCCGTCTGAGCCTCGGCAGGGATGAAGGAGGATTCGCCGTCCATGGTGGTGTTGTTGGACCCGGCCAGGTCAGCCGAACCGCCCCAGAGCTCAGGCATCACCGGCGCCAGCGCGGACAGCACCTTGCCGGAGGCGGCACGGGTGGCCAGGCCCGTGGCCTCAGGACCGAAGTCGGCCTCGAACCGGGGGAAGGCCTGCGCGAACCCGTCGGGCAGACGGCGATCCTTCAGGCGGTCGTACAGATCAGCCGCCTCAGGGCGGTCGGTGCGCCACTGCTGGTAGGCCTGCTCCCACTGAGCGCGGTACTCGGCTGAACGCCCAGCGATGCTGCGTGCATGTGCCAGGACCTCGTCCTCGATCTGGAAGGAGGCCTCCGGGTCGAAGCCCAGAATCTCCTTCAGGCCGCGCAGCTCCTCAGAGCCGAGCTTGGAGCCGTGGATGCCACCGGTGTCCTGCTTGGTGGGCGAGGGCCAGCCGATGATGGTGCGCAGACTGATCAGGGACGGACGCCCGGTCTCGGCCTTGGCCGACTCCAGGGCCCGGTACAGCTGTTCGGTGTCCTCCATGTAGTCGCCGGAGGCTGTCCAGTCCACGCGCTGGACATGCCAGCCGTAGGCCTCGTAACGCGCGGAGACGTCTTCGCTGAAGGCGACCTTGGTGTCGTCCTCGATGGAGATCTCGTTGTCGTCGTAGATCACCACGAGGTTGCCCAGCTGCTGGTGCCCGGCCAAGGAGGAGGCCTCCGAGGTGACGCCCTCCTGCATGTCACCGTCTGAGGCGATGACGAACACGTGGTGGTCCCAGGGACTGGTGCCCGGGGCCGCCTCCGGGTCCAGCAGTCCACGGAGTCGGCGCTGGGCATAGGCGAAGCCCACGGCGGAGGCCAGGCCCTGTCCGAGCGGTCCGGTGGTGATCTCCACGCCGTCAGTGTGGCCGTGCTCCGGGTGGCCGGGAGTCTTCGAACCCCAGGTGCGCAGAGACTCCAGGTCCTCCAGCTCCAGACCTGCGCCGGCGGCGAACAGCTGTAGGTACTGGGTCAGCGAGGTGTGGCCGGCGGAGAGGATGAAACGGTCGCGTCCGGCCCACTGGGGGTCCGTCGGGTCGAGGTGCATGACGTTCTGGAACAGCTGCCAGGCCACTGGGGCCAGCGAGATGGCCGTGCCGGGGTGTCCGTTCCCGACCTTCTCCACCGCGTCGGCGGCCAGCACGCGGAGAGTGTCCACGGCCCGGCGATCCTGATCGGAGTAGGTGTACTCACGGGCCGGACGGGTCCGGTCCAGGGCCTTCTCGTCGGTGGGAGTTGCCGGGGCTGAGGTCACAGTGATGCTCCTGACGGGTCGAGACGGAGCCCCGGATCTGGCGACTGAGCCGTCCAGGGCAGGCCGCTGGCGGCCTCTGCCAGCTTAGCCCGATCAGGGTGGTCTGGGTCCGGGTCTGACGCGATGCCGGTTCCAGATGACCTTCGGCGGTACACTGGACTCTGTATATGGGCTGTTCCCTGCCCTCTGTCCTGTTCCTGCCTTCGAACCGTGAGAAGTAGATGCCCACCTCCCTTGACGCACCCACCACCGGCACTCCGGAGCACGCGGCTGACGCCACGGTGCGCCAGGGCATCGGGTTCAAGCGGAAGGCCGCGGCCTACCTCGCCCTGACCAAGCCGCGGGTGATCGAGCTGTTGCTGGTCACCACGCTTCCCACCATGATCTTCGCCCAGCGGGGATTCCCAGACATCCTGACCATGGTCGCCACCATGGTCGGCGGTGCACTGGCAGCCGGTGCCTCAGGGGCCTTCAACTGCTACATCGACCGGGACATCGACCGCGTCATGAAGCGGACCGAGAACCGTCCGCTGGTCACCGGTGAGGTGACGCCGCGCGAGGCGCTGGTCTTCTCCTGGGTCCTCACGGTGCTCTCCCTGGCCATCCTGACCTTCGGTGCCAACCTGCTGGCAGGCCTGCTGGGGGCCGGCGCCATCTTCTTCTACGTGGTGGTCTACAGCCTGGTGCTCAAGCGGCGCACCGAGCAGAACATCGTCTGGGGCGGGATCGCCGGCTGCTTCCCGGTCCTGATCGCCTGGGCCGCCGTCCGGGAGACCGTGGAATGGCCCGCCGTGGTGCTGTTCCTGATCATCTTCCTCTGGACCCCGCCGCACTACTGGCCGCTGTCGCTGAAGTACAAGCTGGACTACCAGAACGCCGAGGTGCCCATGCTCGGGGCCGTGGCCTCCGCCCGCGTGGTCTCCAGCCAGGTGGTGCTGTACGCCTGGGCCACCGTGGCCTGCTCGTTGCTGCTGGTGCCCATGGGCTGGGCCGGCATCGTCTACACGGCCACCGCGGTGGCCACCGGCGCCTGGTTCATCTACGAGTGCCATGTGCTCTACCGCGAAGCCCAGAAGCCGGACTTCACGGACAAGAAGGCCATGAAGGTCTTCCACCTGTCCATCACCTATCTGACGCTGCTGTTCGTCGCCCTGGCGGTGGATCCCTTCGTGGGCTCGCCGCTGATGCCGGTGCCCGGCGTCATCCACTGACCCGGCACTCCCACACAGTCCCGGACCCAGGACAGGCCGACCGGATCGTTCCGGTCGGCCTGTCTCGTCTGTGCTCCGCTGCCCTCCCCGGAGCATGCCCGGGGGCCCGGGGCTTCTACGCCCGGGCCTGGGCCATCTGCTCGGGACCGGCCTCCACGGCCTCAGCCACGCGGGCCGTGTACGTGGAGCGCTGACGGTCCAGCGCATTCGTCATGGCCCAGACGATCAGCGCGGCCCCCAGCATGTGGAGCAGGACCAGCAGGATGGGCAGACCGTTGAAGTGCTGGACGTACCCGATCAGGCCCTGGAAGAGCACCACCATCAGCACGCGGACGGTCGACATCCGCTGCCCCCGGGAGGAGTCCTGGCGCAGTACCACGATCATCAGCAGCACCGCGGCGGCCACCATGATGTACACCGGCACCACGTGGATGCGCGTGACGATCAACGGGTCGAAGTCGTGCCGGGGCGCGGTGGCGTCACCGCCGTGTGGGCCGGTGCCGGTCACCACGGTGCCCAGATAGACCGCGGCCCAGCCGGAGATGAACACGATCCAGGCCAGACCGCGGGACAGCGGCGTCGTCGGGCCGTCCACCGGCTGCGGCGGTGTGCCGGACTCGGAGCGGACCCGCCACTCCAGGCCCACGCGGCTGACCAGCAGCGTGGCCACGCACACCATGGTCGCCGAGACCATGAAGTGCCCCGCCACCACCCAGGGATTGAGCTGGGTCAGCACGGTGATGCCGCCCACCACCGCCTGCGCCGGAATGCCCAGCAGCAGGCCAAAGGACATCCAGAACAGGGACGGGTGGCTGCGCCGCATCCGCCAGACCCACAGGAGCATGGCCAGGGCGATGAAGCCCAGCACGAAGGTCAGGGTCCGATTGCCGAACTCGATGATCCCGTGGATGCCCATCTCCGGGGTGTTGGTCAGGGACTCGGGAGTGCACTTGGGCCAGGTAGGGCAGCCCAGGCCGGACTTGGTCAGACGCACCGCACCTCCGGTGACGATGATCCCGATCTCCGAGATCAGCGAGGCGATGGCCAGCCAGTAGGTGGTGCGGGTGATGGTGGAGGGCAGCCACCGGGGTCCGTCCAGCACGGGTTCAGCAGACCGGGGCACAGCGGCATCGTGCGGCAGGTCCACGTCAGGAGCAGTCCCGACGGCGGCAGGCTGGGTGGAGGAGGTCACGTCAGGTTCCTCAGGGTCAGGGGGACAGGACAGGTCGGTGCGAGTGAGGTCAACGCCACCGGAACCACCTCACGGCGGCGAGGGTGGCCAGGATCGCCCACCCGAGCAGGATGAGCAGGGCGGGTCCGTCCAGCGTGCCGTCCAGGAGGGCTGCACGCAGGCCGTCGCCGAGTGCGGCCGAGGGCAGGAACGCGGCGAGCGCGGACCAGATGCCCACGTCCGGGACGGGGAAGACCGCCCCGCCCAGCGCGCCGAGCAGGACCCAGAGCAGGTTCGTCAGCGCCAGGGTGGCCTCGGGCTTGGTGGTCCCAGCGATCAGCAGCCCCAGAGCCGTGAACGTCGCCGCACCGCAGATCAGGAACAGCGCCGCCCAGGAGATGCCGGCCAGGTCAGGACGCCATCCCAGTGCCAGGCCCACGCCGCCGATCACGGTCACCTGCACGGTCAGCAGGGTCAGGACGGACAGAGCCTTGCCCAGCAGGAGGCCGGCCGGCCCCAGGGGAGTCGTGGAGAGGTAGGCCAGCACCCCGTAGCGGCGCTCGAAGGCGGTGGCGATCCCCTGGCCGGTGAAGGCCGAGCTGAGCACGGCCAGAGCGAGCACGCCGGGGGCGGCGAGATCGATCCCTCGAGTGGTGGGGGTGTCCAGCAGTCCGGTCCAGACGGTCCCGAACAGGGCCAGCAGCGGCAGGATGATCGAGACGAGCAGCTGCTCGCCGTTCTTCAGGGCGGTCCAGGTCTCGTATCCGCCCTGGGAGAGCACCCGGCGGACGAGCGGCTGGGCGTGGGCTGCGCGCGCGGGCTGCAGCGAGGACTCGACACCGCTCACGGGGTGACCTCCAGGAAGACGTCCTCCAAGGACCGGCGGGCCAGATGCAGATCCGTGGGCATCAGGTCGTGACGGGTCCACCAGGCCGCCAGGGCCTCCAGGTCCGAGGGTCTCTGGGCACCGTGCACCACATAGGAGCTGCCGGTCGGCGTCCCGCCGCCGGCAGAGGAGTGGCCCGGCTCGGCCTGGACGGTCAGCCCCGCAGGCACCTCATCCAGCGCCACGGAGGGCACTGCTCGGTCCACGCGGAAGTGCAGGGCCGGTGCCTCCGAGGTGGAGGTCAGTTCAGAGACAGTCCCGCGGCGCACCACGCGGCCCTGGCGGAGCAGGACCACGTGGTCGGCCAGGCGTTGGGCGTCATCGAGCAGGTGTGTGGTGAGGATGATGGCCATGCCGGAGGCCCGCAGTTCGCGGATCAGCTCGAACACCAGTTGGCGGGAGACCGGGTCGAGTCCGGCACTGGGCTCGTCCAGGAAGATCACCTGGGGCCGCCCTGCCAGCGCGGCGGCGAGCGAGACGCGCTGGCGCTGACCGCCCGAGAGGCGCCGAATGTCTCGGCGGGCGAACTCGTCGATGCCCAGACGCTCCATCAGCCGCGGCATGTCCACGGGATCGCGGTACAGGGTGCAGACATGACGCAGCAGTCGCTCCGGTGTGGCGGCCAGGGGCATTCCGCCGTCCTGGAGCATCACGCCGACCCGGCTGCGCAGATCCGCGCCAGCCCGCCAAGGATCCTGATCCAGCAGACGCACGGTGCCGGAGGTGGGGCGCTCCAGTCCCTGCGCGACCATCAGGGTGGTGGTCTTGCCGGCTCCATTGGGTCCCAGCAGGGCGGTGACCTGGCCTGCGCGGGCGGTCAGCTCCACTCCCCGCAGGATCTCCACGGTGGAACCGCGGCTGCGCACGCTGTGGTGCACATCCGTCAACTGGAGTTGGACGTCACCGGTGGGGGCAGGGCCCTGCGCATGCAGGTGTCCGGTGACGGCGGGGTCGGCCGGCACGGACGTCACCGACGCTGCAGGGGAAGGGGGCACAGAGGACACCGAGACAGTCTAGCCGCGCGTGCGTTGAGTTCTACGTCGTGTAGAAGTCGCGCCCGACGGTCTGAGACCCGGGGGTCGCCTGCGCTGGGAGCGGAATCGTCCTCGACTGAGGGTCCCCTCACTTGGAACCGGTATCCCGAATAGGTAACAATAAAGTTGTGTATTCCCCCGACGTCGCGCGCACAGCGCCGGACTCCAGTGTGCCCACCGGCACCGGAGCGGTGCTGACCGGAGACAGCACCCGTGAGCGGGTGCTGCAGGTCGTGCTCACGCACGGGCCGGTGAGCGCCGCCGAGGTGGGACGTCAGCTGGATCTGACCGCCGCAGCGGTGCGTCGGCACCTGGACGTCCTCTCCGAGGAGGGGACCGTGGAGATCAAGCTGATCGCCGGCAACCGCGGTGCCGGGCGTCCATCCCGCCGGTATGTGGTCAGCCACCAGGGCCAGGCCGATCTGGGCGACGACTACCTCACCATCGCCACGGACGCGCTGGGCCGGCTGGCGCAGATGCAGGGCGTCGAGGCGATCCGCCTGGTGGCCCAGGACCGCTTCGCCGAAGTGGAGCGCCGCTTCCTCGAGGCGATCACCGCCGCCGAGGCACAAGGTGAGTCCGTCCAGGATCTGCAGGTGCGGACGGACACGCTGGCACGGGTCCTGGACGAGCTCGGCTTCGCCGCCAGCATCCGCCTGGCCGGTCTGCCCACCACCGGACCCGGTCCGGACCGTCGGCACGCCCCTCAGTCAGACCGGACCTCACTGCCGGTGATGCGGGCCGCGCAGATCTGTCAGGGACACTGTCCCCTGCAGGAGGTCGCCGCACGGTTCCCGGAGTTCTGCGAGGAGGAGACCGAGGTCTTCGCCCGCCTGCTCGGCGTGGATGTGCGGCGCCTGTCCACCATGCCCACCGGTGGGCATGTGTGCACCACCCATGTCCCGCTGGGACGCAAGCCTCCCGCGCGAGCCGACCGGCCGTCGTCGGGAACCGCCACCGGCTGAGCCGGAGGCCACCGACCACCAGACCCACCCAAGACTGAACCGAACTGCCAGAAGTGCAAGTGAGAGAGGTTGAGATGACCGATCAGATCACCGATCGGATCACGGAGGACACCGACCCCGGTGTCATCTCCGAGATCCTGGAGAAGAACCCCGAGCTGGAGGCGATCGGCGCCTACCAGTTCGGCTGGTCCGATTCCGACGACGCCGGCGCCAACGCCCGCCGCGGCCTGAACGAGGACGTGGTGCGGGACATCTCGGCCAAGAAGGACGAGCCCGAGTGGATGCTCAACCTGCGCCTGAAGGGCCTGAAGTACTTCGACCGCAAGCCGATGCCGACCTGGGGCGCAGACCTCTCCGGGATCGACTTCGACAACATCAAGTACTTCGTGCGCTCCACCGAGAAGCAGGCCCAGTCCTGGGAGGACCTGCCCGAGGACATCCGCAACACCTACGAGCGCCTGGGCATCCCCGAGGCCGAGCGCGCCCGCCTGGTTGCCGGTGTGGCCGCCCAGTACGAGTCCGAGGTCGTGTACCACCAGATCCGCGAGGACCTGGAGGAGCAGGGCGTGATCTTCCTGGACACCGACACCGGCCTGAAGGAGCACCCGGAGATCTTCAAGGAGTACTTCGGCTCCGTCATCCCGGTGGGCGACAACAAGTTCGCCTCCCTGAACACCTCGGTGTGGTCCGGCGGCTCCTTCGTCTACGTCCCCAAGGGCGTGCACGTGGAGATCCCGCTGCAGGCCTACTTCCGAATCAACACCGAGAACATGGGCCAGTTCGAGCGCACCCTGATCATCGCGGACGAGGACTCGTACGTGCACTACATCGAGGGCTGCACCGCCCCGATCTACACGTCCGACTCGCTGCACTCCGCCGTGGTGGAGATCGTGGTCAAGAAGGGCGCCCGCGTGCGCTACACCACCATCCAGAACTGGTCCACCAACGTGTACAACCTGGTGACCAAGCGCGCCGTCTGCGAAGAGGGCGCCACCATGGAGTGGATCGACGGCAACATCGGCTCCAAGGTCACCATGAAGTACCCCGCCGTCTACCTCACCGGTGAACACGCCAAGGGCGAGACCCTCTCGATCGCCTTCGCCGGCAAGGACCAGCACCAGGACACCGGATCCAAGATGGTCCACCTGGCGCCCAACACCTCCTCCTCGATCGTCTCCAAGTCGGTGGCGCGCGGCGGCGGCCGGGCGGCGTACCGCGGTCTGGTCCAGGTCAAGGAGGGTGCCGAGAACTCGGCCAACTCCGTGGTCTGCGACGCCCTGCTGGTGGACACCATCTCCCGCTCAGACACCTACCCGTACATCGACATCCGCGAGGATGACGTCACCCTGGGGCATGAGGCCACGGTCTCCCGGGTCTCGGAGGAGCAGCTCTTCTACCTGATGAGCCGCGGGCTGTCCGAGCAGGAGGCCATGGCGATGATCGTGCGCGGGTTCATCGAGCCGATCTCCCGTGAGCTGCCGATGGAGTACGCACTGGAACTGAACAAGCTCATCGAGCTGCAGATGGAAGGATCGGTGGGCTGATATGACCGACACACAGAACATCACCCTGGACGAGCTCTCCACCGAGGGCGCCGGGACCCCCGTCATCCCCGGGATGGGGGAAGAGGGTGAGCAGCTGGCCACCGAGCTGACCGCTGGCACCGATGCCACCGTTCCCGGCTCCGCCGAGACCGGTGCGGTGGAGTCCCACGTGGACCCCTCCGCGAAGGTCTCCGGGGCCGACGGGCGCGCCGCCTTCGGCACCTCCCGTGCTGACCGGATCTCCTCCCGCGAACTGACCGACTTCCCGGTCCTGACCGGACGTGAGGAGGACTGGCGCTTCACTCCGCTGCAGCGTCTGGCCGGCCTGCACCTTCCCGACGGCGACCAGTCCCGGCTGACCGGCACAGCACCGTCCGTGCAGGTCCAGGCACAGGACGGGATCACCGTGGAGACCGTGGGACGTGAGGATGCCCGCCTGGGCTCCGTGCTGACCCCGGACGACCGGGTGTCCGCCGCCGCCTGGAACTCCTTCGAGCAGGCCACCGTGGTCACCGTGCCCGCCGAGCTCGAGGTGGGCGAGCCCATCCGCATCACCGTGGAGGGCACCGCTGCCGAGGCGTCGGCCCAGCACCTGCTGGTGGTCGTGGGACCCCATGCCCGCGCCGACGTCGTGATCACCCACCGCGGTTCGGCCGTGGTGGCCCAGAACGTGGAGTTCGACGTCCAGGACGGGGCCGGTCTGACCGTGACCAGCATCCAGGCCTGGGAGGACTCCGCCGTGCATGCCTCGGCACAGCAGGCCGCTGTGGCCAAGGACGCCACCTTCAAGCATGTGGCGATCTCCTATGGCGGCTCCCTGGTCCGGCTCACCCCCACCGCACGGTTCACCGGTCCCGGTGCCGAGTCCGAGCTCTACGGCCTGTACTTCGCCGACGCCGGCCAGCACCTGGAGCAGCGTCTGTTCGTGGACCACGCCGTGCCGAACTGCACCTCCAACGTGCTCTACAAGGGCGCGCTGCAGGGCCAGGACGCTCACACCGTGTGGGTCGGGGACGTGCTGATCCGCAAGGAGGCCGAAGGCACGGACACCTACGAGAAGAACCAGAACCTGCTCCTCTCCGACGGTGCCCGTGCCGACTCCGTGCCGAACCTGGAGATCGAGACCGGCGTGATCGAAGGTGCCGGGCACGCCTCGGCCACCGGCCGCTTCGACGAGGAGCAGCTGTACTACCTGATGGCACGCGGCATCCCCGAGTCCGAGGCGCGCAAGCTCGTGGTGCGCGGCTTCCTCAACGAGATCATCCAGAAGATCGGGATCGAGGACGTCGAGCAGGAGCTCACCGAGATCATGGAGACCGAACTCGAGGTGACCCAGCTCTGATGGCGGCCGGTCAGCGCGTCTGCGCCTCCAGCGAGATCGGGCCCGGCGAGGTCCAGCGGTTCGAGGTGGACGGACACCCCGTGGCCGTGGCCCGCGACTCCGACGGCACCCTGCACGCCCTGGACGACATCTGCTCCCACGAGGAGGTGTCGCTCTCGGACGGCTTCGTGGAGGGTTGCGCGCTGGAGTGCATCGGGCACGGGTCGGCCTTCGACCTGGTGAGCGGACGGCCCAACCAGCTGCCCGCCACCGATCCGGTGTCCGTGTACGCGCTGACCGAACAGGACGGAGAGGTGTTCGTCGACACCTCCACCGTGCTCAACGCCTGAGGCTCGCCTCCGACCGCGGGAGACCGCTCCCGCACCCCCTGAACCACACCACTTGAAGACCACTCCGTCCCTGAGACGGAACCTGTGAGGAGAACACGCATGTCAACCCTGGAGATCAAGGACCTGCACGTCTCGATCGAGACCGAGAACGGCCCCAAGGAGATCCTCAAGGGCGTGAGCCTGACCGTGAACACCGGTGAGACCCACGCCATCATGGGCCCCAACGGCTCCGGCAAGTCCACGCTGGCCGCCACGATCGCCGGCCACCCCCGCTACGAGGTCACCTCCGGCTCCATCACCCTGGACGGCGAGGACGTCCTGGAGATGGACGTGGACGAGCGCGCCCGCGCCGGCCTGTTCTTGGCCATGCAGTACCCGGTGGAGATCCCCGGCGTCACCATGACCAACTTCCTGCGCACCGCCAAGACCGCGATCGACGGCGAGGCCCCCTCGCTGCGTCACTGGTCCAAGGACGTCAAGTCCGCCATGGAGGCGCTGAAGATCAACCCCGAGTTCGCCAACCGCAACGTGAACGAGGGCTTCTCCGGCGGTGAGAAGAAGCGCGTGGAGATCCTGCAGCTGGAGCTGTTCAAGCCCAAGTTCGCCGTCCTGGACGAGACCGACTCCGGCCTGGACGTGGACGCCCTGCGCGTGGTCTCTGAGGGCGTCAACCGGGCCCAGGAGCAGAACCAGATGGGCACCCTGCTCATCACCCACTACACCCGGATCCTGCGCTACATCAAGCCGGACTACGTGCACGTCTTCGTGGACGGCCAGGTGGCCGAGTCCGGTGGACCCGAGCTGGCCGACCGCCTGGAGAACGAGGGCTACGTCCGCTTCGAGACCGCCACGGCCGGAGCCTGAGGAACCTGATGACGGAGAACACACAGACACCCCTCGACGACATCGAGGAGGCGCTCAAGGACGTCATCGACCCCGAGCTGGGCGTGAATGTGGTCGATCTCGGGCTGCTCTACGGCGTGCACTACGCCGAGGACGGGGCCCTGCTGATCGACATGACGCTCACCACCGCCGCCTGCCCGCTGACCGATGAGATCGAGGACCAGGTCTCCCGTGCCGTCAGCACCATGGTGGACGAGTGGCGACTGAACTGGGTATGGATGCCGCCGTGGGGTCCGGAGCGGATCACCGACGACGGCCGCGACCAGATGCGAGCCCTCGGGTTCAACATCTGATCAGACCGCCATCACGAGAACGGGACGTCACCTGGCCAGGTGACGTCCCGTTCTCGTCTGCGAAGTGTCCGTGGAGATCCGGTGATGGGGGTCAGCCGATCAGGGCTGGTCCAGATTCGGGTGGTCCAGGGTGTTGCACTGGTTGATGTCGGTGGTCTGGTAGCCGTGCATGAACCACTTCATCCGCTGCTCAGAGGTGCCGTGAGTGAACGCCTCGGGCATCACCCGGCCCGTGGAGGCCTGCTGGATGCGGTCGTCGCCCACCGCGGCCGCGGCGGAGAGGGCATCACGCAGATCGGTCTCGGTGACCTCCTGCAGGAAGGTCTCGCCTGACTCGGGATCCGTGGTGGTGGCGGCATGGCCGGCCCACATGCCGGCGTAGCAGTCGGCCTGCAGCTCCACGCGGACGGCCCCGGAGGTGGGGCCGGTACCGCCCTGCTGGGAGTACTGCAGGTAGCCCACGATGTTCTGGATGTGGTGCCCGTACTCGTGGGCCACCACGTACTCCTCGGCCAGCGGTCCGCCGGAGGCGCCGAACCGGGACTCGAGCACATCGAAGAACTCGGTGTCGTAGTACATGGACTCATCCCCGGGGCAGTAGAACGGGCCCACATCGGAGGTGGCCGCACCGCAGGCGGTGTTCACCCGTCCGGCGAACAGCTCCACGCCGGGTTCGCGCCACTGCACCTGGTACTGGGCCAGGTACGGCTTCCAGAAGGCGTCGCCGGACTCCACGGTGGCCAGGATCCGGCAGTCGATCCGCTCGTTGGCATCGGCGCCGGTCTGGCACTCGTCGATCGCCTGCGGGCCGCTGGGCTGCTGCCGCTGGGTCTGGGTTCCTCCGGTCAGGCCCAGATCCTCGGCCAGCCCCGGGGCGAAGATGGACAACAGCAGGACCAACAGGCCCGCGCCACCGCCGATCGCGATGCCACCGCCCCGGCCCACGCCTCCACCACCGCGAGAGTCCCGGACGCGGGAGGAGTCCAGTCTGATGTTGTCGTTGAAGCTCATGCGCCTGAGTGTAGTGGGGGAGCGAGCTGAACGGCATCAGGGCGCCGTGTCCTCCTGGTGGCGGTGTTCCGGCTCGTCCGGCAGCCCTCGAGCGGCCAGCGCCTCTCCTGTGGCACGGGCATATCCCACCGTGGCCACCAGCACCGGCAGCATCAGCCTCTGTGGGGTGCGTCGCACACCCCGGGCGGCCAGCGCCTCGGAGGTCTCCTCGACGGCGGTCCCCACCCAGGGGATCGAGCGGACCATCACGTTGACCGCCAGCGCCGCCGCCTGAGGGTGGACGCCGAGCGGCCGGAACAGCCCGAAGAACCGTTCCATCCCGTCCAACAGGTCCGGTCCTGGGGTGGTCAGCAGCAGCAGCCGCGCAGCGGTCAGAGCGGCATACACCCCCACCACGACCACCCCAGCGTTCAGCACGGCTGCGCCCACGTCCGGTCCAGCGGCCTGTCCGGCCGGGCGCACCCAGACCTCCGAGATCCAGCGGGCCAGACCGACCACCAGCAGCAGCGGCCACAGTCTGCGCAGCGGCGCCAGGAACTCTCCGATCAGACCCGCCGCACCGTGCAGGACCACGACGACGGCCAGCGCGGCGAGGGCCACCAGCGGTGCCCTCCAGGAGACCACCAGGACGGTGACGGCCAGGACCACCAGGTACTTCAGTCCCAGCGGCGCACGGTGCACCGGGGAGGAACCAGGGCGGTGATCGAAGAGCCGCGCGAACGTGGTCATGGACGGCGCCTCAGTCCTGGCCGGTCCGTCTGGAGTGCACGAGCTCTCGATACCAGCGCACCGCATCGGGGCCGGCTGCGTCGTGGACCACTCGGCCACGGTCCATCACCAGGCAGCGGTCCGCCAGCGCGGCGAACTCCAGGTCATGGGTGGTGTAGACCAGCTGCCGGCAGCGGCCGATGCCCGGACGGGACAGGAGCAGCTGCTGCACATCCAGGGTCCAGGCCAGATCCAGCAGGGTGGTGGGCTCATCGGCCACCAGCAGGACGGGGTCGGTGGCCAGCACGGTGGCCAGGGCCAGTCGTTGGCGCTGACCGCCGGAGAGATCGTAGACGCTTCGGTCCGCCAGCCCACCCAGGCCGAACTCGGTCAGCAGATCGGCGGCGGCCGAGCGGCGCTGAGCACGGCGGGCATGGGTCCGCCGCAGGGAGAGCTCCACGTCCTCTCCTGCGGTGGGCATGACCAGCTGGACCAGCGGATTGGTGAACACGAACCCGGTCTGGGCGCGGACCTCGGCGGTCTGCACGGCCGGGTCCAGGCCGTGCACACTGACCTGCCCGGTGGAGCCGCTGACCAGTCCGTTGAGCAGTCGGATCAGCGTGGACTTGCCTGAGCCGTTGGCCCCGATCACGCACACCCGCGCCTCGGTCAGCTCCAGATCGAGACCCTCCAGGATCCGCACCGTGCCCGGCTGGGAGCCGGGGCGCTGCTCCTGCCCGGGGGACGTCGTCGGGACCTCCACGCCGACCTGCCGGAAGGTGATGCTCCCCGCGGAGGCGGCGGGCAGGCGGTCCGAGATCACCAGCGGCGCTGTGCCAGACCCGGGAACGCCCGGAACAGGGTGACGGCCACCGCGGTGGCCAGGACGTTCTTGAGCACGTCGCCGGGCCAGAAGACCATGTCGGCGCCGAGCGCGGTGATCACGTCCAGCTCGAGGGCGATCATCATACCGCCGATGCCCATCGGGTGCACGAAGGTGAAGGAGGCCACCATGGCGGACAGGAACACCAGTGCCCACCGCCCGAAGCCGCGGCCGGCCGTGCGGCGCAGCACCAGCGTGGTCAGGGCTCCGGCCAATGCAGCGGCCAGCGGGAAGGCCAGCAGGTAGCCGGCGCTGGGCCCGGCCAGCACGCCGAGCCCACCGCTGAAGCCGGAGAAGACCGGCAGTCCGGCCAGGCCGGCCACCAGGTAGAGCAGCACGGCCAGGAAGCCCAGCCGGGCACCGAGGACGATTCCGGTGAGCATCACCGCGAAGGTCTGCAGGGTGATCGGGACGCCGAAGCCGCCGACCGGGATGGGCGGGAGCATGGCCGCCACGGCGATCAGCGCCGCGAACACTCCGGTCACCGCCACCTGGGTGGGCACCGGCAGAGCGGAGGCGCCGTGCACGGTGCGGTGGGGCTGGGCGGGGACGGATGAGGACACACGGACTCCTGAGCTCAGGGGCGGAGGTCGGCGGCACCGACGGGACACGGTGCTGCGGTCCGACCCGTAGACTGGACGCGTCCCGCAATGCACCACCGGCAGTCTAGGCCGGGCCCGGCTCCGGCTGTGTTGTGCGTCACCGACCGAGGCGGGACCCCATCGTCTGTAGGAGTTCTCTCACTGTGCTTGCCGTCACCGATCTTGAACTGCGCGTCGGAGCACGACTCCTGATGGAGGGCGTCACCTTCCGCGTGGCCCAGGGGGACAAGGTCGGCCTGGTGGGACGCAACGGCGCCGGCAAGACCACGCTGACCAAGGTCCTGGCCGGCGGCGGACAGCCCACCGGCGGGACGGTGACCCGCCGCGGGTCGATCGGCTACCTGCCGCAGGACCCCAAGATCGAGGACATGGAGCAGACGGCGCGGGAGCGCATCCTCTCCGCACGTGACCTGGATCAAACCATCCGCCGCATGCGCCAGGCCGAGGACGACATGGCCAACGCCGACGACGCCATCCGTGAGCGCGCGATGTCCCGCTACGCTCGGCTCGAGGCCGAGTTCACCTCCCAGGGCGGTTACGCGGCCGAGTCTGAGGCGGCGACGATCTGCGCGAACCTCGCCCTGCCGGACCGTATCCTCGAGCAGCCCCTGAAGACCCTCTCCGGTGGACAGCGGCGCCGTGTGGAGCTGGCCCGGATCCTGTTCTCCGATGCCGATGTGCTGCTGCTGGATGAGCCCACGAACCACCTGGACCATGACTCGATCGTCTGGCTGCGGGACTTCCTGAAGTCCTACCCCGGCGGGTTCATCGTGATCAGCCACGATGTGGACCTGATGGAGATGACGGTGAACAAGGTCCTCTACCTGGACGCCAACCGTCAGGTGATGGACGTGTACAACATGGGGTGGAAGAACTACCAGCTCCAGCGCGAGCAGGACCAAGCCCGCCGCCGCCGCGAGTACGCCAACGCCGAGAAGAAGGCCGGGGCCCTGATGGACCAGGCCAACAAGATGCGGGCCAAGGCGACCAAGGCTGTGGCCGCCCAGAACATGATCAAACGGGCCGAGCGACTGATGAAGGATGTGGAGGGGGAGCGGGCCGCGGACAAGGTGGCCGCCATCCGGTTCCCCGAGCCGGCACCCTGTGGCAAGACCCCGCTCATGGGCGAGGACCTCTCCAAGTCCTACGGCTCCCTGGAGATCTTCGCCGGTGTGGACCTGGCCATCGACCGCGGCTCACGCGTGGTCATCCTGGGCTTCAACGGCGCCGGCAAGACCACCCTGCTGCGCATGCTGGCCGGAGTGGAGCAGCCGGACACCGGCCAGATCGTGGCCGGGCACGGCCTGAAGCTGGGCTACTACGCCCAGGAGCACGAGACCCTGGACACCGAGCGCTCCGTGCTGGAGAACATGCGCACGGCCGCTCCGGACCTGAAGGACACCGAGGCCCGCAACATCCTGGGGTCCTTCCTGTTCCAGGGCGACGACGTGGACAAGCCGGCCGGGGTGCTCTCCGGCGGTGAGAAGACCCGTCTGGCCCTGGCCACGCTGGTGGCCTCCTCGGCCAACGTGCTGCTGCTGGACGAGCCCACCAACAACCTGGACCCGGCTTCACGCCAGGAGATCCTCAACGCCCTGCGCACCTACCAGGGCGCCGTGGTGCTGGTGACACACGATGAAGGCGCCGTGGAGGCGTTGGACCCGGAACGGGTGGTGCTGCTGCCAGACGGCGTGGAGGACCTGTGGAACGCGGAGTACCAGGACCTGATCTCCCTGGCCTGACCGGCCAGGCCCCCAGCCGGATCATCCGTTCCGGTGGGGTCAGCGGGATTCGCCGGCGTCCACCAGGGCGTCTTCGATCTCCTCGTCGGTGAGCTGCCCTCCGCGGCGCCGCACCGGCTTGGCGCGCTCGGGGCGGTGGGCCGAGAGGTATCCGTCCTCTTCGGTGAACCCGTGGATCCTGTCCTCACGGTCGTTGACCGCCTTCTGGCGCACCAGGTAGCCCCACACCACGAAGCTCATCAGGCCGAACATGAACCACTGCAGCGAGTAGGACAGGTGTGGTCCTTCATCCAGTGGGGGCTTGGCCGGCAGCTGCGGTGAGGTGGCCGGTGCCGGGTCCTCGACGGCCCGCAGCCCGTAGGCGGCCCGGGCCACCGGGTAGTCCACGGACTCCTCGAACGCGACGAGGTCGATCGAGGCCAGCTGTCCCTCCGGGGCGTCGCGGTCCAGGGTGGGCTCGCCGGGCTTGACCCGGACGGTCACCTCAGCAGGACCGGAGGGTGGCGCGGGGACGGTGTCCGGGCGACCCGGGGAGTTGCCGATCGGCAGCCAGCCGCGGTTGACCACGATCACCTCGCCGGTGTCCGTGCGGAACGGAACCAGGGCCTCGTAGCCGGGACGGCCGTTGAGCGGCCGGTTGCGCACGATCCGGGTGTCCTGCTCCAGATACTCTCCCTGCAGCACCACCGGCGTCCATTCGTCCTGGGGCTGGAAGTCGGTGAACAGGTCCTGCGCCTCGGAGTAGGGAACGGCGGGCTCGTCATAGTTCTCCAGCACCTTGTTGATCTCGGCCACGGCCTCCATGCGGCGGTCCATCTGCCACTGTCCCAACAGGGCGCAGGCGAAGGCGAAGAGCAGGCAGAACGCCAGCCCACCCAGCCACTTGGCCGAGAGCACGAACCCGAAGTCCAGCTTGGGCTTGCGCTCGGCGGCCGGTGCCTGGTCCTCCAGGGTCTGATCCGGGTCCATGGTGCCGGTCATGCACGTCCTTCCGGTGCGTCCAGGGGAAGCACGTCCTTGAGCAGTCCTCGAGACTGCAGGTAGTCGGTGAGCCAGTCCCGATGCTCGGCACAGGCCAGCCAGGTCTTGCGGCGATCCGGGGTGTGGATCCTCGGGTTGTTCCACTCCAGTCTCCAGGCGGCGGCACCACGGCAGCCCTTGCGTGAGCACTGCGCCTGATCCGGCCCGGGGGCCTGCCCCTGGGTCCGCGTCGATCCTCCGGTGGCCCCGCTCAGCGCACCGAGCAGATCAGGAAGTCCAGGCGTGCTCATTCCGGGTGTCCGCTCCGTCATGCTCAGACCGTCCCGTCGCCGGAGGCCGGAGAGGAGGCCTCATCCTGGGCGTGACTGCCCGTGCCGCTGGGCAGTGCGCGGGTGACCAGGACGACTCCCTGGACGGGGCCGTCGTCGGGCCGCTCTGCCGTGGGGGAGTCCTGGCTCCCCGCCCAGCCCAGCGCGGGCTGATCCACCGGGATCTGATGCAGCACCTCGCCGTTGCTCACGGTGCCGTTGTTGGCCAGGACCACGGCGATGTAGGGCAGGACGATCGCGCCGATGATCAGCACCAGCTGGAGCCAGCCGGAGGCGAAGAACGCGCCCACGAAGCAGCCGGTGCGGATGCCCATCTGCCACAGGTAGCGGCCCATCCGCCGATCCAGGTCAGCCGAATGGGGCTCGGGGGCACTGGTGATCCGCTGGACCTGGGGCTCATCGGCGGCATGGGAGGGGTGGTGCCGAGCAGACCTGCGCGCGCCGGGCGAGGAGCCGGGGGCGGCGGGGCGGCTGGACATGACGGTCTCCGTGCGGGCGAAGGGCGAAACAGATGTCCTCCATTGTCTCACTGTCCTCACTAGAGTGGTGGACCAGCACCCGGTGAGCGCCCTCACCGTACCCCAGCACGGCTGGTTCACAGCACCCGAGCACCAGGAGGACCCATGGCCCAGGAGAACACCCAGACCGAGACGCCCACCGGACGCAGTGTCCTGGTGACCGGCGGCAACCGGGGGATCGGGCTGGCGATCGCCCAGGCGTTCCGGGAGAACGGGGACCGGGTGGCGGTGACCTCCCGCTCCGGTGAGGCACCGGACGGACTGTTCGCCGTGCAGGCTGACGTCACCGACGCCGAGTCGGTGGACCGGGCGTTCTCCGAGGTGGAGGCCGCGCACGGTCCGGTGGAGGTGCTGGTGGCCAACGCGGGCATCACCCAGGACCAGCTGCTGCTGCGCATGTCCGAAGAGGACTTCACCTCGGTGATCGACACCAACCTCACCGGGTCCTTCCGGGTGCTCAAGCGCGCCTCCAAGGGCATGATCCGCCTGAAGAAGGGCCGGGTCATCCTGATCTCCTCCGTGGTGGGTCTCTACGGCTCCCCGGGACAGATCAACTACGCCTCCTCGAAGTCCGGGCTGGTGGGCATGGCCCGGTCCCTGACCCGTGAGCTGGGTTCGCGCAACATCACCGCCAATGTGGTGGCCCCCGGGTACATCGACACCGAGATGACCCAGGCGCTGGACGAGGACCTGAAGAAGAGCTACCAGAAGTCCATTCCCGCCGGACGCTTCGCGGCTGCCTCCGAAGTGGCCGGAGTGGTGCGGTGGCTGGCCTCGGACGAGGCGGCCTACATCAGCGGGGCCGTCATCCCCGTGGACGGCGGCCTGGGCATGGGACACTGATTCCCATGAGCGACGCGCAGAACAGCAGCCCGCAGGGCGACTCACAGCAGACCCCCAGCAGCACCCCGAGCACCGCCCAGGACCTGGCCGGACGAGGAGCGATCATCACCGGCTCCAGCCGTGGCATCGGTGCCGAGACGGCGAAGCTGCTGGCCGCACGCGGTGCCGGCGTGGTGGTCAACTATCGCCAGAAGGCGCCCCGTGCGAACAAGGTGGTGGCCGGGATCCAGGACGCTGGCGGCCGGGCTGTTGCGGTGGGGGCGGACATCACCACGGCCGAGGGCCGTCAGGCCATGGTGGACACCGCGCTGCAGGAGTTCGGGTCCCTGGACCTGCTGGTGCTCAACGCCTCCGGCGGCATGGAGACCTCCATGGGTGAGGACTACGCCATGGTGCTCAACCGCGACTCCCAGGTGGCCATGCTCGAGGCCGCACTGCCGCAGCTGAAGGCCGGTTCCCAGGTCGTCTTCGTCACCAGCCACCAGGCGCACTTCATCGACTCGGTCCCCACCATGGACGCCTACACCCCGGTGGCGCAGTCCAAGCGCGCCGGTGAGGTCGCGCTGCGGGAGCGGATCCCGGAGCTGCGCGACCGCGGGATCGGGTTCGTGGTGGTCTCCGGAGACATGATCGAAGGCACCATCACCGCCACCATGCTCAACCGTGCCGAGCCGGGTGCGATCGAGGCCCGCCGTGAGGCCGCCGGGAAGCTCTACTCCGTGGAGGAGTTCGCCGCCGAGATCGCCGCCCTGGTGGGCCGCAACGACCTGCCGGTGGGCTACACCGAGTACGTGGGCGGGGCCGAGGACTTCCTGACCGCTGCCGGGGGAGACCCCGACGCCGAACATCAGGGCTGACGTCCGACGATTCCACACCTTCATACCGGAAAGGCCCTGCCTCATGAGGCAGGGCCTTTCCGGTTCGGGGGTGCAGAACCGTTGAGCGGATCAGAGTCCGGCCAGGACCCGGATCACGTCCAGCGAGGGCACGTCCAGCTCGATGTCGGCGTGCTCGCGGAGGGCCGGCTTGGCGCAGAACGCCACGGCCAGCCCCGCAGCCTGCAGCATGTCGATGTCATTGGCGCCGTCGCCCACGGCGATCGTCCCGGTCTGGTCCACCCCGAACTCCGCGGCCCATTCGCGCAGTGACTCGGCCTTCACCGCGCGGTCCACCACCGGTCCGATGACCCGGCCGGTGAGTCGCCCGTCCTCGATCTCCAGCTCATTGGCCCGGTGCCGATCCAGCCCCAGGTCTGCGGCCAACGGCTCCAGCACCTGGGTGAACCCGCCGGACACGGCGCACACGGCCCACCCGGCCGCGCGGAAGGCACCGACCAGCTCCCGGGCCCCCGGCTGAGGCACGACGGCGGCCACCACCTTCTCGATCACGCTCGCCTCCAGTCCGGCCAGGGCCTCCACGCGGTGATGCAGTGACTGGGCGAAGTCCAGTTCCCCGCGCATGGCCGCCTCGGTGACCGCGGCGACCTCTGCTTCCCGTCCGGCGTGGGCGGCCAGCAGCTCGATGACCTCCTGTTGGATCAGTGTGGAGTCCACGTCCATCACCAGGATCCGCCGTTCGGCACCGGCGGCCGGCGCGGGCACCTCCGCCAGGTGGTAGCCGGCCTCGACCAGGTCTGGCGTGAGGACAGAACCCGGCGTATCGCCGGCCGGCGAGGCGATGTCAGTTTCGTCGGCCGCAGTCCAGCGCCAGCCCTGGAAGCCGACGCCGGAAACGCGCTCAGCGTCCTGCGGAAGGTGCGTGACGTCGTCGGGAGTGCTGGCCTCACCGGAGCCCGCGGCGCGGTAGAGGACCGTCAGGCCTGCAGGACGGGAGGAGTCGGGGGAAGGAGTGCGCGGCATGCCGGGGCCTTTCGTGCTTCGGGGGGCGGTCCTAGCCTAGTGTTCTGTCCATGACCCCTCCTGTCTCCGAGACCTCGCACGTCCCCGACCGACCCCTGGACCCGGACCTGTTCATCCCCTCCGGCGACTCCGTGCTGGAGCTGGCCGCCGTGACCGTGTCCCGCGGCGGCAAGGAGCTGGTCCGGGAGATCAGCTGGCAGGTGCGCGAGGGGGAGCGCTGGATCATCATGGGCCCCAACGGTGCCGGGAAGTCGACCCTGCTGCAGGTGGCCGCCGCACGGCTGCACCCCAGCGCCGGCATGGTGGGGATCCTGGACGAGGTGATCGGGGCGGTGGACGTCTTCGAGTTGCGTCCGCGGATCGGCCTGTCCTCCGCCGCACTGGCCACCCAGCTGCCGGAGAACGAGACCGTGCTGAATGCGATCGTCACCGCCTCTTGGGGGGTGACCGGCCGGTGGAACGAGGGCTATGAGTCCTTCGACGAGGACCGGGCCCGTGACCTGGCCGCCCAGTGGGGACTGGAAGGACTGGAGGACCGCCGGTTCGGGACCCTGTCCGAGGGCGAGCGCAAGCGGGTGCTGATCGCCCGCGCCCTGATGACCGACCCGGAGCTGCTGCTGCTGGACGAGCCCGCCGCCGGCCTGGACCTGGCCGGCCGGGAATCCCTGGTGTCCTCCCTGACCGAGCTGGCCCAGGACGAGGACGCCCCCGCACTGGTGCTGGTCACCCACCATCTGGAGGAGGTGCCACCCGGGTTCACCCACGCCCTGCTGATGCGCGGCGGCTCGGTGGTGGCCGCCGGCGAACTCGAGACGACCCTGACCGAGCAGAACCTGTCCGAGACGTTCGGGGTCCCGCTGAAGGTCTCCGTCACCGAGGGCCGGTACACGGCCGTCGCCGCCTGACCGGCGTGGGAGACCTCCTCACCCTGGACGTGCTCGGACTGGACCTCTGGCAGGTCCTGCTGATCCTGCTCGCCGGACTCTGGGCCGGCACCATCAACTCGGTGGTCGGGTCCGGCACCTTGGTGACCTTTCCTGTCCTGGTGGCCATGGGCTTCCCTCCGGTCACCGCGCAGATCTCCAATGCGATCGGTCTGGTGGCCGCCGGGGTCTCCGGCACGGTCGGCTACCGGCGCGAGCTCGGCGAGTCCCGGGCGGTGCTGGTGCCGCTGACCCTGGCCTCGCTCTCCGGCGGCGTCATCGGCGCGTTCCTGCTGATGCTGCTCCCTCCCGAGGTCTTCGGGGTGGCGGCGCCGATCCTGATCGTGGTGGCGCTGAGCTTCGTGATCTTCCAGCCACGGCTGCAGGCCTGGGTCCGGAGACACAAGGCCGATCCCACAGCGGAGGTGCCCGGCCAGCCGGCCGGCGCAGCCGAGCCCCAGGTCCCCTCCCGTCCCATCAGCCCCGCCCTGTGGATCCTCGTCTTCGCCGCCGGCATCTACGGCGGCTACTTCGTGGCGGCCCAGGGTGTGCTGCTGATGGGCATCCTGGGTGTGTTCATGGCCGGCACCCTGGTCCACGCCAACGCGGTCAAGACCTGGCTCTCCCTGGCGGTGAACCTGATCGCGGCGGTGTCCTATCTGCTCTTCGCCTTCGACCGGATCGACTGGCGCGCCGTGTTGCTGATCGCCGTCTCCTCCATGGTCGGCGGCAGCCTGGGCGCACGCATCGGCCGGCGGATCAATCCCAACTGGCTGCGCGCAGTGATCGTGGTGGTGGGCCTGGCCGGCCTGGTCAGCATGCTGCTGCGCCTGGCCAACGGCTGAGCGGGGCCGGCGTGACCTCCCCAGCACAGCCCATTGAACTGACCGACGCACAGGACCCGCGCACCCAGATGTACTGCTCCCTCTCCGACGCCGCCCTGCGCCGCCGCCAGGACACTGAGCACGGGATCTACCTGGCCGAGTCCTCCCAAGTCGTCCGCCGTGCCCTGGACGCCGGGCACACCCCGCGCTCGTTCTTCCTCTCCCACCGCTACCTGGAGTCCATGCAGGACGTGTTCGCCGTGCACCCGGACGTGCCGGTCTACACCGGCTCGGACCAGATGCTGGAGCAGATCACCGGCTTCCACCTGCACCGCGGAGCCCTGGCCGCCATGGACCGTCCTGCCCCGCGCTCGGTGGAGGAGGTGCTTCACGGCGCCCGACGGGTGGTGGTGGTCGAGGACCTGGTGGACCACACCAATCTGGGCGCGATCTTCCGATCCGCCGCAGCCTTGGGGATGGACGCCGTACTGCTCAGTGCGGCCTCGGCTGACCCGCTGTACCGCCGGTGCATCCGTGTCTCCATGGGCACCGTCTTCCAGGTTCCCTGGTCGCGCTTCGCCTCCGGCGAGCATCCCGACGACGGCACCGTCCCGGGGGTGCGCCGCCTCCAGGACCTGGGGTTCCGGGTGGCGGCCCTGGAGCTGACCGACCGTGCGGTTCTCCTGGATGCACCGCACCTGCGTGAGGTGGAGCGGCTGGCACTCGTGCTGGGCAGCGAGGGACCGGGTGTCCGGCAGGCCACCCTGGACGCCTGCGACGACCACGTGATGATCCCCATGTCCGCCGGGGTGTCCTCGCTCAACGTCGCCGCCGCGGCCGCCGTGGCGTTCTGGGAGCTGCGCGCCCGGGGTGTATAGTGGACAGCTGGCCGTTCTGCGGCCACTCGACCCTGACCTCTTCCCGCCGCTGGCAAAATCCAGTGGCACCTGCGAAGGAATACCCATGAAGACTGACATCCATCCCGAGTACCAGCTGGTGATCTTCAACGATCTGGCCTCCGGCGAGAAGATCCTCACCCGCACCACCGCCACCTCCGAGAAGACCATGGAGTGGGAGGACGGCAACACCTACCCGGTGATCGACGTCGAGATCTCCGCCGCTTCGCACCCGTTCTACACGGGCAAGCAGCGCATCATGGACACCGCCGGCCGCGTGGAGCGCTTCAACGCCCGCTTCAAGGGCTTCGGCGGCAAGAAGGCCGACGCCTGATCCTCGCGCCCTCGCGCAGGAGCGGCTCACGCCGACACACAGCTTCACCTGGACCCGTCTGCTCCGGCAGTCGGGTCCAGTGCTGTCTCTGGACCCGCCTCAGACGTCCAGCAGAGGGAATCGGCCCGTGCCCTGCCGGTCGTCCTCGTCCGTCACTCGAGACGGGCCACCGGGGCGGGAGTCCCGCACCGCCAGCACACAGCCGATGACGGCGAGGAGCACCATCAGGATGGCGAAGGGATTGCTCAGTGCCGCCGCGACTCCGCTCGACTCCGGCCCCGCCCAGGCCTCCAGGACCGAGGACGCGCCCTCACCGGTGTCCGGCAGCGTCAGACCCAGACCCAGGCCGCAGATCCAGGCCAGTCCCAGGGCCACCATTGCCCGGACCGACGGGCGGCGAGCAGGCCGGCTGCCGGGCACGGCCAACGCCACCACGGAGAGCACCAACAGCACCGGAGCCAGGGTCAGGGCGTAGACCAGGGCCAGATCTCCGGCCGTGCCCGTCAGGAACCGCCCGGCGCCGACCCACAGGAGGACCGCCAGGGCCGCCACCCACCCCAGGAGCACAACAGCGGGCGGGACCGTCCCGGCGGTCGGGTCCACAGGACCGGAAGACGGGGACAGGGCGGAGGGCTGTGTGGTCATCCTCCGAGCCTAGGATGGACCGGTGACTTCAGCAGAGAACCTCGCCGCGCCCCAGCCCCAGCACACCCACCACGGAGAGTTCAAGGTCTCCGGCGGCAAGCTCGTGGTCGCCGACCTCACCACGGATGAGACCGGTGCGACCGTCACGGCCGCCAGCATCAACGGCGACTTCTTCCTGGAGCCGGACGAGGCCCTCGAGCAGATCAACGCCTCGCTGCGGGGTCTGCGCACGGATGCACCCCACGCGAGCATCGCGCAGACGGTGCGTGACGCCGTCGGGCCGGAGACCGTGATGTTCGGCTTCGATCCTGAGTCCGTCGCCACGGCCGTGCGCCGCGCCCTGGGGCATGCCACCACCTGGGAGGACCACGCCTGGCAGGTCATCCCGCCCACACCGCTGCCGGTGGCCGTCAATGCCGCTCTGGACCAGATCCTGGCTGAGGACGTGGGTGCCGGTCGCCGCGCACCGGCCATGCGCCTGTGGCAGTGGACGGATCCTGCGGTGTTCATCGGCTCCTTCCAGTCCGTGGTGAACGAGGTGGACCCCGAGGGGATGGAACGCCACGGGGTGACCCTGGTCCGGAGGATCACCGGCGGCGGGGCCATGTTCATGGAGGCGGACAACTGCCTGACCTACTCGCTCTACCTTCCTCAGTCCCTGGTGGACGGGATGAGCTTCGCCGACTCCTACCCGTTCCTGGACGCCTGGGCCATGGAGTCGCTGGCGCGCACCGGCGTGGAGGCCTTCTATCAGCCGCTCAACGACATCGCCACACCCCAGGGCAAGATCGGCGGCGCCGCGCAGAAACGTCTGGCCAACGGCGGCATGGTGCACCACGCCACGCTGAGCTATGACATCGACGCGGACAAGATGACGGACGTGCTGCGGATCGGCAAGGAGAAGATCCGGGACAAGGGCATCCGTTCGGCCAAGAAGCGCGTGGACCCGCTGCGCAGGCAGACCGGCCTGAGCCGCGCGGAGATCTGGGACGTGATGATCCAGACCTTCACCGAGCGCACCGGCGCTCAGCTCGCCGAACTCTCCGCGGAGGACATCGCCCGCGCCGAGGAACTGGCCCGCACCAAGTTCAGCACCCCGGAGTGGACCCACCGCGTGCCCTGATTTCTCGGCTGGTCCTCGCACCGGGCGACCGGCCGCCGTCAGTCCGTCCCGACGACGGCCGGTCCCCTCCCAGCCTCAGCTCGCCTGGGCGCGCAGGGCGCGTCGCAGGTCGTCCAGCTCCTCCACGATGATCCGGCGCAGTGCGCGCGGGGCCGCCGGGTGGTCATCCAGCCAGGACTGCGCCGACTGCACCACCGGGTGCGACTCCTGTGCCGCAGGTCCGCCCGGCACCGCATCCTGGGCGGCGGGGAACAGCCCGTGGATGGTGCGGCTGGCCAGTCCGTTGGATCGACTGGACCAGATCCCCTCCAGCTCTGGCCAGAACCGGTCGGAGAACGCAGCGGTCAGGTCCGGCCGCGAGGCGGTGAAACCGTCGGCCAGCGCGGTCAGCTGGTCGTTGGAGAGGACCTCACCGTCGGCCTGCCCGGTCATCACCGCCTCCCACACGCCGGCACGCAGGGCCGGCTCCGGCAGGGCGGCCACGGCGGTCCCGTGCCACACCGAGGTGCGAGCGGTGACCTCGTCCTGGCGGGCGGCATCCAGTGCCGAGCGGTCCACCCGGCCCAGGGCGGCGAGCGCGATCAGCGCCAACCACCGTGCCTCAGCATCCACGCTCAGTCCCTCCGGCACCCCCGTCTGGGCACGGCGGGCCAACGGCTCCAGCACCTGCATGAACTGATCCGCCGTCGGCTCCCCGGCAGCACGGGCCAGCCGGGCGTAGGCACGCAAGGCCGAGCGCTGCCGGTCGCTGCCCGGCCCGATCTCGCGCAGTGCGCTGATGAGCGCCTCGGCCAGGACGCCGCGCACCTGCTCGCGCTCATCGGCCGGGGTGAAGCGCTCCACGGCGGTCACCGCCTGCTCCACGACCTGGGAGTACACGCCCACATCCGGAATGGAGGCGGACAGCCGTGCCACCGCGTCCACGAACACCCGCGCCGGCATCAGCCCGTCGCGGGTCATGCTCCACAGCGCCGCCCATACGGTGGCCCGCGCCAGGCTGTCCTGCACCGGGTGCTCCAGCACAGCGCACAGGGACTCCTCGTCCAGGCGGATCTTCGCGTAGGTCAGGTCCTCGTCATTGACCAGCAGCAGGCGGGTGCCGTCCGCTGATCCACGTCCCAGATTCCCGACGACGGTCCGGTCACCGGAGGCGCCTGCCGGCACGTGGACCTCGGCCTCGGCCACGCGCACCAGTGTGCCGTGGGCATCCGGCTCATAGCGGCCCACCTTCAGCACGTGGGGGCGCAGCACGGCCTGACCGGCCGCCGGATCGAATCCTTCCTGGCGCAGCACCAGAGGGCCGTCGCCCTCCTGAGAGTCCTCCAGCCACAGCTCGGGCACGCCGGAGGTCTGCAGCCAGGTCTCGGCCCAGGCCTGCATGTCCTGACCGGAGGCCTCGCCGAGCACGGCCAGGAAGTCGGCGAGCTCGGCGTTGCCCCACGCATGCCGGGCGAAGTACTCGCGGGAGGCGGAGATGAAGGCGTCCCGGCCCACGTAGGCCGCCAGCTGCTTGAGCACCGAGGCGCCCTTGGCGTAGGTGATCCCGTCGAAGTTCTGACGGGCCGCCTCCAGGTCGGTGATGTCGGCGACGATCGGATGGGTGGTGGGGTACTGGTCCTGCACATAGGCCCAGGCCTTCCGGCGCGAGGCGAAGGTGGTCCAGGAACCGGTGTGCTCGGTGGCCTCGGCGACGGCCAGGGTGCCCATGTAGTCGGCGAAGGACTCCTTGAGCCAGAGATCGTCCCACCAGGTCATGGTCACCAGGTCCCCGAACCACATGTGGGCCATCTCGTGCATGATCGTGGTCGCCCGGCCCTCGAACTGGGCCTGGGTGGCCTGGGACTCGAAGAGGTACTGCTCGGTGAAGGTGACCAGTCCGGGGTTCTCCATGGCACCGAGGTTGTACTCGGGCACGAACGCCTGATCGTACTTGCCCCACAGGTAGGGGACGCCGAACAGTCCGTGGAAGAAGTCCAGACCGGCCTTGGTCACCCCGAACAGGGTGTGCGCGTCCAGAGCAGGGACCATGGTCTGGCGGCAGTAGAGTCCCAGCCTCACCTCGGGCGCGCCGGACTCCGGGTGGCCGCCCCAGGTGTCCTCCACCCGGTGGTAGGGACCGGCCAGCAGGGTGGTGATGTAGGTGGACAGCGCGGGGGTGGGGGAGAAGTCCACGGTGACGGAGCCGCCGTCGGGCCCGTCTGCCGGACGACTCGGCCGCCGCCCGGACTCCGGCTGGTTGGAGGCCAGCACCCAGTCGGCGGGGCCGGTGAGGTGGAAGGTGAATCGTGCCTTCAGATCCGGCTGCTCGAAGTTGGGGAAGACTCGGCGCGCGTCGGCGGGCTCGTACTGGGTGTAGAGGTACACCTGGCCGTCCGCGGGGTCCTGGAAGCGGTGCATACCCTCACCGGAGGAGGAGTAGCGGGAGCTGCCCACCACGGTCACCGTGTTCTCGGCCTGCAGGTCCGGCAGCAGGATCCGTGCCGCTCCGACGTGCTGTGCGGGGTCCAGCCGAACCCCGTTGAGCTCCACGGACTCCACGCTGTGGTGCAGATAGTCCAGGAAGGTGGTGGACCCCGGTTCCGCGCAGGAGAAGGTGATGGTGGTGACGGTGGGGAAGTCCGGGCGGTCCAGGTCCTGGGCGCCGCTGACGTCCACCTGCACGTCATAGGTGTGGGTGGAGATCAGCGCCGAACGGTCGGCGGCCTCCTGGCGGCAGAGGTTGGCCTGGTCCAGGTTCAGCAGAGAGTCGGGCATGCCGGTATTCAATCACCGTTTCATGTCCTGGGTCACACCGCCGGAGGTCGGCCAACGGCGCCTGGCTGGGCCGGTTCTGGACATCATGCGGGGTTTCGGGGCGGTCCGTGGAAAACTGGAGTGCATGTCAGACCTCTTCGACGGCTATGCCGCAGCGCTGGACCGCAGCACCGCGTGGGATGAGATGTTCTCGCCCGGGTTGACCCTGCGGGAGGACTACCGGCCCGTGGAGCAGGCCCTGCGCACCCTCTCCTTGACGGATGTGACCGCTCGGGCCGAGTCCATGGCCCGGACCTTCCTGGACCGTGGGGTGACCTTCGACTATGCCGGTGAGGAACGCGCCTGGCCACTGGACATCGTGCCGCGGGTGATCCCGGCGGATGACTGGGACGTGCTCGAGCGCGGCGTCACCCAGCGGGTGCGGACGCTGGAGGCGTTCCTGGACGATGTCTATGACCAGATGAGCGTGGTGAAGGACGGCGTGGTCCCGCGCTCCCTGATCACCACCTCGGAGCACTTCCACCGGGCAGTGCACGGGTTCCGTCCCGCCGGCGGTGTGCGCGTGCACATCTCCGGGATCGACGTGGTCCGGGACGCTGAGGGCACCTTCCGGGTGCTGGAGGACAACGTCCGTGTCCCTTCGGGCGTGTCCTATGTGCTGGAGAACCGCCGGGCCATGTCCAAGGGTCTGCCGGAGGCGATCGGCTCGGTGAACGTGCGCCCCGTGGAGGAGTACCCGCGCCGGCTGCTGGCCGCCCTGCGCAAGTCGGCTCCGTCCAATGTGGAGAACCCGGTGGTGGTGGTCCTGACGCCAGGCGTGTTCAACTCCGCCTACTTCGAGCACGCCCTGCTGGCCGGGCTGATGGGCGTGGAGCTGGTGGAGGGCCGAGACCTGGTGACGCGAGGGAACAAGGTCTACATGCGCACCACGGACGGCGAGCAGCGCGTGGACGTGATCTACAAGCGAATCGACGACGAGTTCCTGGACCCCATGCACTTCCGGTCCGACTCCGTGCTGGGCTGCCCCGGCATCATCAACGCCGCCCGAGCCGGCAACGTCACCATCGCCAACGCCGTGGGCAACGGTGTGGCCGATGACAAGCTCGTCTACACCTACATGCCTGACCTGGTGCGTTACTACCTGGGCGAAGAGCCGATCGTGGCCAATGTGGACACCTACCGCCTGGAGGAGCGCGAGGCCCGCGAGGAGGTGATGGACCGGCTCGACGAGCTCGTGGTCAAGCCCGTGGACGGCTCTGGCGGCAAGGGACTGGTGATCGGCCCGGACGCCTCGCCAGCAGAGCTGGAGGAGCTGCGCCGCAAGGTGTTGGCCGATCCGCGCGGCTGGATCGCCCAGCCGGTGCTGCAGCTCTCCACGGTCCCCACCCTGGCGGGTGGACAGTTCAGTCCCCGCCACGTGGACCTGCGTCCGTTCGCGGTCAACGACGGCGAAGACGTCTGGGTGCTTCCCGGCGGACTGACCCGCGTGGCTCTGAAGGAGGGGTCGCTGATCGTGAACTCCTCCCAGGGCGGCGGCTCCAAGGACACCTGGGTGATCGCCGACCCGCAGGCGGCCGTCGGCCCGCAGCCCGAGCCCACCCCCGAGCCGCAGATCCATGTGGTCGGCAACGACTGGGAGCTGGAGTCCCAGCAGAGCCCCGTGGATGAGGTGGGTCAGAGCGCCGAGACCGATGAGGACGCGCTGCAGCTCCCGGAGGTCCCGTCCTCGGCGGACCGGCAGGGCCCGACGACGGCCACCGCCTCCTCCTACCGGCGCCCCCCACGCGGTGGTCGCCAACAGCAGCAGCAGGGCCGCCGCGGCCAGCACCAGTCCCAGGGCGAACAGCAGCAGCAGTTCCGTCAGGCCGGTGCCCCTGTCCAGCCCTGCACCGACACCACCGCAGAGGGGGAGCGCTCATGCTGAGCCGCATCGCCGAATCCCTGTTCTGGATCGGCCGGTATGTCGAGCGTGCCGACGGCACCGCCCGCATCCTGGACGTCCACCTGGAACGACTCAACGGAGCCAGCCTGGCCGAGCAGGAACAGGTCACCGGGGACCTGCTCGCGGTGATGGGCGTGCCCCCGCAGGAGGAGAACTCCCTGAACTCGCTGCTGGACACTCTCGCCTACAACCGAGTGGCCGCCCATTCGATCTCCGGTGCACTGGGAGCGGCGCGCGAGAACGCCCGCCGCGCCCGAGAGACGGTCTCCTCCAGCCTCTGGGAGGCGCTGAACACCACCTGGTACGGGCTGGGCCAGCACCGCAAGGACATGGTGGGCACCTACCGGTTCTGCCACTGGGTGCTCGAACGCACCGCCATGATCCGTGGTCTGACCGACTCCACCATGAGCCATGACGAAGCCTGGCTGTTCCTGGAGCTGGGCCGATCCCTGGAACGGGCGGACAACACCGCGCGGATGATGCTCACCCGGGAGTCCGAGACCCTGGGCCTGTCCTGGGTGAACATGCTGCGCTGCGCCGGAGCCTACGAGTCCTTCCTGCGCACCCAGCGCTCCTCCGTGGCCGAGGACCACGCCGCGGAGTTCCTCCTGTTGGACCGGCTCTTCCCGCGCTCGGTCCTGCGGGCCCTGCAGGACGCCGAGGACGCCCTGATGGCCCTGGACCCGTCCTATCAGCGGGTGGGGTTCATGGACGATGCCCGCCGGCTGGTGGGGGACATGCGCTCCTCCCTGGAGTACTCCACGCCGGACACGCTGGAGGAGAACCTCCCGGTGTACCTGCACCAGGTGCAGGAGACCTGTGCGCGGGCCTCCGAGGCCATCACCCACAAGTACTTTTCCCGGGGACAGGAACTGTCCTGGGTCGGAGAGGTGTCATGAGTCGTCTCTACATTTCCCACCGCACGCGGTACGACTACAACAACCGCGTCTCCACCTCCTACAACGAGGCACGGATGACCCCGCTGACCGATGCCTCCCAGGTCACCCTGGAGTCCTCCATCACCATCACTCCCCAGCAGGCCACCGCCATGGCGTACCGGGACTACTGGGGATCGCGCGTGAGCACCTTCGACATCCACGTCCCGCATGACGCCATGGAGGTGCTGGCCACCGCCACGGTGGAGGTCCACCGCTCACCGGAGGACCCCTTCGGCGAGGACGCCGGGGAGGTGGTCACCTGGGAGCAGTTGGAGTCGATGGAGACCATCCATGAGTTCTCCGACTTCCTGCCTCAGACCCGGCTGTCCACCCTGACCGAGGAGGGTGCCGAGCAGGTCCGGCGGCTGCGGACCGGGGACCCGAACTCCTCGGCCAAGGCCATCATCGACTGGCTGGCCTCGACCATGACCTACCAGCCGGGTGTCACCTCCGTCCAGTTCGGTGCCGCTGAGGCACTGACCAGTGGTCAGGGGGTGTGCCAGGACCTGGCGCACATCGGCATCGGGGCCCTGCGCACGCTGGGGATCCCGGCCCGGTACGTCTCCGGGTACATCCACCCGCGTCCGGATGCCCCGCTGCGGGAGAAGGTGGCCGGCCAGTCCCACGCCTGGCTCGAGTGGTGGGACGGCTCCTGGCACAGCTGGGATCCCACCAACCACAAGCCGGCCGGAGACCTGCACGTGCTGGTGGGGCGCGGCCGCGACTACCGGGACGTGACCCCGCTGAAGGGGATCGTCTCCGGCGGCGGGGGATCGGCTCTGAACGTCGAGGTCCTGATCACCCGGTACGCCTGAGGCCAGCCGCCCCGGGTGATCAGGACGCAGGTCACCCCAGGGGCGGCACGAACTGGCCCTTGGAGACCACGGTGAGCCCGGACTCTGTCACCGTGTAGCCGCGGGCCTCGTCTTCGGCCCGGTCCAGGCCGATCCGCACGCCTTCCGGGATCACCACGTTCTTGTCGATGATCGCGTTGCGCACATGGGCGCCTTCACCGACCACCACGCCGTCCAGCAGCACGGACTGCTCCACCCACGCCTCGTTGAGCACCCTCACGTCCGTGGAGACCACGGACTGGGCCACGGTGCCGCCAGAGACCACCACACCCTGGGAGAGCATGGAGTCCACGGCGGTGCCCGGTCGCTTGGTGGCCGAGCGCACGAGCTTGGCCGGGGGAGAGATCGACTGGCGGGTGAAGATCGGCCAGTCCGAGTTGTACAGGTTGAAGTCCGGCCAGGGCTTCACCAGATCCATATGGGCGTCATAGTAGGAGTCCAGGGTGCCCACGTCACGCCAGTAGTGCGTGGCCCCGGACTCACCGGGCACCTCATTGGTGGTGAAGTCATAGACCCCGCACTGACCGAGTTCGGTGAAGTAGGGGACGATGTCGCCACCCATGTCATGGTCGGTGTCCTCCATCTGGGCGTCCTTGTTCAAGGCCTCGATCAACGCGTCGGCGGTGAAGACGTAGTTGCCCATGGAGGCCAGGAACTGTCCTGGGTCGTCCGGCAGGCCCTGGGTCGTCGGCGGCTTCTCCACGAAACGGGCGATCCGGGACGGGTCATCCTCGCGGGTCTCGATCACGCCGAACGAGGGGGCCAGCTCCAGCGGCTGACGCACGGCCGCCACGGTGGCGGCGGCGCCGGAGGCCACGTGGTGGTCCACCATCTGGTGGAAGTCCATCCGGTAGACGTGGTCGGCGCCGATGACCACCACGATGTCCGGACGGGCGTCGTGGATCAGGTTCATCGACTGGTAGATCGCGTTCGCGCTGCCCAGGAACCACTCCTTGCCGCGCCGCTGCTGCGCCGGCACGGAGGCCACGTAGTTCTGGAGCAGGGTGGACATCCGCCAGGTCTCAGAGATGTGGCGGTCCAGGGAGTGCGACTTGTACTGGGTGAGGACCACGACCTTCAGGTACCGGGAGTTCACCAGGTTGGACAGGGCGAAGTCGATCAGCCGGTAGGACCCGGCGAACGGAACAGCCGGTTTGGCCCGATCTGCCGTCAGCGGCATCAGCCGCTTTCCCTCGCCACCGGCCAGCACCACGGCCAGCACCTTCTTCTGCGCCATCTGATGGACCCCGCTTCATCGTCGGTGTGATCTTCCCTTCACACTATCGGCCCGGCGCGGCACTGCACTACGTTGGAGTCGTGCGGATCGACATTGTGACCAAGGAATTCCCCCCGACCATCTACGGCGGAGCGGGGGTCCACGTGGCCGAGCTCTCCCGGGTGCTCGCCTCCCGAGTGGAGCTGCGCGTCCACGCGTTCGGGGCTGACCGAGAGCCCGACTATGAGGGCGCCCGCGTCACCGGACACGAGGTGCCCGGCGGACTGGAGGACGCCAACGCCGCCGTGCAGACCCTGGGCACGGATCTGGGCATCCTGCAGGAGCTGGCCGGCACCGATCTGATCCACTCCCATACCTGGTACGCCAACATGGCCGGCCACTGGGGATCGCTGCTGCACGGCGTCCCACACATCCTCTCGGCACACTCCCTGGAGCCGCTGCGCCCGTGGAAGGCCGAACAGCTGGGGGGCGGGTACCGGATCTCGTCCTGGGCCGAGGCCACGGCCTATGACTCCGCCGCCGCGGTGATCGCCGTGTCGGCGGGGATGCGTCAGGACATCCTCACCGCCTATCCGGACGTGGACCCCGGCAAGGTCCAAGTGGTCCACAACGGCATCGACACGGCGCTCTGGACCCCGGCCACCGAGGAGTCGGACGCGCAGATTCTGCGCGGCCACGGCATCGACCCGGACCAGCCCACGGTGGCCTTCATCGGCCGCATCACCCGCCAGAAGGGGGTGCCCTACCTGCTGCGCGCCGCCGCCGAGCTGGATCCGGACGTGCAGCTGGTGCTCTGTGTCGGTGCCCCGGACACCCCGGAGCTGGCCGCCGAGGTCTCCGATCTGATCGCCGGGCTGCAGGCCAACCGAGACGGCGTGATCGTCATCGAAGGCATGCTGCCACGCCGGGACGTGATGGCCGTGCTCTCCCACGCCACGGTCTTCGCCTGCCCCTCCATCTACGAGCCCCTGGGCATCGTGAACCTGGAGGCCATGGCCTGCGGCACCGCTGTGGTCGCCTCCGCCACCGGCGGCATCCCCGAGGTGGTCCAGAACGGCCAGACCGGGCTGCTGGTCCAGCTCGACCAGGTCTCCGACGGCACCGGCACCCCGGTGGATGAGACCCGCTTCGTCCAGGACTTCGCCGCCGCCCTGACCTCGGTCCTGTCCGATCCGGAGCGCGCCGCGCAGATGGGCCGAGCCGGACGCCAGCGGGCCATCGACCACTTCTCCTGGGACTCGATCGCCGATCGCACCCTGGAGGTCTACCGCTCCGTGCTGGAGTCCTGACCTCCCACCCACGCCACCACGACGTCGGCCCCTCACCATCAGCGAGAAGGTGAGGGGCCGACGTCGTGAACGGGACCTGCGGTCCCTGTCCAGAGGACCCGGGGCTACTTCTGGGCGGCCCGGTCGGCCTTCTTCTTCCGGGCGTGCAGGACCTTCTCATCCACGGGAGCGTCCTGGGAGGCACGCAGTCGACGGTAGTACTCGGCGGCCTCGTTCTGGCGCTGGGCCTCGTCCTGGGTGGCGATGTCCATGCGGATGTGCTCAGGCTCGTAGCCGAAGGCGTCCACCAGGTCCTGGGCATGCGGACGGAGGCGGTAGGCCAGGCGGTTGATGTACTGCCGCAGAGTCCGTGCGCGCTGGGTGGAGACGCGGCCGTTCTCCACGAACCAGCCCAGGTCGTCCTCGATCAGGCGCAGTGCGAACAGATCGCGCAGCCAGGTCATCACCTGACGGGTGTGCTCGTCGGTGATCTTCTCCAGAGCCCGCGTGAACGACTCCCACTGCAGCAGCTCACCGTGATTGCGGGCGGCGTCGATCAGCTCGGTCTGGTTGCGGTTGAACACGGCCGCCTGTTCGGCCTGGCTCTTCTTGGCGGCGGGCATCAGGGCCTGGGCGACCTTGGCGGTCTTGGTCCGGACCCGGTCCTCGAGCAGGCTGCGCTGCACCTCCTCCTCCTTGAACCAGTTCGCGCTCTTGCGCTCCGAGCCGGCGTCCTGCACCGCCTGGACCACCCGCCGCAGTCCCGAGCGGTGGACCATGGCCTCCGTGGCGTGGCCGGCCACGTAGCGGGACATGGTGCCCACCGAGAAGTCCTTGAACTCGTTGGAGTAGTCGGTCAGCAGACGCTTGCCCACCAGCTGCAGCAGGATGTTGTTGTCACCTTCGAAGGTGGTGTAGATGTCCAGGTCGGCGCGCAGGGAGGCGAAGCGGTTCTTGGCCATGAACCCGGCGCCGCCGCAGGCCTCACGGCACTCCTGCAGGGTGTCCAGTCCGTTCCAGGTCACCAGCGGCTTGATGGCTGCCGCCAGGGTCTCCAGCTCCTGACGGTCGTCATCGGTGTCCTCGGTGCCGGAGAACACGGCGTCGAACTTCTCCAGCAGCTCATTGGAGGCGAAGCTGTCCGCATAGGTGCGGGCCAGTCGGTCGATCAGTCGCCGATGATGCAGCTGATAGTCCATCAGCACCTCCTCGTGGGTGTCCGAGGTGGCGTTGAACTGGCGGCGCTGGTTGCCGTAGGTGATGGCACCCTTCAGAGCCAGGGCGGAGGCTGCGGCCGAGGCCAGGGACAAGGAGACGCGCCCCTGCACCAGGGTGCCCAGCATCGTGAAGAACCGGCGGCCGGGGGAGGCGATCGGGGACGTGTAGACCCCGTTCTCGTCCACATCGCCATAGCGGTTGAGCAGGTTCGTGCGCGGGATCCGCACCCGGGTGAAGTGCAGTCGACCGTTGTCGATGCCGTTCAGACCGCCCTTGAGTCCGTCGTCCTCGCCGCCGATCCCGGGGAGAAACTCGCCGTCCTCGGAGCGGATCGGCACGAAGAAGCAGTGCACGCCGTGGTTGACGCCCTGGGTAATCAGCTGGGCGAACACCACGGCGGCCTTGCCGTGGAGCGCGGCGTTGCCCAGGTAGTCCTTCCAGGCGGCCTTGAACGGCGTGTGGATCTCGAACTCGTCGTCCTCGGGGATGTAGGTGGCGGTGGTGCCGAGCGAGGCGACGTCCGAGCCGTGGCCGATCTCGGTCATCGCGTACACCCCCGGCAGCTTCAGGCTCAGGATGTCCGGCAGCCAGGCGTCATGGTGCCGCTCGGTGCCCAGGTTCAGCACGGCGGAGCCGAACAGTCCCCACTGCACTCCCGACTTGATCTGCAGTGAGGGGTCAGCGGTGACCAGCTCCGTGAACATGGCGATGTTGCCGCCGAAGTTGCTCTCGCCGCCGAACTTCTCCGGGAAGGCCTTGTTGACCGCGCCGGTGTCCACCAGGATCTGCAGCTGACCCAGCACGCGTTCGCGGTGCTCGGCCATGGACAGTCCCTCGATCTTGTGCAGATCCGGGTTCTTCACGTTCTCCCGTGCGGTGCGCCGCTCGGCGGACCACCGGCCCAGCAGCAGCTCCTGCACGGTGTCCAGGTCCAGCCCGCCCGGCTCGATCGGCTCGGGCGCCGAGGAGGTCATGGGGGCGTCCACCAGGTCGGCGTCGGCCAGCGGGGGAACAGTCCCGCCGCCGGTCAGGTCGGTGGTCTCAGAGGTCGTGGTCATGATGACTCCTGTCGGGTCGTGGAGGTGGAGGTGGAAGGGGAATCGGTAGGGGGCTGGAGCGGGCCCAGCCCGGCCAGGCCATCGGTCAGCCAGGTGGTCAGGGTTCGGGCCATGCGCTGTGCGCTCGGTCTGGGGGCCCCGGTGGGGGTGGCCAGCCAGGCCTCGCCCGTGGCGCGCACCATCCCGATGGCACCCATCGGCCAGTACCAGGCGCTTGAGTCCGGTCCCGGTTCACGGCCGATCTGACGCAGGTGGTCTCGATAGTGACGGTCCATCACCGATCCGATCCGGGTGAAGAACCCCTGGATGGGCGGTGGCCCGGACGAACCGGCATGGGGAGCGGTGCGGCTGGGCTCCTCCGAGGGCAGTCGCGTGGCAAAGACGTAGACGTTCGGCGAGGACTCCGCCAGGCGCAGATAAGCCTCGACCATGTTGTACAGCCCCTCCAGGGCGTGGGCCGAGGCGTCGACGGCCGAGAGCAGCTCGCGTTCCAGGTACTGGATCGACCGCTCTCCGACAGCTCTCTGGAGTCCGTTCTTGTCTCCGAAGTACCGGTAGAAGACCGACTTGGAGGTGCCGGCATGCACGGCGATCTCCTCCATGGAGGCATCAGGACCCAATTCGTGCACCGCAGCTCGGGTCGCGCGGATCAGCTGGGTCCGGCGCTGCTGCCGGTGCTCGTCCCACCGGGTGCTGCGACCATCGGCGGTGGCAGCTGACGGGGTGTGCCCCCGTCCGGGAGGCACAGCAGATGATGTGTTCACGGGACTGAGCGTATCAGGTACTGTGGGTCTCAGAAACGGTCGAGCACCTCCGCCTCACCGTGCACTCAGCGCCGAACGACCCTGGAAGGGACCCGTCATGACCTCTGCGTCCTCGAACACCTCGAAGAACTCCCCGAAGGCCGCCATCGCTGGCGGCGAGCTGCGACCCGCGGTGATCGTCGGCGGCAACCGCACGCCCTTCGTGCGTTCACACGGCAAGTACGCCACCGCCTCGAACAAGGACCTGCTGACCGCCACCCTGGACGGTCTGGTGGCCCGCTTCGGACTGCAGGGCGAGCAGATCGGTGAGGTCGCCGCCGGCGCCGTCATCAAGCACTCCAAGGACTTCAACCTGACTCGCGAGGCCGTCCTGGGCACCGCCCTGGATCCTCGCACCCCAGCCCACGAGGTCCAGATCGCCTGCGCCACCGGCATGGAGGCCATCGGCGGCCTGGCCAACAAGATCCGCCTCGGACAGCTGGACTCGGCCATCGGCGGCGGAGTGGACAGCATCTCCGATGCACCCCTCGTGTTCTCCGACGCCGCCCGCGCAGTGCTGATGGAGCTCAACCGAGCCAAGTCCACCAAGGCCAAGCTCACCGCCCTGTCCAAGTTCCGTCCGGGGCATCTGGCTCCGCAGGCACCTGGCACCGGTGAGCCTCGAACCGGCATGTCCATGGGCGACCACCAGGCCCGCACCACGCTGAAGTGGGAGATCACCCGCGAGGCCCAGGATCAGCTGGCCCTGGACAGCCACAAGAACCTGGCCGCCGCCTACGACCGGGGCTTCTTCGACGACCTGATCACGCCGTTCCGCGGCGTGAGCAGGGACAACAACCTGCGCCCGGACTCCACTCTGGAGAAGCTCGGCTCCCTCAAGCCCGCCTTCGGCAAGGATCTGGGCGAGAAGGCCACCATGACTGCCGGCAACTCCACGCCGCTGACCGACGGTGCCTCTGTCGTGCTGCTGGGCTCCGAGGAGTGGGCCAGCGAGCGTGGACTGCCGGTCCTGGCGGAGTTCGTGGACTTCGAGACCGGTGCCGTGGACTTCGTGGACGGCGATGAGGGCCTGTTGATGGCACCGGCCTACGCGCTGCCTCGACTGCTGGAGCGCCAGGGCATGAGCCTGCAGGACTTCGACTACTACGAGATCCACGAGGCCTTCGCTGGCACCGTGCTCTCCACTCTGAAGGCCTGGGAGGACGAGGAGTTCTGCCGCACCCGTCTCGGACTGGACGCACCGCTGGGATCGATCGACCGCGCCAAGCTCAATGTCAACGGCTCCTCGCTGGCCGCCGGGCACCCCTTCGCCGCCACCGGTGGCCGCATCGTGGCCTCGCTGGCCAAGATGCTGCATGAGAAGGGGACCGGATCCCTGGGCCTGATCTCCGTCTGCGCCGCCGGCGGACAGGGCATCGTGGCCATCCTGCGTGGCCGCTGAGCCCCAGGTCCGGCACCGATCCTCCACCTGAACTGCACCTCACCCACAGGAGAGACACCCCGTGAGCACTGACACCTACACCGCCCTGGTGAACCAGCCCCTGGGCAAGAAGATCGCGGCAGCCCTCGGGCTCCCGCAGCCGGTCGAGCTGCGTCGGCATACACCTGGCCAGCCCCTCCTGGATGGGCTGGCACTGGTCTTGGGCAGCGGTCCCGCCGCCCAACAGGTGGCCGACCAGCTGCTGGACTGGGGAGTGGATGTCCGCCGGCATGCCGGAGCCAAGGACCGCTTCGCCGCCGTGGTGGCCTGCTTCGACGCGGTCCAGACCCCGGCTGACCTCTCGGACACGGCACTGGAGGTCGGACAGGTGATGCGGCAGCTGGGGTCCTCGGCGCGCGTGATCACCGTCTCCGCGGATCCCTCCGACGCCACGGATCCTGCGGCCCGTTCGGCACGCAAGGGGGTCGAAGGACTGACCCGTTCGCTGGCCCATGAGATGCGTCGTGGCGGCACCGCCAACGGACTGGTCCTCGCCGGAGGAACTGAGATGTCCGCACCCGGCGCCGTCGGTGCCCTGCGCTTCCTGCTCTCGGCCCGCAGCGCCTTCGTCTCCGGACAGTTCCTGACGGTCGGGACCTCCGAGGGTGCGTTGCCTCAGGACTGGGACCGGCCGCTGGCCGGCAAGGTCGCCGTGGTGACCGGCGCCGCCCGCGGCATCGGTGAGGCCATCGCCCGCACCCTGCACCGGGACGGGGCCACCGTGGTCGGTGTGGACGTGCCGGCGGCCGGTGAGCAGCTGGCCGCAGTGGTCAACTCCATTCACGGCACCAGCCTCCAGCTCGACATCACCGCACCCGATGCCGGAGCACGGATCCTGGAGCACTGCCGGACCCGCCACGGTCGAATGGACCTGGTGGTCCACAACGCCGGCATCACCCGGGACAAGATGCTGGCCAATATGGACGCCGCCCGCTGGGACTCGGTCATCGCCGTGAACATCGAGTCTCAGCTGGCCATGAACCAGGCATTCCTGGCCGACCAGGCTCGAGACGTCGTGGGTGATCACCTGCGCATCGTCTCCCTGGCCTCGACCTCCGGCATCGCGGGCAACCGTGGCCAGACCAACTACGCGGCCTCCAAGGCCGGCGTGATCGGCATGGCCTCGGCCTCAGCCGAGCTGCTGGCCGAGCGCGGCGGCACCATCAACGCGGTCGCTCCGGGCTTCATCGAGACCGAGATGACCGGGAAGATGCCGTTCCTGACCCGTGAGGTCGCACGGCGGATGAACTCGCTGTCCCAGGGCGGACGTCCGGTGGATGTAGCTGAGGCGATCTCCTTCCTCGGTTCGGATGCCGCCGGCGGCACCAACGGAACCGTGCTGCGGGTCTGCGGCCAGGGAATCATGGGGGCCTGAGATGGAACGTGAACAGATGACCCCACTGATCACCACCTACCGCTCGGCCGTGACCCAGACGGTCCGTGACGCTGTGACCAGGCGGCGTCGTCCCCGGCAGCTGCCCGGCCATGCCGTGGTGGTCCACGGGCACCGGATCTCCCAGAACCAGGTGGAGGACTATGCACAGCTCTTCGGGGCAGTGGATCCTCAGGACCTGCCCTCGGTGCTCGTCCACGTCGCGGCGTTCCCGGCCGCCATGGAGCTGATGGCCGAGCCGGACTTCCCGTTGCCGCTGATGGGCATGGTCCATCTGGAGAACCGCGTCCAGCATCACCTGCCGGTGCCTGCTGAGACCGATCTGGAGATCATGGCCACGGCCACCGACCTGGCCGCACACCCTTCTGGGACCACGGTGGATCTGGTGGTCACCGTGCACCGCAGCGCCGACGAAGGGTCGGAGACGCAGCTGCTGTGGGAGGGCACCTCCACCTATCTGGCCAAGGGGGTCCGGCTGCAGGACGCTGAACGGCCCCCGAAGGCGGCTCACCCGGACTTCACCCCACCCGAGGTCACCGCGCAGTGGCGACTCTCCGGGTCCACCGGGCGAGAGTATGCCGCTGTCTCCGGAGACTACAACCCGATCCACCTGCATCCCCTGACGGCCAAGGCCTTGGGAATGAAGGGGATGATCGCTCACGGGATGTACCTGGCCGGACGCATGCTGGCCGGCCGAGAGCCAGTCGGCGCCGGACACTCTTGGTCGATCAGCTTCGCCACGCCCGTGGTGCTGCCCGGCACGGTGCAGGTCAGCTATGCGCACCCGGACGCTCAGCGCACGGAGGTCACGGGGTGGAACGGCCGCAGCTCCAAGCCGCACTTCACCGGTGTGCTGGAGATTCCGGTCCGCTGATCCGACCGTAGAGTCCGGACATGGTCCGGGCCATCACGTCCCACCCGAACAGCTGGGCCCGGCGCGCGGCCGCCGGGCCCAGTGCTGTCCAGGGAGCCAGGTCTTCGAGGATGTCGTTCAATGCCGCTGTCCACGTGGCGGGTTCCAGATCCGGCAGCAGACGCCCGGTCACTCCGTCCTCCACGGCGTGGACCAGTCCGCCGACCCGATGCGCCAGCACCGGGGTCCCGCACGCCTGGGCCTCCAGGGCGACCAGGCCGAACGACTCCGAGTGGCTGGGCATCAGCACAGCGTCGGCTGCCCGGAAGGCGGCCGCCAGCTGGACGGGGGAGAGCGGGTCCGAGACGGTCACCCAGTCCTCCACCCCGGATCGACGCGCCAGGTCCACCAGGTCCAGGGCCTCTGATCCCGACCGAGCACCTGTCAGGTGCAGCGTCACCGGGGCAGCGGCACCGTCGGAACCGTTCGGCTTGACGGTCCGCCGCAGGCCGCCCAACGCCGCGATGGCCACGTGGGGCCCCTTGTGGGACTGGATGCGCCCCGCGAACAGCAGCTTCACCGCAGCCTGCTTCCCTGGCCAGTCGGAGGCTCCCTCGGGGGTGAACACGTGGGTGTCCACGCCCGGGGGCACCACGGCGATCCGATCCTCGGGCGCCCCGGCCAGCTCGATCAGCTGCTGCCGTTCCACCGGGGTGTTGGCCACCAGGAGGTCAGCGGTCCGCGCCAAACGTGCCTCCGCCGGCTCTCGGGCCTCACTCTCTTGTGCCGCCGGGTCCTGGGCCAGCTTCACGGCGGCCAGGGTGTGCATGGTGTGGATCAACGGCGCGTCCAGCTGGCGGGCCAGCTTCGCTCCGGTCAGACCGGAGAGCCAGTAGTGGGAGTGCACGACGACGGGCCGTCCGCTCTCCCACGCTCCGGCACGTTCCAGCTCGGTGAGTCCGGCTTCGGCGAACGCGTCGATCCAGGGCAGCAGATCGTCCTTGTCCACCGGTGAGGGCGGTCCTGCCGGGACGGGAAGCACCCAGGCGAGGGAGCCGTCGTCGGGATGGTCTGCTGCCGCGGTGAGCGGCACCGGGACCTGGCCCGGGGCGTCCTGCCGGGTGAGCACCCAGACGGGGTGACCCAGGTCGGCCAGGCCTTGCGCCAGATGCCGCACGTAGACGTTCAGTCCGCCGGCATCACCGCTGCCGGGCTGGGCCAGGGGAGAGGTGTGCAGGCACACCATCACCACAGCAGGCAGCCGGTCAGCTCCCTGGCGGAACTCAGCGGTCATCGGTCAAGGCCGTCATCCGGCTGAGGGCTGACGCAGCTGATCGTCCACAGCGTGGAGCAGTCGCGCGAAGCCGGGGACCTCGTCCAGGCGATCCACCAGCACCGGCGCGCCCTGACGATCGGCCAACGGCACCTCCCAGTTGGGGTACTGGTGCTGCTGGGTGCCGGGCTGGTTCTGGATCCGCACCTCACCGACGGCGTCGACCAGCGCCACCGCCTGCAGCACGGACGGCGCCTGCGCCAGATAGCGGTACAGCGCCTCGACGATCCGATCAGGGTCCCGCTCCGCCAGCTCCAGCAGGTCCTGCAGCGAGCCGTGGGGCAGGAACCCTTCCTGCTGCGCGGCCTGCAGGTACACGCCGATCTCCCGATCCGCACGTTCCCGCTCAGCCTCTGCGCTGCCCGCCAGCAGTCCCAGGCGTTCCCTGAGCACCAGATGCACACCGGCCAAGTAGCCTGCAGTGGGGGGGAGGTCATGGGTGTTCACGGCCGCCAGACACTGACGGCGGTACTGCTCCGGTGGGAGAGGGACGCCGTCGCGCTGCTCGAACCAGAGGATCGACGTGCCCAACAGACCCCGGCTGGCCAGATAGTCCTGGACCCACGGCTCGAAGGTGCCCAGGTCCTCGCCCACCACGACGGCGCCGGCCCGCTCGGCCTCCAACGCCAGCACACCGATCATGGCCTCATGGTCGTAGGTGACGTAGGCACCGTCAGTCGGGGATCCGCCCACAGGCAGCCACCACAGGCGGAACAGGCCCAGGACGTGGTCGACCCGAATGCCACCGGCGTGGCGCAGCACCGTGCGCAGCATGTCCCGGTAGGCGCGGTAGCCGGTTTCGGCCAGACGGATCGGATGCCACGGGGACTGGGACCAGTCCTGGCCCAGTTGGTTGTACATGTCCGGTGGCGCCCCCACCGACATGGTGGGGACCAACAGGTCCTGGAGCATCCAGCCGTCGGCATTGTTGCGGTCAGCACCCACGGCCAGGTCCTGCATGATGCCCATGCGCATCCCGGCGGTGACAGCAGTGCGCTGAGCCGCTTCCAGCTGCTGATCGCACAGCCACTGGAGCCAGGTGTGGAACTCGATCTCCTCGGCCAACTCGGCACGGTACCGCTCGGCTGTGGCTCCGCCGGGGACCAGCTCCGGATCGGACCACACCGGGTGCACGGGATCGAAGACCGTCCGAAGGGCGCACCAGAGGGCGAAGTCCGCCAGGCCGGACCCTTCAGCCTCGCGGTAGGCACGGTAGGCGGATCGGCGAGCGGGGCTGAGCTGGACGCCGTGGATCAGCCGCAGGGCCACCAGCTTGTCCGCATAGGCAGCGTCTCGGTCCAGCGAACCCGTCCGGGTGTTGGCGAAGCGCTGATGGACTGCCAGATCCTCCACACGCTGACGATCAGCGGGGCCGAGATGGGCCAGCTCCGGGATGTCCTCGATGCGCAGATACAGAGGGTGCACGAACCGCCGCGTGGACGGCGAGTACGGAGAAGCCACCACCGGCGGGGCTGGCACGGAGGCATGCAGCGGATTGGAGAGAACAAAGTCCCCGCCCTGTTCGGCCGTCTGCGCGGCCAGATCGGCCAGATCGGCCAGGTCTCCGATGCCCCAGGACCGCGTGGAACGGGTGGAGTAGAGCTGCAGGGCCAATCCCCAACCGCGACGCTGCGCGTAGGTGTCGGCGGTGGTGATCCGCTCCGGCGTGGTGATCAGGGTCGCCTGGTGCGCCGAGCCCAGCGCAGGGTCCGCATCGGTGCGACCGTCGACGTCGTGGCCGACCACGGCCTCGAGTGTGTGCCACCCCAGGGGCAGCTCTGCCGGCAGGCGGAATGTGGCCTGCCCGGTGAGGGTGCCGTCCACCTCGACGGGAGCGGTGAAGTCCTCGAGCTGGTCCAGCGGCCACCGGTCGCCGTTCTCCAGCACCGCCGTCACCGTCACGGCGGTGCCGTGGGGAACATGCACCGAGACCGAGGACGTGGTGCCGGCCCGGGTGATGACGGTCGGAGGAAGCACCTGGCGCCAGGGAACCAGACGACGCTGCGCCTCAGCCTGATGAAGGGACTCCGGATCTGCGGGGTCCACCGGGCAGTCCAGGGCCGCTAGCACCGCCACGAGCGTCTCATCTGAGACGGTGTGACGCAGGCCGTCATGTCCCTGGTAGGAGACCTGGATGCCGTGCGCCTCCGCAACGCGGTGCAGCAGCCGGCGGTCGTCGGGCAGATCAGACATGTAGGCGGTCCTCGTCTCACAGGTCGGTCGCAGCGGGTCAGTGCAGCACAGGGCATCGGACACCAAGCGGTGCCCAGGGACGCTCAGCTGCATCTCGTCGATTATTGCAGGGCAGGGCCCTGGTCGTCGGTCAGGACGCCGCCCGGTGGAGAGGCAGAGACCGTGTTCGAGCGGGCAGTTCGGAGTGGACAGAGAGGCTCAGGAGTCGTGTTAGGCTAGTGGGCGCTGCCTGAGCCGGAAACGACGAGGCAGACCGTGAGCGCGGGTGGCGGAATTGGCAGACGCGCAGCGTTGAGGTCGCTGTGCCCGCAAGGGCGTGGGGGTTCAAGTCCCCCTCCGCGCACGGAATTCGAAAGGCCCCGGACCTGAGTGTCCGGGGCCTTCTCGTGTCTGAGGTGATGGCTAGGCTGGCATCATGAGTGCCGACGAGCGTTCCCTGCCCACCTCCGCCGCTGACGATGCCGCGCCCAGCCCGTACCGCGATGACGTGGTGCGGATCTGTCAGGACCTGATCCGCATCGACACCTCGAACTACGGGGGCAATGAGTCCCGAGGGGAACCTGAGGCCGCCGAGTACTGTGCCGATCTGATGCGCCGGGCGGGGATGGAGCCGGAGATCATCGAGTCGGCTCGGGGTCGCGCCAGCGTGATCGGACGAGTCGTCGGCTGGGACGCTGACGCACCGGCGCTGGTGCTGCACGGGCATCTGGACGTCGTCCCGGCCGACCCTGATGAATGGTCGGTGGACCCCTTCGGCGCCGAGCTGAAGGACGGGATGATCTGGGGTCGCGGAGCGGTGGACATGAAGGGCATGGATGCCATGATCCTGACCGTCCTCGGGCACCTCCACCGGTCAGGCCAGCGTCCCCGGCGGGATCTGATCGTGGCGTTCTTCTCCGACGAGGAGGCCGGCGGCATCTATGGCGCTCGATGGCTGGTGGAGAACCGCCCCGAGCTGTTCGAGGGCGCCACGGAGGCCATCAGCGAGGTCGGGGGATTCTCCACGGAGATCCAGGGCCAGCGAGCCTATCTTCTCCAGACCGCCGAGAAGGGGCTGGCCTGGTTGAACCTGACGGCCACGGGCGCACCGGGCCACGGTTCGGCGGTCCACCCGGACAATGCCGTCACCCGCTTGGCCGGGGCCATCCAGCGGATCGGGGCCCACGAATGGCCGCTGGACTACACCAAGACCACACGGGACCTGCTGGAGCAGGTGGCCGAGCTCTGTGGCGTCGAGTTCGACGAGACCGATCCCACGCCTCAGCTGGAGGCCCTGGGCAATGCCGCCAAGTTCGTCGGCTCCACCCTGCGCAACAGCACCAACCCCACCGGTCTGACTGCCGGGTACAAGCACAACGTCATCCCGGGCAAGGCCTCGGCCACCGTGGACGCCCGCATTCTGCCCGGACAGGAGGATCATGTCCTGCAGATCCTCAGGGAGCTGGCCGGTGACGGAGTCGACTTCACCCCCGAGCATCAGGACATCTCCCTGGAGGTGCCCTTCTCCGGTGACCTCGTGGACCTGATGGTCTCTGCGGTGCAGGCTGAGGATCCCGGTGCGCCGGTGCTGCCGTTCATGATGTCCGGCGGAACGGACAACAAGTCGCTGTCCCGCCTGGGCATCACCGGCTACGGATTCGCGCCCCTTCAGCTGCCGGCCGACCTGGACTTCACCGGCCTGTTCCACGGGATCGACGAACGTGTCCCCGTCGAGGCACTGGACTTCGGTTGCCGCGTGCTCGCTCGACTCCTGGAGGCCCGATGACCACCCGTCCCCACGCCAGCGCTGATCTCTCCTCGGTGCTCACCCCGGCACTGCTGGAGTCCCTGCGCGACCGGGCAGCCACACTGGACCAGTCGAACAGCTTCCCGCACCAGGACCTGCAGGACCTGGCCCGGGCCGGGTATCTCGGCGCCCTGGCTCCCCGGGAGCTGGGAGGCCTGGGCTGGGACCTGAGCGACGTCGTCGGGGGGCAGCGTCTGGTGGCCCAGCACGCGCCGGCCACCGCGCTGGCCGTGAACATGCACCACGTGTGGAACGGTGTCGCCTCGATCCTGGCCGCCCACGGGGATGACTCCCTCGAGTTCATCCACCGCGAGTCGGCCGCCGGGGAGATCTTCGCCTTCGGCATCTCCGAGGCCGGCAACGACGCCGTGCTCTTCGACTCTGGAACAGTGGCGGAACCGCTGCAGACCGGCGGGTACCGCTTCACCGGGACGAAGATCTTCACCACCCTCTCGCCCGTGTGGACGCGGTTGGGCGTGTTCGGCAAGACCCCGGACGGCGCGCAGCTGGTGTTCGGGTTCCTGGACCGGGCGTCGGCAGGCTGGAGCGCGGACGACTCGTCCTGGGACATGCTCGGCATGCGGGCCACCCACTCCCACACCACCCGCCTGGAGGGGGCTGTGGTGCCCGCTGACCGGATCGTGCGACGCATCCCCGCAGGGCCCAACGCGGATCCGCTGACCTTCGGGATCTTCGCCTCGTTCCTGACCCTGATCGCCGCCGTCTACACCGGCGTGGGGGAGCGGGCCGCACAGCTGGGCGCCGAGGCGCTGGCCCGCCGGACCTCTCGAGTGACGGGACAGCCGCTCAGCCATGACCCGGTGCTGCGCTACAAGGCCGGGGAGGCGACCCTGCGGGGAATCACCCAGGACACGCTGCTGCGGTCGGTCGTGGCGGACATCGTGGCCGGAGCCGACTGGGGGCCGGAGTGGTTCCCCCGGCTGGTGGCCACCAAGACCCAGGCGGTGCGGACGGCCAAGGCCCAGGTGGACTATGCGCTGGAGGCCTCGGGCGGTGCCGGGTTCCACCGCGCCGCGGAGATCACTCGGCTCTACCGGGACGTGATGGCCGGGGTCTTCCACCCCTCAGACGATGAATCGGCCCACAACACCTTCGCCAACCTAGCGTTGGGGCCGCTGACCAGCTGATTCCCGACGACGGCCGGTCAGCTCAGCGTGGATCTCACCCGGATGATGCGCCGGCGCATCCAGAACCGGCGCATCCCGCCGCGGTAGACGATGGAGCGCTGCAGCTCCCATTTGCCGTACTCGGCATGCTCCACGAGCCGGCGACGTGCCTGCGCCAGGGACTCATCCGGGGAGACGGTGATCACCAGGTACTCCCAGTTCTGACGGTGGGTGATGGAGTCCAGGGTGCTGGACATGGTCTGCTCGCGCATCGGTCTCCTCTCCGCAGGTGCCGTCGTGGCAGATTGAGGCTACCGTGTGAGCATGAGCATCGATCCGCGCGTGGCCCTGGAGGCCTTCGTATCAGCCCTGCATGAGCACCTCGCCGCCGCCAGCACCAAGCGCAGCGATGACGATCCTGCGTTGGAGTCGGCGTACTTCAACATCGCCGATGCCTTCGACGCCTACGAGGACGCGCTGTACGCCGCCACCGGTGAGTACACTCCGCTCGACGTCCTGGACGACGATGACGAGGACGACGACCTCGACGGCGATGACAGCGAGGACTCAGATGACGACGAGGAGTTCGACACTGCCGACTCCTCGGACCGCTGAGGCCTGATCCGGCGGAGTCGCCCGTGCTCCGCGTGCGCTCCGTCACCTCTGGCCGTGGCGAGCACAGTGATGCTCCAGAGCGCTCCTCCCGTGCCGTAAGGTGCTGGACGTGAACTGGTTAGAGTCGATCATCCTGGGCCTGGTGCAGGGCCTGACGGAATTCCTCCCCATCTCGTCCTCCGCGCACCTGAGGATCGTCGGCGAGTTCCTGCCGAATGCGGCAGACCCGGGAGCGGCTTTCACGGCCATCACCCAGATCGGCACCGAGCTGGCCGTGCTGATCTTCTTCTGGAAGGACATCGTCCGGATCATCTCACGGTGGTTCGGCTCACTGGTCGGCAAGGTCGCCCGGAACGATCCCGATGCCCGCATGGGCTGGCTGATCATCATCGGCTCCATCCCGATCGCCGTGCTCGGGCTGCTGCTGGAGGACTACATCGACTCCTCCTTCCGGTCCCTGTGGATCGTGGCCACCATGCTGATCGTCTTCGGCGTGCTCCTGGCGGCCGCGGACACCCTGGGCCGGCAGGTCAAACCACTCGAGAAGCTCTCCGTCAAGGACGGCATCCTCTTCGGGCTGGCCCAGGCCCTGGCCCTGATTCCTGGCGTCTCCCGCTCCGGCGGCACCATCACCATGGGCCTGGCCCTGGGATACACCCGTGAGGCCGCCACCCGATATGCCTTCCTGCTGGCCGTCCCCGCGGTCTTCGCCTCCGGGTTCTACAAGCTCTTCAAGTCCCTGGCCGAGCCCGGCGCGCAGGGCCCCTACGGCATGGGCGAGACGCTGCTGGCCACGGGCATCGCCTTCGTCACCGCCTATGTGGTGATCGGCTGGCTGATGCGCTTCATCTCCACGAACTCCTACAAGCCGTTCGTCTGGTATCGGATCGGGCTGGGTCTGGCCCTGTACCTGCTGCTCGGCTTCGGCGTCATCAGCGCCTGACCCTCCCACACAGCAAGGAAGCCATGCAGTCCTGGTCCACACCGTCCCCCGCCCTCCTGCCGGCCCAGCCGGACCGTCTGCGGCTGATGGACACCGCCAGCGGTGCCCTGCAGCACCCGGGCACCTCCGAAGAGGCCTCGCTCTACGTCTGCGGCATCACCCCGTATGACGCCACCCACCTGGGCCATGCCAACACCTACGTGAGCTTCGACCTGCTCCACCGGTACTGGCGCGCCTGCGGCTATCCGGTCAGGTATGTGCAGAACGTCACGGACGTGGACGATCCGCTGCTGGAGCGGGCCGAGGCCACCGGAATGGACTGGCGGGAGCTGGCGCAGGACCAGACCCAGCTGTTCCGGACGGACATGCAGGCCTTGAACGTGCTGGCCCCGGACCACTATGTGGGCGCCACCGAGACCGTGGACTGGGTGGCCGAGACCGTCACCCGCCTGGTGGAGAACGGCACCGCCTATGCGGTGCCCGGCCAGGGCGAGGATCCCGACGGCGACATCTACTTCGACATCGCCGCCGCCGAGTCCGCCACGGACTGGACGCTGGGCAGCATCTCCGGCATGTCACCCGAGCAGATGGCCGAGGTCTTCCCGGAGCGCGGGGGCGACCCGCAGCGCCCGGGCAAGCGCTCACCTCTGGACCCGCTGCTGTGGCGCGCCGCCCGTCCAGGTGAGCCCAGCTGGGCAGGCGGCTCCCTGGGCGAGGGACGCCCCGGCTGGCACATCGAGTGCTCAGCGATCGCACGTCGGCTGCTGCCCGTGCCGTTCTCGGTGCAGGGCGGTGGATCGGATCTGACCTTCCCCCATCATGAGTTCAGTGCCGCCCACGCCACCGCCGTGGACGGACGTCCGTTGGCCCACACCTTCGTGCATGCCGGCATGGTGGCCCTGGACGGGGAGAAGATGTCCAAGTCCAAGGGGAACCTGGTCCTGGTCTCGAACCTGCTCCGCGAGGGCGCTGACCCGGCGGCGATCCGCACGGCCCTGCTCTCTCAGCACTACCGTGCGGACTGGGAGTGGACGGATCAGTCCCTGCCGGACGCCTCCGCACGCCTGGAGCGCTGGCGCGCCGCCCTGACCGAGGAGCAGCCCGGGGACGGCGAACAGCTCCTGCAGTCCCTGCATCACGCCCTGTCCCACGACCTGGATGCCCCCGCCGCCCTGGTGGAGCTGGACCGGTGGGCCGATGGGGCCCAGGCTCGTGATCGTCAGGACTCGTCGCCGGTGTCAGACGCTCAGCTGTCCGTCAGCACGGTCGTGGACTCCCTGCTGGGCATCCGCCTCACCGACTGATCGGCGCCTTCGGTGCCGGTGCACATGGACCGGGGTCAGCCGTGGCCGGGATCGCGCCGCTTGAGATACCGTTCGAACTCGCGAGCGATCGCCTCGCCCGATGCCTCCGGCAGCGATTCGGTGTCCCGCGCCTTCTCCAGCTGCTGCACATAGGCGGAGACCTCCGGATCTGCCGAGGCCAGTTCGTCCACGCCACGCTCCCAGGCCTGAGCGTCCTCGGCCAGCAGGTCCAGGTCCAGGGTGGTCTCGAGCAGTTCTTCGATCCGGCCGGCCAGGGCCATCTGTGCTTTGGGTGAGGGGCTCTGGGCCACATAGTGCGGCACCGCCACCCATACGGAGACGGTGGGAAGACCTGCATCGACGGCACTGTCCGTGACCACGCCGACGATTCCCGTCGGACCCTCATAGGTGGGCTGGGAGACACCGAGAGCCTGACGCAGCTGCGGGTCGGCACTGGAGGGAGTGGCCGGCAGGGGACGGGTGTGCGGGGCATCGGCCAGCAGCGCACCCAAGGTCAGGACGGCGTCGACCCGATGGCGCCGCGCCAAGGCCAGCAGCTCGGCGGTGAAGGCCCTCCAGCGGAAGCTGGGCTCCACACCGCGCACGATCAGCAGTTCCAGGCCGGTGTCTCCGCCTGGACCAGCATCCAGGACGCCCCGGAACACCCTCGTGCTGGGCCAGGTCAGGGTGCCACGGCCGTCTTCGTCACGGCTCACCGTGGGCCGGGTGAACTGGTAGTCGTAGTAGTCGTCATCCGCGAGGGAGTCGAGCTCGGTGGCATCGATCTGCTCGCGGATCAGGTCAAGCACATCCGTGGCGGCGTCCCCGGCGTCGTTCCACCCCTCGAACGCGGTCATCAGGATCACCGGTCGGCGGTGCGGATCGCGCTCGTCCAGACGCCTCAGGTAGGAGCGCAGCCCCGCGCCGAGCTGCCGGTCGGTCGGATCATCGGATCCACGGTCTGTGGTCATGGACCCACTCTAGGTCTCCCGTGCTGAGGACGGGGCGGCTCGACACTAGACTCGATGCATGCCCCTCGACCGTTCCGGACACCCCCCATTCGAGGGCGATCACCGCCCGCCGTCCCCGTCACCAGCCGGCGTTGAGACCACGCAGCACCGCCCCTCCCGCCTGGATGCCGTCTTCTGGGACATGGACGGCACCCTGGTGGACACGGAGCCGCTGTGGAACGCCAGCCACCGACGCATGCTCGAAGACCAGGGTGGGACCTGGACCGAGGGGCTGGCACAGTCCCTGACCGGGCAGTCCTTGGACCATGGCGCGCGGCTGCTGCAGCAGGCCGGACTGGACCTGGACGTGGAGACCATCGTGGACACGGCTCTGCGGGAGGTGATGGCAGGCGTCCAGGAGAACCTTCCGTGGCGACCCGGAGCCCGGGAGCTGCTGGCCGCCCTCCACCAGGCCGGCGTGCCCTGTGCCCTTGTCACCATGTCCCACACCCCGCTGGCCCAGGTGATCCTGGACCGCGCCCCGGAGGGGTCCCTCGAGTTCATGGTCACCGGTGACCAGGTCACCCGAGGCAAGCCCCACCCCGAGCCGTATCTCACTGCGCTGTCCCGGATGCAGGACCGGCACCCGGGTGTGGATCGAAGCCGTTGCCTGGTCATCGAGGACTCCCTGCCGGGGGTCACCTCCGCCACCGCCGCCGGCCTGCCCACGGTGGCCGTCCCACTCGTCACGGAGCTGCCCGAGGACCCGCGCCGGCGTCAGTGGGACACCCTGGCCGGTCGCACCGTGGGTGACCTCGCCGAGGTGGTCGGCGCCATCGGTCAGCTGGCGGCGGCCGGCGCTCCGCCGCAGGGCCTGGGCTGATGCCGGACCGCGTCTCACGCCGCGGCCGGATCAGGCTGGGGAGGCTGGTCGGTGTCCCGGTCTACCTGTCGTGGAACTGGCTGCTGATCGCCGGCTTCGTGGTGCTGCTGTTCGGTCCCCAGGTGGCCAGACTGTTCCCAGAGCTCGGCATCGGAGCCTACGGGATCGCCTTCCTGTATGCGGTGCTGCTGGCCCTGTCCGTCCTGGTGCACGAGCTGGCCCATGCCGTCAGCGCCCGGGCCTTCGGCTGGCCGGCGCAGGAGATCGTGCTGAACCTGTGGGGTGGCCACACCCAGTTCGGCGTCTTCCAGGCCACCCCGGGGCGGTCCTTGGTGACGGCCCTGGCCGGCCCGGCCGCGAACGTGCTCATCGCCCTGGGCGGGACGCTGATCGCCGTGGTGGCCCCACCAGAGGGGGTGGCCCGGCTGCTGCTGGACATCCTGGTCTACGCCAACTGGCTCGTCGCCCTATTCAACGTCCTGCCGGGTCTGCCTCTCGACGGCGGGCGGATCGTGGAATCGGCGGTCTGGGCCGCCACCGGGAGTCAGGACAAGGGCACGGTGGCAGCGGGGTGGTCCGGACGCGGCATCGTGCTGCTGCTGGCCCTGCTGCTCGTAGTGGTGCCCTTCCTTCAGGGTCGTCCGGCGGACATCCCGTTGATCGTGATCCTGGTGATGGTGGGCTTCTTCCTCTGGAACGGAGCCTCCGAGGCCATCCGCGTCGGGCGGCTGCGCCAACGCGTCCCTCACCTCTGGGTGGGCGAGCTGATGCGCCCAGCAGTCGGTGTGCCCGCCTCGACTCCACTGTCCGAGGTGCTGGCCTTCGCGGCCGGGGCCGAGGTCGTGGTGCTCTCCGAGACCGGACGCCCGGAGGCGGTCCTGGACCAGCACGTGCTGTCCACCGTCCCGAGCTCTGCTCTGCCGCACACGCCGGTCTCTGCCGTCGCCCGTGCCCTGACCAGCGGCGCGGTGGTGGGCTATGCCGACCGCGGTGCGCCGCTGGTGGACCGGCTGTCCCGGGTGGACGGCTCGGAGTACGCGGTGATCGGGCTCGACGGCCAGGTCTGCGGCGTGCTGCGCCAGGCCGATGTGATGCGTCGGCTCTCGCTGCGCCGCACAGAGCGCTGAGGTCTGCTGGTTTCGGTACTCTGGAATGCCTGCTGGATCGGCAGGACCGCCCCACCCTCAAGGAGATCTGGCCGCCGATGACCAGCACCGAGCCTCGCCCCCGCACCGATCGACCCAGCGCATCCGCCACTGGAGCCTCAGCTCGCCGCGGTCCGCTGCGGGAGGGGCAGCGCGTGCAGATCAAGGATGCCAAGGGGCGGATGAACACCATTACCCTGGCCCGCGGCGGTCAGTTCCACAGCTACCAGGGCGTGCTGCGGCACGATGACCTGATCGGTGGACCCGAGGGCGTGGTGGTGCAGAACTCCTCCGGCCACGAGTACCAGGTGCTGCGGCCCCTGCTCAACGACTTCGTGCTCTCCATGCCGCGCGGTGCCACCGTGGTCTACCCCAAGGATGCCGGGCAGATCGTGCAGCTGGCGGACATCTACCCCGGCGCCACGGTGGTCGAGGCCGGCGTCGGGTCCGGCGCCCTGTCCATCTCCCTGCTGCGCGCTGTGGGGGACTCGGGCCGGCTGCACTCCTACGAACGCCGCCCTGAGTTCGCCGAGATCGCCCAGGCCAACGTCACCACCTTCTTCGGCGCCGAGCACCCCGCCTGGCAGGTCCATCTGAAGGACGCCCAGCAGATGGACCAGGACCACGAGCCCGGATCCGTGGACCGTGTGGTGCTGGACATGCTCGCCCCCTGGGAGTGCCTGGACGCGGTGGCCACCGTGCTCGCACCCGGGGGAGTGTGGCTGAACTACATCGCCACCGCCACGCAGATGTCCCGCGTGGCCGAGGCGATCCGTGAGGATGGACGGTTCACTCCGGTGGAGGCCTCCGAGACCATGGTCCGCGGCTGGCACTTGGACGGACTGGCGGTGCGTCCGGACCACCGGATGGTGGCCCACACCGGGTTCCTGATGACCTGCCGTCGGCTGGCCACCGGTCAGGAGGCCATGCTGTTGAAGAAGCGCTCCAAGGTCTCGGAGTTCTCCGCGGAGGACACGGAGGCCTGGCTGCCGTCGGATGAGACCCGGTGGACCCCGCAGGCATTGGGGGAGCGGACCGTGACGGACAAGAAGGCCCGCAAGTCCGCCCGGGAGGCCGCCTCCATGGCCGAGCGCTCAGTCCGCGCCGCATCGGAGACCGCCCCGCAGGGCCCGACGACGGCCGGCCAGTAGCCGTCACGTCTCGCCTCAGCAGGCGGGCGGGCAGGGCTGACCACTAGGCTGGATCCATGGCCGATCCCTCCTCGAACCCCGGACCCCCCAGCACCGACACCGGCGCGGGCGGCGTCTCCCAGGCCCAGCTGCTCAACCAGCTGGACGGGGCCAAGCGCCGCGCCGCCACGCTGGTGGAGAAGAACCGGACCCTGGAGTACCAGCTGGAGACCGCCGCGCGGAACAACCGCCGGATGGTGGACCTGCTGGAGGCCACTCGCGAGGAGATCACCGTCCTGAAGGCAGCCCTGGAGCTGGACGGAGAGACACCCTTCAGCTACGCCACCGTGCTGGCGGTGAACGAGAAGCGTGACGCCGTGGACGGCGTGGAGATCGACGCCACCGTGGAACCCAGCGTGGACGTCATCCACAACGGCCGCAAACTCAGGGTCAACGCCTCACCGCTGATCGAGCTGCACCGCATCACCTCCGGCGCGGACGTGCTGCTCAACGAGTCCCTGACCATCGTCTCGGTGCTGCCCGCAGAGCGCACCGGCGAACTGGCCCGGGTCAAGGAGGTGCTGGACTCCGGGCTGCTGGTGATCGTGGGCCGGGGCGACGAACAGCGCGTGGTGCGCCGTGCCGACCGTCTCTCCGCCGAACGCATCCGCGTGGGAGACGCCGTCACCGTGGATGTGCGCACCGGCCACGCTCTGGACCTGGTGCCGCTCACCGAGGTCCAGGACGTGGTCCTGGAGGAGGTGCCGGACGTCAGCTACGCGGACATCGGCGGACTGGGTCCCCAGATCGAGCAGATCCGTGACGCCGTGGAACTGCCGTTCCTGCATCCCGGGCTGTACCGCGAGCACGGGCTCAAGGCGCCCAAGGGCATCCTGCTCTACGGCCCTCCCGGGACCGGCAAGACGCTGATCGCCAAGGCCGTGGCGAACTCGCTGGCCTCTCGGTCCACGGAGGAGCGCCGCTCCTACTTCCTGAACATCAAGGGCCCAGAGCTGCTGAACAAGTACGTGGGCGAGACCGAGCGCCACATCCGCACCATCTTCGCCCGGGCCCGGGAGAAGGCCTCCGACGGCTACCCCGTGGTCGTCTTCTTCGATGAGATGGAGTCCCTGTTCCGCACCCGTGGCTCCGGCGTCTCCTCGGACGTGGAGACCACGATCGTCCCGCAGCTGCTGGCGGAGATCGACGGCGTGGAGCGCCTGGACAACGTGATCGTGATCGGCGCCTCCAACCGCGAGGACATGATCGACCCGGCCATCCTGCGCCCGGGCCGGCTGGACGTGAAGATCCGGATCGACCGTCCGGACCGGGACGGCGCGGCGGAGATCTTCGGCAAGTACCTCACTCCGAACCTGCCTCTGCACCCGGACGAGGTCCAGGCCGCCGGGGGCGACCGTCAGGCCGCCGTCGACTCGCTCATCCAGCGCACGGCCGACGCCATGTTCGCCCGCACCCCGGACACCGAGTTCGTGGAGGTCACCTACACGGACGGCTCCACCCGGACCCTGCACTTCGCCGACTTCGCCTCCGGGGCCGTGGTGGCCAACATCGTGGACCGGGCCAAGAAGCACGCCATCAAGGAGTTCCTCTCCGCCAGCGAGTCCGGGGTGAAGGGCCTGCGCGGGGAGCATCTGCTGCGCGCGGTCACCGAGGAGTTCGGCGAGCAGGAGGACCTGCCCAACACCAGCACCCCGGAGGACTGGGCCCGCATCTCCGGTCACCGCGGAGGCCGCGTGGCCCAGCTGCGCATGCTCGTGCACACCCCGCATCTGGCCTCCGGCAAGGTGACCGGCTCGGGTGAGGAGCCGTCGTCGGGAGATCCCTCATGACCCATGTGCCCCAGGTTCCCCGTGCCACCCGCTCAGGGCACCACGGCCCGACGGCGGCTCAGCCGGCCTGGCAGGGGCAGTTCGCCCTGGTGCCGGGAGGCCGAGATGAGGCGGAGATCGCCGCGCTGATCCCGGCAGGACGGGACACCGCAGGGTGGGGTGTGCACCGGGTGATGGGCCTGGAGACCGAGTTCGGGGTGCATGCGCCGGCCAACCCAGGGGCCGGGCATTCCCAGCTCTCCACCGAGGTGGTCAACGCCTACGCGGACCTGGTCACCTCTCAGGGCGGTTCCGTGGCCGGCACCGAATGGGACTACGGCGAGGAGTCGCCCCTGGTGGACGCGCGCGGCTGGACCATGCCCCGGTCCGTGGCGCATCCCTCCCAGCTCACGGACGAGGTGCGGCCCCGGCTGGGGGAGGGGTACAACGAGCACGGCGAACGGGTGCATCTGCTGATGAACCTCGTGTTGCCCAACGGCGCCCGGCTGTACGTGGACCACGCCCACCCCGAGTACTCGTCTCCGGAGACCACCAACCCGCTGGATGCCATGGTGTGGGACCAAGCCGGGGACCGGGTGGCCCTGGCGGCCTCGCAGCGGATCGCGCAGGCGCCGGGATCCCCGCAGGTGCTGCTGTACAAGAACAACACGGACAACAAGTCGGTCTCCTACGGTGCGCATGAGAACTACCTGGTGGCTCGGGCCCTGGACTTCGACGAACTGGCCGCCCACCTGCTCCCGTTCTTCGCCGCCCGGCAGGTGATCTGCGGGGCAGGTCGAGTGGGGATCGGGGTGACCGGCCGGACCCCCGGATTCCAGATCAGCCAACGGGCGGACTTCTTCGAGGAGCAGGTGGGGCTGGAGACCACCATCCGGCGTCCGATCGTCAACACGCGCGATGAGCCTCACGCCGTGGCGGACCGCTACCGGCGGCTGCACGTGATCATCGGGGATGCGAACCTGTCCCAGACCTCCACCTGGCTGCGCTGTGGGATGACGGCCCTGGTGCTTTCCATGATCGAGCTGGGGACCTGTCCGCGCCTGGAGCTGGTGGATCCCGTGGCGGCGCTGCAGAGGATCAGTCACGACCCCACGCTGCAGGCCACGGTCCCCCTGACGGACCGGCGCGAGCTGACCGGCGTGGACCTGATGGAGGTCTACCTGGACGCGGCAGAAGCACACGTGCAGCGGTTCGGGATGGATGATCCTGCCACCCAGGACGTGCTGATGGCCTGGCGCGAGACGCTCGATCTGTTCCGGACCGATCCGGGACGGCTGGCCGACCGTCTGGACTGGGTGGCCAAGCACCAGCTCCTCTCCGGCTACCGGGAGCGCCACGGGGCGGGCTGGGACGACCCACGGGTGGGCATGCTGGACCTGCAGTACGCGGATCTGCGCCTGGACAAGGGGCTGCACCATGCCCTGGTGCGGCGGGGCTCCATGCGCACTCTGGTGGAGGAGACGGTGATCCAGCAGGCCATGCACCTGCCCCCGGCCGACACCCGGGCCTGGCTGCGCGGACGGACCGTGGACGTGCACGGACGGGCCGTGGTCGGCGCCAGCTGGGACACCCTGCTGCTGCGTCCTGACCCGGATGGTCCCGTCCATCGCTTCCACCAGCGCGAGCCGCTGCTCGGCACGGCAGCGCACACCGGTTCCGTCTTCGACGACGACGGCGGCTCGGTGCAGGAGTTGCTGCAGGTCCTGGACGCGGTCGACCGGCAACGCCATCTCAGCACCGGCCCCTGACACCGCCGCGTAGGCTGGACGCAGGCCCCCTTCAGGACCCAGAACGAGAGGAACACCCGATGCCGCAGCAGCAGTCCGGCTCCAGCTCCCAGCGCGAGGAGGACCTCGGTCCCGGCCCCGCCCCGGCTCCCGGCGGCGGTGCAGCGGCATCGCAGGCGAACACCGCAGACCTGGACAGCCTCCTGGACGAGATCGACTCCGTGCTGGAGACCAATGCCGAGGAGTTCGTCAAGGGCTTCGTCCAGAAGGGCGGTCAGTGACCTCGTGGATCGCAGGATCATCGGCGTCGAGACCGAGTTCGGGGTGCACTACTCCCACCCCGGCAGCCGTCCGCTGACGCCGGAGGAGGTCGCCCGCTACCTGTTCCGCCCTGTGGTGGAGTGGGGGCGCTCCTCCAACGTCTTCATCCCCAACGGCTCGCGCCTGTACCTGGATGTCGGCTCCCACCCGGAGTACGCCACCGCCGAGTGCTCCACCCTGGATGAGTTGATCGCCACGGACAAGGCCGGGGAGATCATCATGCAGCGGTTGATCGACTCGGCCACGGCGAGCATGCGCGAGGACGGGTTCGAGGGGACGATCTACCTCTACAAGAACAACGCCGATTCCGCCGGGAACTCCTATGGCTCCCACGAGAACTACCTGATCCCGCGCACCGTCGAGTTCCGACGCCTGTCCGAAGCGCTCATCCCGTTCCTGGTGACCCGGCAGCTCTACGCCGGTGCCGGCACCTGGGTGACCCGGCCGTCAGAGGACGCCTTCGGCGCTGCCGCGCAGCCGCACTTCGCCTTCTCCCAGCGCGCCGACCATGTGTGGGAAGGCGTCTCCTCGGCCACCACCCGCTCCCGGCCGATCATCAACACCCGGGATGAGCCACACGCCGACGCTGCGGACTACCGCCGCCTGCATGTGATCGTGGGGGACTCCAACATGTCCGAGACCACCCAGCTGGTGCGCTTCGGCGCCACCGATCTGGTGCTGCGGATGATCGAGGCCGGCTGGTCACTGGGCGACCATCAGATGGAGAACCCGATCCGCTCCATCCGCCAGGTCTCCCATGACCTCAGCGGCACGGCACAGCTGAACCTGCGTTCGGGGCGGCATCGGTCAGCCCTGCAGCTGCAGGAGCACTATCTGGAACAGGCCACTCGATTCGTCGCGGCCCACGGTCCCCATCACGACCGGGTCGCTGCCGTCCTCGACCTGTGGGAACGGTCGCTGGAGGCCGTGCGGACTCAGGACTTCACCGGGATCGACACGGAGATCGACTGGGCCATCAAGCACCGGTTCCTCACCCGGTACCGCGACCGCAACGGTCTGGCTGACGATGCGCCGCGCCTGGATCAACTGGATCTGTCCTACCACGACATCACCCCCGGTCGCGGTCTGTTCGCTCTGCTCCAGTCTCGCGGAGCCGCCGCTCGGGTGCTGACCGATGATCAGGTGCAGGAGGCCATCGACGCTCCGCCCAGCACAACCCGTGCCTGCCTGCGCGGGAGATTCATCACCGAGGCTCGTGCGGCGGGGCAGGAGTACTCGGTGGACTGGACCACGCTCAAGTTCAATGACCGCCCGATGATGTCCGTGAGCACGAAGGACCCCTTCGCCACCACGTCCGAGCGACTCGACGAGCTGCTGGCCACCCTGCCTCAGCCCTCAGCGGCGGACGATCCGACACGGTCAGGACCGTCCAGCATCCGCCCAGTGTGACGTGCCAGGATGAATCCGGCCCGATCCAGATCGTCAGCAAAGGAACTCATGTCCTCCCAGCGCATCCCCACCCCACGCTCGTCCCGTCGTCGGCTCCTCAGTGCGGCTCCGCTCTCTGTGGCACTGACCGGCAGCCTGCTGCTGGCCGGCTGCGCAGCACCGGAACCGCGCGGCGCAGGGGACCTGGAAGCCCTGGAGGGGATCAGCCTGGAGGTGGCCGAGGACGGCAGCCCCAGCGTGAAGGTCGAGGAGCAGATCGAGGCCAGTGAGGTCTCCTCCCGGGTGCTCAAGGACGGCGACGGCGAGGAGATCGAGCCCGGCGACCTCGCCCTGGTCCAGACGGCCCTGGCCGACCCGGAGAGCGGAGAGATCCAGGCGGACAACTTCACCCAGGGGTCCGAGGCCGTCTATGTGGACGAGAGCCTCAAGCAGGGCAACGCCGTCCTGTACGACATGCTCGACCAGAACCGGGTCGGAGCTCAGGTGGCGTTCTTCGTGCCCGGCTCCCAGATGGGGCAGCAGGGCGGCAGCGATCAGCTGATGGTCTTCCAGATCGCCGGCACGTCCCCAGTCCGGGCCCAAGGTGAGCCGGTGGAGGTCACCGACGACTCCCTGCCCCAAGTCACCCTGAACGAGGAGACCGGCGAGCCGACCATCGAGAAGCCCGAGGGCGAGGCCCCCACGGACCTCAAGGTCCAGCCCCTGATCCAGGGGGAGGGTGAGACCGTGGGCGAGACCGACCATGTCACCGTGCGGTACAAGGGTGTGAAGTGGTCTGACGGTGAGGAGTTCGACTCCGATTGGAAGCGCGGCACTCCCACCGGTTTCGGCCTGAACCAGGTCATCACCGGCTGGTCTGAGGGCCTGGCCGGACAGAAGGTCGGCTCCCAGGTGCTACTGGTCGCCCCGCCGGAGAAGGCCTACGGTGCCAGCGAAGGCAGCGAGCTGCAGGATGAGACCTTGGTGTTCGTGGTCGACATCCTGCATGCGATGCCCGCAGCCCAGTCTGCAGAACCGGCCCCTGCTCCCTCCGACGAGGCGTCGGCGCCTGCTGAGTCGCCATCGGCAGAGCCGAGCCCCTCGGACTCCTGATCCGCCCCACCGACTGATCCGTACCGCAGAGAGGAAGCCACATGTCCTTCGGACAGCGCAACTACGATCGCACCCGTCCTGAGATCGACTTCCCGGGAGACACCCCTCCCGAGGAGCTCGTGATCGAGGACCTGATCGAAGGCTCGGGCCATGCTGTCGAGCCCGGCGACCAGGTGAACTGCCACTACGTCGGTGTTGCCTGGTCCACCGGGGCCGAGTTCGATGCCTCCTGGAACCGCGGAACACCCCTGCCCTTCACGGTCGGTGTCGGCCAGGTCATCCAGGGCTGGGACCAGGGCCTGCTGGGCATGAAGCCCGGGGGTCGTCGCCGTCTGGAGATCCCTCCCCACCTGGCCTACGGAGAGACCGGTGCCGGCTCGGACATCGGTCCCGGGGAGACTCTGATCTTCGTCGTGGACCTGGTGGACGTCCGCTGATCCGGTGAGCGAGAACACGGCGTCCCAGGAGCGGATCGTCTCGCTGCTGTGGCTGCTGCTCACCGCTGGTCGAGTCGGGCGCACCCGCGAGTACCTGCGAGGACATATCGATGCCTATGCAGAGCAGAGCAGCGAGGATGCCTTCGAACGCATGTTCTCCCGCGACAAGGAGACCCTGCGGGAGATCGGCATCCCGCTGGAGACCGTCGGCGACGCAGCGCCTCAGAAGGGCACCGAAGAAGGTGAGCAGACCCGCTACCGAGTGGACCGCAGTCGTCTGACGTTGCCTGATGTGCAGTTCGACGATTCCGAGCGGCTCGCCCTGCTGCGGGCCCGATCCCTCTGGGAGGGCACGGCCGCACACGGGGCCGTGGTGCGGGCCTTGGGCAGACTGGACCGCGAGGAGCTCTGGCTCAGCGCAGCAGAACAGGCGGACCTGGACACCTTCGGAGCCCGACTGGCCGGAGCTGACCGGCGCCTGATGCAGCTGGAGGAGCAGATCCGTTCCGGTGCCGTCGTGACCTTCGGGTACCGCACCGCGGCCGGGGGAGACCCCGCGGACCGCACCGTCCGGCCGTGGCTGCTGCTCACCGCCGGATCACAGTGGTACCTGATCGGCTGGGATCTGGATCGGCAGGACCAGCGCATGTTCCGTGTCACCCGCTTCACCAGCGAACCGGAGAGCGTTCCCCCCGGGTCCGTCACCGGGGACGTGCAGGAGCGCCCTGCGGACCTGGATGTTCACGAGTTCCGGCGCGCCGCCACCGGTGAGACCGAGCCGGAGAACGCCAGGCTGCTCGTTGCGCCTGGAGCGGTCCAATGGCTGCGCGTCGGCGCCAGGGACCTGGGACCGGACCCCACCTCCGGACCCACCCACGGCTGGGACCAGATCTGCGTGGAGTACTCCCGGCCGGCGGAGTTCGCCGGCCAGATCGCCGCCGCTGGAGCATCTGCCGTCGTGCCGAGCGACCACCCTGATCTGCGGGCGGACGTGCATGGACTGCTCCAGTCCGCCCTGACCGCTCAGCGCCAGCCGCCCCCCAGGGTGAAGCTCCACCCGGTGAAGCCGACTCGGAACCGCGATTCCGACCGTGAGAAGGTCGCCGACCTCGTGGACATCGTGGGACTGGTGAACCACCGTGGCCGGATGAGCCGGACCGAGCTGCGGGAGAGACTGGACCTGACCTCGGCGAAGCTGGACCGCTGCATCCGCACGCTGAAGTACTGTGGCATGCCCGAACGGTACTTCGCCGGCGGTCAGTTCGAGGTGATCGACCACGGCGAGGACATCGAGATCCTCAACGCCGGTGAACTGGACCGCCCGATCCAGCTGACCACGCCCGAGGCCCACGCCCTGGTGGTCGGCCTGGACCTAGTGGCCAGCGTCCCGGGATTGGACCCGTCTCTGGTCGAGGCCGCCCGTCGTGCTCGCGTGAAGATCATCCAGGCTCTGCCCACCCAGACGCGCGGCACGGCCGATGCGGTGCACGTGGGTCTGGATATGGGGCCCCATGAGGACCTGGTGGCCGACCTGCATCGTGCCGTGCAGTCCCGCACCGTTCTGGAGCTGACCTACCACGGCGCCGGACGTGACGAGGTCACCCGCCGGCAGGTCGAGCCGCTGCGCATCGAGACGCAGAACGGTCAGCTCTACCTGCGCGCCTGGTGCCGCCAGGCCCAGGGCCTGCGCAACTTCCGACTGGATCGGATCGCCGGGCATCGATGGACGGAGCACACCTTCATCCCGCGCCCGCTCCCCGCGGCTCCGGGTCTCTTCATGGCCCAGGGCGATGAGATCGCTGTGACGCTCCGGTTCGGACACCGCATCAAGGACCTGGCCAACGGGTTCGACCCCACCAGCTCTGCCTCACTGCCAGACGGCTCCCTGGTGGCCGAGGTGCAGCTGAGCTCCCCGGACTACGCCATCTCCACCGTGGCGCGTCATGGCGGAGAGCTCACCATCATGGCCCCGACGTCGCTGCGCAAAGCCGCCACAGAGTGGCTGGAAGACGCCCTCCGGCCGTACACCGTGACGTAGACTCCATCAGAGACACCGAAAGGACTTCCTCATGTTCGCTGGACTGCAAGGGTGGCAACTGGTCATCATCATCGCGCTGGTGCTGCTGCTCTTCGCCGCGCCCAAACTTCCTGCCATGGCTCGCAATCTGGGCCAGTCGATGCGGATCTTCAAGTCCGAGGTGAAGCAGATGAAGGACGAGGACAAGACCCAGCGTGGGGGCGCCGCAGATGCCGACCCGGTCGAGGGTCGCATCGTGGACGAGGACGTGCGTGACCGCGATGCCCGCGGCACCGGCTCCCACCGCTCTGACCTTCCGTAGTCTGGCGGTCCATCACTGATGGCTCCCCGTTCCGCTGACCCGGTCGCCGTTGCGGCCGAGTCGGCCCGTTCCGTCAAGCAGGGCAAGGTGGCCCGTCCGCGTCTGAAGAAGCGGCGGGTCAAGACCCCAGACGGTCAGATGTCCCTGAAGGACCATCTGATCGAGCTGCGCAATCGACTGATCAAGTCGGGCATCGCCCTGCTCTTGGCGACCATTGCGGCGTTCTTCCTCTACGAGCCGGTCTTCAATGCCCTCGTGGACCCGGTGACCCGTCTCTCCACGGACGAACGTCAGGTGGCCGTGGAGTTCACGGCGTTGGGTCAGCCCCTGGACATCATGATCCAGGTCTCGCTGTTCATCGGCATCGTGATCTCCTCGCCGGTCTGGCTCTATCAGGCGTGGGCCTACATCGTCCCGGGACTGAAGAAGAAGGAGAAGCGCTACGCGCTGGGCTTCATCGCCGCCGCGGTTCCGTTGTTCGTCCTGGGTGTGGGGCTGGGCTGGCTCGTGCTGCCCGAGGCCGCGCAGTTCTTCGTCGGACTGACGCCGGGCGAGTTGACGAACAACATCCACGTGGACGTCTACATCCCCTTCGTCCTGCGGCTGTTCCTGGCCTTCGGGATCTCCCTGGTTCTGCCGGTCATCCTGGTCGGTCTGAACATGATCGGCGTCCTGAAGGGACGTCAGATCATCAAGCATTGGCGGATCACCGTCTTCCTCATCGCCCTGCTGGCGGCTCTGGCGGCACCCGGTGGTGACGCCATGACCATGTTCTACCTGGCCATTCCGCTGGTCACCCTGTTCGGGATCGCGATCGGCCTGTGCCTGGTCAACGACCGTCGTCGAACCAAGCGTGGCCTGGCCCAAGAACAGGACATCGAGGCGTCCATCCACCAGGGACCCACGCCATTGGACCAGCTCTGATCCACCCCTGCCGCCACCGTGGCTTAACAGTGTCCTAGGCTGACGGCATGGACACCCCCGCGGACCGCAGCCCCCAGGATGCCCCCTCCCAGGAGGACCTCAGCCCCGCCGAGCGCTACGCCGCGTCACGACGCCGCAACGCTGAGTCCCGGACCGAACTGGGCCAGTTCGCCCGGATGCTCGGGTTCGAGATGGACCCGTTCCAGCGTGAGGCCTGTCAGGAGCTGGAGCAGGGTCACGGCGTGCTGGTGGCTGCACCTACCGGCGCCGGCAAGACCGTGGTGGGCGAGTTCGCCACCCACCTGGCCCTGGCCCGAGGACAGAAGGCGTTCTACACCACTCCCATCAAAGCGCTGAGCAATCAGAAGTTCACCGAGCTGGTGGCCCGGTACGGGCCAGAGAAGGTGGGACTGCTCACCGGTGACACGGCCATCAACGGCAACGCGGACGTCGTCGTGATGACCACCGAGGTGCTGCGCAACATGCTCTACGCGGACTCGGAGACGCTGCGCAACCTGGGGTTCGTGGTGATGGACGAGGTGCACTACCTCGCCGACCGGTTCCGCGGCGCCGTGTGGGAGGAGGTCATCATCCACCTGCCCGAGCACGTGCAGCTGGTCTCCCTCTCGGCCACCGTCTCCAACGCCGAGGAGTTCGGCGCCTGGCTGGACACGGTGCGTGGATCCACCTCGGTGGTGGTCTCCGAGCACCGTCCCGTCCCGCTGTGGCAGTACATCATGGCCGGCAGCACGCTCTATGACCTGTTCGCCACGGAGGTCGCCTTCGATGCCGCCGCGCCCGAGTCCGACTCGCCGCAGGACCAGGCCGCGGCCCAGGACCGGCTGGTGCTCAATCCGGAGCTGGCCCAGCTGGCGGAGGATCAGCGCCGCCGCGATGAACGCTCGGACTGGGGCCGCCCAGGGCGCCACCAGCGTCGGGACGGACGCGGATCGGGCCCCAGGGGCCGGACCAAGGGCGGCCAGAAGGGCCGCGGTCCCCAGGGCGGCCGGGGACGCCGTGGCCACCAGGACGAAGGTCGCCAGGGCCGAGGGACGACGTCGGCCGCTCACCGTGGCGGTCAGGTCACCGCACGCTTCGACTCTCGGGGAGGCGAGGGTGCCCGGGGTGGGTACCGCGCCGATGACCGCAGCCAGGGAGGTCACCGCGGTGGCAGCCCCCTGCGCGTCTCCCGTCCCACCATGGTCCGGGTGCTCGAACGTGAGGGACTGCTGCCGTGCATCACCTTCATCTTCTCCCGGGCCGGCTGCGATGGTGCCGTGGAGCAGTGCCTGGCCGCCGGACTGGACCTGACCACACCGGGGGAGAAGCAGCAGATCCAGCACGTGGTGGACGAGGCCGCCCAGTCACTGCCGGCCGAGGACCTGGACGTACTGGGCTTCTGGGGATGGCGGGACGGACTCTCGCGTGGCTTCGCCGCACATCACGCGGGCATGCTCCCGCCGTTCAAGGAGGTGGTGGAGAAGCTGTTCGGTGCCGGACTGGTCAAGGTCGTCTTCGCCACCGAGACGCTGGCCCTGGGCGTGAACATGCCGGCGCGCACCGTGGTGCTGGAGAAGCTGGAGAAGTTCAACGGCGAGTCCCACGTGAACATCACGGCGGGGGAGTACACCCAGCTGACGGGGCGTGCCGGACGCCGAGGGATCGACGTGGAGGGCCACGCCGTGGTGCTGTGGCGCCCAGGGCTGGATCCCGCGGCCGTGGCGGGACTGGCCTCCCGACGCACCTACCCGCTGAACTCCTCCTTCCGACCCACGTACAACATGTCCGTGAACCTGATCGCCCAGTTCGGACTGGAACGCTCCCGGGCCATCCTGGAGTCCTCGTTCGCCCAGTTCCAGGCCGACCGCTCGGTGGTCGGCCTGGCCCGGGAGGTGCGCAGTCGCGAGGAGTCGATGGCGGGATACGAGAAGTCCATGACCTGCCACCTGGGGGACTTCACCGAGTACGCCCGGCTGCGCAAGGAGCTGGCCGAAGCGGAGAAGAAGGACTCGAAGGGCCGAAACCGCGCCCGCAGCCGGGCCGCCCAGCAGTCCCTGGTGGACCTGCTGCCCGGAGACGTGATCGAGGTGCCGGGGCCGCGGAAGGTGGGGACCGCCGTCGTGGTCTTCCCCGCCGGCAATCCCTCCAACCCGCGGGTCGGAGTGATCACCAACGACGCCCAGCTGCGCCGGATCGGCGTGGAGGACCTGGTGGAGCCGGTGACTCCCATCGCCGGGGCGAAGCTGCCCCAGACCATCCAGGTCAAGACGCCGACCCAGCGCAAGGACATCGCCTCGGCCATGCGGGCGGCCGTGAGGGAGCATCGTCCGGCACCCGGGGGCCGGACCGCCTCTGGGTTCCGCTTCCGCGACGACGGTCAGCAGGACCGGATCACGGACCTGCGCCGGGCCCTGGAGCGCCATCCCTGCCACGGCTGCAAGGACCGTGAAGAGCACGCCCGGTGGGCCGAGCGGTGGTGGAAGCTGCGCCGAGAGGTGGATCAGCTCAACAGCCGGATCGCCGGACGGACCAACACCATCGCCCGCACCTTCGACCGGCTGGTCCAGCTGCTGACCTCCTACGGCTACGTGGATCCCGAGGTCGGCGACGCCGGTCCGCTGGAGGGTGCGCCGGCCGGGCATCAGGGTGTCACGGCGCGGGGGCAGACGCTGCGCCGGATCTACGGGGAGCGGGACCTGCTGACCTCACTGCTGCTGGAGGACGGCGTGGCCGATGCCATGAACCCCGAGGAGCTGGCCGGGCTGGCGGCACTGCTGGTGTTCGACGCCAAGGGGGAGGAGAGCGCCGGTGTGCCGCAGCTGCCCACGCCCCGGCTCCAGGACGCCCTCGACTCCGCCGGAGAGATCTGGCACGAGCTGCAGCTGGCCGAGCGCGGTGCCCAGCTCGAGCCCACCCCGGAGCCGGACCCCGGTCTGGTCTGGCCGATCCACAGGTGGGCGCGGGGACGCAGCCTGGCCGAGGCGTTGAAAGGATCGGACCTGGCCGCCGGCGACTTCGTGCGGTGGGCTCGTCAGGTGGTGGACGTGCTGGACCAGATGGCCAACGTCCCGGGCCACCCCGGCCTGCCCCGCCAGTGCCGACGTGCGGCAGATCTCGTCCGCCGCGGCGTGGTCTCCTTCTCCTCTGTCGATAGCCTGGGTGAATGAGCACCCTCTACCTCAACGGCGTCATCCACTCGGTTGCAGACCCCTACGCCACGGCGATGATCGTGGACAACGGCCTGATCGCCTGGGTGGGAGCGGACGACTCTGCCGAGCGCATGCTGCGCGCCACCGGCGTCACCGACCAGGAGACCGTGGACCTGAACGGGGCCCTGGTTACCCCGGCGTTCGTGGACTCCTGGTCCACCCGGGCCTCGGGCGACGGCGCGGAGGCTGGCGTGTTCCTGACCGCCGGACCGGCCTCGGCCGACCCTCAGGTCACCTACCAGCAGGTCGCCACAGCAGACCAGATTCCCGACGACGTCGCCGTCGGCTGGCAGATGCCCACCGGTGACGCTGGGGGAGAGGAGACGGCACGAATGCTGCGAGCGACCACGGAACGCGCCGCGCAGACCGTGGTCATCCCGCAGGACTCCGAGTCGGTGGCCACCCTGCTGCGGATCCTGAGCGAGCTCACCCAGGACCTGGGGGCGGCCGCCCTGGGACGGGCCGGTCATCGGCTGGTCTGGAACGGGGGACTCTCCAGCGACCAGGTGCAGACACTGTCCACCCTGGGCGTGTCCGTCACCGTCGTCCCGGATGAGGATGGTGCCGTGGCCACACCGGTCGGGGCACTGCTGGCCGCCGGTGTCCCCGTCTCCTGGGGATCAGGGGACCAGCACCCGCAGCCGTGGCGACTGGTGCGCGCACTGCTGGAGCATCCTGAACCGGAGCAGCGGATCTCGGCTCGAGGCGGATTCACCGTGGCCACCCGCGCTGGACTGCGCGTGCTGCCGGCGGGATCCGTGCAGCCGGACCAGCAGATGGCTGGGCGGCTGGCCCCCTCCTCGCCCGCCACCTTCGCCGTGTGGGAGGTCGAGTCCCTCAGCGTCCAGGCCCCAGATGGACGGGTCTCAGCCTGGAGCACGGACACCCGTGCCGGGACGCCGCTGCTGCCGGTGCTGGACGCCCAGAGCGCCGAGCCCCGGCTGCTGGCCACCGTCGTGGGCGGAACCACAGTGCACCGATCCCCGGAGTTCCCCTGACCCCGTCCTATACTGGACCACCAGTGCCCACCGGCCACAGGAGTTCCCCTGACGCCTTCGCCGCCGGTCCAGACCTTTGAGATCAAGCCTGTGGAGGGTTGCCCCGCTGATGCGAGTGCTCACGATCATTCCCACGTACAACGAGATCGAGTCGTTGCCGCTGACCCTGCGACGCCTGCGCGCCGCCGTGCCGGAGGTCGACGTGCTCGTGGTGGACGACAACTCGCCAGACGGCACCGGACGCTGGGCAGACCAGACCGCCGCCGAGGACGAGAACGTCCATGTGCTGCACCGCACCGAGAAGAACGGCCTGGGCGGGGCCTACATCGCCGGCTTCGGCTGGGGGCTGGACCGCGGCTATGACGTCCTGGTGGAGATGGACGCGGACGGATCCCATCAGCCTGAGCAGCTGCCCCGACTGCTGGAGGCCATCCAGAGTGCCGACCTGGTCATCGGTTCGCGCCGGGCCCCGGGCGGGAAGATGGTCAACTGGCCGATGCACCGCAAGCTGATCTCCGCCGCCGGCTCCCTGTACCCCCGGCTGATGCTGGGCCTGGACCTGACGGATGTCACGGCCGGCTACCGCGCCTACCGCGCGGACACCCTGCGGCAGATCGACCTGGCCGGTGTGCAGTCCCGAGGCTATGGCTTCCAGGTGGACATGACCTTCCGCACCGCTCAGCTGGGCAAGCGGATCGTGGAGGTGCCGATCACCTTCGTGGAGCGAGAGTTCGGTGAGTCCAAGATGAGCGGAGACATCATCACCGAGGCTGTGGCCAGCGTGACCCGCTGGGGTCTGGCCGCCCGGTGGGAGAAGCTGCAGTCTCTGCTCCGCGGCTGAGTCACACCACAGATCACGTGCGCAGAAGATGTCGCGACACGCCGGGCGGATTCAGCACTTGGCGTGCACGTGATCTGAGTGGGGAAAGCCTGTATTCAGAAGAACCCCGGCAGTCCGTGAGGGACTGCCGGGGTTCTTCGCTGTCTGAGGGGGGGCCAGCTCAGGCGCCGGCGGTCTCCCCGCGGCGCTCACGGAGCTTGGCGAGCTGACCCTTCAGGGCCTCCTCGAGCTCCTCCACGCTGCGGCGCTCCAGCAGCATGTCCCAGTGGGTGCGGACCGGCTTCTCATTGCCCGGCTCCGGCTTCTCACCGTTGACCAGCAGAGCCTCCTTGCCGGTCTTGGTGGTCCAGGTGGCGGGCACATCGGCCTCCGTGGAGAACCAGACGGCCACCTCCTCGCCGTCCTCGCACCGGTAGCGGACCTGCTGACGCGGTGCCGGCTCGACTCCGGCCTCAGACTCCATGGACTGTGCGCCCAGGCGCATGCCGCGCAGGCTGCGGTCACTCATTCGTTCTCCCTTCCGGCCCCGCGGTCAGCAGGGCGGTACGACGTCGACCCTCGAGTCTACCGGGGTCTACCGTCTCCAACGCCTCAGAGTCCGGGGTTGTTCCCACGCCCGTGCTCGTCCTGATCCAGGTGGACCTCAGGATCACGCTGCGGAGCGGCGGGGCGGTGGTGCTCCGGATCAGTGGGGGCGTTCAGGGCGGCCTCGGCGGTGGAGGAGTGGTGCTCGTCCAGTTCCGGAGGCGGAGCCAGTGCCTCCTCCAGCGAGGTGTCGGTGACCTGGGCGATGCTCAGTCCCGAGTTCGAGAGCTCGGCCGCCGTGGTCGGACGGGGGGTCTTGCGCTTGCCGGAGGTGACCTGAGCACTCTGGTCCTGGCCGTCGTCGGGCTCGGCCTGTTCCTGGGGCTCGGCGCGGCGCGAGCCGCCGGTGGCGGCCTGGGCCAGGTTCTGCAGCTGGTCGCCGCCGAAGGCCGCACCCATCCGCCCCAGGGCATCGGTGAACTCGGAGGGGATGATCCAGAGCTTGTTGGAGTCGCCCTCGGCCAGCTTGGGCAGGGTCTGGAGGTACTGGTAGGCCAGCAGGTCCGGATCCGGTCGGCCCTCGTGGATCGCCTCGAACACCGAGTGGATGGCCTCGGCCTCCGCGTTGGCCCGCAGGATCCGGGCCTGGGCGTCGCCCTCGGCGGCGAGGATGGCGGCCTGGCGCTGCCCCTCGGCAGTGAGGATCTCGGACTGCTTGGTGCCCTCCGCGGTCAGGATGGCAGCACGGCGGTCGCGCTCGGCACGCATCTGCTTCTCCATGGAGTCCTGGATGGACAGCGGCGGGTCGATCGCCTTGAGCTCCACGCGCGAGACCCGCAGGCCCCACTTGCCGGTGGCCTCGTCCAGCACGCCACGCAGCTGGTTGTTGATGGAGTCGCGGCTGGTCAGGGCCTCCTCCAGATTCATCCCGCCGACCACGTTGCGCAGGGTGGTGGTGGTCAGCTGCTCCACGGCGTGGATGTAGTTGGCGATGCCGTACGTGGCGGTCTTGGCGTCGGTGACCTGGAAGTAGACCACGGTGTCGATCGAGACCACCAGGTTGTCCTCGGTGATGACCGGCTGCGGCGGGAAGGAGACGACCTGCTCGCGCATGTCCATCAGCGGCAGCATGCGATCGATGAACGGCACCATCAGGGTCAGGCCTGCCCCCTGGGTGCGCTGGTACTTGCCGAGCCGTTCGATCACGCCGGTGCGTGCCTGGGGCACGATCCTCACGGCGCGGGCGAGGATGATCCCCACCACGACGGCGACGACGATGAGCACGATGATGACTTCCACCGTCACGTCCCTCCTGCGGCTGGTCTGCCGCGTGTTGTGGCCGACGTCAGGGGCGCCGGCTCGGATGTCTCTGTGCCGGTTCAGGCGGTGCGGCCGGAGTCCCAGTCGATCTCCGGCTGGGCGGCCACGCGCAGGGTGGCCCCGTCCACGGTCTCGATCTCGGCGGTGCTGCCGGCCGGTATGGTCTGGCCTTCCGGGGCACGCGCGGTCCAGATCTCTCCGTCCACCTTGACCAGACCGGTGGTGGCGGTGGTCTCCTCCAGCACCTGAACGGTCCGTCCCGGCAAGGCGTCGGCGTTGGTGAGCTGGTCCGGGCTGCCCTTCTTCAGGTGCTTGAGCGCGGTGGGGCGGACCACCACGAGCATCAGCAGGGAGACCGCGGCGAACACCGCGATCTGCAGCCAGGGGTCGCCTCCGGCCAGTGCGGTGGCCAGCGCTGCAGCAGATCCGGCGGCCAGCATCAGGAAGATCAGGTCCAGCACCAGGACCTCGACCACGGCCAGGGCGACGGCCAGGGTCAGCCACAGGGCCCAGAGGTTCTCGCCGATCCAGTCGCCCACAGGTGCTGTCCTCTCCTGGCGGGGGTTGTGCCGCCGGTCGGTTCCTCGATGCCGGGCATCGAGACGCGGCGCTGCTCTGCGCGCGTCCTCCCATCCTGCCCTGACCATGAGGGCGGGACAATGCGCCGCACGCAGACGGAACCGCATCGTGACCTCCGGTGGGGATCTAATGTGGTCCCATGCGTCCTGACCAGCTTGAGCTCATCGTCTCCACCGGCACCCCGTCCCTGTCCCCGGATGGTCGTCAGCTGGTGGTGGCCACCTCCCGAGCCGACTTCGGCACTGACGGGTACACCGGACAGCTCTGGCTGGTCCCCACCGACCAGTCGAGTCCGCCACGCCGGCTCACCCGTGGATATGCGGACACCAGTCCTCGGTTCTCCCCGGACGGGTCCATGATCGCCTTCCTGCGCAGCGCTCCCGGATCTGCGCCCCAGCTGGCTGTCCTGCCGGTGGGCGGCGGTGAGGCACGCATCCTGACGGATCGACACCTGGGCGTTCGCGGGTTCAACTGGTCCCCGGACAACTCGTGGCTGTGCTTCACCTCGGCCGAACCGGAGGAGGGACGGTACGGAACAGTGGAGGGGGTCAGCGCCGCGCAGGAGGACCCGCGGCTGGTCACCGGCCCCGACTACCGGATCAACGGGCTCGGCTACACTGCCGACCGGCTGCCGCGCCTGTTTGAGATCGCCGTGCCGGACCTGGACGAGGAGCCGGTCTTCGAGCCCCGTGGCAGGGCCGCGAAGGCACGGTCCGAGGAGAAGGACAAGGACAGGCACGACGACGGCCGGTTCCCGAAGGCGCGTCAGCTCACAGAGGGTGAGCGTGAGGCCCACGATCCGGTCTACGCCGCGGACTCCCGGCACATCTTCTTCACCACCACTCCGGCCGCCGGATTCGGCAGGGATCTGCGCTCAGCCGTGGCCGTCCTGGAGGCGCGCCCCGCCTCCGGCGGGGCGGACGCGGCAGGTGAGGGGCCGTCGTCGGGACCGGTGCGACTGGTGGCCGGCGGGACGGCGGGCACCCTCTCCTTCGACGGTCCCTGCGTCTCCCGCAACGGCGAATGGCTGTACCTGCTGGGATCCGATCTGGGGGAGTCCGGCCAGGAGTTCGTGGCCTCGAACACCGGTGTCTATGTGCTCTCGGCCGCGAATGCCGTGCGGCAGGCGGCCGAGGGGTGGGAGCAGCCGGCGCAGGGGCTGGCTCCCCGCCTGTTGACGGATCTGGAGACCATGAACTGCTCCGGCGGGCCGCTGCGCCTGTCCGGACAGGACAATGTGCTCGCGCTGGCCGAGGACCGTGGACGCACCGTGCTGGTGTGGATGACCCACCACGGCCAGCCTGAGGTGCTGGTGGAGATGCCCGGGTCCGTGGTGGGTGCCTCCGAGGCCGGTGGCACCCTGGCCGTCTCCTACGCCACCCCGGATTCGCCGGGCCAGGTGGGCATCCAGCACCGGGGGACCGGACTGACCACGCTGTTCGATCCGAACGGACCGCTGCGGGAGCAGACCACGGTGGCTCTGGGGCAGGAACGGACCTATGCCTCCGCGGACGGCTCGGGGGTCCACGGCTGGGTTTTCGTGCCGGAGGGGCAGGGGCCGCATCCGGTGCTGCTGAACATCCATGGCGGCCCCTATGCGCAGTACACGCACGACTGGTTCGATGAGACCCAGGTGCTGGTGGAGGCCGGGTACGCCGTGGTCATGTGCAATCCGCGCGGCTCCAACGGCTATGGAGCCGCCCACGGTGCAGCCGTGAAGCACGCCATGGGCACCGTGGACCTGCAGGACATCCTCGGGTTCCTGGACGGGGCCCTGGCCGAGTTCGGCTCGACCGGTGTGGGCGTGATGGATGAGAAGCGGCTCGGGGTGATGGGCGGCTCTTACGGTGGACTGATGACCGCCTTGGTCACCGCGCACGACCACCGGTTCACGGCAGCGATCGTGGAGCGGGGCTACCTGGATCCGCTCTCGGCGCTCGGCTCCAGCGACATCGGCTGGTTCTTCACCCCCGAGTACTTCGGCACGGACCGTGCGACCGTGGAGCGCCAGAGCCCTCTGGCCCAGGTCCACCGGGTCCGGACACCCACCCTGGTGATCCACTCCGAGGACGATCTGCGCTGTCCGCTCGAACACGCCCAGCGGTACTACCACGCGCTCTGGGCCCAGGGCGTGGAGTCTGAACTGCTGATCTTCCCCGGTGAGAACCACGAGCTCTCCCGCTCCGGCACCCCGTGGCACCGGCAGGCGCGGTTCGAGCATCAGCTCAGGTGGTGGGCTCGGTTCCTGCCGACCGCACGCAACGGCGGGGAGGCAGACACGTCGGTTACCAGTGAGTAACATAGCCGCATGACCTCCACCGCATACCCTCACATGTTCACACCCATCCGACTGGGCGGTGTGGAGCTGCCGAACCGTCTGATCATGGGCTCGATGCACATGGGCCTGGAGAACCGGGGGCAGGACTACTCCAAGCTGGGCGCGTTCTACGCCGAGCGTGCACGCGGGGGAGTGGGGCTGATCGTCACCGGCGGGTTCTCCCCGAATCTGACCGGTCTGCTGGATCCGACCTCGGGGACCATGAGCTCGGCACGCGATGCCCGCAAGCACCGGGTGATCACCGAGGCCGTGCACCAGGCCGGTGGGCGGATCGCCCTGCAGCTGCTGCACGCTGGCCGGTACGGATACCACCCGTTGATCGCCTCGGCCTCTCGCCGGAAGTCGCCCATCACCCCGTTCACTCCTCGGGCGCTGTCCACCCGCGGGGTGGAGCAGACCGTGAAGGACTTCGTGCGGGCGGCCGGATTCGCCCGGCAGGCCGGGTACGACGGCGTGGAGATCATGGGCTCGGAGGGCTATCTGATCAATCAGTTCCTCTCCCCTCGCACGAATGACCGTACCGATGCCTGGGGCGGCACCCCCGTACGGCGCCGACGGCTGGCCACCGAGATCGTCCGCCGCATCCGCGCCGCGGCCGGGCCGGACTTCCTGATCACCTTCCGCATGTCCATGGTGGACCTGGTGCCGGACGGTCAGACCCTGGAGGAGACCCTGGACCTGGCCCGGGGGCTGGAGCACGCCGGGGTGGACCTGCTCAACACCGGCATCGGCTGGCATGAGGCGCGCGTGCCCACCATCGTCACCTCCGTGCCGCGGGCGGCGTTCGTGGACTTCACCCGCCGGGTCAAGGAGGTCGTGTCCGTCCCGGTGGCCGCCTCGAACCGGATCAACATGCCCCAGACCGCCGAGCAGATCCTCGCCGAGGGCCAGGCCGACCTGGTCAGCATGGCCCGCCCGTTCCTGGCCGATCCTGACTGGGCGCTCAAGGCGCAGGCCGGGTCCCCGGAGCGGATCAACACCTGCATCGCCTGCAACCAGGCGTGCCTGGACCACACCTTCCAGCACAGGAACGCCTCCTGCCTGGTGAATCCGCGGGCCGGACGCGAGACCGAGGAGCCGTTCCGGAAGCTGCTGCCGGTGCGGCCGATCTCCGGCACACCGGCACCAAGACCCACGGGCCGCCGCATCGCCGTGGTCGGAGCCGGCCCGGCGGGTCTGGCCGCCGCCACCACCGCTGCATCACTGGGCCACCAGGTGGACCTCTTCGAAGCGGACGCACAGATCGGCGGCCAGTTCCGGCTGGCTCGGCAGATCCCCGGCAAGGAGGAGTTCGCCGAGACCCTGCGGTACTTCCGGCAGCGGATCGAGGACACCGGGGTGGCCCTGCATCTGGAGCGGCGCGTGACCGCTGAGGAACTCGCCGGGGGTGGGTATGACCATGTCATCCTCTCCACCGGGGTGCTGCCCCGCGAGGTGGATATCCCGGGCGCTGACCGGGCGAATGTGCACTCCTACGCGGACGTGGTGGACGGCAAGGCGGTGATCGGGCCGCGCGTGGCGATCATCGGCGCCGGCGGCATCGGATTCGATGTCGCAGAGCTGCTCACTGAACCGCATTCAGAGGACCGCCCGTTCCAGGCGCACACGTCCGCCCACGAACCCCAGGAGCTGGGGGAGTGGCAGCGCGACTGGGGCGTGGACGCCTCCTTCAGCACGGCCGGCGGAGTGCAGAAGCCGCATCCGGAGCCCTCACCGCGTCAGGTGTACCTCGTCCAGCGCAAGACCTCCAAGATGGGGGCCGGGCTGGGCAAGACCACCGGATGGGTGCACCGGGCGGCGGTCAAGGCTCGAGGCGTGGAGTTCATCACCGGTGCCACCTACGAACGGATCGACGATCTGGGGCTGCACCTGACGGTCCAGGCCGAGAGCTCCCGACGACGGCCGGCTGGCCTGGCAGGTCAGGCTCAGCGGGTGGTGGAGGCGGGCAAGGCGGCCATCGCCGATCTGCCGTTCGTGTCCGCTGAGTCTCTGAGCACTCCCGGCGAGGTCAGGGTGCTGGAGGTGGACGACGTCGTGATCTGTGCCGGTCAGGTCTCCTGCCGGGAGCTGACCGCAGGACTGGACCAGGCCGGGGTGCCGTACACCTTGGTGGGCGGGGCGGATGTGGCCGCGGAACTGGACGCCAAGCGAGCGATCGAGCAGGCCACCCGCGTGGCCGCCGAGCTCTAGGCTCGGTCAGTTCCGGTGGTCGGCCCAGGCGGTGCCCATGGCTGCGATGATCCGTTCGAGACGCTCCCTCGAGGTCCCTATGTTCAGCCGGACCCGGCCACGGCAGGAGGGGTCGAAGATCTCGCCGGGGGAGAGCATGACCTGCGCGTGGTCCAGGAAGAACTGCGCGGGGTCCTCCAGTCCGAGCGGGCTGAAGTCCAACCAGGCCAGGAAGCTGGCCTGCGGCGGGAGGCAGCGGACTCCGGGCAGATGCTTCTCGAGTAGGGCGACCAGGTGCTGGGACTGGTCTTCGAAGTGCTGCACGACCTCGTCCAACCACTCAGTTCCGTCCTGGAACGCGGCCTCGGCGGCCAGGACACCCCAGTGGCCTGCCTCGGTCTGAGTGATCGCCGGGTCCACCTGCTCTGGCCAGGGGCCCTGCGGAGAGCGCACGAGCAGTCCGCACTTCAGCCCGGCGATGTTCCAGGACTTGGACGCTGAATGGACGGCGATCCCGGTCGTCCGGGCCGCATCCGAGACGGTGAGGTAGGGGACGAACTCCACGCCCGAGTGGACCAGGGGAGCGTGGATCTCATCGGAGATGACCGTGGCGTGGTGCTCTGCGGCCAGCTCGGCCAGCGCGGCGAGCTCCTCACCGGTGTAGACCCGGCCCAGGGGGTTCTGAGGGCTGCACAGCAGGATGATCCGGGTACCGTCCTCCAGCGCCTGGCGCACACCCTGCAGGTCCATTCGCCCACCCGTGGCGACATCGAGCAGGGGAACCTCCACCGGGTGCAGTCCGGCGTGCTCCACCCAGGTGTAGAAGTTGTTGTAGACCGGAGGCATGATGACCACCCCGCGATCCGAGCCGGCCAGGTGGGACATGACGGTGGCAGAAGCACTGGCCACATCCACGTGGACGGTCACGTCCTCAGGGCGCGGAGACCACGTCCAACGGTCGGCGGCGAAGCGCGCGAAAGCCGACTGAAGGCCGGCTACCTCGCCGGGGTATCCGGTGTCATGGGCGTCCAGGGCCTGCTGCAGCCGCTGGGTGATGGCCGGGGCGATCTTCACATCCATCTCGGCGACCCAGGCCGGGATCACTTCCGATCCGACGGTGCCCCATTTGACGCTCGCCCGTGAGCGCAGCTGGACATCGGTCAGGTCGAAGAGGGGAGTGGCTGTCATGCGTCCATCGTGTCAGAGAGTCGGCGTGGTGCGGGTGCTTCAGCTGCCCAGGCGTTCCTGGGCGAACGAGTGTTCGAACTGCGTGGCGTAGAACGCCCAGTTCGCGAAGGAGTAATGGGCGTCGTCGACTGCCGTCCAGTCCTCCTGCCGACCCAGGTGCTGCAGGTCGATGCCCTGCCAGTCCGGGTCCTTCGTGCGGCCGCTGCCCGCGCAGATGCACCAGTCATCGACACTTCCGTCCGGCCTGGGGGCACCAGGATGGTCCGGCAGGGCCACCGCCTGGTCGAAGGTCGGTGCGGTGTGCTCGGACCAGTCCAGACGCTGCATGACCGGTGCCTCGAAGTGCCGGTTGCTCTCGACGCCGATGACCCGGAACACCAGGGTGGCGCCCTGCGCAGGGGTGTAGGACAGCAGGTCTCCGGGCACCAGGTCAGTGGTGGGCCGGTACGGCCGACGGATCTTCTTCCGGGACGGCTGGGGCCCGGTCAGCTTCGTGCGCAGGGCCTGCAGGGCGGCCTTGCGCTTCTTCAGGTCCGCCCCGTCACCGTCGTCGGCCTCCTCAGCCCAGTACTCCAGGCCCTCGCCGGTGTCGATGATCCGCAGTGCCTCGTCCCTGACCCGATCCTCGAGGCGTCCCGCCTGCTGCTGCGCGGCGGCCAGGGCCAGCCACAGGACATGCACCTCGTCGTCGTCGAGGTCCTGGTAGCGGTGGAGGATCCGCTGTGTGGCCTCTTCGTCCGGCACCTGGTCCTCGAGCAGCTCGCGGTACTCGCTGCGGATGTCGCTGGCTGTGTCGTCCGAGAAGATCGCTGGTCCCCATACACCCATCTGGCCAGGCTAGAGCAAGCTCAGCCCGAGTCAACGGGCCCGTCAACGCCGCCGGACCCGCACCGCCTCGACCTCGTAGCGGGAGGCCCGTCCGGCCCCGGTGGCGAAGAAGCGTCGGCGCAGGGCGCCCCTCACCTCCACCTGCAGTCCGTCGGTGAATCTCACTGCAGATGCGCGTGTGCGAGCCGTCCAACAGGCGATGTCTATGGTGTCCACGGAGGCGCGTGAGCCGGCGTCGGGCCCCTTCTTCCGCTGCGGGCGGGGGACCACCAGGCGGAACTGGACCAGAAGGTCCCCGCTGGGCAGCTCCCGTTCAGTGGGCTCGCCGCTGACCTTGCCGGCCAGGCGAACCTCGTTCACGGGTGGTGTCGGGTCAGATGTCATGGCATCAGCGTGACGCAACGAGACTGTGCGCGGGAGACGCGGAGGCGGAATTGGTGACCACTCCAGGTCGCCGGGACCCTGTGCAGGAAGGGCGGGCCGGGGAGTCGCCCGATACAGCGGCACCCATGACCTTCGCCCTCACCACTGACGCCCCTCCGATGGAGAGCGTCCTCGCCCGGTACGACTCCGTGGGCTGGAGTGCCTACACGAGCGATCCTGAGACGCTGGGTCGTGCGCTGCACGGTTCTTCGCACGTGGTCTGCGCGTGGGACGGGGACCGACTGGTCGGGCCGGCACGGGTGATCAGCGACGGCGCCACCATCGCCTACCTGCAGGACGTGCTGGTCCACCCTGGCCTGCACCAGCGCGGCATCGGCAGAAGACTGGTCCAGGCCGCGTTCGAACCCTTCGCCGCTGTGCACCAGAAGGTGCTGTTGACCGACGACGATGACTCCCAGCGCGCCTTCTACACGGCGCTGGGCTTCACCGAGACCCACGACGTCGGCCCGTCGCCGGTGCGTGCCTACGTCCGGTTCGACGGGTGAGACACCCCGGAGAGACTCAGTCCTCGGGCAGGCTGTAGTGGTCTGCGATCAGCTCGAGGGTGCGGGTGTGGACCTCACGGGAGTGGCCACCGGTCACCAGCATGACTTCATCCACCTGGGTGTGCTGATGCAGCGCCTCCAGTCCGTGGGCGACATCCGCTGCCGTGCCGTGCAGGGTGCGTTCCGTCCACTCCCGGATGAACTGTCCCTCGCGCACCCCGGAGGCCATCCTCTCCACGTCGTCCGGATGGGGGATGGAGAAGCCCTGGCCGAGGAACATCCGCATCATGCCCATGGCCGAGGTGGCGGCATGTCGGCGGGCCTCAGCCGGGTCGTCGAGGGCGATCGTCCCGATGCTGAGCAGGCTGTACGGCTCCTCCAGCACAGATGAGGCACGGAACTGCTCGCGGTAGATCTGCATGGCGCTCACCACGTCCGCACTGCCGAACTGCAGGGCGAACGCATAGGGACGTCCCAGCCGCGCGGCCAACTGGGCGGAGTACACCGAGGATCCCAGGATCCAGATCTGGGGGAGTGAGTCCGAGCCCGTGACATGGTTCTGCTCAGACTGCCAGGGCCCCGGCACCGCATGGACTCGCCCGTAGGGATGCCCTGGGGGATGCGTGTCCTCCAGGAAGGCGAAGAGTTCGTCCACCTGATCCGGGAACTGCTCGTTGGCTCCCTGGTGGCGACGCAGGGCCGCGGCGGTGGCACCGTCCGTCCCGGGAGCTCGGCCCAGTCCCAGATCGATCCGTCCGGGCGCCAGGGCCTCGAGCATGCCGAACTGCTCGGCGATCACCAGCGGGACGTGGTTGGGCAGCATGATCCCGCCGGCGCCCAGACGGATGCGCTCGGTCTCTCCGATCAGCCGAGCGACCATCAGCTGCGGGGACGACGTGGAGGCGCCCGGCATGGCGTGGTGCTCAGACATCCAGAACCGCTCGAAACCTCGACGGTCAGCGGCGCACGCCAGGTCGATCACCCCGGTGAAGGCCTCCTGCGCCGTATGGCCCTCGCCGGTGATCGCATTGTCCAGGACGGAGAGGACGAACGGAGCCGTGCCCTGCGGATGCGGCCGGATCATGCGCGACCCTGGGCAGCAGACTCGACCAGGTTGCTCGTGGCCAGAGGCGCACCGACCTCCAGGGCAGTGGCCCAGTCCGAGGTGGAGGCCACGGCGGCGAAGTTGGAGTGCAGGAGTGCCATCAGCGTGGTGTGGACGGTCTCTGCCTTCACCGCACCGGCGGCGTTGGCCAGATCGATGGCCCCGGTGGCGTCCGAGAGGACCTCCACGGCCAGGCCGTGGACCTCGGCGTCGCTGGCGGAGGCGATGATGCAGTTGTTGGTCATGTATCCCACCAGGGTGATGGTGTCGACCTCCTGCTTGCGGAGCCAGTCCAGCAGATCCGTCCCCGGGAAGACCGAGCCGAACTGCTTGACCACGGTCTTCCAAGCCTCCGATCGCAGCTGCTCGACGGCATCATGCAGCTGTCCCTCGGGCGCCTCCAGATTGAAGACCGGCGCGCCCGCACCTGCGAAGTGCTGGACCACAGCCACCGGGATTCCGTGCTGCTCGGCCGCGCGGATGGCGTCGGCGATCCGCTGGATCGACTCCTCCCGCGGTGGGTACTGGATGGGCAGCAGTCCGGTGAAGTACTCCTGCTGGGCATCGACCACGACTAGGGCGCGGCGGGGTGCAGTCATGGGGTGGGACCTCCAGGTCGTCAGGGTGCGGATCTCACGCAGTCCATCCAGCATCCCGGGGTCCACCCCCTGACTGCCAGTGGCACGCGTGCATACCTATGATGGATTCGGGCCACAGAGAGGGGAATGAGCGTGCGGATCGCGGTCTATGGCGTCGAGGGCGTGACGATGTTCCACCTGTCGGTGCCTCAGATGGTGTTCGGCGAGGTCGCACGTCTGGCGCTGGCCCCGTGGGAGACGGTCCTGTTCACCGAGGACGGCGGATCGATCCGCACGGCTGAGGGGTACCGGGTGGAGGGCCTGCAGGACCTGGGTGCAGCGGCGGCTGCCGACGTCGTCGTGATCCCTGCCTGGCATGAGGACCACAGGCCGCCCTCTGCCAGGTTGGCCCAGGCACTGCGTACAGCTCATGGCCGGGGTGCCTCCGTGGCGGGGCTGTGCCTGGGGGCCTTCGCCGTGGCCGAGGCTGGACTGCTGGACGGACGCCCGGCGGTGACCCATTGGCAGGCGCTGGAGGACTTCAGCAGTCGGCATGCTGAGATCGCAGTGGACCGGACCGTCCTCTACATCGACCATGGGGACGTGCTGACCTCCGCTGGGACGGCCGCGGCTATTGACGCCTGTCTCCACCTGGTGCGCACCCGGCTCGGCGCGGAGGCCGCCAATCAGGTGGCACGGAGCCTCGTGGTGGCACCGCACCGTGGGGGAGGGCAGGCCCAGTACATCGACCGCCCGGTCCTGCCGAAGAAGGAGTCCAGCCCGATCGCCGAGACCCTGGACTGGGCGTTGACGCACCTGCAGGACCCCCTGACGGTCGACGACCTCGCTGCCGCGGCCCACATGAGCAGGCGCACCTTCATCCGGGCCTTCAGGCAGGTGACCGGCACGACGCCGGCCGCCTGGCTGCGTGCCCGCCGCCTGGACGAGGTCCGGCGACTCCTGGAATCGACGGACCTGCCGATCGACCAGGTCGCGGCCGAGTGCGGGTTCTCCAGCCCGATCACCATGCGGCAGAACTTCGGTGCGGCCTTCTCCACGACGCCCTCGGAGTATCGGCGACGATTCACCGCCCGGTCTGATCACCGCAGGGATCCTGAGTGATCAGCTCAGCGTTGGCCATCCCAGCGCCCTGCGTTTGAATGATGTAAAGCTAGACGTGAGAGAACGCACCTGGCTGAGTGCAGAGCGAAGGGCAGGATGACCAGCCTGCCCCTTGAGGCGGTGCTGACGCTCGAATGGGCTGAACGCTGGTGAACCGCAACGTTCCTGACCGAGCGTTCGTATCGGCCAGGGCTTCACTCAGCGCCGCACGTCCGTGGAATGCCCCGGAGAACCACCCGGCCTGACGCGACCAGCACCCACGTCCACCAGGACGGCCGCCCGTCACTCGCACTGCATCAGCAGACCACCGCGACACACTGGTCCACCCAGCCCCTGTCCGGACCCGTTCCCAAAGGCCGATAATCGACATTACGTCAACTTGACCATGGCATGTTGGCGATGTCTGCGAATCCGCCGGTTGGGACGACTCCCCCATGACGGAGCGCTGGAGATCGGTTTCTGAGCGGGCCGCGGAGCACTTGCAGTACACCGATGTCCGGACACAGGGGCCAAGAACACCGGGCTGACCAGCGGTTTACGGCAAGCATTGACGGTGGTTCGCGGTTAGTGCGAAGATTTCGCTCATTATGCGAACGCCTGAGGTGGGTCCGGTCGGCAGTGTTCCGCCGGTGCTGCGCTGCGGGACGGGCGTGCTGAACGAGGCCGAGACGGTGTGGGTGGCGATGCTGGACGGGTGGGCGGCCCAGCAGTTCGCCCGGAACCTCTCGGCGGGCACGGTGGAGGGCCGCCGGTCCACGGTGATGCGGTTCCGGCGGTTCGCCGAGGCCTATCCGTGGCAGTGGACGGCCTCGGTGGTGGACGAGTTCTTCCTGGAGCTGCGGGCGGTCAAGGGTGCGGCCCGGTCGACGGTGCTGGGGTACCAGAACGCGCTGAGGATGTTCTTGGAGTACCTGACGGACCCGGCGTATGGGTGGGGCGAGCAGTGCTGGGAGCGGTTCGGTGAGCACCCGGCGCAGGTCTTCCACGAGTGGAACACCGCCCGTCACGCCCAGGATGCGGTGGCCACCCCGGGCAAGCGCCCGTACACCCGGGACGAGCTCGAGGACCTCTTCGACTGCGCCGATGACCGGGTGCTGCGCATTCGCCAGGCCGGGGCCAAGGGGTGGATCCCGGCGTTCCGCACCGCGACGATCATGAAGGTCGCCTACGCGTGGGGGCTGCGCCGCAACGAGGTCCGCTGCCTGGACCTGGTCGACATCGCCACCAATCCGCGGGCACCTCAGTTCGGCAACGCGGGAATTATCTACGTCCGGCACGGCAAGGCCATGCGCGGTTCCCCGCCGAAGCGGCGCAGCGTGCTGACCGTGCCGGAGTTCGACTGGGCCGTGGAATGCCTGCGGCAATGGACCGATCAGGTGCGCCCGTTGTACGCCCCGGCCCGTTCGACCTGGTTGTGGCCGAGCGAGCGGGGCACCGCAGCGATCGCCGCGGACTCGCTGAGCCGGGCTTTCAATGAGGTCAAGCGGGAGGCCGGGCTGGATGATGACCTGGACTTCCACTCGCTGCGCCGGTCTTACGTCACCCACCTGATCGAGGCCGGCTACGACGCGTTCTTCATCCAGCAACAGGTCGGCCACGAGCACGCCTCGACGACCTCGATCTACACCGGCCTGTCCCCCGATTACCGGGCCCGGGTCGTGGACGGGGCCATCCACCGGATGGCCGCGACCGCAATGACCACCAGCAAGGAGTACTGACCCATGAAACGGCACGTGGAGTACACCTGGCGGCTGCGGGAGGTCATGGCCGCCCGGGGGATGAACAACCTCTCCGAGCTCATCCCCCACCTGCACGATCGCGGGGTGAGCCTGTCGTCTTCCCAGCTCTACCGGCTGCTCGGGGCCACCCCGGAGCGGATGAACCTGACTCTGCTCGGGGCGCTGCTGGACGTGTTGGAGTGCAGCTTCGAAGATCTCTGCCCCACCACGGTGGTGGCCACTCCGGTCCGGCACCAGGCCACCGGCACCGAGGCCAGCACCGCGAAGAGAGACGCCATCCGCCCGATCAGGGCCCGCATTCACCGGCCCGAATGAGCCGGCCGGCCTTCATCGGGCCCTGCGCCCGCTGCGACCGCACTGGGGTGAGGTTCGCGGCCACTTGGCCCGGGGGGCGGATCTGCCGGCGCTGCTACCAGCGCGCCACCCGCCTGCACGGCACCTGCCCCGGCTGCGCCCAACACCGCCTACTGCCCGGGCTACTCGACGGCGCCCCGGCCTGCGCCGACTGCACCGGCATCCCGGCCGACTTCCACTGCACCCGGTGCGGGCGCGAGGACGAGTTCGTGCGCACCGGACTCTGCGCCCACTGCTGCCTGGCCGATGACCTCACCGTGCTGCTCGACGATGGCACCGGGGCCATCGCTGCACCACTGCTCCCCCTGTTTACCGCCCTGACCGGCCAGAAGCACGCCCGTAGCGCCCGGATCTGGCTCACCATTAACCGGCACGCCGAACAATTGCTGCGGGATCTGGCCCAAGGCCGGCTGCCCCTGACTCACCAGACCTTCCAGGAGCACCCCTGCCCCGGCAAAGTCGCCTTCCTGCGCGCCTTGTGCCTCGAGCACCAACTACTGGAGCCGGTGAACCTGGACATCGAACGCTTCCAGTCCTGGCTCGAGACGAAGGTCAGCGCCTTGCCCGCCGAGGACGCCCGGATCATCCGGCAGTACGCCCTCTGGGTGCACCTGAACCGGATACATCACCTTCAGGCCACCGAGGGCCTGAAGAAGGGCACCTTCCTGGCCGCCAAGCAGTCCATCACCATGGCCATCGGCTTGCTGGGACACGTCAGGGCCCGCGGACACAGCCCCGCGGAATGCACTCAGCACGACGTGGACGCCTGGCTGGCCGGTGGGCCCACCACCCGGAGTCTGGCTCGGGGCTTCGTGCGTTGGGCCGTCGAGCACGGGCACCTGCCCACCGTGGATTTCCCCTACCGCATCGCCCAGGCCACCCCTGTCATCAGCCAGGCCCAGCGGCTGGAACACCTCCGGACCCTCACCGAACCCTCAACTCAGATCCCGGGCACACTGCAAGTCGCCGCTCTGTTCCTGCTGCTCTACGGTCAATCGCTCACCCGCATCTCGCGGATGCGCCTGGCACAGATCCACGACACCGAGGGCAAGCTCACCGTGAGCTTCACCGACGACCGACTCCAGATCCCGCCCCCGTTCGACAGGATCGTGCGGGCACATCTTGACGCGCTGCCGCACACGAACACCTCCGCGCACCGGGCCAACACCTGGCTCTTCCCCGGCATGAGGCCCGGAGAACACCTGCACCAGAACACCATCATGAGCCGCCTGCGTGAGCGAGGCATCGACCTGCTCGGCGCCCGCAACGCCTCTCTGCGGGCCCTGGTCCTGGAAATGCCCGCGCCCATCGTCGCCGACGCCCTCAATTACAGCTACCAAGTCACCGACAAACACCGCCGCGACGCGGGCGCCACCTTCACCGACTACATCAACCACCGCAGCACCGATCTCTGACCTTGGGCTCCCCGCGTAGCCCGCTCCCGCTCTGGAATCGAGAGAATACGCCGGTCACGAACACGTCAGGCCAGCACTTGAAGATTAACCATGTGCATTTCTGGCACATCGTGAAGATGCGGATCACGCTGCTGGGGTCACTCGGGCCAGGTCCTGAGCAGGAGGTCGTCTGCCTGGCTAGTGAGGTGTCGTTCGTCAGGGACCGGGAGCGGGTGTCACCCAGATGGCGGTGGTTTCCTCGAGACCCAGATCGATCGGTCCGCTGGGTCGGCCGAGCAGTCCGGTGAGGGTGCCATCGGGGTGTCGGTCGGTGATGTGCAGGACTTGGCCCGGCAGGAGGTTCTTCTCCCGGAAGCGGGCGAGCCGGCCCGGGTCGGCGTCGGAGACTCGGGCCACGGTGTAGGGCCCCGGAGTGGCGTGGCTAAGCCGGGTGGCCTGAGCGGGGCGGTGGACGTGTCCAGTGGCGGTGGGGATGGGGTCCCCGTGCGGGTCGGTGACGGGGTGGTCGAGCAGGGCGTCGATGCGCTCGATCAGGGTCTCGGAGGCGGCATGTTCGAGGCGTTCGGCCTCCTCGTGGACCTCGTCCCAGGCGTAGCCCAGGGCGATGACCAGGAAGGTCTCGAGCAGTCGGTGGCGCCGGACCATGGCCACGGCGTAGTCGCGTCCGGCCGCGGTGAGGGTGACCGGCTTGTACGGGCGGTGCTCGACCAGCCCCTGGCCGGCCAGGCGCTTGACGGTGTCGGTGACGTTCGGGGCGCTGGTGCCGAACCGGGCGGCCAGGGCCGTGGTGGTGATCGGAGGGTCCCCCCATTCGGTGGCCGACCAGATGACCTTGAGGTAGTCCTGGGCCACCGGGGTGAGCTCGCTCGGATCCATGCCGGCCACGCTACCCAACACCCGGTCTCGGCCCTGTCCGGCGATCATCAGCCCTGGCCGGTGGCCATCAGCCCGATCAGGGCCAGATTCAGTGCCACGATCAGGCCCACCACCACCCAGGCCGCCACCCGCAAGGCCCTGGCGTTGGTGAAGGACCCCATCAGGGTGCGGTTGCCGGTCAGAGCGACCAGCGGGATCAGGGCGAAGGGGATGCCCAGGCTCAGCACCACCTGGGAGAGCACCAGCGCCCAGGTCGGGTCCGCCCCGGCGGCGATGATCACCAGCGCCGGGATCAGGGTGACGGCCCGGCGGGTCACCTGCGGGACGTGCCGGTGCAGCAGCCCGGCCATGATGGTGGACCCGGCATAGCAGCCCACCGAGGTCGAGGCCAGCCCCGAGGCCAGCAGTCCCAGGCCGAAGGCGACGCCGACCACCGGGCCCAGGGCGGTGGCGATCGCCGCGTGGGCGCCGTCGATGCTGTCGGTGCCGGGCACCCCGGCGAGGTTGCCGGCGGCCAGCAGCAGCATGGCGATGTTTACCGACCCGGCCACCAGCAGCGACAGCACCACGTCCCACCGGGTCGCCTTGAGCAGTCGCGGCAGGGCCGCCGGCGGGGGCGGGCTGCCGTGGCGGTCCCGGGCCAGGGAGGAGTGGGCGTAGATGGCGTGCGGCATGACGGTGGCCCCGAGCATGCTGGCGGCCAGCAGCACGGTCTGGGTGCCCTCGAATCGCGGCACGATCCCGGCCACCGCCCCGCCCCAGGAGACCGGGCCGAAGAACAGCCCGGAGACGAAGCCGAGGGTGACGATGACCAGCAGCCCGGTCACCACGAACTCAAAGGGCCGCTGCCCGTGCCGGGACTGGAGGGCCAGCAGCAGCATGGACACCGCCCCGATGATCAGCCCGCCGGCCAGCAGCGGGATGCCGAAGAGGATGTGCAGGGCGATCGCCCCGCCGATCACCTCGGCCAGGTCGGTGGCCGCGGCCACGCCCTCGGCCTGCACCCAATAGGCCAGCCGCCGGCCCCGCGGCAACCGCTTCCCCAGCAGCTCGGGCAGGGAGGAGCCGGTGACCAGCCCGAGCTTGGCTGAGAGGTACTGCACGAGCACGGCCATGGCATTGGCCGCCACCAGCACCCACACCAGCAGGTACCCGTACTGGGCCCCGGCGGTGAGGTTGGCCGCCACGTTGCCCGGATCCACGTAGGCCACCGACGCCACGAAGGCCGGTCCCAACAGCCAGGGCAGCGGCTGGCGCCGTACCCACTCCTCCCCCGACGGCGCCCGCACCGCCTGAGTGAACTCGTGTCGCGCGCCACTGTCCGCTATGAAAAGTTAAGGTACACGAACATTCACTTTGGCGGGACGATCGAGTCTCGGTAACCAGGCACCGTCGCCCGGGTTTCCGGGCCGGCCACGGCCTGGGCGATGCGGGGGCCAGCCGGGCGGCGCCGGCGGAGACGAAACCCAGCAGGACCGATCAGCAGGTGCAGGTCGGCGTGCCTCAGGGAATGCCCGATTGCCTGCCCGGAGGGGCCAAGGCCGGAGGCCTCCTGGTCACTGCGGTGATGCTCCGTGCGTGGTGGTGCAGCCGGTGGCGCCTCAGGTCGCCAGAGCTGTCGACGCGACGTCAGCGCTGTTGTTCGCTGACGACGCCGACTCGCCGCCTGCCAGGGCAGCTCCCGGGAAGGCGGCCGAGGGCGCCATCGATGTGGCTGAGACAAGAACTCCTGTTGACGGTTGGTGGCGCCGATGCCTCGAGCCGGGCTCCGGAAGTGAGTCGCGCAGAACCGCCTCGCTTTCCCAGCGGGAGTTCCGGCCATCTGGGGGGCGTCACGCGGGGTCGGGAATCCAGCAGGAGTTCACGCCGCCGGTGACGCCGAGCGCATCGGTGCGCAGGTCGACGTCGTAGTACTTCGTCTTGTCCGACGGGGTGTTCTCCGCGGAGGGGGTCTCGGGGCCGATGGTGATCGTGCGCCAACCGACCACGGCATAGTTTTCGGACAGCACCTGGATGGCGCACTCGACCGTGTCTTCGTAATCCTTGGTGAGCTGGAACGTCACCGACGCCTGGGTGGGGGACTTGATGTTGTACCCCACGTCTTTCCAGTCCAGGGTCTGGCCGTTGGTGGCCGCGGTGAACCACACCGCGAGACTCACGGCCACGGCGAGGGCCCCGGCGGCGATCCACTTGCCCCAGCGGGCGGGGAACGACGGCCCCGAGCTTGGGGGGCGCCCGTACCGGTTCGCCAGGCCATTATCCGGCGCAGGATCCGCCGGCGCCTGGGGTGTGGAAGTCATATCTCTCCATGATATCGCGGGGCGCCGCTGACCATCCCGAAACGTCCGGGCCCTCGAGGTTCGCTGTTTGTCGTCCCGAAATCCCCGGGTTCGCCGTCAGGGACCAGGGGTCAGGGGGCGGGAGAACAGACGAGAGCGAATGAGCAGTACCTCCGAACAGCACCGGGACGAGCCGGACGCCGACCACGGGACCGGCACTCCGGAATCCGGCGTCCCGTAGGCCAGGCCGCCTACGTTTTGGTCGGCTCCTGTGGGCCCGCCGCGGTGGTACCGAGAGTGCGGTGGTACGGCCGGGGTCTCAGTAGCCAGTGAGGGCGGGGAAGAAGGCCCAGAACACCGAGCCGGCCACGACCACGTACACGACGGCCACCAGGGTCCCGGCCCAGCCGGTCGCAAACCGCACCACCGCGGCGGGGGCGGGGATCACCCCGTGGGCGAGGTTGCGCACGGTGAGCAGGATGAACAGCGGGATCATCGCCGCCCACACGATCATGCAGTACAGGCACAGGATGTGGATCACGAACAACGCCTGGAACCACAACCAGGCCACGAACACCGCCCCGGCGGTGACCCCGACCTGCAGCCCGGCCCAGTACCAGCGCCCGGGCCGGGCCCCGGAGAGCACCACCATCGCGGTCGAGATCACCACGGCGAAGGCCACGATCCCAATCAGCGGGTTGGGGAAGCCGAACAGCTCGGACTGCCAGGTGCCCATCACCCGCCCGCAGGACACCCACGGATTGATGTCACAGCTGGTGATGTGCCCGGCATCCTCGTACAACTCCAGGCGCTCGAGCACCAGGATCGCCGAGGCCACCCAACCGACCACCCCGGTGACCAGCAGGACCAGACCGAAGGGGCGGTGCCGGGCGACAGCCGGCACCGGCGCCGGGGCACTCGGATCAGGATCGGCTGCGCGCTCGGTGGGGAGGTCGGTGAGGGGTTCAGTCTTCACGGGTGAGTCGGTGTCGGTGGCAGGGGTGCGCATGGTGCGGCTCAGTTGCTTGCGGCCGCGTCGACCTCGGCGCGGAACTGCTCCAGGGAGGTGAGGGTGAGCATCTCACCATCCAGGAAGAAGGTCGGGGTGCCCTGCACCCCCAGGGCGATGCCGTCGGCCACGTCCGCCTCGACTCGGACGCGGGTGGCCGGGTCGGCCACCGCCTTGTCGTAGGCGGCCATGTCCAGGCCCAACTCCTCGGCATAACCGCGGAACACCGGGCTCTTGTCCTCGGTGGCCTCACCCCACTGGGCCTGGGTCTCGAACATCCGCTGGTACATCGCCTCGTACTCACCCTGCTGGGCGGCGGCCTCCACCGCCACGGCCGCGGGCATCGCGTTGCGGTGCCCGGGCAGCGGGAAGTAACGGGTCACGAAGGTCACCGTGTCGGCGTACTCGGCCCGCAGTTCCTCCACGACCGGGTAGGCCGCCCCGCAGCCCTCGCACTCGAAGTCCAGGAACTCCACCAGCACGGCCTGCTCGTTCGGGGCCTTGGACAGCACCCGGCTGTTCGGGCGCACGACGAGCTCTCCGGCTTCCTCCGCGGTGGTCGGCCCGGACCCCTGGGCGGCGCTTTGGCCGGCCTGCGTCGCGGCGGCGTCCGGGGTGGCGTTTCGAGCGGCGCCGACGGCCACCACCCCGGCGATCACCCCGGCGACCACCACGGCGGCCAGCACGACCCAGACGATGGTCTTGGCCTTGCGGGACGTGGTGCCCGAGGTTGAGGAGTTGGCGGGGGTGGGATTGCGGGTCGGTGTGCTCACAAGGGTTCCAATCGGGTAGGGATGGCGGTGGTATCAGGGTAAGGGGCGGGTCAGGGGTGGTGGGTCTCGGTGTGGCGGTGGGCGGCCGGTTCGATCTGGAAGGTGGAGTGCTCGATGGCCACGTGGAAGTCCTCGGCCACGCACCGCTGCAGATCGGCCAGCACGGTGCCCAGGTGCCCGGCGGTCAGGCACTCATCGCGCACGGTGACGTGGGCCGAGAGCACGGGGGTGTCGGAGTCGATGCGCGAGGCGTGCAGGTCGTGCACCTCGACCACGTGCGGCAACTCGCCCAGCCGGGTGCGGACCGCCTCCAGGTCCAGGCCCTTGGGGGTGGTCTCCATGAGCACCTCGATGGTGTCGCGCAGCAGGATCAGGGACCTCGGCACGATCAGCGCGGCGATCAGCAGGGACACCACCGCATCGGCCCGGGTCCAGCCGGTGGTGGCGATCACGATCGCCGAGACGATGACCGCGACCGAGCCCAGCGCGTCGTTGAGCACCTCCAGGAACGCGGCCTTCATGTTCAGGTTCTGCCCCCGGGCCGAGGCCAGGATCGCCAGCCCGATGAGGTTGCCGGCCAACCCGATCACCCCGAACCAGAGCATGGTGGTGGATTCGACCGCCGGCGGGGCCAGGAGCCGGCGCACGCCCTCCACGGCCACGAACCCGCCCACGGCCAGCAGTACCGCCGCCTGCGCGGCGGCGGCGAGGATCTCGGCCCGCTGGTACCCCCAGGTGCGCTTGTCCGTGGCTGGTCTCAGCGCCAGGGACGCGGCGGTCAGGGCGATCAGCAGCCCGGCGGAGTCGGTGAACATGTGCCCGGCATCGGCCAGCAGGGCCAGGCTGCCCGAGGCCAGGGCGCCGATGATCTCGGCGACCATGATCGTGGCGGTGATGCCGAAGACCACGGCCAGCCGGCCCCGCCGGCCCGCCGCCGGCAGGGCATGGGCATGATCGTGTCCGCTCACACCAGCGTCTCTCTTCCACTCGATGGGTCATCCACTCAGCCCCCTCAGCTTGCCCGGGGAGGCTGGAAGCATGCTCAGTCCCGCCAGCGGGCCCGGTCCGGGCAACGCTCGGCCGAGACGGGCGTGGACCTCCGGGCCGGGGCGCTCATGCGCAGGTGCACCCCTGGGCGGAGCAGCAGTCCGGGTCGATGGCCGCGGTCAGCTCCAGCAGGTCTCCCAGGGTCTGGCCCAGGCGGGGGTCGGCCAGGGTGTACCAGACGTTGCGGCCCTCGGCCGTGCTGGACACCAGCCCGCAGCCACGCAGGCAGGCCAGCTGGTTGGACATCACCTGCTTGGACACCCCCAACTCCTGAGCCAGCTGGGAGGGCCGGGCCGGCTCGCAGGGCCAGCAGGATCCAGGTCCGGGTGTCGTCCGCCAGGGCATGGCCCAGCCGGGACAGCGCCGAGACATGCGTCGGAGTCATGGTGCGCATGCCCCCAACGGTACATCACAACGTGTATCGTCGCCGGGGGTTGCCGGGGGCATGCGGGCGTCGAAGCGGGCATGGCCAGGGGCTGTTACGGCTTCGGTGTGGGGTCGGGTGTCGGACGCCACATCGTTCCCAGCGCCAAGGCGATCACCCCGGAGGTGACGAAGACGTCGGCGAGGTTGAAGGTGGGGAACCAGGTCGTGTGCAGATAGTCCACCACCCCGGTCCCGTCGAGCCGGTCGAGGAAATTGCCGAGGGCCCCGCCGAGCAACACGGTGCCACCGGCACGTGACAGCGCGGTGAGGGTGGGCACCGAGGACCACAGGTACCAGAGCAGCCCGGCGATGACCAGCCCGGTGCCGGTGATGATAACCCACGAAGGCAGGGTCGCGCCCATACTGAACGCCACCCCGGGGTTGTAGTAGAGGCGCAGATTGACCGGCCCCAGGTCCACCGTCTGCCCGCCCGAGAGCCCGGCGACCGCGGCGGCCTTGACCACCAGGTCCACTGCGGCCAGCGCGAGGGCCGTCACGAGCAGGGACGCCCTGGCCCGACACCTGCCGCGCGCCCGGGCGTCGGCCGGGCGGGCCGGGACGGCGCTCATGTCCCCGGCTTCCCGGTCACTGTGGGCCGGACCGGCCCGCGCCGAGGCGGCATCGCATCCCATGTGATCGTCACATCGCGATATTAGCGCAATAATGGGTGATCTCCGGGGAGGCGCCCCACCCGCCGACCGCCAACCATGGCGCCCCGGAGCACCTGCCCTTGCGGCCTTGGGATGTGACATGCCAAAACAGGCCCTGCGCTTGCTGCTCGAGGCGCGTGCGGCCCGCCAGGGCGGCCCCCAAGCCCTGGTGCGCCGGCAACGGGACCGCCTGGCGGTGATGGTGGCGCACGCCCGGACCTGCTCCCCGTACTATCGCCGCCGCTACCAGGGGCTGCCCGAGCGCATCACCGACCCGCGGGTGCTGCCGAGCACCACCAAGGCCGCGCTGATGGCCCACTTCGACGAGTGGGTGACCGATCCGGCCCTCACCCTGGCCGATGTCCAGGCCTTCGTGTCCGATCCCGCCCTGATCGGCCACCGACTGCTGGGCCGCTACACCGTGGCCACCAGCTCGGGCACCACCGGGGTCCGGGGACTGTACCTGCTCGATGACCGGTCCAGGGCCGTGACCGCCGCGATGGCCGGGCGGATGCTCCGCGACTGGCTCACCCCGACCGACCTGGTGCGCATCTTCACCCGAGGTGGACGCCTGGCCGTGGTGGCCGCTACCGGCGGGCACTTCGCGTCCGGGGCAGTCACCGCGGGACTGCGCCGGGGGCCGGCCGCCGCCCGCATCGGCGCCTTCTCGGTGCACGACCCCTTGCCGCAATTGGTAGAACAGCTCAACGCCTTCGACCCGGCCGTGCTGGCCCCCTATGCCGCCACCGGGGAGCTACTGGCAGCCGAACAGGACGCGGGGCGGTTGGACATCCATCCGGTCCTGGTCGTGCTTGCGGCCGAGGGGCTGGCCGAGGGCGGATACGCCCACATCGCTGAGGCTTTCGGCGCCACGGTGCGGCACAGCTACGCCGCCACCGAATGCCCCTTCCTGAGCTACAGCTGCGCCCAGGGCTGGCTGCATGTCAACAGCGACTGGGTACTGCTCGAGCCGGTGGACGCCGACCACGCGCCCGTGCCCGCCGGGCAGCCCTCACACACCGTGTTGGTGAGCAACCTGGCTAACCGCGTCCAGCCGATCCTGCGTAACGACCTCGGCGACAGCGTGCTGGTCCGCCCCGACCCCTGCCCCTGCGCCAACCCGCTGCCGGCCCTGAGGGTCCAGGGCCGCACCGCGGACCTGCTGCCCTTCTCCCGCCTCGACGGCACCACCGCCACGCTCACCCCGCTGACCCTGAGCTCGGCCCTGGATCGCGTCCCCGATGTGCAGCAGTCCCAGATCATCCAGACCGGCCCAGCCAGCCTCGCTCTGCGGCTGCGCCCGGCCCCCGGCACAGACCCCACCCGGGCAGGGCGGGCAGCCTGCGACCAGCTCAGGCGCGTGCTGATCGACCAGACGCTGGCACACGTGCGTGTGACCCTTGACCCTGAGCCCCCTCAGCTGTCCGCCGGGGGCAAACTGCGCACCGTCATCCCCTGGAAGCCGTCCTAACGGCGCACCGATCGCCGGGCCCCACCGCGGCGCACCGGGCCGGTCACCGCGGGAACCGGGACGGCAGGCCCCCCTTGTTATGATCGGTAGATGGCGATCATCTCTGGCTGTGCCGGGCCCGGCCTGGATCCGGCCGCGGCCCTGTTTCATTCCCTGGGGGACCCCAAGCGCCTGGCCATCGCTCAGCGGATGGCCAGGGGGGAGGTCCGCGTCGGGGACCTGGCCGGGGAACTGGGGCTGGCCCAGTCCACCGTCTCGGCTCACGTGGCCTGCCTGCGGGACTGCGGACTCGTGCAGGGCCGCACCCAGGGGCGCAGCATCTACTACTCTCTGGCCCGTCCCGAGCTGATGGACCTGCTCGCTGCCGCCGAAACCCTCCTGGCCGCCACCGGCAGCGCGGTGAGCCTATGTCCGAACTATGGCACCGCCGCCCGGCAGCACCACCGGGACCCTGCCCTCACCCGGTGACCAGCACCGGCCCAGGTGTACTGCTGTACTGCGTCCGGAGCAGTGACACCCCTGTGGTGGGCAGCCGGTCCCACCGGTGAACCCCACTCCCCGCTCTTAGGAGATTGCCCGTCGTGCCCCGTCCTTCCACCATGCCCTCCTCGATGACGAGGCCCGGGCCCGCTCTCCGCCGACGCCCCCACGGTGTCTGTGCCGGCCCGATGGGCCGCACCGACGGGCGGGGGTCGGTGTGAGCATCGGGAACTACTTCGCCGAGATGGTGAACTCCGGGGCGCTGCTCATCGCGGCCCCGCTGGCGATGATCGCCGGGATCGTCTCGTTCCTGTCCCCGTGCATCCTGCCGCTGGTGCCCGGCTATCTCGGCTACGTCTCCGGGCTGTCCAACCCCACCCACCCGGACAACCGCCGCCGGGTGCTGACCGGGGTCGGGCTGTTCATCCTGGGCTTCGCCGCGGTCTTCACCCTCTACGGGGCCGCCTTCGGCACCATCGGGCACTGGCTGGTGCGCTGGCAGGATCCGATGATCCGCGTCCTAGGCGTGTTGGTCATCGTCATGGGCCTGGTCATGGTCGGCAAGTTCTCCCTCTTCCAGCGCACGCTCAAACCCACCCTGGCCCCCCGGACCGGGCTGGCCGGGGCCCCGCTGCTCGGGGTGGTGTTCGGCCTGGGCTGGACCCCCTGCATGGGCCCGACCCTGAGCGCCGTGCTGGCGCTGAGCACCACCACCGGCGATCCCTGGCGCGGGGCCCTACTGGGCTTCCTCTACTGCCTGGGCCTGGGCATCCCGTTCCTGCTGGCCGCGGCCGGGATCAACTGGGTCACCACCGCCCTGAGCTACATCCGCCGCAACATCCGCGTGTTCAACATCATCGGCGGCTCCCTGCTGGTGGTCGTCGGGGTCCTGATGGTCTCCGGGGTCTGGATGCTGTGGATGTACCAGCTGCAGAACCTGGCCGGCACCTTCACCACCCCCGTCTAGGACCGAACCCACCCACCGGCATGGACCCGAACACCGGCCCCGCGGGACACCGGCACCGAAAGGCCCGTATCTCTCCCCCACTGAGCCCGGCGGCGTCGCCGCAACCGCGTCCCCGCCGGAACACCGGCGTGGACGTTCTGCGTATCGTCTCCATCGTCGCCGTGGTCGCCGGCCACGCCTACGGGCCGCGACTGCCCGGCGGTGAGTACCTGGAGATCTGGCGGATGCCGCTGTTCTTCTTCCTCACCGGCTACTTCTGGACCCGAGGACGCCCTTTCGGGCACGAGCTGCGGGCCCGGTGGACAAACCTTGCGGTGCCGTACCTGAGTTGGGCCGTGATCATGAGCGTGGCCGCCTGGGCGTGGACCCGGGACGCCCCCGACGGGTTCTGGCCGCTGATGGCCAACGGCTGGTACGGCGGCTCGGACCAGGCCCCGCCGTGGTGGGCGTTCTGGTTCATCTCCGTGCTGTTCTTCGTGGTGCTGCTGCGCCGCTGGTTGGAACGGTTCCCGGCGTGGGTGGCCTGGGCGGTCTCGGTGGCCGGGCTCGCCCTGGCCCTGCTCCCGGACTCCCTGCTGGGCCGCACCCCCCTGGGGCTCGGGCTGGCCCTGCCGTGCCTGGTCTTCGTGCTGGCCGGTGAAGGGTTCCGCCGCGGTGTCCTGCCCCGGATCCAGCGCAATCGGGCCCTGATCGGGACCGGATGCGTCGGCGTCGGGCTGCTGGCCGTCCGGCTCGGGGTGGAACCGCTGAACATCAAGTTCGCCGGCTTCGGCACCTTCCTGCTCACCCCGGCGGTGGGCGCCCTGACCGCCGCCGGCCTCGTGCTGATCTTCAGCACCGTGGTGGACCGGATCACGCGGGTCCCGTCCCGGCCGGTCAACGCCGTGGTGCGGACCGGCACCGTGGTGGTCCTCTTCCACGGGTGGCTGCTGGAAACCCTCGTAAACGTCGGCATCCTGCACGACGGCGCCAAACTCGTCCTCACCGTGCTCATCAGCTGGGCCCTGGGAATGGTGATCAACGCCACCCCACTGTCCCCGGCGCTGGCGGGGGTGCCCACTCCGCTGTGGCGGACGCGCGGGTGGGCGCGGCGTCAGGAACGCTCAACGGTCGGTCAGCCCTTACCTCACTTCGCGGGCAGAACCAATTAGGAGCGACCGGCGTCTCTACGGCGCGCTTCGCTGGGGGCATGACCGGTACAGGCTGGACCCTTCCCCGTCCTGGCCGCCACGGCCGGCATCAACGGGGTCACCACCGCCCTGTCCTTGCATCCGCTGCAACATCCGGGTGGTCACCGTCATCGGCGGCTGTCTGCTGGTGGTCGGGGTCCTGATGGTCTCCGGGGTCTGGATGCTGTGGACGGACCAGCCGCAGAACCTCACCGGGACCTTCACCACCCCCGCCCGAACCCGCGCCCGGCCGGCCCGGTCGCCGTGTGGTGACCGGGCCGGCGGGGTGTGGGTCAGCGGGTTTGCGCGGCCGGGGGCCGGAGCGGTCAGAGGCCGAAGGCGCCGCCGCTGATGAGGATGAAGACCCCCAGGCCGATCAGCACGATGGGGAACAGGATGTGCTCCCAGCGTTCCAACACCTCGGCGATCGGCCGGCGGGTGGCGACAAATTTAGCCAAGCCCACCAGTACCGCCACCAGCGCGAGGAACACGATGCAGTAGGCGACCACGGCGCCCGGGCCGACGCTGAGGAAGACCGGGACGTAGACGCCGATGTTGTCCCCGCCGTTGGCGAAGGTCACCCCGGCCACGGTCCAGACGCCGACCTTCTTGCCCTCGATCTTGGCATCGTCATCGTCATCGTCGTCCCCGCGCCAGGCCTTCCAGGCTGCCCACAGACCCAGCCCCAGCGGGATCAGCCCGAAGTACGGGATGACCTCCGGGGGCAGGAACGCCCCCGCGCCCAGGGTCACGAGCACGGCCGCGCCCAGGATGCCGGCAAAACCCAGGTACTGGCCGACCAGGATCCGGGCGGTGGTCCCCCGTTGACCGGCGCCGCGGGCGAAGAACAGGGAGAGCACGATGATGTCATCGATGTTCGTGACCAGAAACAGGCCGATCGCCTGCAGGACTGAAGACAGGATCATGCCGCAGCCTCCGTATCGTCGCAGCCTGGCACCGAGCACGCCGGGTCCAGGCACGGGGCGCTCTCATCCACCGCCAGGGTGATATCGACCAGGCCGGTCAACGCCCGCGTCAGGTGCGCATCGGCGATCTCATACCGGGTCTGCCGGCCCTCGGACACGGCGACCGCGATCCCGCAGTCCCGCAGGCACGCCAGGTGGTTCGACACGTTCGAGCGCGTCAATCCCAGGTCCCGGGCCAGCTCGGCCGGGTAGGCCGGTCCCTGCAGCAGGGTCAGCAGGATCCGGGACCGGGTCGGGTCGGCCATCGCCCGGCCCAACCGGTTCATCACATCCACACGAGAGGTAATAGTCATCATGTACTGAACTATACAGTGTCCGCTGAACACTGCGGGTCAAGCCGACCTCAGCGCACCCCCACCATCAGGCCCACGCAGACCGCCACGCTGCCCTCCGTGGCGTTGTGGCCCCCGGCGGGCGAGACGACCGGTGTCCACTGAGGCCGGGGTGGCGGATGCACCGATCCATCGTCATCCGCGGTCGCCCCACAGGCCGGAGCACGGGAGGCCCCCCGCCCCGAGGACCGCCGGCAGATCTCCGGCCGGCGCGGCAGCCGGTGGCGGATCGATAGGGCCGGCGATACGGACGCCCAGGGATGCCTCGCCTGAGTTTCTCGCCGTCCGGGACCGCCTCCAGGGGCGCTCCGGCGGCGAGGAGGAACCATCGAGCGTATCCAGGCAGTAATGCCCCGCCCCAGCGCCGTCCAGGACGTCCCGCGCCGGTTGCGGATTGCCAGGGAGCTGTCAGTCGCTGTGCGGGTGGTGCCCACCGGGGGTTCCTATGCTGAGTACATCTCACCAAGGCACAGGAGATGCTGACAGGGGCCCCGGGCCCGGCCAATGCGTTTTTATTCCTCTTCTCACGCAGGCCGGATCACCCGGGGCCCCGCCCTGTCCAGGCCCGGGCGCGGCGCCCTGCCGCTGAGGACCCCTGGGCCCGACCTCGTGAGCGGACCGCCTTCTGCGGGGCGGTGGCAGCAGGGTCGCAGTGTTACCCGCGACGTCGGCACAGCCGGACTGGCGCGCCCGAGGAGCCCTGGGGTGGGGTGCTCCGAGGTGAGTTGAGCCTCACGGGGCGAGCCCGGTGCGCGATCCGCCCGCGGGGCGTGCCCCTGAGCCTCGCCGCCGGCGCCGCAGGGCGCTGCGGGGTGGAGGGAGCACGCCCCGGGGGGTCTCGACCCGGGAGGCGAGGTCCCCGGTGGGGGTGTGGGAGACTGGGACGATGATGGTCGAGGCTCTTTGTACCGATGGGTGAGCGCAGCATGGACGGGCCGGTGTGGATCCCCACGGAGCCTCCCAGCATGGAAAACTTCTTGGCGCCCACGCTGCAGCCGATCCCGTTGATCCCCGCCATCGCCGTGGTGCTGGGCGTGCTGTACCTGGCCGGGGCGCTGCGGCTGTGGAGCGCGCGGCGGCGGTGGCCGGTGTGGAGAACCCTGTGCTTTCTGGTGGGATGCGCCGCCATCGCGGTGACGATGGGCGCGGGCGTCGAGGGCTACGGGCTGAAGATGTTCTCGGTGTTCATCTTCCAGCAACTGACCTTGATGATGGCCATCCCACCGCTGCTGGTCTTAGGCAGTCCGGGCACCTTGTTGCTGCGGGCCACCCCCCACCGCGGACCGGGCGCGGTGGTGCTGCGCTGGGCCCATGCCGGTCTGCGGTCCCGCTGGGGCCGGGTCGCCCTGCACCCGGGTTTCACCATCCCGCTGTTCCTGATCACCTACTACGGGATCTACCTCAGCGGCCTGGACGACCGGTTACTGCCCACCTGGTACGGCCACACGGGGCTGGAGTTGGTGTTTTTGGCCTCGGGGGTCCTGTTCACCGTCCCGCTGCTGTCCAGTGATCCGCTGCCGGCCAAGCAGGGTTATGGCGGGCGCCTGCTCGACGTGGCCATCGAGATGCCGCTGCATGCCTTCTTCGGGGTGGTGCTGATGATGGCCACCACACCGATCGTGGAGTTCTTCGCCACCCCGCCGGCCAGCTGGGACCTGGACCCGATGGCCGACCAGAAAGTCGCCGGCGGGCTGGCCTGGGCCTATGGTGAGTTGCCCACCGTGCTGATCCTGGTGTTCATCGCGCACCAATGGTTCCGCGCCGATACCCGCCAGGCTCGCCGGGCCGACGCCGAGGCCGACCTCCATGGCACCCCGGAGCTCGATGCGTACAACGCCTACCTCGAACAACTCGCCACCGAAACGCCCTCCGGCTCCTCCCGGTAACCACCGTCTCCGGCCCGTGCTCCGGCCCGAGGTTACTCCTCCGATGCGCTACCGGTCACACCTGACGGCGGAGGCGGGGCCCCGTTGGTAGGCTGGGGGGCGTTTTCTACAGGAGGTAGAAGTTGTTGCGTCCATACGCGGTGCGGCCCGCCATGCCCATCCTGACCGTGCTGGCCGCCCTGGTGCTGGCCCTGTTGGGGCCCGTCTCTCCGGCCGTGGCCCATGATGTCGTGACCGGCACGAACCCGTCCGACGGGCAGGCCCTGGAGGCGGCGCCGGAGGCCATCGAGGTGTCCTTCAGCAACACCCCGCTCGCCCTGGGCGCCGAGATCCTGGTCGAGGACGCCCAGGGCACGGATTGGACCACCGGGGAGGTGCAGATCGTCGGGAACAGCGCCGCCCAGCCGCTGCGGCCCGAGGCCCCGGCAGGAGAGTACACGGTGACCTGGCGCGTGGTGTCCTCGGACTCTCATCCGATCGAGGGCACCTTCGACTTCACCGTGACCGGGACGGAAGCTCAAGCGTCCCCGTCCGGCACCCCGGCCACCGCGCCGGCCCCGCCGGTACCCACCGTCTCTGAGCCGTCACAGGCAGCGCCCACCCCCGCGGCCGGGACTGAGCCGGCGACCGCGGAGGAGTCCACCGCGGGGTTCCCCGTCGGCTTCGTCATCACCCTGGGGGTCATCCTGGTGCTGGCACTGGTGATCGTCGTCGTGGCCCTGCTGGCCCGCCGCCGCGCGGACGCCACGGACCCCCAGTGAGCACCGCCGGCACACCGACAGAGGCGCCGATAGGCCCTCGACCAGGCTCGGACGCTCCGATCCGCCCTGTTACCTCTAACCGGTCGGGGCGGGCGGCGGCCTGGTTGGTGGCCGCGTTCGTCCTGGCCGCGGCCGGCGTCGTGGCCAGTGCTGCGTTCACCGGGGCCCTCGCCGAACGCGAGGCCCTGGACCCGGGAGCCCTGGCCCGGTGGGTGTTGCCGATCGCGGTGACCGTGCACCACCTGGCGCTGGCCGTGGTGGTCGGCTGTCTACTGTTCGCGACCACTCTCCTGCCGCCCCGGCGCGCCGGCGCCCGGGACCGCGGGGATCGGCAGGGCACGCGCGAGGCCCATCCGGCGTTCACCCGGGTGATGACCGCCGCCTCGGCCGTGTCCGTGCTCTGGGCGATCTCGGCGGTGATCGTGCTGGTGTTCACCTATGCCGACCTGTCCGGCCAACCGGTGTCGGGCAGCGAAGCGTTCGCCCGGGAACTGGCGTACTTCGTCACCGACCTGGTCGTGGGCCAGGCCTGGGCCACCGTCGTGGTGATCGCCTTCGTCGTGTCCACCCTGACCTTCCTGATCCGCTCCCCGGCCGGGCTGGGCGCCACGGCCGGGTTGGCCGCAGCAGCAACCATCCCGATCTCCCTGGTTGGCCACGCCGCCGGCAGCGACGATCACTACGCCGGTGTCGGAGCCCTGGTCGTGCACTGGCTCGGCGTGCTCCTCTGGGTGGGCGGGGTCGCCGCCCTGACGATCATCGCCCCAACCCTGACCCCCTCCCGGCCCGGGGACACTGGGGCTGAGGGCCGGCTGTCCCAGACGGTGCTGGAGCGCTTCTCGGCGATGGCCGGGGTGGCGTTCTTCCTGGTGCTGGCCTCCGGGGTGGTCAACTCCGCCATGCGCTTGGGCTCGTGGGAGGGGCTGGTCACCGCGTACGGCCAGCTAGTCCTGCTCAAGGCCGCCGGAACCGTGCTGCTCGGGGCCATCGGGCTGGCCCACCGCCGGTGGGCCATCGGCCGGCTCGGCACCGTCCCGGCCGACCGGACCGCCTGGCGGCTGATCCTGGCCGAGCTGGGCATCATGGCCGGCATTATCGGGGTCACCGGGGCCCTGGGACGCACCGCCCCCCCGGTCCCGCAAGAGCTCAAACCGGCGATCACCCCGGCCGAGGTCCTCACCGGTTACCTGCTACCCCCCGAGTTGACCTGGGTTCAGTGGTTCACCGAGTGGCGGTGGGACTGGATTTGGGTCGCCCTCGCGCTCACCGCCGCCGTCGTCTACCTCCTGGGGGCGCGCCGGGCGCGTACCTGGCCCTGGCCGAGGACCGCCAGCTGGCTGGCCGGACTGGGACTGCTGCTCTACGTGACCTGCGCGGCGCCGACGATCTACGGGATGGTGCTGTTCAGCGCCCACACCCTGATGCTGCTGGCCCTGGCCGTGCTGGTGCCGCTGTTGCTGGCCCTCGGGGCCCCGCTGGACCTGGTTTCCCGAACCGTGGCCCGGCGCACCGACGGCAGCCGCGGACCCCGGGAGTGGCTGGACGCGGCCCGTCCGGCCCTGGCAGCCCCGGCCCGCAGCGCCGCGATACTGGCCGTCTCGCTCGGGCTGCTTTACTACACCCCGCTCTTTCGGCTGGTGCTGGACTACTGGATCGCTCACCAGCTGGCCAACCTCTACTTCCTGACGGTGGGCTTCTGCTTCATGGCCTCGGTGCTGGGACCCTTCGGCGACCACCCGGTGCCCCGGCCCGTCCGGGTCCGCACAGCTGCGGTCCTGGCCGGCACGCTGCTGGTCTGGGCGGTGGTGCTGGCCACCGGCGTGCTGCCGGTGCTGGAGCCGGACTGGTTCGTCGGCATGGCGCGCACCTGGGGGCCACCGGTCACCCTGGACCAGCAATTGGCCGGCATCTCGGTGCTGACGGCCGGGTTCGCCCCGATGGCCTTCCTGCTCACCGCCCTGGTCCTCTCCCGGCCCCCGCGCCCGGAAGCCGATACCTCGCCTCCGGCCCCCTCCGACGTGGCGGCCTGACCGTTACTCCGCTGCCACGTGCAGCACCGGCTCCGGGTCGGCGGCGCGCGAGACCGGACTTCAAGGGTGTCGCCTGCCCCAAGAGCGACACCCCGGACCCTCCCTCCGACAGGCCCCCAGCTAGGCCGCCGGCACCTGGTCGGCGGGTGTGAGGGCGCTGCCGGTGCGCTGGGCGGTGGGCTGGCGGGGGGTGCGGGCGGCGCGCAGGCCGTTGGCGATCACGATCACTTCGGCCACCTCGTGGACCAGCACGACGGCTGCCAGGCCCAGCACGCCGGTGATGGCCAGTGGCAGCAGGGTGGTGATGATCAGCAGGGACAGGACGATGTTCTGGTTGATGATTGCCCGGCCGCGGCGGGCGTGGGCCAACGCCTGCGGGATCAGTCGCAGGTCGTGGCCGGTGAAGGCGACGTCCGCGGATTCGATCGCGGCATCGGAGCCGGTGGCGCCCATCGCGATCCCCACGTTCGCTCCGGCCAGGGCCGGGGCGTCGTTAATGCCGTCACCGATCATGGCCGTGGGTCGGGTGCGGGCCAGCTCGGTGACGATGCGGGCCTTGTCCTCGGGGCGGAGCTCGGCGCGCACATCCTCGATGCCGGCCAGGCGTCCCAGGGCGTGCGCGGTCCGGGCGTTGTCTCCGGTGAGCATGGTGACGTGTACCCCGTGACGGTCCAGGGTGCGGACGACCTCGGGGACCTCGGGGCGCAGTTCATCGCGGACCCCGATGGCGCCCACGACCGTGCCGTCGCGGGTCACCAACACGCAGGTCTGGCCGTCCACTTCCAGGGATTCCACGCGGGGTCCCAGCGCCCCGGGGTCGATCCATCGGGGGCTGCCGACCGCGATCGGGTGGCCGTCGACCGTGCCGGTGAGGCCGTGACCGGGCTGTTCGGACACGGCCTGGGCCGCGGGCGCGGTGGGGGCCGCGGCGGTGATGGCGGCCGCCAGGGGGTGGGTGCTGTGCTGCTCGAGCGCGGCCGCCCAGCCCAGGACCTGGTCCTCGGCGATTCCGTCGCTGGTGATGACGGCGGTCACGGTCGGGGCGTTGCGGGTCAGGGTCCCGGTCTTGTCCACGGCCAGGTGCCGGATGCCGCCGAGGCGTTCGAAGGCGGCACCGGACTTGATGATCACCCCGAACCTGCTGCCCGCGCCGATGGCCGAGACCACGGTTACCGGCACCGCGATGGCCAGCGCGCACGGCGAGGCGGCCACCAGCACCACCAGGGCCCGGGTGATCCACAGCTCCGGGTCCCCGACCAGCGAGCCGATCACCCCGACCAGCACGGCCAGGATCATCACCCCGGGCACCAGCGGCCGGGCAATCCGGTCCGCCAGCCGGGCCCGCTCCCCCTTCTCGGCCTGGGCCTGTTCGACCAGCTCCACGATCGTGGTCAGCGAGTTATCCGTCCCGCCGGCGGTGGTCTGGATCTGCAGGGCCCCGGCGGTGTTGATCGCCCCGGCCGACACCGCCTCTCCCGGTCCGACCTCCACCGGGATGGACTCCCCGGTGATCGCCGAGGTGTCCAGGCTGCTGTGGCCGGTTCGCACGAGGCCATCCGTGGCGATCCGCTCCCCGGGCCGCACCAGCAGCATCTGACCGACCGTGAGCTCTTTGGCCGGGATCTGCACCGGCGCGCCGTCGCGCAGCACCGTCGCGGTCTCCGGCACCAGCTTCAACAGGGCGCGCAGCCCGCCGCGGGCCCGGTCCATCGCCTTGTCCTCCAGGGCCTCGGCGATCGAGTACAGGAAGGCCAGCGCCGCGGCCTCCTCGATATAGCCCAGGATCACGGCCCCGATCGCGCTGATTGTCATCAGCAGCGCGATGCCGACCTTGCCCTGGGTGACCAGGTTGCGCACCGCACTGGGCGCGAACGTGGACGCGCCCAGCACCAATCCGATCCAGAACACGGCCAGCGCGGCCGTCGGGGCGGCGGACCACTCCAGCACCAGCCCGGTCAGGTACGCGACCCCGGAGAATACCGGGATCAGGATGCTCCGGTCGCGCCACCACGGGGTCTCCACCTCCTCCGCCTCGGTGCTTGCCGCCGACTTCGGGGAGGGTTCATCGCAGCCACATGCCGAGCTCACACCGCACCCCCCGTCCCGGTGCAGCACCCGGCCACGGTGCAGGCCGGGTCCAGGCACGGTGCGGTCTCATCGACCGCGAGGGTCACCTCTACCAACGCGGTCAGGGCCGCGGTCAGGTGCGGATCGACGATCTCGTACCGGGTCTGTCGGCCCTGCGGCTCCGCCGCGACCAGCCCGCACCCGCGCAGGCAGGCCAGATGGTTCGACACGTTCGTGCGCGTGAGCCCCAGCTCGCGGGCGAGCTGGGCCGGGTACCCGGGCGCCTCCAACAGGGACAGCAGGATCCGGGACCGGGTGGGATCGGCCATTGCCCGACCCAACCGGTTCATCACGTCAACCCGCGAAGCAATAGTCAGCATGCGATGACTATACACCAGGGGATGACCTGACTGCCGTGCTCGGCGGAAGACCCACAGAGGGAGCCCGACAAGGGCCGGCCGCCACCGTCACTCCTCAGGACCTCGACGCTGGGGGCCACGGCCGGCGCGCCCCGAGCACATCCACCGCGCGGGCCAGAGGCGGGGAGCACCATCACGGGCTTTTGGCTGAACTCCGGAGGCAGCCTGCCCGCGGGCAGCAGGACCGGGATGAAAACCGGTCCAGCTACCGGCCTGGTCGACGCCGGGAACATCAACATGCAGGGCCGGACCGCGGGGCCCGAACCGGTCCGCTCCCGGGCCGGCGTGGAAGCCTTCAGCAGCCGGCACACCGAGCGACTCGGCGAGCAGTCGGGCCGGTTCGGCGGTACCGGTCCCTCTCCGCGTTTCTATGAGGGCAGGCCGGCATAGGAGTGCAGGCCTGGGAAGTAGATGTTGACGATGGTGAAGTTGAACACCACGCAGGCGTAGCCGATGATCGACAGCCAGGCGGCGCGCTCCCCGGTCCAGCCGCGGGTGGCGCGGGCGTGCAGGTACCCGGCGTAGACCACCCAGATCACGAAGCTCCACACCTCCTTGGTGTCCCAGCCCCAGTACCGGCCCCAAGAGGCCTCGGCCCAGATGGCGCCGGCGATCACGGTGAACGTCCACATCATGAAGCCCACCGCATTGAGGCGGTAGGACCAGTTCTCCAGGCTCAGCGCGGACGGCACCAGGCGCATGAAGACCAACCCGCCGGTGGCACCGGTGGGTGCCTTGGCCTCGCGGCGGTGCTGGATGAGCTGCAGGATGCTCATGGCGAAGGTCAGGGTGAACAGCGCCGAGGCCAGCACGGCGATGGAGACGTGAATGACGATCCACGGGGACTGCAGCGGCGGCTGCAGGTATGCGATCGGGGTGGGGAAGCCCATCGTGGCCGCGGCCATCATGATCACCACGAGCCCGGCCACGAACGTCCCCAGGAAGCGGATGTCCTTGCGGATCAGGAACAGCAGGTAGACCGCGGCCACGAGCAGTGCGCCGGTGGTGCAGAACTCGTACATGTTGCCCCACGGCACCCGGCGCGCGGCCAGGGCCCGGGCGATGACCGCGAAGGCGTGCAGGGCGGCGGCGATGACCATCAGTGCCACCGCGACGTTGGCGGCCGGGCGCCGGGTGGCCCCGGTGTAGTCCATGTCTTCGTCCACCAGGCCGCCCACCGCGTTCCCGGCGGCCGGTGATGCCGTCGTGCCTGGGCCGTGGCCCGGCGTCGGGGTGCTTGCCGCCCCCCCTGCGGCCCCGACTAGTTGCTTGTGGCGGGCCGCAGAGGAGCGGGCCGCATCGGTGCGCTCCTGTTGTTCGGTCAGTTCGGACTCCAGGGCCCGGATGGTCTTGGAGGAGCTGGCCATGTCCAGGGCGAAGGCGATGAAGGCCGCGGCGTAGACGATGGCGGCGATCAGCATGAACAGGTCGCTGTAGGCGGCCAATTGATAGTTGATGGGTTGCATGGGTCACTCCACTCGGTTCTGTGCGGCACCGGCGACGACGATCGGTCCCTCGGTGCTCTCGATGTCTTCTGGTGCCTGCACCGGCCACAACTTCTCAAACTGCCGGCGCAGGGTGAGGTTCTCCTCGCGCAGGCCGAAGTCCTCGCCACGGGCCAGCAGCCCGTACTCGACCATGGTGGACCCGTCGGGGCCCGTGGTGCCACGCACCCACGCGCGGCGGCGGCGCACGAACAGGCTCACGCCGAGGGCCACGAGGGCCAGCACGGCGAAGAAGCCGACGCCCCACTTGCCCGGGTCGTAGAGGATGTCCAGGCCGACGTAGCGCTTAAGCCCGTCGAAGCTGATGGAGCCCTTGCCTTCGGGCAGCTCGTAGGATTCCCCGGGCTTGAGCGTGATGCCGCCGGCCTCGAGGTTCCGGGAGTTCAGTTCGGTGAGGTTCTCGGTGTCCAGCACGTACACGTTCTGTGGGTCGCCCTCGTCCAGGCCGAGGTCGCCGTAGTAGGAGTTCAGGTTCAACTCCGGGTTCAGCGGGGCGGGGTCGATCGAGACCGCCACCCCGTCCTCGCCGGTGTAGGCGGCGGGCAGGAAGAAGCCGACGAAGCCGAGCTGGTCGGGACGGGCGTCCGGGGCCTTGATAGTCATCAAGGAGGTGAAGACATTGTCCTGGACCCGCGCCACCACCGGACCCTGCAAGGCGATGTCCCCGTTGCCGTCCCGGACGGTGACCACCGGGGCGTACCCGTTGCCGACCAGGTAGACCCGGGTGCCCTGGAAGTCCAGTGGATGGTTGACTTTCAGTTCGACCTCTCGGGCGGTGTCACCGGGACCGTCCTGCACGTCCAGTACGGCCGTGTAATCCAGCGGCTGGCCGTAGTGGGTCGGGGACTGCCGGTCATAGACGTACTCGAAACGCTTCAGGGTCATCGAGAACGGAGTGAGCATCTCCTCGGAGAAGGCACTGCCCGGGGTGAAGGCGTCGTAGGCGATCAGGGTGTTGGCGAAGCCCTCCCCCTCGACGAGAATCTTCTGGCCGCGGTAGCTCAGCAGCGAGCCGGTGGCCATGAACACCAGCACCCCGATCAGGGACAGGTGGAAGACGATATTGCCGACCTCGCGCACGTAGCCGCGTTCGGCGCCCACGGAGGCGCCGCCGTCGGGCTCCTGGCGCACCTCGGTGCGGTAGCCGCGCTTGCGCAAGTACTTCGCCGCCTGCTCCACCGCCTCGACGGGTGCGGGACCGGAGGACTCGAGGACGACCCGGCCGTACTCCGGCAACCGGGAGAGCCGGCGCGGGGTGCGCGGCGGGGCCGAGCGCAGCGCCTTGGCGTGCTTGACGGCGCGCGGGGCCACGCAGCCGATCAGCGAGACGAACAGCAGCAGGTAGATCGCCGAGAACCAGACCGAGGAGTAGACATCGAACATCTGGAACCGGTCCAGCCACTCCCCCAGCACCGGGTTGTCGTCGATGTAGTTCTGGACGATTCCCGGCCCGGCCGGGCGCTGCGGGAACAGGGACCCGGGCACCGCGGCGACGGCGAGCAGCAGCAACAGCATCAGCGCGGTGCGCATGGACGTCAGCTGGGTCCAAGCGAACCGCAGCGTGCCCCAGACGCCCAGGGCGGGCAGTTCCACGTCCTGGCGTCCGCGGGGAGAGCCACCGTCCGGGGCGGGAGACTCCGGCGGGGGCGGGGTATTGGCCTGGGCGGCCTCGTCCCGGGCCACCCGCACGTTGTCCTGCTGGCTCACCGCGGCCACCTCTCGTCCCTGGACTGCCTCTCGTCACCGGGGCATTGCGTCGGCGGCGGCGAACCGGCAAGGCCGATCCCATCGCCGGGGCCGACCGCCGCAGTCCCGGTGGCGGTCAGGGGACGTGTCCAGGCGGTCATGGGACGCTCAGGCCTGTTCATCCAGCACGGTGGTGATCAGGGTGCGCAGCGTGGAGGGCTCGGCGATCCCCAGGATCCGGGCCGAGACCCGGCCCTGGCGGTCCAGCACGATGGTGGTGGGCACGGCCTGCGGCGGCACGTAGTCCGTCATCGCCAGCAGCACCTCCCCGCCCCGGTCCTCCACCGAGGGGTAGGTGATCCCGAAATTGCGCTCGAAAGCCTGCGCCGTGGCGATCGTGTCCCGAACGTTGATGCCCAAGAACCGCACCCCCTCGGGGGCGAACTGCTCGTGCAGGGCCTGCAGGTCCGGGGCCTCCACCCGGCACGGGGCACAGGCGGCATACCAGAAGTTCAGCACCGCCGGATCCCCGGCCAAGTCCTCGGTGCTGACCGGCTCCCCGGAGAACAGGGTGGAGCGGAACCGCACCGGCTCCCCGCGCTCGGCCGGGGCGATCTCCAGGACCGACCCGTCACCGGCGATGTAGTTCTTGCCATCGGCGTTGCCGGCCTGGGCGGCCAACGGGTCGTCCGAACTGCAGGCCGCCAGCAGCGGCAAGGACACGACCCCGGCCAAACCGGCCAGCACGCCGCGCCGTCCCGGCCAGCCCGGGTGGTCCGGGCTCCGGCGATCGGACTCACGGGAATGCTGGGCGCAGGACATGGCGTACTTCCGGGACCTCTCCCTCGGGGCAGGACGTCCCCGGAATTCTACAGCCCGTAGAAGGAAGGGGAGAATCCGCACCACGATGCTCCCGTCGAGGCACGGGTTCCAGGCCGGGCGGCGCGGGCGCGGCGCCGCTGGCGCTGGTAGCGCTGATGAGGCCAGGGACCCTCGGTCCGCCCCGCCCGGCTCGGCGCGCTCCCCTGTCGGCACCGGGTTCGGCCTGGACGGTGCCGGGCTTGTGCGCGATGAAACGCAGCACCCGACCACCGCGGGAGACCTGGAGGCGGACCGGCTCCAGGCCGGCATGTTGCAGGGCCGGTCCGAACGCGGCCGGTTCGATGAGCCGGTGCGCCGAGCGGTCGGCCACATGCAGCCAGGCGGCGGCGCGCGAGGCGAGCAGGTCGTAGCCCACGAAGAACCCGCCCGGCCGCAGGACCCGGGACGCCTCGGCCACCGCCTGTTCCCAGTGGATCACGTGGTGGAGCATGAGAAAGCTCAGCACCGTGTCGAAGGACTCCTCGGCGAAGGGCAGGGCGGTGGCATCGGCCTGGCGTACCTCCGCCGCGGACCGGGCGAGGCGCCGTTGCGCGGACCGGACCATCGCCGGGTCCGCATCGGTCGTGGTGAGACGAAGCCGGGGGTGGGCCGCAAGGATCGCTTGGGCCATCGCTCCGCTGCCTGCACCGATCTCCAGCACCCTCCCGGCCAGGGGCACACCCTGCGTCGCCCAGGGAACCAGCCGCCGGGCCACAAGGCGCCACGGCGCACTGCGACAGAACGCGGCCTCCAGGGTGGACATCCTCGGCATGGCCCCCACCTCCCCACGCACCGACACGGTCTGAGCCGAGACTACGTCCCCGAGCAGCAGCATTGAACCGGACGGATGTGGCGCGGCCGCGGTCTGAGCCAACTCGCCTGAACCACGTCACGGGCGTCCACCGATCGGAGACGGACGGCGAATAATGAACGGATGACTTCCGCGATCGATCCCACCGCCCACACCTCCACCGCCAGCACCCCCACCGCTTCGGGTCACCGCGACGGCGAGACCGCCTGTGGCGGGTGCGGCACCTCCCGCAGGGCCTTCCTGGGGCGCGGTGCGGTCATCGGTGCGGTGGGAGTGGCCACCACGGTGGGCCTGACGGGCTGCACGGAGGACCTCCAGGCCGAGGCCAGCGCACCGTCACAGCACCCCGGTGGTTCCCCCACCCCGGCCCTGCCCGCCGCGGACCTGCCGGTCGGTGGCCAGGCGTCCGTGACCATCGGCGGTCGAACCCTGTTGCTGCACCGCGAATCCGAGGACACGGTGCGTGCCTTCTCCGCCGTGTGCACACACCAGGGGTGCACGGTGGCCCCGGGCCAGAATCGGGGCCAACCCACCTTCGCCTGCCCCTGCCACGGGTCGCACTTCGACGTGGCAACGGGCGTGCCCTACGGCGGCCCGGCCCAGAAACCGCTGACCGAGTTCACCGCCTCCGTGGACGGCGACATGCTGATGGTGACGATCTAGTGCCGCGAGTCGACCGCGTCGAGCATCGCGTCCTCGACCTCCTCGTCCGTGGGCCGCCCGCCGCGGCGCTTCACGGGGCGGGCGCGCGGCGCGCGGTGGGCCGAGAGGTAGCCGTCGTCCTCGGTCAGCCCCAGTTCCCGGTCGTCGCGGTCGTTGACCGCGCGCTGCCGGGCCATGTAGCCCCACACGATGAAGCTCATCAGCCCGAACATGAACCACTGCAGGGAGTAGGACAGGTGCGGGCCCTCGTCCAGCGGAGGCTTCGGCGGCTGCTGCAGCGCCACGGCCGGGGTGGGGGACTCCGTCGCGAGCTGCCCGTACGCGGTGTCGGCCACGTCGTAGCCGACGCTGTCCTCGAACGCCGCGAGGTCGATCGACGCGAGCTGGCCCTCGGGGGCGTCCCGGCCCAGGTCCGGCTCACCGGGCTTGATGCGGGTGACCACCGTGACCTCGCCCGCGGGGGGCGTCGGGACGACGTCGGGACGGCCGGGGGTGGTGTCTCCGATGGGCAGCCAGCCGCGGTTGACCACGATCACGTCGCCGGTGTCCGCCCGGAACGGGACGAGCACCTCGTAGCCCGGCTTGCCGGCCAGGGGCCGGTTGCGGACGATCCGGGTGTCCTCCTCGAGGTACTCCCCGTGCATCTCGACCGGGGTCCACTCCTGCTCCGGCCGCACGTCCGTGAACAGCCCGGCGTTGCCGGCCAGCGGCACGGCCGGCTCGTCGTAGTTGGAGAGCACCTTGTTGATCTCGGCGACGGTCTCCATGCGGCGGTCCATCTGCCACTGGCCCAGCAGGGCGCAGGCGAGGGCGAAGAGGGCGCAGAAGACCAGGCCGCCGAGCCACTGGGGCGAGATCAGGAAACGGTAGTCGAGGCGGCCGCGCTTCGCCGGCCGGTCCGTCAGGGTCTCAGTCAAGGGGCAGTACGTCCTTCAGCAGTCCGCGGGACCGCAGGTAGTCGGTGAGCCAGTCCCGGTGCCCAGGGCAGGCCAGCCAGGTCTTGCGCCGGTCCGGGCCTGGTGTGCACGTGCGGCGGGCATGGGTCGGCCCCTCGGATCTGGGTTCGCGACGTGAGGTCGACGTGGGGTTGTTCCCCGGCGGCGAGGAGGCCGGGACCGGGCAGGCCGGCAGTATTGAGCCCACGAGCCCCGGCCCCGGGTGCGAGTAGGGGACTCCTCGGCGTCCGCGGTGCCGTGACCGGCTCACCCCGCGGGGCCCCGGGGCTTCGGTGAGCTGACTCTGTCCCGAGCGGCCGGGAGGAAATGGTGTTCACGGTGGCTCAGCCGCTTTCACGCCTCGGGCCCCGGAAGGAAGCACGGGAGGCCAGCGGGCCTCCGCGCCCCCTCCATGGGCCGGCGTCGGCCCGGAATCCCAGTAACGGCGGGGTTTCCCACCATTGCGGCGACCACGGACGGTGTCCGTGGCGGGCGGCGATCTTCACGAAACCTTCAAGGTTCGGCCCCTCCGTCCGCGGCGCAGGGGCGGTCCGCGGTCGGTGACCGGGCGGGCGTGGGCGTCGATCCCTCGGATCGACGAAGGAGCGCACCGCGACCCATCCCGTGAGCACCATGCTGGACACCTCCCCGATGCAGGTGGGGAGCATCGGCCGGCGGATGTTGGCCGAGTGCATCCAGGCCTGTTCCCAGCGCCCCCAGGCCTGCACGGCTTGCGCGGACACGCACCTGGTCCAGGACATGGCCGGCGGGGTGGCCAAGTGCCGTACTGACGGGGATTGGGCCGACCCCTGTTCGGCCGCCGGCAACGTGCCGTCCCGACGCGCCGGGTGCGTCCCGGACCTGCCTGATGGCGATGCGGTCGGCGGTGCGGATGCGAGACCCCGGCTGGGTTTGCGGCGACAGGCCGGAACGCCATCTCTACTACACTGCGTAGAAGAAGGTTCTACTACAGCGCGTAGAAGTAGAACATGTGTGGGCCCCATCTGCCTAAGGAGCGATATGCCTCGCATCACCATTGGACTCGGCGTCCTGCTCATCGCCGTCGGCGCCATCGCCTATATCGCCACGGCGTTCGCCAGTTGGACGGCGCTGATCCCGGCCATCCTGGGAGCGGTGATCCTGGTCGCGGGCCTCATTGGCCGGAAGAATCAGAAGCTCGGCATCCACCTGGCCCTGGCCGTGGCCGTGCTGGGCATCCTGGGCACCTCGATGAACGTCCTGCAGCTGGGCGCACTGATCGCCGGCACCGCGGAGCGTCCTACGGCCGTGTTCACCAGCACGATCACCTTCGCCCTGCTCCTGCTCTATGTGGTCCTGGGCGTCCACTCGTTCGTCTCCGCCCGCCGGTGGAAGGCCGCGGAGGCCTGATCCCCGGGCCGGCCACCACTGAGGACAGCGCCTACGGTCCTTGCCCGCGCCGCCCAGGGCACCGGCCCCGGTGAGAGGGCATGGTGATGAGGCAGGACGACCGGGCTCCGGAGAATGACCGGGCCGTGTGGCCCCGGCGCCGGCCTCTCAGATTCGGGTCGTCCGTCCTGCTATCCAGGGACACCGCCGGACCGCCCTGCCTCGAGTCGGTGGTGGTGCCGGGCTGGCGCAGGCTGCCTGCCCACCAGTTGTCCCCCGGTCCACGGCACTGGGCGGCAGGGCCGGGCGATGATGGCGCCGCCTGCGTGCTGTTCCCCACCGGCGCTATCCCGCTCTGTCGTGTCCAGCGGTGAGGCGAGGCCTACTGTCTACTGCGGCCCCCACCGGCCGCGCCCCCGGGCCCGACCCTCCGGCCTCCGACGTGAACGGCAATGGGGTATGTCCGCCCGTGGCAGCCGCGCTGAGCTGCAGGTGGTACGTGGAGGTCGGATCATGCTGGGGCCGTGGCCTGGCCACGGGGTGCCCGGGAGCCAACGCGGACGCCCGGTGTGGCCTACTCGGTGCCGTCGGTGGCGGGGCCGCTCAGGTCGCGGCTGATCTGTGGTTCGCCGGAGTCCTCGAAGATGATTTGGACGTCCCGGTGGACGGTGCCGTCCGGCATGGTGACGTCGGCGCGCAGCGCATTGCCGCGCCACCCCTTGTCCTCCACCGATTCGACCCCGTATTTCTTGGCGACGTTCTCCTGGATGTTGTTCTGCGAGGTGATGTCTCCGTAGACCGCATAGGCGACAGCCGCCAGGCCGATGACGAGGGCCCCGCCCCCGCGAACACCTCACGGACGGCATCCTTCGTCCGGTCCGGTCCGGCGAAGCGGGCGTCCTCGTCGTCCAAGTGGGCCTGGTAACGCTTGCGGCGCCACAGCCCGTGGGCGAGGACCGCCAGCCCCACGATGGCCACGAGCGTGCCGACCCATTGGGTGACGAGAGGGGTCTGGAGGTCGATCGGCGCGTACATGACTCCATTGTCTCCCGACTGTCTGGTCCGGGAGGACCGCTGGTCGCGCGCCCCGGGCGGTCGCGGGTCCGCCACTCCTGCGCACGGCGCTGGTGCCGTAGGTCACGCTCACCGGCCTGAGCGCCCCGGCCCTGAGGGCGCCCCCGGGCTTCGGGCAAGGCGGGCGCCCCGACGGCACGCCGATCGTAGCGTTCTCAACCTTGTCAAATCGCCGGTTGTGGCTATCATCGTTGTATGACGATATATCCGATCCGTGACGAGCCCTCGGGGTTCGAGGACCGCGGCGCCTACGCAGCACTGTTCCATGCGCTGGCCGAACCGACTCGGCTGGCGCTGCTGGAGCACCTGGCCACCGGGGAGCACCGGGTCCGGGACCTGGTGGATCACATGCACCTGGCGCAGTCCACGGTGAGCAAGCACCTGGCGTGCCTGCGGGACTGCGGCCTGGTCAGGGTGCGCGCCGAGGGCCGGTCCTCGTGGTTCTGTCTGGCCGACCCGTCCCGGCTGACCGATCTGATGCAGGCCGCGGACGCGCTGCTGGGGGCCTCCGGGGTGTCGCTGTCCCTGCGGGACCACCATGATCACGACGATCTGATCACCGAGGAGGGCTGATGGGCGCCGGACACCAGCACGGCCAGAGCCACAGCCACGGTCAGGTGCCGCAGCAAGCCGATCGGGGGATGCGCGCCCGACTGTTGATCGCCTTCGGCCTGACCGCGATCATTGTTCTGGCCCAGGCGGTCGGCAGCGTGGTCACCGGCAGCCTGGCGCTGCTGACCGACACCGCCCACGCCGTGAGCGACGCCTCGGGATTGCTCGTGGCTCTCATCGCCGCGACCATGATGCTGCGCCCGCCCAGCAGCTCCCGCACCTGGGGCTTTGCCCGGATCGAGGTCATCGCCGCCCTGGGCCAGGCGGCGCTGCTGCTGGTGGTCGGCACCTACGCGGCGGTCGAGGGCATCCGTCGACTGTTCGAACCCGCGCAGGTGCCCGGCACCGAGTTGCTGGTCTTCGGCGTCATCGGGCTGGTCGCCAACGTCGCGGCCATTGCGGTGCTGGCCTCCAGCCGGGGGGCGAACTTCAACATGCGCGCGGCGTTCCTGGAGGTCCTCAACGACGCCCTGGGATCCGTGGGGGTGATCGTCGCGGCGATCGTCATCAACACCACCGGCTTCCAGCAGGCGGACACCATTGCCGCCCTGTTCATTGCCGCCCTGATCGTGCCGCGCGCGTTCTCATTGCTGCGGGAAACCGTGCGGGTGCTGATGGAGTTCACCCCCAAGGGCGTGGACCTCGACGAGGTCCGCGAGCACATCCTGGCACTGGAGCACGTCAGAGATGTCCACGACCTGCACGCCTCGATGATCGGCACCGGCCTGCCGGTGCTCTCCGCCCACGTCGTCGTCGAAGATCGGTGCTTCGAGTCCGGCCACGCCCCGCGAATCCTGGAAGAGGTCCGCGCCTGCGTCAAGGAGCACTTCCCCGTCTCGTTCGACCACGCCACCATCCAACTGGAGACCACCGCCCTGCGGGACCAGGAGGCCGCCTCCGTGCGCCACGCCTGAGGCCCACACCGCGTCCATGCCCGGATGTCCAAACTCTTCTTTGCCAGTCAAGCGGCATCCTGACTAGAGCCTTGACAAGCCCGATCTCATCGCTGCTGGATTCAACGGCCGGCTCGACGCCGGAGACTGTCAATCCCCTGTCGGCACCTTCCTCCGCTGTCATGCGACAGACTCAAGCGTCCTCGACGTCCACGACGCCGGGGATCGGTGAGGTCCCGGTGAACTGATCACGCATCCTGTTCACACTTTCCTGAGGATGCGCCTCGGAGACGAAGGACTGACGTTCGCCCCGCGTCTTGACGGTGTCCAATCCCATCGCCTCCTCCCGGTTCTGCTCCAGCGACGGATCACACTCACCGTCCCGGTTGAAGGACCACATGAGCATCGGGTCGCCCATCGGCAACGGGTGACCCGGATCGCCGTCGTGCCGGCCGGTGTGCCAGGTGTGCCACGTCTTGCCGTAGCTGTTGAGCAGTCTTTTCATGAAGGCCTTCTCGGCGACATCGGGCAGTCCCGGGGCGACAAGCTGTCCGGAGAGGATCTCAAAGTTGTGCGGATGCCAGTAACTGCGCTCCTGCTCCGGCAGGGTCCGGTAGAGCGCTTCGGACACGATGTACTCGATGCCGATGAGGTTAGCCTCGCGGGTGTTGCCGTCGAAGAGAACACACTGGATGAAGTCGTCGTTGACCACCCGGCAGTAGTGGTGGGCCTCCATCTGCATCTGCGGGTCGTCCATGGCCGGATGGAACCCAACGCCGTAGACATCGAAGTCCTTCAGCGGGGCGGTTCCCTGGAAGAGGTTCGCTCCCTGCTCCAGCGCCGCCAGTCCTGCCCCTTTCCCCTGACCCGCCGGGGTGGTCGGACTCTGGCGCACCTTGCTGCTCATGGCGATCTTCCCATCCTCGAGGCCGTGCCAGTGCTCCCTGTCTACTGCGCGGCCCAAGCACACGCAATGGCTGTGGCGCTGACTCGCCGACCCAAGTACGGCCGGCGTGGGCACACACTTCCCTGAACTATGCCCGGAGCGCCTCGCTACCAGGGATGGCAGTCGCTGGCGTGTCGGTGAGGGGTCCCCTTATGGACAGTCCTAGCATTCACAAAGTTACAGTTCGTGCCGGTGACTCCTTATATCCATGCAGCCGACTTCAGCCGCTGCCAGTCAGGATCGAGTGTCCAAGCGGGTATACCCGATTTCACACTTGAGGTCCTGACGTCAGATTGTGACTTCGTCTGCTGAATGGCGGGGTTCTTCGGTCGCTTCGTGGCGGGGTCAGGTGACACCGATGACCAGGGTGCTCTGTGCGGCTTCGATGACGTCGTTGGTGATGGTGTCGAGTTCGTTGATCTTCAGGACCCGCTGGATCTGGGGGAAGAGGCGTTCGAGGAGCCGGAAGTTGCCGCGGGTGATCCGTGCGATGGCTGCGATGGCTTGGGCGTCGGTGAAGTCGTCGGGGTCGAGGGTCTTGCCGAGGGATCGCCAGTGTCGCTCGAGGACGAACAGCAGTTCGTCTTGTCCCAGGGGCCGGTACTGGTGGGCGAAGCCGACTCGGCTGTAGAACTGGGGGTAGTGGCTGAACTGCTTCTCCAGGCCGGGCATGCCGATCAGGATCAGGGCGATGTCGTCGCGGTCGTAGCGATCGCGCAGCAGTTCCAGAGCGGCGGGACGCAGTCGTTCGGCCTCGTCGACGATGATCAGCTCCACGTAGTTCCTGCCGTGTCGCCATCCCCAGGCCTCGGGAGTGGCCGTGCCGGGAGGTACGAGGTGCTGCTCGATGCACATGTTGGTGCGGGTGATGGCTTGGGTCAGCTCGTCCTTCAGGGTCCGCGGGGTGGTCAGCACGCTGGGGGTGTAGAGCACGGTGCGGCTCTGGTTCAAGGCGGCGTAGATCTTGGCGTCGTTGTCGGAGCGCGGCCCCCAGTAGGTCAGCAGGTCATGAGCCTTCTCGTAGTGTGCGTAGCGGCGTGCGGAGAGTGTCTTTCCTACGCCGGCTGATCCGAAGCACAAACCGATGGTGTGCCCGCGGCGCACGGCGTCGGCGAACTCGGTGAAGCGGTGGTGCTCCTTGGTGACGATGAAGCGCTGGCTCACCTGAGGTCCTCCTTGTAGATCTACAACGCCGACCTCGGCGCCGGAGCTGGTGCTTCGGTGATCCGTGGTGTCTCGGTAGGTGCGGCCACGAGGGCGATGCCTTCGGCGGTCATCACCCGGCGCGGGCCCCGAGTGTCCAGGATCCTGCCGACCCGCACCCCGGCGAGGGCCGAGACGATCAGCCCGGCCGAGAAGGCGCCGGTGATCGCGGTGTGGCTCCAGCCGGTGTCCGCGGCGATCGGGGCCAGGGCCACCGGCAGCGAGTAGTACAGCAGCCCCCAGCTGGTGGTCACCGCGATGCACAGGGCGGTGAGGCCACCGCGGGGGCGGTCCGAGGTGAGCCGATCGGTGGCCGTGTCGGTGGCGGCCATCATCCTCCCGATGATCCGTGCGGACCTGCCGCCCGCAGACCCCCGATTCAGTCCTGGAGCTGGGCCCAGAGGTCCCGGACGCGGGCGTCGATGTCCTCGACGATCTCACGGACCCCCTCCACGGTCTGCTCGGCGGGGTCGGTGATCTCCCAGTCCAGGTACCGCTTGCCCGGGTAGACCGGGCAGGCGTCCCCGCAGCCCATGGTGATGACGTAGTCCGCGGCCCGCACCACGTCGTCGGTCAGCGGTTTCGGGTAGGCCCCGGACACGTCGACGCCGCGCTCGGCCAGGGCCTGCACGACGAGGGGGTGGACCTCCGAGCCGGGCAGCGACCCGGCCGAGCGGACCTCCACGCCGTCCCCGGCGTGGTGAGTGAGCAGGGCCGCGGCGATCTGGGAGCGGCCGATGTTCTGCACGCACACGAAGAGCACCTGCGGGACCGGGGAGTGGATCTTGCCCTGCCCCTGGCCCAGGGCCCGCAGCCGGTTGTCGGCGAAGTGCGTGGCGGTGGAGGCCAGGTAGGTGCGGAGCCTCGCGGTGCGCGAGAGGGTCGCGTAGGACTCGAAGACGTAGCGCTCCACCGTCGCCGGGGAGAAGATCCCGACGTACTTCTCGGCCAGGTGTTCGGCGTTGCGTTGCAGGACGTGGGTGTCCAGGGTGGTCGGCTCGGACATGGCGACTCCTCAGGGCGGGATGGTCAGCAGCAGGCGGATACGCGGGTGGCAGGGGCAGTGGACAGGATCGTGATCGGCTCGGGCTCAGCGGCGCAGCAGGCCACGGCCGGTTCCGCGGCCACCGTCGGGGCGCAGCACCCTTGGTCTGCGTCCGGGGTGGCGGGGGCCGGTGCGTCGCAGGATCCGCCGAGGTCGGTGGAGCAGACCCCGGTCTCGGGCAGTTCGAGGCGCACTGCGTCGGCGGCGGCCCGGTCTCCGGCCAGGGCGGCGGCGATGGAGCGGACCTGCTCGTAGCCGGTGGCCATTAAAAAGGTCGGGGCCCGGCCGTAGCTCTTCATCCCCACGAGGTAGAAGTCCGGCTCCGGGTGGGAGAGGACTCGCTCCCCGTGCGGGGCCACGGAACCGCAGGAGTGGAACTCCGGGTCGATGAGCGGGCCCAGCTGCCGGGGGGCCTCCACGGCCGGGTCCAGTTCCAGGCGCAGTTCGGAAAGGAAGCCCAGCTCGGGTCGGAATCCGGTGGCCGGGACCAGCACGTCTACGGCCAGCTCACGGTCTCCGACCGGGGTGTTGGCGTGCACCGTGAGGCCCTGGTCGGTGGGGGTGAAGGCGGTGATGGTGAAGGAGGGGTGCACCTGGATGGTCCCGGATTCGACCAGGTGGCGCAGTCGGGTGCCTAGGGCGCCGCGGGCGGCCAGCTCGTCGCGGTCCTCCCCGCCATAGACCTTCGACGCGTCGGCCGAACGGACCGCCCAGGAGATCCGGGTGTCCGGGGCGTCCTGGGCCAGGGCGCCGAGCTCGAGCAGGGTGTTGGCCGCGGAGTGTCCGGCCCCGACAACCAGCACGTGCTGGCCGGCGAACCGGGCCCGATCGGCCCCCAGGACGTCCGGCAGCGCGACGGTGATCCGTCCCGCGGCGCGGGCCTGGGCCTCGCCGGGGGCCTGGAGCCCGGCCTGGCCCAGCGGGTTGGGTGTGGTCCAGGTGCCGGAGGCATCGATCACCGCGCGGGCGCGGAGGTCTTCCACGGTCCCGTCGGCGTGGGCGACGCGGACCAGGAACGGGGTGTCCTGTCGGCCGGCGGTGCGGGTCTTGTCCATCCCGGCCCGGGACACCGCGACCACCCGGGCGTTGGTGCGGATCCGGTCTGCCAGGGCCTCGGTGGCGGCCAGCGGGGCCAGGTACTGCTCGACGAGCTCGGTCCCGATGGGCAGCGCCTCCGGGTCCGGGGCGACCCAGCCGGTGGCCTCCAGCAGGCGGGCCGCGGCGGCGTCGATGTTGTACCGCCAGGGTGAGAACAGCCGGGTGTGGCCCCAGTCCCGGATCGCCGCCCCGACCTCGGGGCCGGCCTCCAGGACCAGCGGGGCCAGGCCGCGCTCGATCAGGTGGGCGGCGGCGGCCAGGCCCACGGGCCCGGCCCCGATGACCACGACCGGCAACCCGGGGGCGCCGGCGGTGTCCGTGCTGGTTGTGGTGGTGGTATCAGCCATGGGTGGGCTCCTCGACGAGTGCAGTGGCGATGCTGTCGGCATCACTCAGGGCGGCCAGGTAGCGTTCGGCGTCCAGGGCCGCGGCGCAGCCGGTCCCGGCGGCGGTGATGGCCTGACGGTAGCGGTGATCCACCGCATCCCCGCAGGCGAACACCCCGTGCAGGTTGGTGTGAGTGGTGCGGGCGTCCACCACGATGTACCCCTCATCGTCCAGCTCCAGCTGGCCGGCGACCAGCTCGGTGCGGGGCAGGTGCCCGATCGCCACGAACACCCCGGTCGCGGCCACCTCACGGGTCTCGCCGGTGACGGTGTCGGCCAGGGTGACCCCGGTGACCTTGTCGGCACCGTGGATGGCGGTGACCTTGCTGTTGTAGGCAAAGCGGATCTTCTCGTTGTCCTTGGCGCGGGCGGCCATGATCTTCGAGGCCCGCAGCGCATCGCGGCGGACCACGACGGTGACGGTCTTGGCGAAGCGGGTCAGGAACAGGGCCTCTTCCATGGCCGAGTCCCCGCCGCCGATGACGATGATGTCCTGGTCGCGGAAGAAGAATCCGTCGCAGGTGGCGCACCAGGACACCCCGTGCCCGCTGAGGCGCTTTTCCTCGGGGAGGCCGAGTTCCTTGTAGGCCGAGCCGGTGGCCACGATCACCGCCGGGGCCCGGTACGTCTTCCCGGCCAGGGTGGTGACCTGCTTGAGGTGCCCGGTGAGCTGGACGGTGGCGGCGTCGTCGTACTCGATGACCGCGCCGAAGCGGGTGGCCTGTTCGGCCAGTCCGGCCATCAGTTCCGGGCCCTGGATGCCGCCGGGGAAGCCGGGGAAGTTCTCCACCTCGGTGGTGGTCATCAGCGCCCCGCCGTGGGTGACGGATCCGGCGATCACCCGCGGGGTGAGCCCGGCGCGGGCGGCGTAGATCGCGGCGGTGTAGCCGGCCGGACCGGAGCCGATGATGATCAGCTGGTCGGTGGCCTCAGTACTCGTGGCCTCGGTGCTGGTGGTGTTCGTGGTCGTGGTGTCCATGGGGTGGCCCGCCGTCAGTTCGTGGAGGTGCCGGCGGGGAGCAGTTCGGTGATGAGCTGCTGGATGCGGGTCTTGATCTCGTCCCGGATCGGGCGGACGCCCTCAATGCCCTGGCCGGCGGGGTCCTCGAGCTTCCAGTCCTCGTAGCGCTTGCCCGGGTAGAACGGGCAGGCGTCCCCACAGCCCATGGTGATGACCACGTCCGAGTCCTGGACCGCCTCGTCGGTGAGGACCTTGGGCTGGTTGGCGCTGATGTCGATGCCCTCTTCGGCCATCGCCTGCACGGCGGCCGGGTTGACGGTCTCGGCCGGGGCGGAGCCGGCGGAGCGGACCTCGATGCGTCCGTCCGAGAGGTGCTGGAGGTAGGCGGCGGCCATCTGGGAGCGGCCGGCGTTGTGCACGCACACGAACAGCACCGAGGGCTTCGGGGTCGTGGCGGTCTCGGGGGTGGTCTCTGCGGTCATCAAGTCATCCGTTTCTGTTAGGAGGCGATTAGGGGGAGGTAAGCAGCCAGAGGGTGTCAGGAGGGGGTGCTGTCGCCGGCCCCGGTGAGCTCGGTGAGCAGGGTGCGCACCCGGGCGTCGATGTCGTCGCGGACCAGGCGCATCCGCTCGATCCCCTCGATGCCGCGGGTGGAGGGCTCGTCGGTGTGCCAGGTCTGAATGGTCCCGGCCATCCCCTTCACGGGGTCGACGCGGGCCTCGTCGCCGAGCACGATGACGCGGTCCACGCGGGCCAGCAGCTGCGGGTCGATGGGCTTGGGGTGCCCGGCGGACATGTCCGCCCCGACCTCGGCGATGACCTCGGCCGAGAGGGCGTTGATCGACTCGCCGGGCTTGGTGCCGGCGGAGTGGACCTCGACGGTCCCGGCGGCGTGGTGTTCCATCAGGGCCGCGGCCATCTGGGACTTGCCGCCATTCTTGGCGCAGACGAACAACACGGACGGCCGGGACGGGGACTCTGGGGTGGTCATCTCTAGCTCTCCTGTCGGGGTGTGGGGGTTCAGTGGCGGCGCGCGGCGGCGGTCTCGGGCCGGGCCGGGACGGTCGGGTCGCCGGGGAAGAGCTTACGTCCGGCCCACAGGCAGACGTAGATGAGCCCGACGAGCACGGGGACCTCGATCAGGGGGCCGACGACGCCGGCTAGGGCCTGGCCGGAGGTCACCCCGAAGGTGCCGATGGCCACGGCGATGGCCAACTCGAAGTTGTTCCCCGCGGCGGTGAAGGCCACGGTGGTGGACTTGGCGTAGCCCAGGCCCACGGCCTTGGAGGCCAGCAGCGCGATGCCGAACATCAGCACGAAGTAGGCCAGCAGCGGCAGGGCGATGCGGGCCACGTCCCAGGGGTTGGAGGTGATGGCCTCGCCCTGCAGGGCGAAGAGCAGCACGATGGTGAACAGCAGCCCGTACAGGGCCCACGGTCCGATCCGCGGCAGGAACGTCTCCTCGTACCAGGTGCGGCCCTTGGCCTTCTCGCCCAGGGTGCGGGTGAGGAACCCGGCCAGCAGCGGGATGCCGAGGAACACCAGCACGCTGAGCACGATCGCCCAGACGGAGAAGTCGGCGGACGTGGTGGGCAGGCCCAGCCAGGACGGCAGCACCTGGAGGTAGAACCAGCCCAGGGCGCCGAAGGCGATGACCTGGAAGACGGAGTTGATGGCGACCAGCACGGCGGCGGCCTCGCGGTCCCCGCAGGCCAGGTCGTTCCAGATGAACACCATGGCGATGCAGCGGGCCAGCCCGACGATGATCAGCCCGGTCCGGTACTCCGGCAGGTCCGGCAGCAGCATCCAGGCCAGGGCGAACATCAGCGCCGGGCCGACGACCCAGTTCAGCACCAGGGAGGTGATCATCAGCCGCTTGTCCCCGGCCACCCGGTGGGTCTCGTCGTAGCGGACCTTGGCCAGCACCGGGTACATCATCACCAACAGCCCGATGGCGATCGGCAGGGACACCTCCCCGATCTTCACCGCCTCCAGGGCGGTGTTCAGTCCCGGGATGAACCGGCCCAGCAGGAGCCCGGCGACCATGGCCAGCCCGATCCAGGCCGGCAGCCAGCGGTCCAGGAAGGACATCTCCTTCATCACGCCCTGCTGGGCGGGCGGCGGTGCGGTGGTGGTGACGCTCACGGGGAACCCATCTGTTGTATCGACCAATATCGATATGGACGCTACATGGGCATATCGATGTCCGTCAATGTAGGATGGGGTGATGGCCCCGACAGTCACCCTCTCCGCCCCCTTCGACACCGACCGCGACCAGCCCGGCGCCGGCGTCCTGGAGTGCTGCCCCCTGTCCGAGGGGCCGCTCGACGCCCCGGACGCGCAGCGGCTGGCCGGGATGCTCAAGGCCCTGGCCGAGCCGATGCGCCTGCGCCTGCTCTCGCACGTGGCCGCCCAGGGCTGCGCGGCGGTGTGCTCCTGCGACCTGACCGAGGAGCTCGGCATCAGCCAGCCCACCGTGAGCCACCACATGAAGAAGCTGGTGGAGGCCGGGCTGGTCACCCGGGAACAGCGCGGCACCCGGGCCCACTACAGCGTCATCCCCGAGGCCTTCGCCGAGCTGCGCCGCGTCCTGGACCTTGGCTGACCGTCCCGACGTATCCATCGGGCCTGCCCGGCAGGTCGACGTCCTGGTGATCGGCGGCGGACAGGCCGGCCTGGCCGCCGGGTTCTACCTGCACCGCCTGACCCGCGACGCCGCCCGGGGCCGCGGCGGACCGGCGCCCAGTTACGCGATCCTGGACGCCAACACCCAGCCCGGCGGGGCCTGGCAGCACTACTGGGACACCCTGGAACTGTTCTCCCCGGCCGCCTACAGCTCCCTGCCCGGCTACCGGATGCCGCCCTGGACCGGGGCGGGCAACCCCTCCGCCGAACACGTGGTGTCCTACCTGCGCACCTACGAGGACCGCTACGAGCTGCCGGTGCACCGACCCGTCACCGTCCACGCCGTCGAGGACCACCCCGCCGGCCCCGACGGTGGCTACCTCACCCGGACGGACCGGGGCACCTGGGAGAGCACAGTCATCATCAACGCCACCGGCTCCTGGCGCCGCCCCTTCGTGCCCCGGCTCCCCGGCGCGGAGGAGTTCACCGGGACGCAGTTGCACACCACCGGCTACCGCAGCCGCACCCCTTTTACCGGGCAGCGGGTGGTGGTGGTCGGCGGGGGGAACTCCGGGGCGCAGATCGCAGCCGACCTGCTCCCGGCCGCCAAGTCGGTGACCTGGGTGACCCGCCGGTCACCGCGCTACCTGCCCGACGAGGTCGACGGCCGGGCCCTGTTCGCCCTGGCCACCGAGCACGTCCAGGCCGTGGGCCGCGGCGAGCCCAGCTCCGGCGGGGTCGGGTCCCTCGGGGACATCGTCGCCGTGCCCCCGGTGCGCGCGGCCCGCGACGCCGGCCGACTGGAGGCCGCCCCGATGTTCACCGGCTTCACTCCCACCGGCATCCGCTGGGACGATGGCCGCACCCTGGAGGTCGATACGGTGCTCTGGTGCACCGGCTTCCGCCCCGACCTCGGTCACCTGCGCCCCCTGGGCCTGAGCATGGACGGCACCACCCCGGCCACGGACCGCGACCTGCCCACCCGATCCGGTGACCGCGCCGGGATGTTCTTCCTCGGCTACGGGGACTGGTGCGGCCCGGCCTCGGCCACCCTCATCGGGGTCGGTGCCCCCGCCCGGGCCACCGTCACCGCTGCCACCGAGCACCTCACCCACACCCTGGAAAACGGTCGAAAAAAATAGTCCGCAGGTCTTGACCTTGGAGTGGACTCCAAGGTTTATCGTCAGTGCATGACGACCCAGACAGCGCTCCGGCAGGGCATGCGGATCGGTGAACTCGCCGAGGCGGCCGGCCTGAGTACGGACACGATCCGGTACTACGAAAAGGCGGGCCTGTTGCCCCCGACGGCCCGCACCCCGGGCGGGTATCGCGCCTACGGCCCCGAGGCGGTCGACCGTCTGCACTTCATCCAGGGCGCCCAACGACTGGGCCTGCGGCTGGAGGACATCGGCAACCTGCTGACCATCAGGGACACCGGCACCTGTCCTTGCGAACCCGCCGCCGACTTCCTCACCCGGCGCCTGGCCGAGGTGGACGCCCAGATCCAACGCCTCGAAGCCCTGCGCACCGAGATGGTCACCATGCTCGAGGGACTGCCCGCCGGGGACTGCCCCCAACCGGCCCCCGGAACCTGGCTCCAACAGAACGGGAGGTGATCCAAGATGAACGACTGCTGCAACGACCCGACCTGCCGGCCCGAGAACTGCGGCTGCGGCTGCTAGAACACCAAGGGTGGGGGCCAATGGCCCCCACCCTTCTTTAAGAAGTTCCCTGCCTGTGGATTTGATCGCTAAATGGCCTTCTGTGATCGCTAAATGGCGGCTCCGACCATGGGCTCAGACGTGTCCGTTAGGGATCGCTAACCAGATGCCGGTGGCGCGTCGTCGAGACGGCGAGGAGGCCGGTCATTGGAGCGCGACTTGTCGCTAGGGCGCAGCGCCACCCGTGAAGCTGTCGTGAAGGCGTCTCGTGCAGCTTTAGCACGTAAGACGGCATCGGTTACGACGTCGAATGCTTGATAGCTCTCCAAACCGCCGGCGGCGTCCCATAGCGCTTCGTGCAGGCCCTGGGCAGAGCGGACTTCTTCGACCGTGCCTACGAGGGCAATCTCAGCAACCATCTCTTCCAGCGCATCGAGACGCTCGAATGCGTCCTCTACGGCCTCCACGAGAATGGACCGAGTCACGGCGTCGAATACTCCGGGGATCCCCTGCTCGGGCGTCAGCAGGATCGTGCTGTGTGCAGGCATACGCACCGGCCGATCATCATGGTCGAGCTGCGCAGCTGCGGACCATAAATCCCGTTCGAGCCTCAGAGAACCGGCCAAAAATCGCGTGTTGACGCGGAGGGAGTCAGTCAACCACCGAGACCGATCCTCTGCGAGACGGCGCTGCCGCTCAGCCTTGCCCGCCAGCAACTGGCTCAACAAGGCTCCAGCAAGTGCTCCGAACACACCGACAGAAGCGACCAGCAGCTGCACCGTCATATCGTCCATCGCATCATCGTGCGACTTAGTCGCAATGGAACCACGCAGACCCGCTGGAGGAACCACCGCCGGACACACCAGAAGCTCACGTGGATCAACGGTGGTCCGCCGCGGGCCGCGTCCCGTATGACCGGTCCGGTGGTCCGTCCCGATGACGGGGCGCCATACGGCGCGCCCCTGGACGGGTCATCATCGGCGTCGCGGTCCGGACTCAGCGGAGCATCGATCCGTGGCCCGCGGTGGTCATCGGCGTTGGGCCAGCACCTTCTGTCCGGCCTCGCGCAGTTCACCGGTGGGTGAGACGTGGCGGTAGAGGGTCTGGCGGGTGATGCCCAGCTCCTTACACAGCGCGCTGACGTTGGTGTCCTTCTTGCCCATCGAGGCCATCGCCAGGCGGATCTTGGCCGGGGTCATCTTGTAGGGGCGGCCGCCGTTGCGGCCCCGGGCCCGGGCGGAGGCCAGTCCGGCCTTGGTGCGTTCGGAGATCAGCTCGCGTTCGAACTCGGCCAGGGCCGCGAAGATCCCGAACACCAGCTTGCCCGAGGCGGTGGTGGTGTCGATGGCCGCGCCCTGGCCGGTAAGGACCTTCAGTCCCACGCCCCGCTCGGTGAGGTCGTGGACGATGTTGACCAGATGGCGCAGGTCCCGACCGAGCCGGTCCAGCTTCCACACCAGCAGAGTGTCCCCGGACCGGAGGGCCTTCAGGCAGGCAGCCAGGTGGGGGCGGTCGTCGGTCTTGCCGGAAGCCTTGTCCTCATACAGTGCCTCGGGGTCTACGCCGGCGGCGAGCAGGGCATCGCGCTGCAGGTCGGTGGTCTGGGAGCCGTCGGCCTTGGACACTCGCATGTACCCGACCAGCACCGTGCACCTCCACTGTCATTTATCCGTTCGTTTACGTGACAGAGGACTCGCAACCCGCGAAGTTTTGCAAAGTTGTCCCATAACCTGTCATCTATTCTATGTGCCGTAGACGGCCACGGTGAGGATTAATGTGACATGGACTCTGGCGGACGCCGACCCCGTCGCATTCGCCTCGGACTTGTGGACGGCCTTCGTCGTTCCTGCGTCCCTTTCGAGAACAGGACTATTGAGCAAAAGCGGGGTTAGTGCATAGGACTCTTGAGCAACCGGAGTTCAGAAGCCAACAGCACCACCCGCAGGATCACTGCCCTGAGAGTGCAGTCGGGTTCTGAAAGTGACAACGGGTCTTACGGGACAGCCCGCCAGGCGTGCCGTCGTTCCTCTCGATAAGTAGCGGTGGTGTCCGGTGAGGGTTCCCCTTACGGGCATGCGATCTGGGCGGACGCCTGTGACCGAGTGTTCAGTGCGCGCTGTATAGTTCAGTCCATGCTGACTATTGCTTCGCGTCTCGACGTGATGAACCGCCTGGGTCGTGCACTGGCCGACCCCACTCGATCCCGGATCATCTTGACCCTGCTCGACCATCCCGCTTACCCGGCGGAACTGGCCCGAGATCTGGACCTGACACGCCCGAACGTGTCCAACCACCTGGCATGCCTGCGCGATTGCGGGATCGTCGTCTTCGAGCCCGAGGGTCGTCGGACACGATATGAGATCGCCGATTCGCACCTGGCGCAGGCGCTGACGGCACTGGTCGATGCCACCCTGGCAGTGGACGAAGACGCCCCGTGCATCGATC